>NZ_SSNA01000208.1 GCF_004799445.1 Bradyrhizobium sp.
CAATCGCTCAGTGGCCTTAGTCGTGGTCGTGGTCGTGGTCGTGCGAACTCGCAACCACGGTGCCCGTCGACGGATCGAGGATGAGCTTGTCGTCGCGATCTTCCTGACGGAAGTCGAACATGTCGAGGATCGAACCGGCGCTGGCATCGAAGGAGCCACCGCCGATGCGCTCGCCGTGCAACCAGTTATCCTCGATGAAGCGCACCACGGAGGCCTGCGAGATCCGCTCATGGCTGACATAGTTGTGCTTGGCAAAGGGCGAGATCACGATGAACGGGATGCGCGTGCCGGGACCGCAGCGTCCGTTGACAGGCGTGCCGTTCAGGCCGTTGGGCTGAGTGCCCGAGCCGCATCTGCCGGGGCCGTTCACCTGATCGGCGGTGGCGTCAAAAGATGCGCTCGTGGGCGTGGCATAGGCGTGGTCGTACCAGCCGTCCGAGTCGTCATAGGTGAGAATCACAGCGGTGTTCTGCCAATCAGGCTGCTGCTGCAGGAAGTTGATGAGAGAGGTCGTTCCCTCCTGCTCATCGAGCGGATCGGAATTGCCCGGGTGACCGTCCTGATAGGCCGGCATCTTGACGTAGGAGACCGAGGGATAGTTGCCGGCCTTCACCGCCGCGTAGAAGTCGTTCAGGTCATAGCTATGATTGGCGGGGTCAGCCGTTCCGCCGTTCCCCATCGTGCTGTAGCCGATCGCCTGGGTTGAACTCGGGCGGGCGTGGGTCGGGTTGGCGGTCGATGCGTAGTACTGGAACCAGATATGATGCGGAATGTAATCGTTGGGGCTGCCGCCGATGACGGCTGAAAAGGTGCTGCGCTTGCAGCCGGTGGTTTGGTTCGCGTTGACGGTTTGCAGGTTGAAGCCAGCCGCGAACGAACCCCAGGTGAGATGGGCCGCGTTGAGCAGATCACCGAT
This sequence comes from Bradyrhizobium sp., assembly GCF_004799445.1. Lineage (GTDB taxonomy): Bacteria > Pseudomonadota > Alphaproteobacteria > Rhizobiales > Xanthobacteraceae > Bradyrhizobium. The sequence goes on from NZ_SSNA01000208.1 coordinate 917, forward strand.
GTTCTTGCCGGTCATCATGACCTGGCTCGTGGTGCTGGAGCACACGTCAAAACCGGGGTCGGTATCGCCGATCAGGGTGAAACCGCCTGCGCCGTCGCTGATCATGGACGGGTTGCCCACGATGGCCTTCGCGCCATTGGTCTGGCCGGCGATCACATTGACCATGCCGGGGGTCGATGGACCATAAGTGTCGGTATAGGCATTGTCGCTCATCGCAAAATGCTGCGCGTAGTTCCAGATGCCGGTGACCGTGTTGCCATCGTAATAGCCCATCACCATGCCGTTGGTGCCGAAGGCGCCGGCGCCGCCCGTGGTGCCATGGCCCGTAAACTTCGGGAAGAGGTCGGCCGCGCCGTTGTCATAGGCCTCCTGCTCGGGCGTATAGGAATGGCCCTGACCGGCCGTGTTCACCTGCGTGCGATCGATGCGGAACGGATTGGCGGCGCCGCTGCCGTTGGCGGGGTTGGTGAAGTTGCCATTATTGTTGAGCAGATACGGATTCGCGGCCAGATTGTTCACCGCCGGCGTGTTGCGGGCCGCCTTGAAGACCGGCTCGCCCGGAGGGTTGGTCGCATTCGGGTAGGTGGCAAAGTAATGATCAAACGACCTATTTTCGTTGAAGATAATCACGAGATGCTTGATCGGGGTCGCGGTCCGCGCCTCGTTCTGCGGGCTACCGTGATGGCCGTCATTGTCGTGCCGACCGAAGTCCGGACCGCGGCCATCGAAATCATCAGCGACAACCGCGCCGCTCCAGGCAAACGCAGCCGCGACGCCAACCATCGCAGCAGTGGAAAGCAAATTCTTTCTCATCTTATCCCTCGCATTCTTTCTCATCTCCCCCCTCGAAAAAGGTTGGGCGCGACGACTTATAATCTGCTGCAAATGACGAGGCTGTGTCAGTTTGACGTCAAGCCGATAAGCCGGGCTTGCAGCAGATCGAGCTTCGCCGAAAGCCGATTTTCATTTTCACCCCTGTGATAGGATTGCGACCCGCCCTGTATCGCCCGCTGATGACGTTATGATCTGCGAGCTGAACCACTTATTCCGCTTCCGAGGCCTGGACTGGAGGCGGGTATCTTGAACAAGGTGATTTCAAGAATGATTTTCGACGCCGTTTCGACGATCTGCTAAACGTCGGCCGGGTAACTGTACTGAATGGGGCACCCGGCGTGGTCATCGTCGTATCCTTTGCATTGCTATGCCTGCTCAGCGCCGTCCTTGCCTGGATCGACATCCGCCACGGGATCATTCCGGACTGGTTGAACCTGACGATCGCGGGTCTCGGACTGTCGAAGGCCGTGATCATCGGTGGCGCGCCGGCTGGTTTGGAAGCGGCCTGCGAGGGGGCGGCCATCGGAGCCACCTTCTGGCTCCTGAGACGGCTGTATTTCACTTTCAGGGAAGTCCAGGGTCTGGGGCTGGGCGACGTCAAATTCCTCGCGGCCGCCGGAATCTGGAGCGGCGTTGCAGGCCTTCCCGTGCTCGTGCTGGTGGCGGCGCTGACCGCGCTGGCCTGCGCCGGCGTCATGCAATTGGCTGGACGGCAATTGACCGGTCAATCATCCATCTCGTTCGGGCCATTTCTGGCGATCGGTCTGTTGTTCACGTCAGCTGTTCAACAATACGGGTCGTGTTGCTGAGCACAGGACAAGAACTAGCGCCGTTCCGGTCGCGACTCGGACGACCGCAGTCTTGGCGGCGCCGGTGGAGGCGGAGGGACTTCACTGGTCACCTGTCCCACGCCCGGTTGCGGCAACGCCAGCGTGACGACCTGTTGATCCTTTTCCAGCGCCGTTTCCCGGCCCTGAACCGATCGCAGCTTCCAGCCCCGAAAGTCTTCGCCAACCTTCAGGCGGAGCACCGCCTTGGTCGATTGATCCACAAAGATTCCGAAACCCTCCTCGTCGCTTGCGATGGTGCCGACCAAAGTGAGCTGCGGACGCTCGGGCTCCCTTGGTTTGGGCATAGCGGCCACCTTTGGCGCCACAACGGGTGCGACGGCAGTGGCGGGCGGCCGCCGCGATGGCGAAAAGATCGGCCGGTCGCGCGTGACCGGAAATTGGGCGAGCGGCATGGCCCACAGCGGATTGGCGCTCAGCGTCCGCTCGGATCCTGGTGCAACCGGCGCGGGCGAAGTGGCGGTGACCTGCACCACCGTGGCGGCGGGATTGGTCCAGGTCGAGGCTGCCGCAGCTCCCATGCGCGGACCCTCCGCCTGATCGTCCAGCGCATCGTTGGAGACAGCAGAGGTCGACGCCGATATGCCCCCATACACCGACAGTGCCAGAACCGTGATTCCGATCGCCAATTTCCGCATCATTTCGCACCCTGCCATTGCCCCGACACCGCCAGCAGAATTCGCAATTTCCCCTCACCGGACGAGGTCGTCGGGGCTTGAACAGCGAGCTGATCGATGAACAGGAACGGCATTCCGGCTTCGAGATCGTAGATTAGCGGTTGCAGGGCTGGCTGATCGAGCTCGCAACTCGCGACCATGCTGACAAATCCTGCCTTGGACGGCGTGCCTTGCACATCGAGCTGCGACGACAGGACATTGCCGCCCTGTTTCGTCACCGCGCCCGCAACGCGCTGCAGCAGAGCGGCTCCCGCGACGGTGACCGTCGCCCCTTCCAGAAATGCCGAGCCGGACGGCATGCCCGTTTCGGCCGGACCTCCGCCGGGTGCGCGCGCCTTGCGGCCCTCAAGCTGCTCCAGCATCGCCGCCGAAGCGGCCACCGCTTCCCGCTGGCCGAGCATGTCGACAATGGAGCTTGCAACCATCGCCAGCAGCGCGAGCATCAGGCCGGCGTAGGCCGCCGCGGCCACGGAGGGCGAGGTTGTGAGCGATTTTCTTAAAGTCGCAGGGAGGTTCATGTGCCCGATCCAAAAGTAGGCGTGATACGGGCTTCGATGTGGAACCGCTCACCCGGGTCATTCTGCGCACGCGTGGTTGGCGCAAAAAACGTCGCGCGGGCAAATTGCGGCGACCGCTCCATCAATCGAATCAACGACGGCGCATCCTGCGTCAGGCCGATCACCTGAACCTTGTCGCCCTCGATCCGCAGCTCCGTCACATAGGTACTATCCGGCAGCGCCTGCGAGAGCGCCTCGAGCACGACGACGCTCGATGGGCTGGTCTGCTTGCGCTTGGCAAGGAGGCTCAGCGCCGACCCGCCGGCGTTCGGGTTGAGACGCAGCGCGACGCGACGCTCCGAAATCCGGCGCGTCAGTTGTTGCTGCTCGGACTCAAGCGCGCCGCCGATGTAGGCCGCGGCGATCAGCGAGGCCGCGGCCGCAAGACCGGCGGACAGCAATGCGAGGCGCAACATGCGCGGCACATCCGGCGCCCGACCGGCGGCTCCGCGGAGCGGCTGGTCGAAGACCTTGATCTTCGCCGGCGCCCCCGTCGCGGCGGGAAGCAGGGCGAACGCGGCAATCGATGCCGCCCCCAGGTCGGTCACGAGCTGAAGCAGTGGCTGGATTTGCTGTCTCGATGTCGCGGCCAGTGTCAACTCGACCCGCTCGCGGGGATTGGCCTGGGGCGGGCTCCAGCCGAATACCACATCGTCCGCGGTCCAGGGCGTCAGGCGGTCGATCTGCGCGCGGATCATGCCATCGAGGAAATCCACCGCCTGTTTTGGAAAATCGAGCGATCGAAACAATACCTGGCCGGGCGTCATCAGCGCTTCAATGCGGCTGCCACGAAACGCCGCCTGCCAATCCGCCGGCAAGGGAGGATCGGGCTGACCATGCGAGAGGCCAAACGAAATTTCAGGCAGCGCCGGGTCCTTTCGCGCCGATATCATCCTGGCCGTAAACGTGTTGTCGCTATCTTCGCTAAGCAGGATCCGCCGCCGGAGCGCATACCGACCCGTCCCGGAATTGACGGCCCGGGCCACGGCTGCGATCCATTCATCGAACAGGGTTTTGATTTCGGATATCATGATCTCAACCGCCCGCCAGTTTCCGCGGCCGGTGGCCGGATTCCACGTCGTCCCGCCACGACAGCACCTGGTAGGGATCCTTGTCCTTTTCCTTGTCCTCGCCCAACGCGATGACAACCTCCGAGGAGGTCCGGCGACCATTGTCGAAGCTGAGCGTCGTCAGGACGCGAAAGGATTTACTCTTGGGAATGGCCGCGCTGGCCTGGGCAGGCCCGAGTGCGGCAGCGATCGCCGACTGGTCCCTCGGCAAGGCCGGCCGCTGCTTCAGGAAATCATTCAGGGCCGCAGGCGTCATGCCGGGCAATGCGGCAATCACCTCGGGCGGCGCGGTCAGGGCATCGATCTCGGGCGATCCGCTGAAGACGGTCACAAACGGCAAAGCGCGGTCGACCAGTTCCGGAGGCACGCCGAGAACGAGGCTGAGTTCGTTGACATGGGTAAACAACGACTGTCGTGGCGAGTAAGTGAGGCCCGAGGCGCCATACAGCGCCTCCTCCTCGTTGGCGGCGTTGGCTTTGGGCTGCGTCCGCCACCCGATGATCCGGTCGGCAGCCTCGGTGGCGATCTTTTCATTGGCGCCGAGGACGGCAAACAGATTGGCCAGCATTTCCCTGGACGCGAAATTGAGATCGACGCGCGCGGCTTCCGACGTAAAGCTGACGAGAACCTCGGCCTTGTCGAGCCGGAAGTGGAATGACCCCTGCGCCGGGCGCGCCTTGTCACCTGCGAGCAGCAACTGATAGGTCGTCAGTTCGAGACTGGCCGACATCAGAGCTTCCGTCTGCAATCCGGTATCGGTGACGGCCAGCGCCTGAGCCGAATTGGACAGATAGACCGAGAAGATCGTCGCCAGCGCCGACAACGCCACCAGAATCCAAAGCACGGCAACGATGATGAAGCCCCGCTCCGAGGCTGCTGCGTCCGCGCGTCGAGATTGCCCTGCCATCGCTAACCTCCCTGCCCGGTCGTGGCATTGCCCATTTGCGGCGAACTTCCCTCAGGGTTTCCTTGAGGGTTTCCTTGAGGGTTTCCTTGGGAGTTTGCCTGCGGACTTCCTTGTGAACCTCCCTGGGGATTGATCGCAGCATCCGGTTTGGCCTCGCAGCCGCCCTCCGGCTGCGCGCAATCGGCTTGCGCAGGCGACTGGACATGAACCGGCGCAATCGTCGAGATCGAAAGGATACGTTCGCTCGCAGCGTCCCGCACCGTCAGCTTGATCGCCGCCGGGAGTTTTTCGGAGTCGTGCCAGCTGCTTTTCCAGACCCGGTCCTGGCCTGCATAAGCGAATGACAGCCGAAACGGCGCGCGCAGCAGCACGACCGGTTCGCCGAAATGAAGTTGTTCGGACAATGAAGGACCCAGCGGCAACGGCCGGAACGACGAACGCGAACGGACCGTTGCGAAGCCCAGAGGATCGGTGGTTTCGCCGACCCGCACCACATCCAACCCGGGCCCGGTGTTCGGACCCAATGCGGTGCGCACGAACGTGACCGACAGTTCCGAGCCATCGAACAACGGATGGCGCTCGCGGCGATTGGCCGGCACATATTCGGCGGCCGCGAGGTCGGCGCCGATCCGCTGCAACGCGATGCCGATCAGTTCGCTGCGCTGGATGCGCTCAAAGCCGCGATTCCAGTTCGGAAGCCATTGCGCGGTGAGATTGGCCAGCGCCGAAAGCACCAGCCCCATCAACGCCAACGACACCAGGGTCTCGATCAGCGTAAAGCCGCCCTCGCCGGCCCGTGGCTTTGCAGGCAAGCCGCTCATTTCGGCGGCCCCCGCATCAGGCGAACCGTTGTAAGGTCCGACACCGCCCCTGAAGGGGACCGCACCTGAATTCTGACCAGCGCGGGAATCCAGGCGACGTCCGCGCCTGGCACGGCCCAGTCTTCGCCGAGCGGGCCGATATCGATCTTCCAACGGTAGTCATTCTCCTGGCCCGACACCGCGCCGAGGCCCAGTTCGGCGCGTGGCGGGATGTCCGCGGTCATGACCGAACGCGCGGTCTGCATCAGTGTCACGTGCTGCTCGAGCAAGCGGACACCACGGACGTTTGTCGACATCACCGATCCGATCGCCAGAATCGAAACGGCAACGACCGCCAGCGCGATCAACACTTCGATGATCGTGAAGCCGGCATCGCGACGGTCAATTTGTGGCGGTGTGTGGAACAATCTCGATCCTTCCCGTCAGCCAGTTAACGCGAATTTCATAGCCCGCATCGAGTCGGGTCAGTGCGATGGCGCCGCCGCACGACATGCCGCTGGCAAAGAAGCTGATGGTCGACAGGGCGGCACGCCGGTTGCAGGTTTGCGGCAGCAGCGCGTCGAAACGGACGTCGTCCGGGATCCGGATCGTATCCGCGGTCGCGCCTGACCGGATCGAGCGGCTTCCGGTGTCAACCAGCGTGGAAACATCCACCCCGCGCCGGATGGCCGCGTTGCGATCCGCCTTCAGCAGCGTCGCGGTCTGCAGCGCGTAGGCCTGCAGCCGGGAGCGGGATGTCTGATGCGGGATGAACGGCAACAGCACGGCCGCCATCATGGCGATGAGCGCGAGCACACACACCATCTCAAGCAAGGTGAAGCCGTTTTCCCTGTCGTTACTCATTTTTAGCGTTGGTCAGATTGTCGATCGAAATGTCGGCCGCAATCCCGCTGCCGCCTTCCTGGCCGTCCGATCCGTACGACATGATATCGTAGGGTCCGCGTTCCGCGGGCGAGCGATACAAATAGGGATGATTCCAGGGATCGTTCGGCACGGCGCCGCCCTTGAGATACGGCCCGTTCCAGGCAGCGATACCCGGCGTACGCTGGACCAGCGCCGTCAGGCCTTCCGACGTCGAGGGAAAACGGCCGGCATCGAGATAGAACAGGTCGAGCGCGCTGGAGAAGCTCTGCAGCTGGATCTTCGCCGCCTTGACCTTCGATTCACTGAGATAATTGAGAACCCGCGGACCGATCAGACCCATGATGAGACCGATGATGGTGATCACCACCAGCATTTCGACCAGCGTAAAGCCCTGCTGGCCCAAATCCTGCCGGCGCCTGTCGTGGGCGCTCCCGGCGAAAAACCTGCCAACCCGTCTTGCCGACTGCATCATGAACCAACCCTTGCTCTATCCGACCAGTTGCGTAACCGACAGCAGCGCAGTCATGACCGATACGATCAATCCCCCGACCACGGTGCTGATGGTGATGATGGCGAGCGGCCCGATGATGCCGACGATGCGGTCAAGGCTGCGCTGCAATTTCGCCTCATAGAACTCGGCGACCCGGCCCGCCAGCACCGGCAATTGCCCGGTTTCCTCGCCCAGCCGCAGCATCCGGATCGCCATCGGCGGCATGTTGCTCGACGCGAGCAGAGCGTCCGAAAGCTTGCCGCCGTGACGGACGCGATCCGCCGCCGCCGTCCAGGTCGCGACGTTTCCGGTGACCGCCATGATGTCGACCAGGATGCGCAGGGTGGCCGTGAGATTGACGCCGCAGCCGAGCAGAACGCCGAGATTGCGGCAAAAAAGACTGGTGCGGTAAAACTGGAAGACGCTGGCTATGCCGGGCACGGCGGAGACCGCGGTCATGATCGCGGCACCCGCGCCCGGCCGGCGAAGCAGCCACCACAGGCTCGCCACGGCCAGAGCGGCGGCGAGCATCACGCCGGCGGCGTTGGCCCGAAGAAAATCCGACAGCCTGATGAAGACGCTGAGCGCGGAGTCCGATTTTGCGCCGAAGTCCTGCAGTACTGACGAAAACTGCGGCAGAACGAACAGAATGAAGAACAGCATGACACAGGCCGCGGCGATCAGAACGAAGGCCGGATACTGCATCGCATCCGTGACTTTGCGGCGCATTTGCTCGGCCCGCGCCCGCTCCGTTCCCAGCATCTCAAGCACCTGATCGAGCGTGCCCGATACTTCGCCGACGCGAACCAGCGCGACATACATGGCGGGAAACAGCGCCGGGTGTCCCGCAACCGCGCCGGCGAAGCTTTCGCCGGTCAGAACCGCGGCCCGCAGCTTGCCGACCACCGGACGCAGCCGGCCGACATCCGCGTCGCACGCGAGCAATTCAAGTGCATCGTCCAGACGCGCCCCCGCCTTCAGCAGAAGCGCGAGGTCCCTGGTGAAGGTCGTCACTTCCGCCGGGCCCGGCCGACCGAAAAGACCGAAACCGCCGCCCGCTGCGGCCGCCGTCGCCTTGTCTTCGATGGTCTCGATTGGCAGCAGCCGGAGATACTCGATCCGGTGCGCAACTTCCCTTGCGGTCGGAGCCGAGAGCGTGCCATGCACGATCTCTCCGTTCTGCGTCAGCGCCCGGTAGCGGAAATTCGGCACGATCTCACCTCACCGCACGGTCGTAACGCGGAGTATTTCCGCAGGCGAAGTCAGGCCGGCGCGACATTTCGCAACGCCGTCGTCGAGCATCGTCGTCATTCCGGCGCGGATCGCCGCCTGGTCGATTTTGAGTCCATCGGTCTTCTCCCCGACCAGTTCACGGATCTCGTTGCTAAGTTCGAGGATCTCGAACACGCCGAGCCGGCCGCGATAGCCGGTGCCGCCGCAGCGTTCGCACCCGAAAGGTGCCTGAAACGTCTCGCCGCATTGGAAGCCGAACGCGCCGAGTCGAGGATCTTCGGCGAAATCGGCCTCGCTCAGTATTTTTGGCGTTTTGCAGCGGTCGCACAGTTGCCGAACCAGCCGCTGCGCGACCACGGCTCTCAAGGTCGAGCGCAGCAGATACCCTTCGACGCCGAGGTCGAGAAGACGCGGCACCGCGGCGGCGGCCGACTCGGTGTGCAGGGTGGTCAGAACAAGGTGACCGGTAAGGGCCGCATGAACCGCGACATGCGCGGTTTCGGAATCGCGCACCTCGCCAACCATGATGACATCAGGATCCTGGCGCACGAACGAGCGCAGCGCCGCCGCGAAGGTCAAGCCGATCGCGGGCTTGACCTGGGCCTGATTGACCCCGGGCAGGTCGTACTCCACGGGGTCCTCGACCGTCAGGATCTTCCGGCCCGGCTCGTTCAGGATCGACAAAATTGTCGCCAACGTCGTGGTCTTGCCGCTTCCGGTCGGACCGGTGACGACGATCATGCCGTGGGGCAGCTTCAGCAATCGTCTGAGCGTGACATCATCGGCCGGCGAGAATCCCAGCTTCTCGACGACCAGCAGCCCGCGATCCTTGGGCAAGATGCGTATGACCGCGGATTCCCCATGCTGCATCGGCATGATCGCGACACGAATGTCGATATCCGCGCGCCCGGCGCGCAGCCGCGCGGCGCCATCCTGCGGTAGCCGGCGCTCCGCGATATTGAGGTTCGCGACAATCTTGATGCGCGAAATGACGGCTTGCGGCAACACGCCGGCCGGCGCCGCGACCGGTCGCAGCAAGCCGTCGATGCGCATGCGGACCACCAGCCCGGCCTGAAACGGCTCAATGTGAATGTCGCTGGCGCGAAGCTCCACCGCCTTTTCCAGGAGATCGTTGACGGCGCGAACCACCGGCGCGCCGCTGGCGAGGTCCCGCAAGCTTTCGATATCATCTTCGCGCGGCCGATGCGGCTCGCTGCCGCCGCCGAGCTCGATATCGTCGTCGCCGAGGCGGCGATCGAGCACCACCGTGAGATCCTCGACGGACGCCACCTTGATCGTGACCTCGGTCCGGAGCACGATTTCCGCGGCACGCCGTGCCGCCGTATCGGTCGGATCCGCGACCGCCAACACGGCGCCTCCATCGGCGGATTGATAGGGGAAAACCATCATTTCCCGAAGAAAACGCTGGGAGAATGCCTCCCCCAGGGCCGGTGCAGACAGCATGTCCTGCAAGGAGACCCGATCGAGATCGGCGAAACGAGCGGCTTCGTCCGCGAACTCGCTGGCCGAAAGGTCAGTAAGCTCCCAAAGCTTGCCTTGCTGACGCCCGGCACCGCCCTGCTCGGCCGGCTCGCCATTGGCGGCGGCCTTCGTCAGATGATTGTGACGACGAAGATATTCCGCGAACTGTAAGGATTCGTCGCTGATCATTGGCATTCCAGTCGCGCCGCGTTTCCTGGGGCCGATCAGCGGACCACGGCGCACCGGGTCACCCGTCGGCCGCCAGTTGTCGGCCGCCGAGAGGTTATTGATCCGAAACATGACAGCTGTACGAAGCGCGAGGACTATCGGCCTCATCAGAAAACCAGTCTTGAAAAACAGCCATTAAAATCAGGCATTAAGATCAGCCTTGGACCCCCTGTCCTGGATCAAGGATCGGCGCTGCCCGCGTTGGCCCTGATCCATCGGCCTCGGTCCGCAATTATTACTGTCATGTTCCGCCGCTAATAGTGCGGACCAGCTCGCGTCCCCCTCCCCCCTGAGGACCCTGAGCCCCGAAGTAAAAAGAGTTGGATCGGCTGAAACATGACAGGTGTCGGCAACCGGGGCCTTCCCCCGTCGGTCGGTCGCAGCGTTTATGCTGCCTTCATATTGTCGTCCGTCGTCGCGCTGGCGTCCTGCAACTCGGCCACCACGAGTTCCAACAGCGGCGATATCGACGTGCTCGACAAGGTGCGTTCGCTCGACACCTTGCCTCGTTATCCCCAGCAGGCGAACGCCCCGGCGACCAATACCGGCCAGCGAGCTCAGCCGGCCGTGTTCCAGGGCACTGAGGTCACCGACATCTCGGAGGCACGCCCGCAACCGGTCTCATCCGGCGGCGGCTTCGAGCTCAATTTCGAAAACACGCCGGTCGCCACCGTGGCCAAAGTGGTTCTGGGGGACATTCTGCAAACCGGCTACACGATCGATCCGCGGGTGCAAGGCACTGTCAGCCTGGTTTCAGTGCGGCCGGTGGCCAAGTCTGACATTATCTACGTGCTCGAAAATGCCCTTCGGATCAGCGGGATCGTGCTTGTTCGCGACACCGCCGGCTACCGTCTGACGCCGCTCGGCGACGCCATCGGCACTGGCCGGGTCGATGCCGCGGCCTCCAGCCCTGAACCCGGCTACGGTGTCTCCGTGGTGCCCCTGCAATTTGTCTCCGCGCCGACGCTGCTCAAGCTGATGGACAGTTTCGCGACCAAGCCCGGAATGGTGCGCGCCGATGCGACGCGAAACCTGCTTCTGATCCAGGGTAGCGGCGCGGAGCGTCGGACGGCGGTGGATACCGCGTTGAGCTTCGACCTCGACTGGATGCGGGGGCAATCGGTCGGGATTTTCCCCGTCGTCAACAGCGGTCCGGAGCCGATTATCGCGGAACTCGAAAAGATTGTGGATTCCGGCGAAAACGGCCTCAGCCAGAGCATGGTCAAGTTTCAGGCGGTCGGTCGGCTCAACGCGATCCTGGTGGTCAGCAAGAAGCCGGCACTGCTGCATACCGCCGCGACCTGGATCAAGCGGCTCGATCGTTCCGACAGCACCCGGACCAGCGTCCATGTGTACCGGGTGAAGTACGGCGATGCCCGCCAGATCGCGCGCGTGCTCACCGACATGTTCGGCGGCGGCGCTTCCTCGGGAAGCCTGCTCGACAGCGCCGATAACCAGATCGCGCCCGGGTCGGGTTCATCGGCGAGCGCCGGCGACCGGCTTTCTCTGAACAGCGTCGCCAACAGTCCGGCTTCGTCATCCGGCGGCTTTGGCTCGCGCTCGGGGTCCGGAACCAATTCCGGCTTTGGCGCGCCGACGGCTAGTGCGCCGGCAGGCGGAAATGCCGGATCACTCGATAAGGGCGGCTCCGGGTCCGGTAACGGTCAGCCACTGATGCAGGGCGTGCGGATCACCGCGGACAGCGTCAACAACACCCTGCTGATCTACGCCGATCAAGGCAATTACCGGATCATCGAATCGACGCTGCAGCAGGTCGATCAACCGCAGCTGCAGGTCTCGATCGACGCCACCATCGCCGAGGTCACCCTCAGCGACGAACTTTCCTACGGCGTTCAGTTCTACCTGACCAGCCACAATCTGGGACTAAGACCCGACCAGGGCTCCCTCCTCAACACTCAATCGACGTCCGTTCCGACACCAGCCACCAGCGCCGCCGCCAGCACCGCGGCGGTCGCCGGAACCGCGGTCAACACGTTCATCAGTCGCGCGGTACCCGGGTTCAATTTCCTGCTCGGGTCGGAAGCACAGCCGGGCGCCATCCTGGACGCTCTGCATACCGTCACCGGCGTGAAAGTGTTGTCCAATCCGTCCCTCGTCGTGGTCAATAATCAGGCCGCAACCCTTCAGGTCGGCGACGTCGTACCGGTCTCCACCGGCAGCGCCACCGTGCTGACGACGAGCAACACGGTCGTCAACACCATCGATTATCGCAACACCGGCATCATTCTGCGGGTTTCTCCACGCATCAACGTCAACGGAAACGTCAGACTCGATATCGAACAGGAGATCAGCAACGTCTCGCCGCAAACCGCCACAAGTTTGACCCCGACGGTTTCCGAACGAAAGGTCAAGAGCTCGATCTCCGTGGCCAACGGGCAGACGGTACTGCTGGCCGGCCTGATCAGCGAGCAGCAGAACCTCAATCGAAACGGGATTCCCCTGCTCGATCAACTTCAGGGAATCGGCGACGCCTTCGCGCATCAGGACAAGACGGTCAACCGCACCGAATTGATCATCTTCATCCGTCCCCAGATTATCCGCGACAGCCTGGACGCGCATTTCGTTGCCGAGGAACTTCGATCAAGGCTCCGCGGCACCATCAGCACGAGTGTTGCAAATGACAATCGCGTTCAAAGCGTTCACTGATACGAGAACGCAACTGCCCAGCATCCCCTTCGAGAGGGCTTGCTCAGCAATCCTGAACTTGATCGCGGCGAGATCGACCCTGCTGGCGATCTTGTTTGCCGTCCTCGTGTTCGGCACCGGAACGATGCGGGCCGCCTTCGCGGGCGCATCGACGCGCGGGCCCGCGGCCTATTCCAGGGGTGACTACTCGCGCGCTGTCCGCGAACTAGCTCCGGCGGCATCTCGTGGCAATCCCCGTGCGCAGGGTCAGCTCGGTTTCATGTACGAGAACGGCTTCGGTGTGCCGCAGAACTTCGCCGCCGCCGCCGACCTCTATCGGAGCGCGGCCGTTCAGGGTGATGTCTTCGCCCAGAGCAGGCTCGGCTTGAGCTACGACAAGGGTCACGGCGTGCCGAAGAACGTGATTCTTTCCTACAAATGGCTTGATCTGGCTGCGGCCAAGGCGTCCGAGCGCGAACGCGACTATTACCGGCGACTGCGCGATGCGGTGGCTTCGAAAATGACGTCCGATCAGATCGTTGAAGGCCAGCGGCTCGCCTTGATCTGGGCCACCGGAGGATGGTGAAAACCAATCTGCGGCGCGCCGCGCAGAGGGCTATGAACGTTCCGCCGGTCGCGCAACAGCATCGGACCGACAAACAAGAACGCCCCGTGTTTTCCTGGCGTATTTTTTGAGACGCAAATTCCTTCCCTGAAAAGTACTTAGGGGGCCGGATCAACGCGCGCCTTGCAAGCGTCATGTGCGCGTCAATCGCCCGAAACATCCGGCAATGTAATCTCCCGACGTCGGCAGATATGCTGCGCTTTTTTCACTCAATCATCCTGGCCGACAGCAGGAGATGACGATGAAACGATTGAAGGCTCTTCTTGGCGCGTCAATTCCATTGGCGCTTGGCGCTGTATTTCTGGGCGCCGCTTCGCAATCCGCCTCCGCGGCGTGTCAGTTGAACGCTCCGGGCGGTCAGGTCAAACACGTTATTTATATCACGTTCGACAACGTGCACCTGCGGCGCGACAACCCCAACGTTCCGTCCGACCTCGAACAGATGCCGAATCTGTTCAACTTCATCCAGAACAACGGCACGATCAGCGGCAATCATCACACCCCGCTGATTTCCCACACCGCGACCGACATTCTTACCGCGCTGACCGGCGTATATGGCGAGCGTATGGGAATTCCCGTCGCCAACAGCTACGGCTTTTTCAAGCCCGATGGCAACGTGAGCTTCAACAGTTCGTTCCTGTACTGGACGGCGCTGGCCGGTGACGGCAAGCCTGAAATGATCAATGAACTCGGCAAGACCTCGCCGGCACCCTGGGTGCCATTCACCCGGGCTGGTTGCGACGTCGGGGCATTCTCCGTCGCCAATATCGAGTTCGAGAGCGTGCCTGCTGACGTCAACACCGTATTTGGCGCCAGCTCGCCGGAAGGCATCGAGGCGAACAATTCGGCGCTGCGCGACAAGGCCAACGCCGATTTCCTCGGTATCGCCATTCACTGCGCGCAGAACAGCCCGCTCTGCAACAACAGCAATGGCAGGGATGATCTGCTCGCCGACGAGCCTGGCGGGTATGCCGGCTTCAAGGCGCTGTACGGCAATCTCCACGTACAACCAGTGATCTCGCCGAGCGGCCCGGTGAAGGACCTTGACGGCAACGTCATTCAGACCGCCGCGGGCAATCCCGGATTCCCCAATACCTTCAACCCGTCTGCCACCCAATCGCTGGGTTATGCGGCAACGATGCTCGAGGCCGGCGTGCCGGTGGTGTACCTCTACATCGCCGACGCGCACGACAACCATGCTGGGTCCGGCACCTTCGGCCCCGGCGAAGCTGGCTACGTCACGCAGCTCAAGTCATACGACACCGCGTTCGGCAAATTCTTTGCCCGGCTCGCGACAGACGGCATCACCAAGGACAACACGCTGTTTGTCGTCGTACCGGACGAGAACGACCACTTCGTCGGCGGCACTCCAAGCCCCGCGAATTGCGATGGCGTTACCGTCCCCTGCACCTACGCGACGGGTCAGAAGGGCGAGATCGACGCGCTGATCAATCGGCTGGTAATCACGCAGCGCGCCAACACCACCGCGTTCTCGGTGCACAGCGACGACGCGCCAACGGTCTATATTACCGGCAATCCCGCTCCGACCGATACCGTTACCCGCACCCTGGAGCATGACCTGAATGCGCTGGTCGCCACCAATCCGATGACCGGCAACACCGACAAGCTATCCCGTCTGCTCGCCGATCAAGCGGAGATGAAACTGCTGCACATGGTGACCGCAAGCCCGGCGCGGACCCCGACCTTTACCATGTTCGGCAACGACAACTACTTCTTCGAGACCGGAAACGGCGGCGCCTGCGTCAACCAGACCGACTGCATCTTCGTGGGTCCGGGCTTTGCCTGGAACCACGGCGATTTCCAAAAGGATATCACCCGTACCTGGGCTGCGATGGTCGGCCCAGGCGTGAAGCCACTCGGCCGCCACGACGCGGTGTTCTCGGATCACACCGACGTACGGCCCACGTTGCTGGCGCTGCTCGGCCTGAAAGACAGCTATGTGCATGACGGCCGGGTGCTGTCGGAATGGCTGGAACAACGGGCGCTGCCTTCAGGCATTCGTCAGCGTCAGGAAAACTTTGTTGAACTCGCGGAACTTTACAAGCAGCTCAATGCGCCTCTCGGTGCACTCGGCCGGGCGAGCCTGGTTTATGCCAATCGCTCTGTCACGGACACTGACAAGGTTTACGGCCGTTACCTCAACACAATCGCCGATATTACCGAAGATCGAAATGAGCTGGCCAATAAGATCAAGGCAGTGCTCGAAGCTGCGGCGTTCGGCAACCGTCCGGTTGACGAAGATTCGGAAGATGGCCTTGGCCGCCGCGCCAGGGCGTTGATCGATCGCGTCCAGGATTTGGCCGATCATGATCGTGATCACGAACGTCACGACGACCGCTAACTCCTGGGAAAGTGAAACAACAGGACCCGCCGGTACACCCGGCGGGTTTTTTCTGGCGCTTATGGCGCGCGCCGCATTTCGCTGGCATGAACGGCGTCGGAGACCTGTGTCTCCTCGGTTTCAACGAAGCCGGCCCGCAGCTCCGCGGTCGCGACCTTCATGTCGACGCCGTCAACTCAGCGCCCCACCACGAGGGTCGCGATGATGTTGGAAGTCAGATTGGTCGCGGCGCGGATTTCCGCCATGAAACGATCCGCGCCCAGCAGCAGCGCGATGCCGGCGACCGGCACCGCGTCCACCACGGGAAGCGTGGCCGCGAGCGCGATGAAACCGCCACCGGTGACGCCGGCGGCGCCCTTCGAGGTGGACAGCATCACGAACAGCACGCTCAATTGGTGCCAGATCGAGAGCTGGACATTGAAGGCATGAGCCAGGAAAAGCACCGACATGGTCATGTAGATCGCCGTGCCATCCATGTTCAGGGAGAAGCCACCGGGCATCACCAGCCCCACCACTTCCCTGGATACGCCGACTTCCTCCAGCTTCTGCATCGAACGCGGCATCATGGTTTCGGCCGAGGTCGCCGCGAACACGAACAGGATCTCGTCCTTGAAATAATTCAGCACCCGGAAAATATTGAATCCGGACAGCCGCAGGAACGCGCCGAGCACGATCAAGACGAACAGGATGCTGACGACGTAGACGGAGGCGACTAACCGGCCAAGATCAAGCAGGGTCCGCAGGCCATATTTGCCCACGGTGAAAACCATGGCGCAAAGCGCTGCGATCGGCGCGAACTGCATGATGATCCGCACCATGGCGAACAGCGCGACCGACGCCGACTCCAGAAACGCCACCATCGGCTTGCCCGGGCCTGCGCCAGGCTGAGCCCCAATCCAAGCAGCACGGCGATGAAAAGCACCGGCATGATGTCACCCTTCACGAAGGGCTCGACAAACGAAGTCGGTATCATCGACAGGAAAAAGTCCGACATGGTGACGTTCTTGGCGAGCTTCGCGTAAGCTTCGACAGCCTTGGGGTCGAACGCGGCCGGATCGGCGTTGAGCCCGACGCCAACCTGCCAAAAGTTGCCGACGGTCATTCCGACGATCAGGGCAAGCGTCGAGGCGACCTCGAAATAAATCAGCGCCTTGACCCCGACATTGGCGACGTGGCGGATATCTCCCATCTTGGCGATACCGACCGCGATCGTCGTGAAGATGATCGGAGCGACCACGACCTTGATTGCTCGCACAAAGGCGTCGCCATAGGGTTTGAGGGCGATCGATAAATCCGGATCGATGTAACCGATGATGGCGCCGAGGGCGACGCTGCTGCGGTCGGCAATTCCGCGACGGCGATTTTGGAGGACTGATGATCGATTTCCAGCGCGGACATCAATTCTACTCCAAACCAGTCAGCATGAATGCCTTGATCAACGTGAACCGTGCCGATGCGCTGGCCGCGAACGTGGTCAGCGCATCGGCAACGATCCCGGACTATTCGGCGGCCACGCTCTTGATCGCGGCATGGCCATGGGTCTTGACGACGACCTTGATGGCGTCCTCGATGCGCTCGCGGGCATATCGCAGGGCAGTCGGCAGGTCTTCCAGGGCGAAGGTGTGGGTATGCACCTTGGTGGCGTCGAACCGTTTCTGCGCCATGAACGCCTCGGCGCGATGCGTGGCGCTCTTGCCTTCGCCGCGGATGCCGTAGACGTAGATGTTGTTTCGCACGATGTAGGCGATATCGACCTCGGCCGGCTTGCCCGGGAACGCGGCGAGACAGATGCGGCCGCCACGGTTGACCATGCGCGCGGCTTCGTTAACGGCCTCCGGTGCCCCCGAACATTCGATGACATAGTCGACGCCCTTGCCGCCGTTGAGCTTGCGAACCGCGGCGACCGGGTCCTCGTTCTTGGCGTTGACCACGTGATCGGCGCCAAGTTCCAGACCAATCTTAAGGCGGTTGTCGCGCGTTCCGGTCAGGATCACCGGCTGCGCCCCCAGCGCCTTGGCGACCGCCACGCCGAGCAGACCGATCGGACCCGGACCGGTCACGACCACGCTCTCGCCTGCGACCAGGCCGCCGAGTTCCGTCAGCCCGTACATCGCGGTACCCGCGGTGACGACCAGGGTCGCCTCCTCGTCCGACATCTCGTCCGAGATGCGAACCAGCGTGTTGATGCTGTTGACGGCGTATTCCGCAAAGCCGCCGTCAGTCGTGAAGCCGTTGGCGCGATGACCCTTATCGACGTCGCCGTAATTCAGACCGTAGTTATGACACGCGGTGTACATCCCCTCGCGGCAGCGCTTGCACTGTCCGCATCCGGCGTGGATTTCGACGGTAACGCGCTCGCCGATCCTGTATTCATCGACGCCGGGTCCGAGCGCTGCCACCGTGCCCATATATTCATGGCCCGGCGTGAAATTCTTGTTGTAGGGCAGCCCGCCCTGGATCATCGCCGGCGGACCGTGGTGGATAATCTCGAGATCCGTCGCGCAAATCGCAACCGCGTCGATGCGAACCAGAACCTCGGCCCTTTTCGGCACCGGCACGGGCTTCGTCGTCAGGGTCAATTGACCGGGATCACCCAATACCCAGGCGCGCATGGTTTCAGGAACAGGAAAATCAGTCGAGGTCTTGACGTAATCGGGCTTGTACATGGTTTCTCCTGAGTATGTTTGACCGCTATTCCGCCGCTACGCTTTTGGTTGATCCCCGCAGGATCGCGCCCGGCGCACCGAGCTCCGTCGACAATTCGTCGGCTGCCGCGATGAGATGAACCTTGATTTGATCGATGTATGCCGGTGTGGCGCGAAAAACCGGAGAAGAGACGCTGATCGAGCCAACGACAGCGCCGGCATGGTCGCGAATGGCCGCGCCAAGGCAGATCACACCCAGTTGAAACTCCTCGCGATCGATTGCAAAACCGTTTCGGCGCGTGAGCCGCAGGTCTTCCTTCAGCTTCTCAATGTCGGTAATGGTGTGCGGCGTAAACGCCGTCAGCCCCTTGTCCGCGACGATCCGATCCAGTTCGTTGGGCGGCAGCCAGGCCAAAATGGCCTTGCCCGTGGCCGTTGCGTGGGCCGCATTCGAATTGCCGCCGCGGCCTGCATCCACGCGAACGGCATGCCTCGCCTCGCGATGCAGGACATTGACCAGATTGGTATCCTGCATGATCGCAAGCTGAACCGCTTCGCGGGTCTGATCGTTCAGGCGATCGACAAAGCTCTGCGCGCGCCGCGGCAAGTCGACCTGGCGCAGGCAGGCCGCGCTGAGGTAGAGGATCCGGGAGCCCAGAACGTAACTGCGGCTATTGATGCCGCGCGCGACGTAGCCCCAGTTGTGCAATGTCGAAATGAGATGGTGGCAGGTCGAGACGTTCAATCCGGCGATACCGGCGATTTCGGTCAGCTTCGCTTCGCCACCTGCGTCGGCGATAATATCCAGAATTAGGAACGCACGATCGAGCGCCTGAATGCCGCCATGGTCGCGCCCCATGGGCGGACGAGCCGGCATGACGCCGTGCTTCTCCCTGCCCCGTTCGGATTCCATCGCCGCGGTCCTCCCGGTCTTCCTTTTATCGGTCCAGTAGGGCCAATCTCCGCTCCCGGCGCAACTTAATTTTCACATCGCAGACACCATTTTCATTAGATGAAACATGGTGGACAAGGCGGGCGCTATTCGGGTTCGGGCAGCTTGATCATCTCATTGAGACGCTTGTTGAATTCCGCATCGGACAAGGGCGCCGCCGGCAGCCGCGAGCCGTCCTCCGAAGACTGCCCCACATGGGTCAACTGCGGAAAGAACAACACCAGCAGCAGCAAGAGCCATTGGGCCGCGAGAAACGGCGCCAAGGAACGCACGAAGGAGCGGAAGGCGACGGTTTCCTTGAGAACACCGCGTACCATCATGAGCGCGTAGCCAAAGGGTGGTAGCAGGAAGCTCGACTGCAAGGTCAACAGCACCAACACTGACACCCAACGCGCATCGGCGATGCGGATCAGCAGCGGCGGAATCACGATCGGCACGATGACGAAAATGATTTCGAAAGCATCGAGGACGAAGGCGCTGACCCCGATCACAGAGAGCACGACGGCGACCGCCGTGATGTCGCTGCCCGGAATCGACGAAACCATCTTGCCGACGAGATCTGCGGTCCCAAGCAGCCTCAAAACCATGGTGAATGTCGTTGCCGCCAGCAACAACGAAAACAGCGCGCCGGTGAGAGCGATCGCGTCGTTCAGCACTTTATTCAGCACCACACCGCGCAAACGCCCGGTCAAAAGACCCGCGGCCAGCAGCGCAAAAGCCCCCATCGCGGCGGCCTCGACGGCATAGAAATAGCCGAGCGCGACCCCACCAAGAAGCGCGATCAACGATACGAGCGCGACGGCGGCGAGTAATCCTTGTCCGGCCGTCAGGCGCTCGCGGTCGGGCAACTTTGTCGCGGTCCGTCCCGCGATCCAGGATAACGCCAGGCACAGCGCCAGGAAGATCCCGCCCGGCACAAGTGCGGCGTGAAAAATGTCCTGGGTATTGACGACGCGGTCGCTCCTTCCGGTGGCGGTCACCGCCATGGTGTGCGCCGACAGCATCGCGTCGCTCAGAAGGATGAGAACCAGCGAGGGCGGCACCAGCACGCCAAGCGTGCTGGCGACCGCAATGATCGCGTGACGGTTTGGCGCCGGTATGCCCTCCGCCGCCAGGCGCGGCGAGACGACGCGCGAAAGACCGAGCACGCTGGCGCCGACCGAACCATTCATCGGTCCGAGCAGCGCGCCGAGCATCATGCCCGACACCAGCGGGGCTGACGGGCTGCGCGGAAGTACGGCATTGCCGGCGCGATAAAGCGCGTCTGCGACCGGCAACCGGTCAAGCAACAGGCCCATCATCACGTAGAGCGGCAAGGCCTGCAGCAAATCGTTTTCAAACAGATTGATCAGCCGGCTCGGCAGCGCCCAAAGGGTAGAACCCTCAATGGTGCCTGCCGCAACGCCGATGATCGCGCCGAATGTCGCCACGGCGATAAGAACGATCGCGGCGGGCAAGCCGGTGGAAATGATGCCGACGCCGACCAGCCCAAGAAGCGCAAGTCCGGTCCATTCCATCAGGTGTCGTCCGCCGCAAGAGGACGGAAGATATCGACCAGCGATTGGCCAAGGATCAAGGCCGCCATGACCCATAGGGCAAGCTTGACCAGGAAATAGCCGGAGTTGCCGCTGTCCTGGAATGACTCAAGATCGCGAAGGCTGGAAAGGACCGTGGTCTTGCTCGCAATCAGGACAAACAATGCCCACGGCAGAAGCCCGGCGGCGGCACCCATTTGCTTCAGGCGTCGCCGCGTTCGCGCGGAATAGCGCTGGGCGAGCAGATCAGCGGCCAGGTGAGTTCCCGCACGCGTCGCCGCAGTGACACTTGCGGCGACGAAAAGCGCAAAGGCCACCTGCCCGAGATCGTTGGCCTCCCGCGAGAAACCGCGAAACAGATCGCGCAACGGCCACTGCAGGAACAAGAGGACAATCAAAGGCAGCGCAAGCCATTTGGCGACGGCCACAACCCAGCCGATCAGGCGATCGAGGCCGCGCAGGAAAACCGTCACGTTGCCATTGCTCCTGTCGCATTCCGGCCGAGCACGGCGCTCAACCGCAACGCTACCGGCTTTATCCCCTCGCCGCCAGAGCGCTGCCTTTTCTGCACCGCTGTGCCAGAAAATTAGCTGTTGAAAGGCTCACCCCCACACCTCAAAGTCAGCGAGCTCTCGAACAAGCCACCACGGCACGTCGTCCGTTGCCGAAAATCCGGATCTGATAGGGCCGCGGCATCATGGTGTTGTCACGGACGGCAAGACCTGCGGAGAACCCGACGGTGCATCGATTTTTGTCAGCCCTCGCTATCACGAGCTGTCTCCTGGCTTCCGCGACGACCGCTGTTGCTGCGGCCGAACCGGTCAAGATCAAGTTCACGCTGGACTGGAAGCTTCAGGGTATTCACGCCTGGTATTACTGGGCCAAAGCGAAGGGATATTTCACCGCGGAAAATCTCGATGTCAGGATTGACCAGGGTGAAGGATCGGCCGCCACGGTGACGCGGATCATGTCCGGCGCCTATGACGCCGGCTTCGGCGACATCAACGCCATCATCCAGAACCCGGCGGCGAAGCCCGGCGAAACACCGGTCATGGTCTATATGATCTACAGCAAGGCCCCCTTCGCGCTGCTGACCAGGGCGAACGGTCCGATCAAGAGTGTGAAGGACCTGGAAGGATCCAGGCTGGGTTCACCCGCCGGCGGCGCTTCGTTCAAGCTATTGCCACTTTTGGCCGAACAGAATGGCATCGACTACGGCAAGATCAGCATCACGCAGCTGTCACCGAGCCTGCAGGAGCAGATGCTCCTGCAGGGACAGGTCGATACGGTCGCGGTTTTCACGGCGACGAGCTATATGAACCTGGTCTCGCTCAAGCTCGACCCCGACAAGGATTTTCGCTGGATGTATTATTCGGATCTCGGTCTCGACCTCTATTCCAACGGCATCATGGTGTCGCCGAAGCTCGCCACGGAGCATCCCGAGGCGGTCAAGGGATTGTTGCGCGCCATCAACCGGTCATTGAAGGAAACCGTTGCAAATCCCGATGCCGCCATCGACCTTCTGCCTGGCGAAGAACCATTGATCAACAAGGACATCGAGCGGCGTCGCTTGCTGTACGTCTACGGGACCCTGATCGACACGCCGGAAGCGCGTGAACTTGGCATCGGTGACGTCAGCGATATCCGGTTGAAATCCGCGATCGCGACGATCGCGACGTCGTTCGAGCTGTCGCGGCAGCCCCCTCCCAGCGACATTTTTGACCGCTCCTTCTTGCCCGCCAGGGCCGACCGCATACCGCCGGTGATTGTGCCGTGAGCCAGGATAATTCGCGAACCATCGTCTGCGCGCACGCGATCGGCACCGCACGGCCGTCGACGGGCACACAGGCCATCACCATCACGGGCGACAGGTTTTCCTCGATCGAGCCCGCCGCGGCGCCGGCCACGGACGGATTGCTGGCGATGCCCGCACTGGTCAACGCGCACGATCACGGGCGGCCGATCAGCACCAGTTCGATCGGCGCCGACGCCAAGCCGCTTGAATCATGGCTGCACTATTTCGCACTTTTTCCTTCCGTCGATCCGTATCTCGCCGCGGCCCTGACGTTCGCCAATAGCGCGCTCGGCGGCACCGGCACCGTGATGGTGCATTATACGCGCACACAAGGATTGACCGACCTTCCGACAGAGGCCGCAGAGGTTGCGCGCGCGGCACGCGATGTCGGGATTCGCGCAGGCTTTGCGGTATCGATGAAGGACCGCAATCCGCTGGTCTATGGCGGCTCCGAAGCTTTGCTGGCCGCGCTCCCTGCGGAAGCCCGATCCGAAATCGGACGGCGCCTGATCTACAAGCCGCTGTCGCCGGCCGACTACATGGCGCTGGTCGATGACGTCGCGGCTGCGGCGGACGGACCTGGATTCAATGTCCAATATGGGCCGAACGGCGTGCAGTGGTGCAGCGACGAACTTCTGCAAGCCGTGGCCCAGGCGTCGCAGCGCACCGGCCGGCGCGTCCACATGCATTTGCTGGAAACAAAATATCAGCGGCAGTGGGCCGACACCGCCTATCCAAACGGCGTCGTGCGCATGCTCGATGACATCGGTCTGCTTTCGCCCCGCCTGACGCTGGCCCACTGCGTGTGGGCGAGGCCCGAAGAACTGGAACTGCTCGCCGAACGCGGCGTCACCATTTCCGTCAATACCAGCTCCAATCTGCACCTTCACTCCGGCCTGGCGCCGGCCATAGAGATGAGAAAACGCGGCTGTTCTGTTGCGCTCGGGATCGACGGCAAGGCACTCGATGACGACGATGATGCCTTGCGCGAGTTGAGGCTCTCCTACCTGCTGCACGCAGGTACCGGCTTTGATCGCGCCCTGACCCGCCAGCAAGCCCTTGAGGCCGCCGTCGGCAACGGCCGGCTTGCCGTGACAAACGTCAGCGATGGCGGCCTGATCGAGGCCGGCTCCGCCGCCGACATGCTGCTCCTGGACTGGACGGCGCTCGACAATGATGCCCTTCGCGAGGATATCGAACCGATCAATATGCTTTTCTCGCGCGCAACCGCCAGGCACATCCGCGAATTGATCGTCGGGGGCCGAACCATCGTCCGGGATGACCGCGTAACCGGAGTGGATAGGTCCGCCATTCGACATGAGGTTCTGTCGCAGATGCGATCGGGCATGGCCAAGAACGCAACACTCCTCTCTGCGTTGTCGGCGCTCGACCAAGCCGTCGCCCGGCATTATCTTCCCGAGCCGCATTGCTGCTGAATATCGCCGCCGCAAGGTTCCCACGGCGCGTCATCGCCGAGTGCCGGGTGCGAAAATCTATACAATCGTGGAAAAGGCCTATACCTATCAGGCTGAGCATGGGGCCAAAACGGAGAGCGTCGTGACAGCAAGTGCGATGGCGCAGGCCTACGAGCCGCGCTACATCAGGCTCGACGCCAACGACAACGTGGCTATCGTGGTCAACGATCTCGGGCTTCCTGCAAAGACCCGCTTTGCCTGCGGTCTTGAGCTGCGCAACTTCGTGCCGCAGGGCCACAAGGTCGCGCTTGCCGATATCCCGCAGGGCGCCGCGATCCGCCGTTATAATGAGGTGATAGGAACGGCGGCGAAGCCGATCCTGGCCGGCGAATGGGTCGACGAGGCGCGCATCCAGATGCCGACGCCGCCCGAACTGGACAAGCTCGAGCTTGCGACGTCGGTTCCTGCGCCGCAAGCGCCGCTTGAGGGTTACACGTTCGAAGGCTTCCGCAACGCCGACGGTTCCGTCGGCACGAAAAACGTGCTGGCCATCAGCACCAGCGTGCAATGCGTCGCCGGGACGCTGCAGTTTGCGATCAAACGCATCAAGTCGGAGTTGCTGCCCAAATATCCTGATGTCGATGACGTCGTTGGGCTGACGCACAATTATGGCTGCGGCGTCGCGATCACCGCGCCGCTGGCGATCGTGCCGATCCGAACCCTGCAAAACCTCGCGATGAATCCGAATTTCGGCGGCGAAGTCATGGTGGTCGGGCTCGGCTGCGAGAAACTGGTTCCCGAGCGGCTGCTGCCGGAGGGATCAGACGGCAATATCGTGCGGATGCAGGACGAGGCTTTCGACGGCTTCGGCGCCATTGTCGATGCCATCATGGAGATGGCGGACGCGCGGCTCAAAGTGCTCAACCAGCGCCGCCGCGAAACCTGTCCGGCTTCCGACCTTGTCGTCGGCCTGCAGTGCGGCGGCTCCGATGCATTTTCCGGCGTGACCGCCAACCCCGCTTTGGGCTTCGCCGCCGATCTGCTGGTGCGCGCCGGCGCGAGCGTGATGTTTTCCGAAGTCACGGAAGTGCGGGACGCCATTCATCTGCTGACGCGGCGCGCCATCAACGAGGACGTCGGCCGCGCGCTGATCCGCGAAATGGACTGGTACGACAATTATCTCGCCAAGGGTGACGCGGATCGGAGCGCCAATACCACGCCCGGCAACAAGAAGGGCGGCCTTGCCAACATCGTCGAGAAGTCGCTGGGATCGATCGTGAAGTCCGGCACTACCCCGATCGTCGACGTGCTGTCGCCGGGCGAACGGGTGCGCCGGAAGGGCATGACCTTTGCGGCAACGCCCGCGAGCGACTTCATCTGCGGTACATTGCAGCTCGCCTCCGGAATGACGTTGCAGGTCTTCACGACCGGGCGCGGCACGCCCTATGGGCTCGCCGCCGCCCCGGTCATCAAGGTGTCGACGCGAACCGAACTGGCGCGACGCTGGAAGGATCTCATCGACTTCGACGCCGGCCGCATCGCCACCGGCGAAGCCACCATCGAGCAAACCGGTTGGGATCTGTTCCGGCTGATCCTGGAGGTGGCGAGCGGTCGCACCAAAGTGTGGTCCGACCGTTGGGGCATTCATAACGACCTGACGTTGTTCACGCCCGGGCCGGTGACCTGAGCCGCGGCTGCAGCCGGCGCCCCTCCGATATGCGGCACGGCGTCGACCAGTTCGCGCGTGTAAGCGGTCTGTGGGTTGTCGAACAGCGCGCGGCTCTCGCCCTGCTCGACAACGCAGCCGTTGCGCAGGACGATGGTGCGATCGCACATCATGCGAACCACGTTGAGGTCGTGGCTGACGAACAGCAGCGCCAGATCATCCTCGCGCCTCAGCCGGTCCAATAGTTGCAGCACCACCGCCTGCACCGAGACGTCGAGCGCGGCGGTCGGCTCGTCCAGCACCAGCAGGCGCGGTTGGCAGGCGATCGCCCGCGCGATTCCGACGCGCGCCTTCTGGCCGCCGGAAAGCTGATGCGGAAAACGCGGCAAAAGCTCCGCCGGCAATCCCACCCGCTGCGCGCATTGCTCGACCCGTTGCCGCAACACGTCGCCGGGGCGCATCCCCGAAAGCCGCAGCAGCGGGTGGGCGATGCAATCAAAGGCGGTGAAACGCGGGTTCAGGCTTTCGTTGGGATCCTGGAATACGATCTGGATGTCCTTTCGGACCGGCGAGCGATGAAAGTCGCGCGCGGGCAGATGACCGATCGATTCCCCGTCGAACAGGATGGTGCCTTCGCTGGGGTCAATCAGGCGGCAAATCATGCGCGACGTCGTTGTCTTGCCGGAGCCGGATTCGCCGACCAGACCGACGCTCTCGCCCGCCGCCATGGCCATGGAAAAGTCGGCCACCGCCGGCGGTCCCTGATCGTAGCGCTTGGCGAGATTTTTCACGTCCAGCAGCAGCGGCGTGCCCGCCGCCGGCGCCGGCCGGGGTTTGCACGCCGCCAGCATGGCCAGGTAATGACTTCTCTCGTCGTCCGTCACCAGATCCGCAATCCGCGAGGTCGCGGTCGGTGACGCCGCCACCAGGCGCCTAGTGTAGGCATGCCGCGGATGGCGGAACAGGGTCTGGGGTGCGGCTTCCTCGACGAGGCGGCCCTGTTCCATCACCACGACACGCTGGCAATAGCGGGCCGCAAGGCCGAGATCATGCGTGATCAGGATCGTCGCCATGCCGCGGTCGGCAGCGATCCTGACTAACAGATCCATCACCACCTTCTGCGTGGTGACGTCGAGGCCGGTGGTCGGCTCGTCCGCGATCAACAGCATCGGGTTGCAGGAAATCGCGATCGCGATCATTACCCGTTGGCACATCCCGCCGGATAGCTCGTGCGGATAGGCCGTCATTCGCTTTTCGGGATCGCGGATTTGAACGGCGCGCAGCAGTTTCAGCGCTTCCTCCGCCGCGTCTTCCTTCGACATGCGCTTGTGACTCAGGATCGCATCCGCGATCTGCAGGCCGACCGCGCGGATCGGGTTGAGCGCCGCGCGCGGGTTCTGAAAGATCATCGACATGGCGGCGCCATGCAGGACGCGGAAGTCGCTGTCCGCGATTTTCGTGATGTCCTGCCCGCGAAACAGAATCCGGCCGGCGGTCACCCGCCCGGCCACGTCCAGCAGCCGCGTCGTCGCAAATCCGGTGACGGACTTACCTGAACCGCTTTCGCCGACCAGCCCGAGCATTTCGCCCTGATCGAGCGAGAGCGTCACCCCGCGCACCGCTTCGACCAGGCCGCGGCGTGTCGAGAACGTAACGTGCAGGTCTTCGATCTGCAGCAGCGGCCCGGTCATGTCCGCATTCGGGGATCGAGAATGTCCCGCATCCCGTCGCCGAGCAGATTGAAGCACAGTACGGCCAGCATCAGCGCCAGCCCCGGAAACGCGACCAGCCACCATTTTCCGGTCGAGATGAAGCGCGCGCCCTCCGCGACCATGATGCCCCATTCCGGAGTCGGCGGCCTGACGCCAAGCCCAATGAAGGAGAGCCCGGCCGCATTGAGGATGGCCCAACCCAAATTGAGCGACATCTGCACCGCCATCGCCGGAAGCACATTCGGCAACAGGAAACGCAACACCACCGAAAAATTGCTTTCGCCGCCGGCACGCGCCGCCTCCACCCAGCCGACGTTGCGGCGGACATTGACCTCCGCGCGGGCGAAGCGAATGTAAAACGGCAGATTGATGATGGCGGTGGCGATGACGATGTTCTCGACGCGGTTGCCGAGCGCCGCGACCATGGCCATGGCGAGCACGAACAGCGGAAAGGCCATCATCACATCGACGAAACGGCCGACCGCACGATCCAGCCGGCCTCCGGCATAACCGCAGAAAGCGCCGATCACGGCGCCAAGCACGAAAGAGATGCCGACCGCCGAGACGGCGATGACGAGATCGAGCCGGGTTGCGACCACAAGCCGGCTGAACGTATCGCGGCCGAGTTGGTCGGTGCCGGCAAGGTGCGCCGCGCTCGGAGGTGCCAGCGCCTGCGATACATTCGAGGCGATCGGGTCATAAGGCACGATCGACGGCCCGAAGATGGCGATGAGGATCAGCAGGACGACGCCCGCCGCGGCAACCGCGGTCAGCGGGTTGCCGCGCAGGATCCAAACGGTGTGACGCAAGGTCGCGCTGGCCATCAGATCGACACCCGCGGATCGGCAATGCCATAGAGAACATCGACCAGCAGATTGACCACGACAAAGATGCTGGCCATCAGCAGCACGAAACCCTGCACCGGGGCATAGTCGGACGACAGCAGCGCATCCAGCGCATAGGAGGCGACACCGGGCCAGGAGTAGACCTTCTCCACCAGCACGTTGGCGCCGAGCATGGTCGAGAATACGATGCCGGCAATGGTAATGACCGGAAGGATCGCGTTGCGTAACGCATAGGTCACGACAATGCGCCACCAGGAAAGCCCCACCGAGCGCGCCGTGCGCACGAAATCGCTGCCAAGCGAGACCAGCATCGACGCGCGCGTGATACGCGCCAGCGGCGCGATCACGAACAGGGCCATGGTTGCTGCCGGCAGGATCAATTGTCGAAACGCCGCCCACCACCCGTCGAGGTCTCCCGCCAGCAGGAAGTCGATGGTCAGGAAACCGGTGCGCGAAGGCGGCAACGACGTGAAGACGTCGATACGCCCGGTCGGATCGGGCGCCAGACCCAGCAGGTAATAGAAAACATAGATCAGCAACAGGCCCGATACGAAGGTCGGCACGCAGACGCCGAGCGCGCAAAACAGCCGCACGCCATGGTCGATGACGGAGCCTGGCTTCAACGCCGCCAGCACGCCGAGAGGGATCGCCGATACCAGGGCGATCAGCAATGCGGTCAGGGTCAGCTCCAGCGAGGCCGGCAGGCGATCCCTGAGATCGGTGGTAACCGCCTGCCCGGTCATCAGGGAGCGGCCGAGATTGCCGCGGCCGACATCATACAAATAAAGCAGCAATTGCTGCGGCACCGGCTTGTCCAGTCCCATCTGCTTGCGAATGACCTCGATTTCCTCCTTGCCGGCATTGGGCCCGGAGGCAAAGAACACCGCGGGATCGCCGGGCAAAACCCGCATCAGCAGGAACGTGAAGACCAGCACACCGAACAATGCGGGCAGCGAGGACATGAAACGCCTCCCCGCCCGAATCACCGTTGCGACAAAGCTTTTCATGACGGCCGGCGGGTCACTTGCGGCGAAGGTCGCGATAATCGACCTGGC
Source organism: Bradyrhizobium sp. (assembly GCF_004799445.1). Lineage (GTDB taxonomy): Bacteria > Pseudomonadota > Alphaproteobacteria > Rhizobiales > Xanthobacteraceae > Bradyrhizobium. Next base: position 30,181 of record NZ_SSNA01000208.1, read on the forward strand.
GGTGAAACTGGTACGTGTAGCCCTCGATCGAGGTTGCCATCACGGCGTCCTGGCTCGGCTGCCAAAGCGCAATCTGCGGCATCTCGGCGAAATGGATCGCGTTGAGCTTCAGGCCGTCCTGGTCGTACTTGGCCTTGTCCGGCTCGAAGCGCGCTTCCTGGGCGGTCGCTGTCAGTTCCGCATTATTGATGCTGCTGTAATTCCAGCGCTGATTGCCGGTATAGAAATTGCGGTAGAAATAGTCGGTCGACGGCAGCCAGGCGACGATGCCTTCGGTGAAGAACGGCAGCTTCTTCTCGTTGATCTGCGTCGACATCTGCGCATCGGGCAGTTTCTGGATATCGACCTTGATGCCGATCCTGGCGAGCGATTCCTTGACCAGTGCAGCCATCGGCTCGGCGGTCGAGGCTTGGCCGACATTGAAGCTGAATGTCGTCGAAAAACCGTCGGGCATCCCGGCCGCCTTCAAATACTCCCTGGCCTTGTCGAGATCGAGCTTGATGGGCTGCGGAAAAGGAAAGGCGCTGGTCGTCGGCTTGCCATCCGTCCAGCTGGCGCCGAACAGTGGCGTTCCGCGGCCGAACAGAGCCGCCTTGAACATATCGTCGTAAGGCAGCGCGTAGGCGACGGCGCGGCGCACGTTGATGTTGTCGAACGGCGGAATCGTATTGTTCATCGAAATGAAGGTGACGGAATTGTATTGCGGCGTCGAGATCACCTTGAGGGTGCCCTTGCTCTCCAGCGACTGGATGTCGCTGGCCTGCAGATCGACTGTGATATCGGCGTCACCGCGCTCAACCAGGTTGGCGCGGGTCGCCGGCTCCGGCACGGTCTGCACGATCACCCGTTTGAAGAATGCTGACTTGTCAGGCGATCCCCGGTTCCAGGCCTCGTTGCGCTTCATAATCACCTGTTCGCCGGGCTTGAAGCTCTCGATCACATAGGCGCCGCTGCCGACGGCGTGCTCCTTGAGCCACGAAATCGCCCAGGGATCTTCGGCCGTCGCATTCGCCTTCGCGACCTTGGAGTTGATGATGATCGGATAGACGGTGGCGAGATTCGGCAGCGCGAGCTTGTCGGGCTTCGGCAGCGTCACTTCGAAAGTCAGTGGATCAATCACCTTGAACTGATCGGCGCTCGTCAGGGATCCCGTGAGGAGCTGAGCCTTGCCGAGCACTGGCGCCGTTACCGCACGGTCGAGCGACCACTTGACGTCATCAGCGGTGACCGGCGTCCCATCCTGAAACTTGGCATCCTTGCGCAGATGGAACGTGATTTTCATCAGATCGGGGCTGACGTCGTAGGATTCAGCCAGCTCGCCGGTGATCTTGTCGAGATCGAACACCCACTTACCGTTCAGTTGCTTGCGGCCGAACGAGACCAGCCGGTCATAGGTACTGAGACTCACCGCGAAAGCCTCGCGGGTCGAGCCTGGGACGTTGGGATCGAGGGTGTTGACCGATGCGCCGGTGACATACCGCAGCGTCTCGGCACGCGACTGCGCCAGAGCCGGCTCCGCGGCGAGCAGAAGCACCAGCGCGCCGACCGCGCTGAAAAAGGGCCCGCAATACCTTAACCGCATCCTTGATCCCCCGAATTCAATAACGAAACCCGCCCGAGAAGAGTCTCGGGATCGCGACCAATCCCGCGGTCAATCCTAAGCAAATTATGCGCCAAGCGGTATTCTTTCAGAGCAGTCCAGCCGCCCGCACCCGATCATTTTCATGACGTTCATGCAAATTACGATCACCCACCTTCTTCTACGGCTTGTTTTTGCCGGGTAATGACGGCCTGCGGCACATTGTACGCCTTGAAAGACCGCCAGTGCCGCTCAAGGTCAGCGCGGAACAACCCTCGGGTCAGACCATACACCAGCTTGGGTATGGCTGTCGTCATGGCGTTGATTGACGAGCCGGAGGGGCCAAAACTCATGGTTGAGGCGAATGCAAACAGGTGAATGTCGGAAATCCATGGCGTTTTTCCCGGCACGCGTTCGGTGAGCGCGTAATCGTCGGCCAGATAAGGATAGCGGCCCAGATGCGCGTTGCGCTCATTCTCCGGCGGCCGATAGCGGTCGGCCCAGGTCGCGATGTTATCGGCAAAACTTCTCAATTCGCGGCGCTCGGCGAAGTCGATATGGGTGCCGGTGCCGCAGATGACAAAATCCGCCAAGACGATACCGTGCGGCGTCCGCAATTCGACCGCGTTTCCGACCTCGCGGGCCGCCTCGACCGGCGAGCCCTCGTGCAGATGGAAATTGGCAAACCGCGCGCAGCGATCATAAGTCGCCTGCGGGAATCCCTCCCGCAACTCGAGGATGGCGCGCATGAAACGCCAGCGCCAGGCATCGTCGAGATCGCAGAAGTGACGCAAAAAGCCGCGAAACGTCAGCCATCGATAGGGCTGGACCAACTGGATTTCGGCTCGGCGGCAAAGCAGGTGTACCTCGGCCGCCCCGGCCTCAAGCGCGGTCGCCGCGTTGTCGAAGGCGGTCGCGCCGGCGCCGATCACGGCAACCTTCTGGCCTTCCAGCGTTTCGAAATCAATAGGGTCCGAGGTGCGGGCACATCGCCTGGCCGGCAGATGGCGTAGCGATTCAGGGACAGTCCAGTTACCCATGGCCTCCTGGCCGGTCGCCAGCACGATTTTCCGCGCATAGAGCGTTTCGACCGCGCCGGCGCTCTGCACCGTGGCGGCGAGCAGTCCATCCTTCGCGGGCGCAATCTCGAGCAATTCGCAGCCGTTGCGCACCGTCAAGCCTACCGCGCGCCTGAACCACAGCAGATATTCCGCCCACATATCGCGCGGTATCAGGTCGAGATTTTCCCAATCCTGCTTTCCGAATCGCGCCTCGTGCCACGACTGATAGGTGAGACTCGGGATGTCGAGATCGGGCCCGGTAAAATCTTTCGGGCTGCGCAGCGTGTGCATGCGGGCGTAGGAAAGCCATGGGCCTTCCTTCCCCTCCTCCGCCTTGTCCAGGATCAGGATGTTGGTCACCTGCGAGCGCATCAGGCCGAAGGCAGTGGCCAGACCTGATTGGCCGGCGCCAACGATGAGCACGTCGAGCGCGGGCCTGCCATTCGGCGCCGGCTTCGGTTCGAGCCAGGGCGCATTTGGATGCGACGTTCTGGCAAGATCGGCGCGGACCTGAGCTTCGAGTTCGATGAGTGCGCTGCTCATGCGGCCAGCCAACCTCCGTCAACCGCCATGACCGTTCCGGTCGTGAACGACGACGCATCGCTGGCCAGATACAGCGCGGCCTCGGCGACCTCCTCCGCCCTGCCAAACCGCTTCATGGCGTGGCGATTCCGCGACGCCTCACGGACCGGCTCCGGATCGGCATGCCGCGCGAAACTTCGCCGCAGCATCGGCGTGTCGATGGCGCCTGGCGCGATCGCATTGACACGAATTCCGTCGGTCGCAAAATCCACAGCCATCGTTTTCGTCAGACTGATGATCGCGCCCTTGGCGGCGATATAGGCGCTGTTGTTTCGTCCGCCGGCGATCGCGAGTTGTGAGGCGAGCGTGACGATCGAGCCCTTGCCCTGTCGCTGCATCTGCGGCACGGCGGCCCGCGACCACAGCCAGGTGCCGCCGACATGTGTGCGGAACACCGCGTCCCAATCGGTGGGATCGGTCGTCACCACCGTCCCGCCGCAGGACCAGCCGGCGGCGGCCATCAGCACGTCGAGCCGGCCGTGGTGCGACACGATCGCCTCGACCGTGGTTTTGGCGAAATCACCGTTACCGACATCGCCCAAATGCTCCGATCCGTCGCCATTCACGGCACGAACGGTTGCAAGCGTTTCCTGCAGGCCGGCGGAATCGCGATCGACAAGTGCCACGAACGCGCCTTCCGCCGCGAACAGCAGCGCGCTGGCACGGCCGATGCCGGACCCTGCCCCGGTGATAACAGCGATCCGTCCCTTCAGCCGCATGTCACGTTCCTTCCCCATGATGCGCCCACCAATTGTTCAGATCGGCCGCGGAATCGGCGCAGCCAAACCGGGCACGCCAACCGAATTCCTGTTCCAGGCGCACCACCGACAAGGGCGCGCGATCGGCTTCGCTAAACAGGTCGATCGTCGGTGCTTCGTCAGGCTCGGCCAGCCGGCAAACCCAACCGTGATGGAGGGCGGCGAGATCCTGTCCCCATTGCAGCGCCGACCATTCACGCCCGGTCGAGATATTGTAGAGGCGATGTTTGGGTCTTGCCGCCTCGACGAGCAACGCCACGGCGTCGGCGACGTCCAGCGCATAAATCCAGTCCCTCAACCCCGGGCGAGACAGTATGGCCTCCCCTCGCTGCTGCAAGGCCGCCATGATTTGCATTTGCGCGCTGGGTGTGTCGCGGGTCCCGGTTGCCCGCTCCCATGGCCCGAATACGGCGCTCAGCCGAACACTGACGATATCGGATTGCCACAACGCGGCCAGACGCGCCGCCACCTTTTCGGAAGCATATTTGGTGATAGCGTAGAGCGAGACGGGATCGCACGCCGTCTCTTCGTCGAGCAATGTATTTCGCAAGGCGGCAGCGCCATACGCCGCGGCCGACGACAGATTGATGATACGTCCGACGCCGCTGCGCCGCGCGGCCATCAGAATCGGCACCTGAGCCAGCAGGTTGACTTGCAGGATCGACGCGGGGTCGGCCGCGTCGCGCACGGGACTTGCGGTAATCGCGGCCCCAAGAATGATCGCGTCAAAGCCGCATGCGATGATTTTCTCGACAGCTTGCGGCTCGGTGACATCTCCCTGAACGACCGTCAGCAACGCTCCGTAGCCGGCGAAAACCCGCTGCGCGGCACGCGGCAACGCCGCGCGGTCGAACAACGTCACATCGTGCCCGCGCGCGAGCAGGGCTGCGGCGATATTGATCCCGACGAAACCGGTGCCGCCAAAGATCAGGATTTTCAAATGCCCAGCCCCCGCATCAGATTTTTCAGAAAGCGCCTTGGATCACATCGTTTTCACAACAAGGTCGCGCCGAAATTCCGCGCCGGATCCATATCGGCCACCAGCCGGCCGGTCGGCTTCGCCGCTTCGCCGCCAGAGCGCGCGAGGAAGCGGCCGGAGCCGGGCTCGGCCGTCCGCTTGCCGTCGGCGACGATCACGCGCCCGCGCGACAGCACGGTGACCGGCCAGCCACGCAGCTTGCGGCCGGCGTAAGGGGTGTAGCCGGCAAGGTCATGCATCATCGCATCCGTCAGCGTGACTTCGCGCGCCGGGTCCCAGATCGCGATGTCGGCGTCGGCTCCGACCGCGATCGAACCCTTGCGCGGATGCAAATTGTAGATCTTGGCGGGCGCGGTTGCCGTCAACTCGACGAATTTCTCCAGGCTGAGGCGGCCCTTCGACACCATCGCATCGAACAGCAGCGGCAGGCGCACCTCCAGTCCCGGCAAGCCATTCGCCACCTGCTTGAAGTTGGGATTGGGGCCGGCGCGCAATTTTCCGGTCTCGTCGAAACGATACGGCGCATGGTCGGACGAGATGGTCTGGAGATCGCCGAGCGCAAGGGCCTGCCACAGCGCGTCCTGGTCCGATCTGCCGCGCGGCGGCGGACTGCACATCCATTTCGCGCCTTCGACGCCAGGCTTGTCCAGATCTTCCTTGGTCAGAAACAGATATTGCGGGCAGGTCTCGGCGAAGACCTTCAGGCCCTCGCCCCGCGCGTCGCGGATCACCTTGGCACCTTCCGCCGTCGAGACGTGAAAGATCATGATCGGCTGATCGACCAGCGCCGCCATCCCGATCAGGCGGTTGAAGGCGTCCGCTTCCGAAAACCTCGCATGGCTGATGGCATGGTATTTCGGATCGGTGTAGCCGCGCGCCAGCAGGCGTTTCACCATCCAGGCGATGATGCCATGGTTCTCGGCGTGGGCGCACAGCATGGCGCCGGATTCGCGCGCCGCGACCAGAATATCGAGCAAAGGTTCGTCGTCGATCTTCAGCAAGTCATAGGTCATGAATATCTTGATCGAACCGTGTCCCTGTTTGACCAACGCCGGGATGTCGTTCTGCAATGTCTCCCGGGTCGGATCAGCGATGATCATGTGGAAGGCATAGTCGATCACCGCGCCCTTTTTCGCGAGTGCATGATAATCGGCCAGAACCTGGGGTAGCGCCATGCCGACATGCTGGGCCGCGAACGGGATGACCGTGGTGGTCCCGCCGAAAGCGGCGGCAGTGGTGGCGCTTTCGAACGTATCGGCATTCACGACACCGGCCGCCGACAGCTGCTCGATATGGGCGTGGCTGTCGACGCCACCGGGCAGGACCAGTTTGCCGCGCGCGTCGATCTCCCGCTTGCCGGCCGGCAGGCTGCGGCCGATGGCAACGACGGTCTCGCCCGCGACGGCGACATCGGCCTCGAACACGTCGACAGCGGTTGCGACGCGTCCGCCGCGGATCACGACGTCGTAGGCGGGTTCGGTCATGAAGTCCTCCAGAGCGTTATTCGACCAACCGGCCGGAAAAGATGATCGCGGCGGGAAACCGTCGGACGGCCGAGACCGCGCAATCGAAACTATGCAAACTATGCAAGTTGCTGCAAGCTACGATCGTTGCTGCAAGCCATGCTTAGTTGCAAGGAAGAGACCATGTCCCGCCCGCGCATCCTCGTGATCAATCCCAATTCCAACGTCACCGTGACCAGGGGGATCGAACAGGCGCTAAAGCCGCTCGATTTCGTGGACGGGCCGGAGATCGTCTGCACGACGCTGGCCGAGGGACCTTACGGGATCGAGAGCCAGTCCGATGTCGACAGCGTGGCGATTCCGCTGCGCCGGCTGATCGAAAGCGACAACAGCGCCGCCGCCTTCGTGATCGCCTGCTACAGCGATCCGGGCCTGCATGTCTGCCGGGAAGGAACCGATCGGCCGGTGTTCGGCATCGCCGAATGCGGCGTGCTGACGGCGATGACGCGCGCGGAAACCTTTGGCGTCATCGCCATCGCGCAACGCTCGATACGCCGGCATATCCGTTATCTGCGCCAGATGGGGCTGATGGACCGGCTGGCCGGCGAGCGGCCGCTCAACATGAGCGTGGCGGAAACCGCCTCGGGCGACGGAACATTGGCCAAGATGATCGAGGTCGGCCGCGCCCTGAAGGACGAGGACGGCGCCGGCACCATTGTCATGGGCTGCGCCGGCATGGCTCGCCTGCGAAATCAGCTCGAAGACGCCCTCGGCATTCCCGTGATCGATCCGACGCAGGCCGCCGCTACCATGGCGCTGGGCGCGGTGCGGTTTTCGCGGCACTAGCTTTCCTTGGGCGCCTCGCCCGCGCCGTTGCCGGCGGTTACGCGCGCGCTCCATTGCGCGTGGCTCTCGCGATCCATCGCGAATGACTCGCGTTGATAGGTGTAGAGATTGGCGAATAGCCGGCCGATCGGCCGGTAAGCCGCGAGATCGACGTACATGTTGGCCTCGTTGACCAAACCATCGCGCGCATGGATGCGGAGAACTTCGCCGACCAGAAGCTCGCGCCCCGGCCCGAAGGCCAGCGCAACACTGCGTTTGCATTCCAGCGCGAAAGGTGCTGCGGCGAGCCGCGGAACGCTGACATTGACCGATGGCACGGTCGCAAGCCCTGTCGCCGCCACCTCGCTTTCGCCGGCCGGGAAATCGACCGCACAATCGTTCATCGCCAACGCCAGTGGCTCATCCACCATATGGACGACAAACTCGCCGTCGCGATGAATGTTGCGCGTGGTGTCCTTTGGGGTACGGTCGGCCTTGTGCTGCAGCCCCAGCACGACCAGAGGCGGGTCCTCGGAAAACACGTTGAAGAAGCTGAACGGCGCGGCGTTGACCGCGCCATTGGCGTCGAGCGTCGTCACCAGCGCGATCGGACGCGGCACCACGACCCCACAGAGCAGCTTGTACCGGTCATGCGGGCTGAGATCGCGGAGCAGGAATCCAGACATCGGCAGCCTATTGAGCCCCTTCGAAGGGGCGTTGAATCTCAGGTTTCCGGCGGCGGGACCGCACCGACGCGGCTGGTAATCAGCCCGTAATGCTCGACGCGCCGGTGACGGGCGAAGTCGAAGATGGTGTTCTTGCCGAAGCTGGTTGCGTCGAGATCGCAAGCGTGGACCAGGAGTTCATCGCCTTCGGTTGTGGCCTCCGCGACGATCTCGCCGTTGGGATCCACGATCAGGCTGCCGCCGATCAGCGGGAAGCCGTCCTCGACGCCGGCCTTGGCGACAGCCACGACCCATGTCGCGTTCTGATACGCGCCGGACTGCACGGACAGGCGATTGTGGAACAGCCGCTTCTCCGGCCCCTCCTCGCTTTTCTGGGAATTGACCGAGGGCGTATTGTAACCGAGCAGGATCATCTCAACGCCCTGCAGGCCCATCACGCGATAGGTCTCGGGCCAGCGCCGGTCATTGCAGATCGCCATGCCGAAGATGCCGCCCATCGTGCGCCACACCGGAAAGCCGGTATCACCGGGCTCGAAATAGCGCTTTTCGAGGTGCTGGAAGGCGCGCTCGGTATCGAATTCCGAATGGCCCGGCAGATGCACCTTGCGGTACTTGCCGACGATCCTGGCCGATTTGTCGGTCAGGATGCAGGTGTTGAAATGATGCCCGTCCGGCGTCAGCTCGGCATAACCGAGGCTCATCGCCATCTGATACTCCGCAGCGCGCTTGAACAGCGGCAGCGTCGCCGCGTTCGGCATCTCGCGCTCGAACCAGGTGTCGACCTCGGCCTGATCCTCCATGTACCAGCGCGGAAAAAACGTGGTGAGCGCCAGTTCCGGGTAAACGATCAGATCGGCACCGCGCGCCTTCGCCTGATCCATCAAAGCGAGCATGCGCGGGACGACGGCTTCCCGGCCTTCGGCGCGCTGGATCGGACCCATCTGGGCGGCGGCGACATTGATGACGCGCATGGATGAGCTTTCTGGTTGCCTTCATTTCGCGCTGCAGCGACCAAAAATGCAGCATTTCAGGGACACAAGCACTCCGCCGTCCCTTCCGGTATCGATTTGAGTATTAGAATTCCGACTAACCCTGAGTCAATTCGGTTCGGCCGGCAAACTGGGGCCTACCTCGCAAATCGACTCGGCACGCCGCTTGCCGGCCGCCTTGCTCCGGTGTCACGTTCCCTGCCGCGGCAATTGATCCGGAGCTGCCGAAAGGTCATAAGGACCCCAGGCAATGAACTCAGAACTGGCATCACGAAGGGCTGGATCATGGACCAAACTGCAGCGCCGGCGAATGTCGTAGAGACGCCGCGCACCTCCGACACCGCGATCGCCGTTGCCGCCATCGCCGTCCTGATCTGCTCCTATTGCATCAATGCGATGGACCGCACGTTATTCCCGCTGATGCTCACGGATGTGAGACGGGAATACGGCTTCACACTGCCGCAGGCCGGCTTGATGTCGACGTTCTTCACGCTGGGCATGGCGTTCGCGGGAATTCCGACCGGCTACCTGATGTCGAGATACTCCCGAAAGACCGTGATCCAGGTCGGCATCCTGATCTATTCGGCGACAACGATCATCACCGTGGTTGCGTTCGGATTCGCCGACATGCTGCTCTATCGGGCGATCACCGGGATCGGCGAGGCGATGCAGCTCACCGCGCTGCTCGCGGTGTTTTCCAGCTATTTCTCGCGCTATCGCGCCGCCGGCGTCGGCATCCTGAACTACGCCTATGCGGGCGGAGCGGCGATCGGGCCGGCGCTCGGAGCCAAATTGCTGGTCGAATATGCGACGTGGCGCGCACCCATGATCATCTTCGGCGTCATCGGACTGGGGATGATGGCGCTGATCGCCGCCGTGGTGCGGCCGAGGCTGAGCGAAACCAATACCGCCAATCAACGGGAAGCGACGCTGTCCACAGGCGGGGCCACAACGCTCAAGAATCTCAATACCAGCGTGCTGGTGATTCTGAGTATCATCTTCGGCCTTGCACTGTACGGGTATCTCGGCATGTATCCGACATTCCTGCGCGAGCAATTGCACTACGCGCCGGCCGATGCAGGACGGGTGATGAGTATCTATGGACTTGGCGTTCTGGTATCCGTCGTGTCCGGGTGGCTGGGTGACCGCTTCTCGCCGCGACTCATTCTCGGCACGAGCTTCCTGATCGCAAGCGCGATCGCCGCCCTGCTGTTCAACGGCCCAATCGATTTCGCGACGCAGGCCACGCTCTCGCTGGTGCTTGGCGCGACCTTCAGCGGAACAATCTTCGTCAACCTCGCCGCCTGTCATGTGAAGTCGGTTTCGGCGGATCTCGCCGGCCGCGCCTCCGGCGTGTTTGTGACGAGCCTGTATGGCTCCGCGACGATCGCCGGATATGTCATCGGCTGGATCGTTGGCCTCGCCGGATGGACGGTCGCGGGCAATGTTCAGCTCGTTCTGCTTTGCCTCGCCGGCGCGATGATTTCGCTCGCCCTGCGGCCGGAGCGGATGGCAATGCGGACCGCTTGACCGGCCGCGTCAGCAAACAGAGCAGCGAGTAACCGATGCCGCACCAAGCCAGCGATCTGCCGGTCATGACCGTCAACGTGTTTCCCGGCGGCTTCAACTGGGGCCTCTACGTCGGAGAGGACAAAGGCTTCTTCGCCCGGCGTGGCATCGCCGTGCAGATTCAGGACACGCCCAATTCCGTCACGCAGATGACTGATTTCTCCCAAGGCAAATTCGATATCGCAATGACGGCCGTCGACAATATCGTGGCTTATGTCGAGGGACAGGGTGAGGCCCCGATCGGGCCGCAGCCCGACTTCATGGCCGTGATGGGGAGCGACAGCGGGTTTCTCAGCCTTGTCGCGTCGCCTTCGATCAAGCACATCGCGGAGCTTGCGGGCAAAGCCCTCTCGGTGGATGCGATGACCACCGGCTATGCCTTTGTCCTTTACGAGATCATGCGCCGGAACGGCCTCGACAAGGACCGCGGCGACTACGAGATCGTCCGCGCCGGCGGCATGGTGCAGCGCTGGAACGCGTTGCGCGATGGCCGTCACGCGGCGACATTGCTGTCCGCGCCCTACAATATCCTTGCGAAAAACCAGGGCTTCACCGAGCTCGTGAAAGCCACCGACGTGATCGGAGCCTACCAGGGCAATGTCGCGGCAGTGCGTCGGCCCTGGGCGCAGCAAAACCGATCCCGGATCGTCGCCTATATCAGCGGTTACCGCAGCTCGATTGCATGGCTCTATGATCCGTCCAACCGCAACGAGGCGATCGCGATCCTGCGTCGGCATCTTCCGCAGATGGAGCCGGAGATCGCCGAGGCCAGCTACGCAGAACTGCTCGATCCCAAGAACGGCTTTTTCCGGAGCGGCGATATCGACCGCGAGGGGCTCAACTGCGTTCTCGACCTGCGCAGCCGTTACGGCCTTCCATCCAGGCAGCTAAACGATCCGGCCAAATATTGCGATCTCGGCTACAGCGAAGCGACGCGGTGACCAGGCAGAAAACCCCGTATGAGGCGGCTGGCTGGCGACGCAGTGTTGATAGCACCCGTCTCCATGCAAATTCCCTGCTAACAGGGAATTTTACAGGGAATTCTATGATCCTGGGGCTTTGAGAGCCGATTCCCCAGCAACAAACCGCTGTGCTGCAGTGACTTCTCACGCAATTCCCTATGAAAATTAACAGGGAAAATATTTCAAGAAACAGGGAATTTTTAGCGGGTAACAGGGAATTTTGATGCATGCAGGCCGCGTTCTGGTCACGGACAAGCCCGCAGCCCTGGTCGAGAAGCGCGGAGTCAAGACACTGGAGGACGCCTTCATCGCCTATCTCGACCAGAGGATTGACCTCCCTCAATACCGGGCAGATCCGGCCTGATTTACTGGTACTATGGCAAAATATATCAGATCTTTTCTCGAAATTGGCTTGGGCGACGTCGGACTTGTCGGCGGCAAGACCGCGTCGCTTGGCGAACTGTATTCGGCTCTCGCGTCCGAAGGGGTCGCTGTCCCCAATGGATTTGCCGTCACGGCAGACGCCTATCGCGACGCGCTGACGCAACCCGGCATCGCGGACGAGCTTCATCGGCTGCTCGACGGTCTTGACAAGCGCAACATCAAGCAGCTTGCGGCCCGGGCCGCCAAAGCTCGCGAAGTCATCTACATGGCGATGGATACCGGGCCTATCCGCGAACAGATCGTGGAAGCGTATCGGCAGCTGGAACGGGAGGCCGGGACCGGCGTCGCTGTCGCCGTGCGAAGTTCCGCGACGGCGGAAGATCTGCCGACCGCGAGCTTTGCCGGCCAGCACGAAAGCTTCCTCAATGTACGCGGCGCGAAGGATCTGTTCGAAGCCTGCCGGCGCTGCTTTGCCTCGATTTTCACCGATCGCGCGATTTCCTACCGTATCGACAACGGCTTCGACCACTTCAAAGTCTTCCTCTCTGTTGCGGTGATGAAAATGGTCCGCTCGGATATTGGAGCCAGTGGCGTCATCTTCACGCTCGACACCGAATCCGGATTTCGTGACGTGGTCTTCATCACGGGCTGTTACGGCCTCGGCGAGACCATCGTCCAGGGCCAGGTCGATCCTGACGAGTTCTACGTTCACAAGCCGACCCTGAGCCAAGGCTTTCGCCGCGTGCTGCGGCGCCGGCTCGGCGGCAAGCAGATCCGCATGATTTACGGCAAGCGCGGCGGCAAGCATGCCACGCTCACCCGGACGGTGCCTGAAGCCGAGCGGCGGAGATTTTGCATTTCCGATACCGAGGTGCTGAGCCTTGCGGACTTTGCCGTGCGGATCGAGGCGCATTATTCGAAACATGCCGGCGGGCCGATGCCGATGGATATCGAATGGGCCAAGGACGGCTCCGACGGCAAGCTCTATATTATTCAGGCGCGGCCGGAGACGGTTGCCTCGCAGCGCTCGCCGGACGTCTACGAAACCTACACGCTGAAGAGGCGCGGCTCCGTCGTCGTCGCCGGCCGCGCGGTGGGCGAAAAAATCGCCTCCGGGCGCACGCGCCGGATTGCGAGCGCGCGAGACCTCGCAGCCTTCAAGCCGGGAGAGATCCTGGTCGCGCCGGCTACCAGTCCGGATTGGGAGCCGGTCATGAAGATCGCTGCCGGCATCATCACCGACAAGGGCGGCCGGACCTGCCATGCGGCCATTGTGGCGCGGGAACTGGGCATCCCCGCCGTGGTCGGGGCGACGCATGCGACCAAGAAGCTCAAGACCGGGACCAATGTCACGATCTCCTGCGCCGAAGGCGATATTGGCAATGTCTATCAAGGAACGGTTGCTTTCGACGTTACGCGAACGCCCGTGAGCACGCTCAGGCAGCCGCACACGGCGATCATGGTGAATGTCGGCACCCCCGAAATGGCATTCCGGGTAGCGATGCAACCACAAGCCGGCGTCGGCCTCGCCCGCATGGAGTTCATCATCAGCGAGCATATCGGCGTGCACCCGATGGCGCTGCTCAAGCCGAAGAAGATCGCCTCGGCCAAGGCGAGAACTGCGATCGCCCGTCTGGTTGAAGGTTACAAAAGCCCCTCCGACTTCTTCATTCAGAAGCTCTCGGAAGGCGTCGGCACGATTGCCGCGGCATTCTATCCCAAGCCGGTGATCGTGCGGCTCTCCGACTTCAAGACCAACGAATACGCCAGCCTGCTCGGCGGCGAGGCCTTCGAGCCCAAGGAAGAGAATCCGATGCTGGGATTCCGGGGGGCTTCCCGTTACAGCCACCCGGCTTATGCCGAGGGATTTGCCCTCGAATGCGCCGCGCTCCGCCGGGTGCGCGAGGAAATGGGTCTCTCCAATCTGCGCATCATGGTGCCGTTCTGCCGAACCGTCGAGGAAGGCCGGCGCGTGATCGCGACGATGGCGGCCAACGGGCTGAAGCGCGGCGAGAACGGGCTTGAGATCTACGTGATGTGCGAGATTCCGAACAACGTCATTCGGATCGACGCGTTTTCGGAGTTGTTCGACGGCTTTTCGATCGGCTCGAACGATCTCACCCAGCTGACGCTGGGAGTCGACCGGGATTCCGATATTGTCGCCTTCGATTTCGATGAACGCGATCCCGGCATGCTGGAGATGTTCAGACAGGCCGTGGTGGGCGCCAAGCGTAACGGACGTCACGTTGGCATCTGCGGGGAAGCGCCTGCGAACTACCCGGAGATTGCGCGCTACCTGACGCAGCTTGGTATCGATTCGATCAGCGTCAATCCCGCAAGCGTGTTTCGCACCATGGCCGTGGTTCTCGAGGCCGAAGCCAATCCGGCGAACGCCAAGGCTTGAACGGAACCGGGCGCTTGCGACGCTCAGGCATCGACGGGAGTGCCAGCCTTCAACATTCGGCCCGGTCTCTCCTGCGCCGCTCGCGAGGCTGGGCGGCCTTCGCTTGAAGTTGCTCCGCCGCGGCATTGATCCTGGTCATCGTCTCGGTCAGTTCGACATAGGGGTTATCTTCGATCGTCACCGAGCCGTAGTTCGAATTTTCACCGTCAAAACGTCCTTCGGCCGGCTGATCGGCATGCTCGAACCAGTGATAGCCGACCACTGATAGGGCCGCAACCAACGCCCGAAGCCGTGCCGACGCCGCCTTATGGCTTCCGTGCACCCAGCAGAATGCCAGCGTTCATGCTGATCCGTGGTCATCTGGGGAACGTCGGTCGAGACGACCTATTACGGCGTTTTTGGCGTCGACTCTTCGGAGCGTTTGTCGATCACCTTGTCGACGATGCCGAAGTCGCGCGCCATCTCGGCGGTGAGGAATTTGTCGCGTTCCAGCGAATCCTCGATCGCCTTGAAGGTCTGACCGGTATGCTTCACGTAAATCTCGTTCAGCCGCTTCTTCAGGTTCAGGATTTCCTGGGCGTGCAGCATGATGTCGGTAGCGTGGCCCTGGAGCGGTATGAAAGCGCGATGTCATGGAGGTCGGAAGACAGCGCAAAAAAATAAGAATTGACACGAGGAGCCGGCCTTGACTTGATTTCCGTCAACAAGGTGAAAATTGTCACACTAGCCGACAAGCAAAAGCAAAGCGTCAATCCGAACGCCGCGATCGCGAGAACCACGAGTGAATAAAGACAGGAATGAAAGAGCCCGCCAACTTCTGGGGTGGCCTCAGTCGATTTTGGCTGCAGCGGAGGCAAGTTCAGCCTCTGCAAGCTTTACGGCTGCGGCTGCTTTCATTCGCTTGGGATTTTCCAATGGAAGGTCCCTCAGTTCTCTGAGAGCCGCTCGTGTTTTTCCGAGCTTTTGGTGCGCGGCACTCCACTCATCCCAAGCTTGATCATCTTCGGCGACCATTGGCTTTCCCTTAGATTAGGACACCGCAATGTGGAACTTAGGACACCCGGGGTCAAATATGGACAACACCACAGCCTGGAGTCCTGCATGAATTCGCTCGCGAGCCCAAGCTTCAGCAGCATTGGTGATTGTCATGTCGAACTCAACGAATAGTACAATTGCTAGTTTGGACTCGCACTCGGGTGAAGGCCGGCGCTGTCGCGCCGACATAATTAGATCAGTCCGAGCTGCCCGCCCCATTTTTATAACGGCCGCTTCTGCCGACTCTCGGCTGGCATCGTCCTCAAGCGCCGCGACCATGCCGGTATTGCCTCCATGCGACCATGGGCGCCCAGAGCATCGACTACTCCGGTCAACGCCGGCCTTTGAGCAAGGTGATGCGGGTCGACGGTGCTTCGTTGCCGACCAATCCCCTCGATGTTGGACCGCAACCTGTCCCGCGCCCTTTGGCCTCGCGGTGAATGATGCGACGTTCCTTCTCTCTCGAAACTCACGCTTCGTTTCATATCGCTTCTGGTGTCATCTGGATCGAACCGCACGGGCATTCCTGGGCGCAGATGCCGCAGCCTTTGCAATAATCCAGGTTAAACTCGAAACCCATGCCCGGCCCGAGCTTGATCACGGCATTGTCGGGACATACGCCGTAGCAATTGTCGCACTCAAAACAGTTGCCGCAGGATAGACATCGGCGCGCCTCGTAGAGCGCGTTGCTCTCGTCGAGGCCCTTGACCACCTCCTCGAAGGTCGAGGTGCGGCGCGCCAGCTCAAGCACCGGCCGCAGCGTCTTGGGCGCCTCGCCGTAATACCAGGTGTTGAGCTTATCGGCCGTGGCGATCTCGTGCTTGGGGGCCGGCGTGTAAACCTCGCCGCGCAGCCAAGCATCGATATGCCGGGCGGCCTTCTTGCCGTGGCCGACGGCTACGGTCACCGTGCGCTCGGACGGCACCATGTCGCCGCCGGCGAAAATGCCGGCCACCCCGGTCATCATATTGGGGCCGACCTGAACCACGCCATCCCTGACTTCGAGGCCCGGGACACCCTGCAGCAACGACAGATCGACATCCTGGCCAAGCGCGAGCACGACCGAGTCGGCCTGCAGCGTTTCGAACTCACCGGTCGGCTGCGGAAAGCCCTTTTCGTCCAGCGCCATTTTCTCGACTGTGATCGATCCGGCCTCGACGTTCTTGATCGTCGACAGCCATTTCATCATCACACCCTCTTCGAGCGCCTCCTCGACTTCGAAGTCGTGGGCGGGCATCCTGTCGCGGGTGCGGCGATAAACGACGACAGCCTCCTCCGCGCCGAGCCGTTTTGCGGTTCGCGCGACGTCGAGCGCGGTATTGCCGCCGCCGTAAACGACAACCTTTCGGCCGAGCAGCGGCTTGTCTTCGCCCTCCATCGAGCGCAGCACTTGCACGGCGTCCAGCACTTTTGCCGCCTCGCCCGCGGGAACATAGGCGCGCTTGGCGATGTGGGCGCCCACGGCCAAAAAGGCCGCGTCAAAGCCGCCATCCGCCACGGATTTCCCGATATTGGCGACCTTTGCGTTGTATCTGATGGCGACGCCGAGGTCTGC
>NZ_SSNA01000209.1 GCF_004799445.1 Bradyrhizobium sp.
TTCAGGCCGGTCTGCAGCAGGCTCTTCAGCTCGGCGTTGTTGGCGGAAGGAATAAGCGTCGTCTCCAGCGCGCTGTCGACCGCCTTGTGATAGGCGACTTCGTTGGCGACATAGGCCTTGTCGAAATCCGCGCCCTTCAGCTTGCCGAGTTCGGCGAGCTTGTCGGCGGCGTTCTTCGACAGGCTCTTGCTGGTGTCGTTGTCCTCGGGCGTGACGTTGAGCTTCTTCACCAGGTCCAACGCCTGCTTGTTCACGGCTTCGTGGTCGCGCACCATGTCTTCCGCGAAGGCCTTGACGTCCTTATTGCTGGTTTTCGCCAGCGCCTGTTTGGCCGCCGCGATATCGATCACGCCGGCGGTGTAGGCGATATGGGCGATCTGTGGATCGGTCGGCTTGGCGCCTTGCGCAAAGGCGGCACCGCTCAACAGGCTTACCGCGGCGATGGCCGCGCTCAATCTAACGAACATGGTCTGACACTCCTGTGGCACCGGGGCTGAAGCCGCCGGGCATTGTTGCTTGCACAGGGTTGGATGGTGCGTGAGCGGAAAGGTTCCCGAAATATTATGCGTTGAAACCCAGCCGCTTCAGAACCGCTTCGGTCAGGCGTTCGCAGCGTTTGCCGGCAAAGGGAAACGCGTCCATCACCACCGGCCCGATTTTCTTCTCGACATTGTCGCGCAGCATGGCGCGGGCGCGGTGCAGTCTGGTTTTCACGGTCTCCGGCTTCAGCCCGAGAATCTCGGCGGTTTCCTCGACGTTCATCCCCTCGATCACGCGGGTGATGAAGACGATGCGAAAGGCTTCAGGAAGGTCGTCGATCGCGTGTTCGACGACATGCTGAATTTCACGTTGTGCCATGGATTTTTCGGGATCCTCGGGTGGGGACGAGAGCGGAAACTGGATGATCTGGGCCTCCAGGACTCCGGGGGCCAATGACGTCCATTCGACCCCAGGCCGCTGGCGGCGCAACCGGCCCAAAGCCTCGTTCATGGCGATGCGCGCCAGCCATGTCGCAAGACTCGAGTCGCCGCGAAAACTGTCCAGATGGGTGAAGGCCCGGACGTAAGTCTCCTGCACGACGTCCTCGGCCTCGCTATCGTTGCGCAGGATTCCGCGGGCAAGCCGGTAGAGCCTGCGATTGTTCGATTGCATGATGACGCGAATGGCCGCCTCGTCGCGGCCGCGGGCGCGTTGGACCAGTACGGCATCGTCGGTCTCGACGGGAGCCATTTTTGGTGCTTGGACGTGGGCCATGGTGGCTTCGCTCGATCCGGTGACACGTTACTACCGATGGGTTGGATGCGGCCAAGCCAAATAGGTTCCCGCGCCCCCGGAAAACACCGCAAAGGGGTGGTCCGAAGCACTATCTGCAGCTTTTGTTGCGGCGCGGCCGGAATCCTGGCCGCCGACCGTCATCACGCACCGGATCTTAAATTCGGACGCCTGGAGCGCTACCGCGCCGCGGTCACCATGATCTCGACATTGTACTGGGGTGCTGCGAGCTTGGCCTCGACGGTGGCGCGCGCCGGCGTATTGCCCGCCGATACCCAACCGTCCCACACCGCGTTCATCTCCGCGAAGGTTTTCATGTCGGTGAGATAGATCGTCGTTGTCAGCAGCTTTGATTTGTCGCTTCCCGCTTTCGCCAGATGGCTGTCGATGATCGAAAGCACTTCCTGCGTCTGCTTGGCCACGCTTTCACCGGCCGCCTTGTTGGCGACGACGCCGGCGAGATACACGGTGTCGCCATGAACAACGGCCTGGCTCATGCGTGGCCCGGTATCGAAACGCTGGATGGTCATGTTATTTCTCCGAATGGGTGTCGTCGCTACTTAGCGCGCCGACCCGCACTCCGCCACAGCGTTCTCGCAATGCAGACCTCAGGACACCGCTTTCGCCGCCGCGCGTCCGGCATTGCGCCCGGAGAACAGGCAGCCGCCGAGGAAGGTGCCTTCCAGCGAGCGATAGCCGTGCATGCCGCCGCCGCCGAAGCCGGCCGCCTCGCCGGCGGCGTAGAGTCCCGGCATGATCTGGCCGTCCCGGCCGAAAACGCGGGAATCGAGATCGGTCTCGAAGCCGCCCAGGGTCTTGCGGGTCAGGATGTTGAGTTTCACCGCGATCAGGGGGCCGTGCGCGGGATCGAGGATCCGGTGCGGCCTGGCGGTGCGGATCAGGCGGTCGCCGATATAGCGGCGCGCATTGTGGATGTTCAGGATCTGGGTGTCCTTGGCGTAGGGGTTTTCGATCTCGCGGTCGCGCGCCTCGATCTGGGCCTTCAGATGTTCCGCCTTCAGGAGATCGTTGCCGACCAGCGCGTTCATGGCGGCGACCAGATCATTGAGCTTGTCGCGCACGATGAAATCCGCGCCATGGCTCTTGAAGGCTTCGACCGGCCCGGGCGCGCCCTTGTTGGTGGCGCGGCGCGCGGTCATCAGCCAGCTCCGGCCGGTGAGATCGGGATTCTGTTCGGAGCCCGAAAGCGCGAATTCCTTCTTGATGATGCTTTGGGTCAGCACGAACCAGGAATAATCGTGGTCGGTCGACATGATGTATTGCAGCTGGCCGAGCGTGTCGGATCCGGGAAACAGCGGCGAGGGCAGCCGCCTGCCGGTCGCGTCGAACCACATCGACGACGGTCCCGGCAGGATGCGAATGCCGTGGCGCGGCCAGATCGGCGACCAGTTCCGGATGCCCTCGACATAATGCCACATCCGGTCGCGGTTGATCAGCCGCGCCCCGGCGGCCTCGGTGATGCCGATCATCCGGCCATCGACATGTTCGGGCACGCCGGAGATCATGTTTTCGGGCGGCTTTCCGAGCCGGCTGGGCCAGTTCTGCCGCACCAGATCGTGGTTGCCGCCGATGCCGCCGGAGGCGACGATCACGGCTGGGGCGCGCAGCGTGAAGTCGCCGGCGGCTTTCCGTGAACTGCTTTTCCCCCGCTCGACAGGGTCAGGCGCGAGGATCACCCCGCTGAGGCCGCTGACGGTGCCGCCCGTGATCGTGAGCGCATCGACGCGGTGGCGGAATTTGAACGTCAGCCGTCCGCTGCTTTCGGCTTCCCGCGCCCGCCGCGCGAATGGCTCGACAACGCCGGGGCCGGTGCCCCAAGTGACATGGAACCGCGGCACCGAATTGCCGTGGCTCATGGCGTCGTAGCCGCCGCGCTCGGCCCAGCCGACCACCGGAAAGCTGCGGTGGCCCATCGCCCGCAGCCATCCGCGTTTTTCGCCGGCCGCGAAGGCCACGTAGGCTTCCGCCCAGCGCTTCGGCCACAGATCCTCATCGCGGTCGAAGCCGGCCGACCCCATCCAGTCCTGCAGCGCCAAGTCGTAACTGTCCTTGATGCCGAGCCGCCGCTGCTCGGGGGAATCGACCAGGAACAGCCCGCCAAACGACCAGAAAGCCTGGCCGCCGAGGCTCTGTTCGCCCTCCTGGTCGACCACGATGACGCGTTTGCCGGCGTCGGCGATCTCGGTTGCGGCGACGAGACCCGCGAGGCCGGCGCCGACCACGATGACGTCAGCGTCCTCAGCCATGGCCTATCCCCCGGTTCTTGGGGATGAATGAAGCCCGCGGCGTCAGCCGAGGTCAACGGCAAATAGGCCTTTGGCCGACTAGGCCGCCGCCGAACCGCCGGCATGTTCCAGTTTGGGACCCCCGGGGAAGGCCGGGTGCAGCCCGCAGGCAACACTCAATTTGAATTTGATTTGAGCTGGGTCTCGCATCTGGACAAAATGACGATCTCGCAACACGCTGGCGACGCATCACGCAAGATGTGTCAGATTCGGGTTCGGCAGCTTTGGAGTGGGGCTGGATATGAAGTTCACGACGGGGTTGCTCGCGGTGGTTGTCCTGCTGGCGAGCATGGGGGCGAGCCAGGCGGTGGTGCGCATTGGCGAGGACCGTGGAGGCAGGATTGGCACCTACGTGGACAAATACCAGGACGTGCGCACTTCGGGCGAGATGGTGATCATCGACGGTCTGTGCGCCTCGGCCTGCACCATCGTTCTCGGCGCGGTCCCCCACGACAAGATCTGCGTCACGTCTCACGCCAGCCTGGGTTTCCACGCGGCATGGGATATGGATGATGGCGGTCACGCCATCACCAACCCCGAAGCGACGCATATGCTGTATTCGATGTATCCCCCGCCGGTGAAGAAATGGATCAACCAGCGTGGCGGGCTGACGTCGCGCATGATTTTCCTGCGCGGCAAGGAATTGATGAGCATGTACCACCCCTGCTATCTCGACGCACGGGCCTCGGCAGCGCACTGAACGCGCCCTTCGCATCAGCATGACGTGATCGCCGCCGGTGCCGGGGAGCTTGCCGGGCCGCGCGGCCCGGCCTATCTGTCAAGCACCGACCGGCGAGGGTGGCCACACACCGCACGCCGGTTGCTTCGTTCAGATGGTCGCGAGAATGGCTCACCCACTTTCCACGCCGCAGCAGCTGCCCGGGACCTTGCAGCCGGCGCGCAGGGTCGCGCGAGCGATGGTGGTCGGGGGTGTGGGCCTCGGCGTTGCCGTCCTGCTGGGCGCGCTGGTGCTCTGGTTCCATTACGGAACGGCGGTCTTTTTCGAGATGATCGCCTCCGGCATCTCCGCCTGCTTCTGATCCGGCAAAAGGGAATTTCATGATGGATCGGACCACCCGTCCGCTGGTCGTCGTCGGAGCATTCGCCGGAAGCCTGTTGGTCGGGCTTTTGCTGATGCTGTGGGCGCTGGGTGGATTGCGGAACGTGGCGGCCCCGGCAGCGATCGGCGGCCCGTTCCAACTGACCGACCAGACCGGTCAGACCGTGACCGAAAAGGCGATGCAGGGTCACCCGACGCTGATCTTCTTCGGCTTCACCCATTGCCCCGACGTGTGCCCGACGACGCTGTTCGAAATTTCCGAGGTGCTGCGGGCGATGGGCAAGGATGCCGACCGCGTCAACGCCTATTACATTTCGGTCGATCCCGAGCGCGACACATCGGCCGCGATGAAGGACTATTTGTCGAGTTTCGATTCCCACCTGAGGGGATTGACCGGCAACGCCGATGCGGTGGCGAAGGTGCTTTCCGCCTACCGAGTCTATGCCAAGAAGGTTCCGCTGAAGGACGGCGACTACACCATGGATCACACCGCGCTGGTCTATCTGATGGATCGCGACGGAAAATTCGTGGCGCCCTTCAACCTCAACCGCAAGCCTGAGGACGCCGCGGCCGACCTCCGGCGCTACCTCTGACCCGCGAACTCGCGGGCCTGCGCGGTCTTCCCGGCGCACACGACATTCGCGTTGCCGGCCCGATGGTCTATAAGGCCGTCGAGTTTTCAGGAAAACCGGCGGCAATGCGATCAAAGAGAGCTTCATTGATGGGGGAAGGATTGCCCCGGCCGACCGACGCGACGCCGAAAACAGGCGGTTTCCTGGCGGCGATCCTGTTCGCCATCCTGTTCCCCTTGGTCCTGGCCGGCGGCGCGGTCCACGCCCAAGGCGCAGGTCAGGGCACCTCAAGTCCAGGTGCCGCCAAGCCCGCCACGGAAGCGGCTCCCCAGGCGGTGCCGGGCTTCTGGGATCCCCGCCGCCGGCCGGACCGGCCCGATCTGTCGCGCCTCACCGTGATCCGGTTTCTCACCGAGACCGACTATCCGCCGTTCAATTTTACCGGCCCCGACGGCAACCCGGCGGGCTTCAATGTCGATCTGGCGCGGATGATCTGCGACGAGATCAAGGTCAGCTGCACGATCCAGATGCGGCGTTTCGAGACGCTGCTCGATGCGATCGCCAGCAACCGGGGCGACGCCATCATCGCTTCGCTGGCGGTGACGCCGCAGATGCGAGCCCGCGTCGATTTCAGCGATCCGTATTACCGGGCGCCGGCGCGGTTCGTGTCGCGACGCGATGCGGTCATGCGCGAGGTTCGCCCGGAATATGTCGAGGGCAAGAAGATCGGCGCCATCGCCGGCTCCTCGCACGAGGCCTATCTGAAGGCGATGTTCACCGACGCCGAGTTGCACTCCTATCCCAATGACGAGGCGCTGCGGCTTGCCTTGAGGCGCGGCGATGTCGATTTCATTTTCGGCGACGCGATCTCGCTGGCGTTCTGGATCAACGGCACCGATTCCGGAGAATGCTGCGCGTTTTCGGGCGGCCCGTTTGTCGAAAGCCGCTATTTCGGCGAGGGCGTCGGCATCGCGGTGCGCAAGGGCAATGACTTGCTGCGGCAGGCGCTGAACTGGGCGCTGTTCAGGTTGTGGGAAAAGGGCCGCTACACCGATTTGTGGCTGCGCTATTTTTCGGTCAGTCCGTTTTAGGTGCTCAACCGTCATTGCGAGGAGCGAAGCGACGAAGCAATCCACCCTTCGTTTGTTGTCTATGGATTGCTTCGCTTCGCTCGCAATGACAGCTATATTACAAGCAGGCCTGCTTCCTGGCCCCGGAGAAAGCCTTTCTAGATGTCCGCGATCGACCTTGCCACCAGCCCGAGCGATCTGCGTTCGCTCGCCGAACAATCCAACGCCTGGCCGTTCGAGCAGGCCAAGGCGATCGTGACGCGGCTGAAAAAGCAGCCCAAGGACGAGGTGCTGTTCGAGACCGGCTATGGGCCCTCGGGCCTGCCGCATATCGGCACCTTCGGCGAGGTCGCGCGCACCACCATGGTGCGCCACGCCTTCCGCGTGCTCACCGAGGACAAGGTCAAGACCCGCTTGATCGCGTTTTCCGACGACATGGACGGCCTGCGCAAGGTGCCGGACAATGTGCCGAACAAGGAGATGCTGACTGAGCATCTCGGCAAGCCGCTGACACGGGTGCCGGATCCGTTCGGCACCCATCCAAGTTTCGGCGCGCACAACAATGCGCGGCTGCGTGCCTTTCTCGACACCTTCGGTTTCGACTACGAGTTCGCGAGTTCGACCGATTATTATACCTCGGGCAAGTTCGACGCCGCGCTGCTGCGGGTGCTAGAGCGGTTCGACGCCGTGATGGCGATCATGCTGCCTTCCTTGCGTGAGGAACGAGCCGCAAGCTACTCGCCGTTCCTGCCGATCTGTCCGCGCACCGGTGTGGTGCTGCAGGTGCCGATCGTGGCGCACGACGTCAAGAGCGGCACCGTCTCCTATGACGATCCCGAGACCAGGGAGCGCGTCACGCTTCCGGTCACCGGCGGACACTGCAAGCTGCAGTGGAAGCCGGATTGGGCGATGCGCTGGGTTGCGCTCGGCATCGACTATGAAATGGCCGGCAAGGACCTGATCGATTCGGTCAAGCTGTCGGGCAAGATCTGCACCGCGCTCGGCGGCCTGCCGCCGGAAGGGTTCAACTACGAACTGTTCCTCGACGACAAAGGCCAGAAGATTTCGAAATCGAAGGGCAACGGCCTGACCATCGACGAGTGGCTGCGCTATGCGTCGCCGGAATCGCTGTCGCTGTTCATGTACCGCGAACCGAAGGCGGCCAAGCGCCTGTATTTCGACGTGATCCCGCGCAATGTCGACGACTACCAGCAATTTCTCGAGGGGTTTCCGCATCAGGATGCGAGGCAGCAACTCGCCAATCCGGTCTGGCACATCCATGCCGGGCATCCGCCCAAGGCCGACATGCCCGTCACCTTCCAGCTACTGCTGACGCTGGTGTCGTCGTCGAATGCGGAGAATGCCGCGACCCTGTGGGGTTTCATCGGGCGCTATCGCCCCGGCGTCACGCCGCAGACGCATCCGAAGCTCGATGCGATGGTCGGCTACGCCATCAATTATTACCGCGACTTCGTGGCGCCGACCAAGAAATTCCGCGAGCCGACCGATACCGAACGTGCCGCGCTGCAGGATCTGCGCGATGCGCTCTCGAACCTGCCGCCAGCATCATCGGCCGAAGACATCCAGAACGTGGTCTACGAGATCGGACGGCGCGAACCGTTCCTCGACCCCGTGAAGAAGGGCAAGGATGGCCGGCCGGGCGTCTCGCTCGACTGGTTCAACATGCTTTATCAGGTGCTGCTCGGCCAGGAAAAAGGCCCGCGCTTCGGCTCGTTCGTCGCGGTCTACGGCCTTGCGAATTCGGTGGCGATGATCGACGGCGCGCTGGCAAGGAGCGCCTAAAGCGTTTTCGAGCGAAGTGGATACCGGTTCGCGTGAAGAAAACGCGTCAAAACAAGAATCTAGAGCCCCGTTTCGATTCAATCGAAACGGAAATGGCTCTAGCGCTCACCGGCGTGCCCTGCGTTCACAGACGAAGGGCAACCTTCTCCATGGCAGGCGTTCCCGCCCGTCACTCCTGCTGCTCGCTGAACGTGGCGCGGAACGGATGCGCGGGGTAGACCCCGACGATCCGGAATTCGCGCGAGAAGAATTTCAGTTCCTCCAGCGCGAAAGCCAGGTTCTTATCTTCTGGGTGGCCGTCGACATCGGCGTAGAATTGCGTGGCGAAGAAATTGCCGTCGACCATGTAGCTTTCGAGCTTGGTCATGTTGACGCCATTGGTCGCAAAACCGCCCATCGCCTTGTAGAGCGCGGCGGGCAGGTTGCGCACCCGGAAAACAAAAGAGGTGACCAGCGGCCCCGAGCCCCGCTTGGCCCAGTTCGCCTCGCGCGCCAGCACCACAAAGCGCGTGGTGTTGTGGGTCTCGTCCTCGACATCCTCGGCCAGGATGTCGAGGCCGTAGATATCGGCCGCCAGTCTGGAGGCGATTGAGGCGCAGCTGTTGTCGTCGCGCTCGGCCACGATCCGCGCACTGCCGGCGGTATCGCCCGAAACGATCGGCCTGATGCCGAGCTTGCGGATGATGCGGCGGCATTGCCCCAGCGCATGGACGTGGCTTTCGACCGTCTTGATACCGGCCAGTTTGGCGCCGCGCGGCGCCATCAACTGGTGATGGATCGGCAGGAACCATTCGCCGACGATGAACAGGCCGGACTGCGGCAGCAGATGATGGATGTCGGCAACGCGGCCGGCGACCGAGTTCTCGATCGGGATCATGCCGAAATCCGCCTCGCCCGAGGCGATCGCGGCCAGCGCGTCCTCGAAGGTCGGGCAGGGCAGCGGCTCGGCTTTCGGATAGGCCTCGGCGATTGCGATATGGGAGTTCGCGCCCGGCTCGCCCTGGAATGCGATTTTCAGCTTTTTGGTCATGTTGTTTTCCTGGCGCCTTGTATCAGTCGCTCACGCTTTGGAAAGTATCTGGCGGGCGGTTTCGAGATCGGCCGGGGTATCGACGCCGCGCGGCACGGTGTCGACAATCATGACGTCGATCCGCATGCCCGCCTCCAGCGCCCGTAATTGCTCCAGCTTCTCCTGCCGTTCGAGCGGCGAAGGAGGCAGCCGGACAAAGCGCTCCAGGGCGGCGCGGCGATAGGCATAAAGGCCGATGTGATGGTAGCGCGGCCCCTCGCCCCATGGGGCGGTGGCGCGGGTGAAATACAGCGCACGCAGCCGCCGCGGGCCGATCGGTGAGCCGACCGCCTTCACCACATTGGGGTTCAAGTCCTCTTCCTCGGTATGGATTTCCGCGGCCAGCGTGGCGATATCGACCGCGGGGTCGGCCAGCGGCGCCAGAACGCTGCGGATTTGGTCGGGCAGGATGGTCGGAAAGTCGCCCTGAAGGTTGACGACGATGTCGGCGGCGCCTTCGGGGTCGAGCCTGCCCATCGCCTCGTGGATCCGGTCCGAGCCGGAAGGATGATCGGCGCGGGTCATGACCGCCTCAAAACCATGCGCGGTCACCGCGGCCGCGATCTCCGGCGCGTCGGTGGCGACCGCCACACGGCCGATGCCGGCGGCCTCCGCCCGGCGCAGCACATGGACGATCATCGGCAGGCCGGCAATATCCATTAGCGGCTTGCCCGGCAGGCGGGTGGCGGCCATGCGGGCGGGAATCAATACCAAAATACGAGGGTTGGTCATCAGAGTGGGGTCTGGACCCGGTCAACAACTAGCCGGAAATGATGGGGATTGGTCGAAAGCTGGCGCATTTATACGGGTTGCCAGAGCACGGGCAAACCGATATCTGATCCTCGCTCGGGGTGCGGTGCGAAAGCCCGATTCCTGACGCTCATCCGCGGCCGTTTCTCTCCGGCCTTAAGTCGACATTTCCGGCCTGGAGCCTGATCCAAAATGGACTCCTTCGAACTCAATAAAATTATTGGCGCCATTCTGGGCACCTGCCTGGTTTTGCTGGTGACGAGCTTTACCGCCGGCGCGCTGTTCGCTCCCAAGATGCCGGAAAAGCCGGGCTTCGAGATCGCCGTGAAGGAAGCGGCGGAAGGCGGCGAAAAGGCCGCCGCGGTGGCTCCGTCCGAGCCGATCGAAAAGCTGCTGCAGACGGCCTCGGTCGAGAAGGGCGCCGCGTCGGCGAAGAAATGCGGCGCCTGCCACGACTTCACCAAGGGCGGTCCCAACAAGGTCGGTCCGAATCTTTATGGCATCGTCGGCCGCGACCGCGCCAGCGAGCCCGGCTTCAACTATTCCGCCGCCATGAAGGCCAAGGGCGGCAAATGGACCTATGGCGACCTCAACCAGTTCATCTCGAACCCCAAGGGTTTCATCCCGGGCACCGCGATGGGTTTTGCCGGCATTCCGAAGGATACCGAGCGCGCCGACGTAATCGATTATCTGCACACGCTTTCGGATAGTCCGGTTCCGTTGCCGACGGCGGCGAAATAGCCGTCTTGGTTCAAATGGATTTTTCGCTGCAAACGGCCGGGCTCTTGCCTGGCCGTTTTTGCATTCCGGACGAGACCGGTTCCAGCCCGCGGGTCAGGGCCGAGGGCTTATTTTATGGGTAGCGCTTTTGTTACCGGGACGTTTGGCCGCACAGACGCCCGGCGACGGGTGCTATCATGAGGAAAAAGCAACTTAATCGGTCGAAACCTTGCCTTATACTGCGTCCTCAATAGCGCAAACGAGCTACAGGAATTCTCATTTGGCACTTACCCGACGACATCTCCTGCAGGGCGGCGTGCTTGCCACCATCGCCCCGGCCCTCGAAACCGCGACCGGCCTGCCGGTCATAAGCCCCGCGCGGGCACAGATTTCCGCCGGCGAGCCCGCCTGGCGGCACGCGCTGTCGCTGTTCGGCGACGTCAAGTATCCGGCCGACTTCAAGCGCTTCGACTACATCAATCCCGGCGCGCCCAAGGGCGGCGTCGCCCGCATGATATCGCTGGGCACCTTCGACAATTTCAACATCGCGGTCGCGGGCGTCAAAGGCTCGCTCGCGCCGGCCGCCGCGCTGATTTACGAAACCCTGATGGCGCGGTCGCAGGACGAGGTTGCCACCGAATATGGTTTGCTGGCCGAGGCGGCGTCGCATCCCGACGACTTTGCCTGGGTGACCTATCGTCTTCGCAAGGAAGCGCGCTGGAACGACGGCAAGCCGGTGACGCCGGAGGATGTGATTTTTTCGATCGAGGCGCTGAAAAAGTACAGCCCGATGTACGCCTCGTATTATCGCCACGTCGTGAAGACCGAAAAGCTCGGCGAGCGTGACATCAAATTCACGTTCGAATCCACCGGTAATCGCGAGCTGCCGCACATCGTCGGTGAACTGCCGGTGCTGCCGAAGCATTATTGGGAAGGCACCGACAACCAGGGCCGCAAGCGCGATATTTCCGCGACGACGCTGGAGCCGCCGCTGGGTTCCGGCCCCTATCGAATCAAGGAGTTTGTCGCGGGGCGATCGATTGTGCTCGAGCGCGCGAAGGATTATTGGGGCGTCAACGCCGCAACGCAGGTGGGCCAGAACAATTTCGACGAATTGCGCTACGAGTTTTTCCGCGACAACCTGGTCGCGCTCGAAGCGTTCAAGGCGGATCAGGCGGACTGGATCGCCGAGAATTCCGCCAAGCAGTGGGCCACGGCCTATGATTTTCCTGCAGTCACCGAAAAGCGCGTGGTCAAGGAAGAGTTTCCGGTCAACGATTCCGGCCGGATGCAGGCATTCGCGATGAATCTGCGCCGTGAACAGTTCAAGGACGTGCGCCTGCGCCGCGCCTTCAACTACGCCTACGACTTTGAGGAGATGAACAAGCAGCTGTTCTTCGGTCAATACAAGCGCATCAACAGCTATTTCGAGGGAACCGAACTTGCGTCGTCTGGCCTGCCGGAAGGGCAGGAGCTGGCGATCCTCGAGACCGTACGCAACAAGGTGCCGGCCGACGTCTTCACCACCCCCTATCAAAATCCGGTCGGCGGCAACCCGGAAGCGGTGCGTGGCAATTTGCGCGAGAGCGCGAGGTTGCTGAAGGAGGCTGGTTACGAGGTGCGCGACCGCAAGCTGGTGGATCCCGCCGGCAAGCCGGTCACCGTGGAGATTTTGGTTCAGGATCCTTCCTCGGAGCGGATCGTGCTGTTCTACAAGCCGTCGCTGGAACGCATCGGCGTGACCACCTCGATTCGCATCGTCGATGACGCGCAGTATCAAAACCGGCTGCGCGCCTTCGATTTCGACATGATTATCGATCAATGGGGTGAGTCGCTTTCGCCCGGCAATGAGCAGCGCGAATACTGGGGGTCGCAGGCCGCCGATCAACCCGGGTCGAGGAATGCCATCGGCATCAAGAATCCCGCTGTCGATGCGTTGATCGACAGGGTGATCTTTGCCAAGGACCGCAAAGAGCTGGTGGCCGCGACCAGGGCGCTCGATCGCGTGCTGCTGTGGAATTTCTACGTCGTGCCGCAATTCACCTACGGCTTCTCGCGCTACGCACGCTGGGACCGCTTCGGGCACGCCGAGTTGCCGAAATACGCGCGTTCGGGCCTGCCGTCATTGTGGTGGTTCGACGCCGACAAGGCCGCCAAGATCGGCAAAAGGTCTTGACGGATTTTCCGCGCATGACGCTGTTCTCCCGCCGGCACGCGCTCGGTCTTGGCGCGGGTGCATTGGGCGCGTGCTGGCTGCGGCCTGCGATATCGGCCGATGCCGGCACCGAGGCGCATGGCATGTCGGTGTTCGGCGACCTGAAATATCCACCCGATTTTCAGCATTTCGACTACGTCAACGTCGCCGCGCCGAAGGGCGGGATGTTTTCGCTGATCCCCTCCGTTCGCGCCTACAACCAGTCCTACCAGACCTTCAATTCGTTCAACGCCTATATCTTGAAGGGCGAAGGCGCGCAGGGCATGGACATGACCTTCGCGCCGTTGATGGTGCGCGCCGGCGACGAGCCCGATGCCATGTATGGCCTCGTCGCAAAATCGGTGCAGATTTCCGCCGACAGACTGACCTATCGTTTCACCTTGCGGCCGGAGGCAAGGTTTCACGACGGCTCGAAGCTGACGGCGCATGATGCCGCCTTCTCCCTGACCACGCTCAAGACCAAGGGACATCCGCTGATCCTGCAGCAGATGCGCGACGTGGTGAAGGCGGAGGCGGCCGACGACGCGACGCTGGTCGTCACCTTTGCCGAAAAGCGCGCGCGCGACGTGCCGCTCTATGTCGCGGGCCTGCCGATCTTCTCGAAGACCTACAACGCCACAAAGCCGTTCGACGAATCGACGCTGGATATCCCGCTCGGATCCGGGCCCTACAAGGTCGGGAAGTTCGAGGTCAACCGCTACGTCGAGTTCGAACGGGTGAGGGATTGGTGGGGCGCCGACCTGCCGGTTGCCCGCGGCAGCTATAATTTCGATATCGTGCGCTACGAATTCTATCGCGACCGCGACGTCGCGTTCCAGGGATTTACCGCGCGAAGCTACCTGTTCCGGGAGGAATTCACCGCGCGGGTGTGGGCGACGCGCTATGATTTCCCCGCCGTGAAGGACGGTCGCGTCAAGCGCGAGACCCTGCCCGACGAGACCCCCTCCGGCGCGCAGGGCTGGTTCATCAATACCCGCCGCGAGAAGTTCAGGGATCCGCGGGTGCGCGAGGCGCTGATCCAGGCGTTCGATTTCGAATGGACCAACAAGACCATCATGTATGGCGCCTATGCGCGCACCCATTCACCGTTCCAGAACTCCGACATGATGGTGAGCGGTCCGCCGTCCCCGGAAGAGCTCAAGCTGCTCGAACCGTTTCGCGGCCAGGTGCCGGACGAGGTATTCGGCCAGCCGTTCGTGCCGCCGGTGTCCGATGGCTCGGGGCAGGACCGCACACTTTTGCGTAAAGCGCAGCAATTGTTGCAGGATGCCGGGCTCGTCATCAAGGACGGCAAGCGGCTGCTGCCCAATGGCGAGGTGTTCCGGATCGAATTTCTGGTCGACGAGCCGTCACTCGAGCCGCACCATGCGCCGTACATCAAGAATCTCGGCACGCTCGGGATCGAGGCGAGCTTGCGGATTGTCGATCCCGTGCAGTACCGCGCCCGGGTGGAGGATTTCGATTTCGACATGACCATCGAGCGGTTTTCCATGTCGGCGACGCCGGGCGACGGCATGCGCCCGTTCTTCTCCTCGCAGGCGGCCGCGACCAAGGGTTCGTACAACCTCGCCGGCATCGCCAGTCCGGCGATCGACGCGCTGATCGAGAAGATCATCGGTGCGGATAACCGCGCCGACCTCACGGTGGCCTGCCGCGCCTTCGACCGGGTATTTCGCGCCGGGCGCTACTGGGTGCCGCAATGGTATCGGACCAGCCACCCGATCGCCTATTGGGATCTGTTCGGGCACCCGGAAAAGCCGGCGCGCTACGCCCAGGGCGTCGGCGCGCCGGAAAACTGGTGGTCCGACGCGAGCAAAGTGGCCAGGGCCGAACAGGCGAAATAATTCATGAGTGCCTACATCGCACGCCGCATTCTGCTGATGATCCCCACGCTGCTGGGGATCCTGTTCGTGTCGTTCGTGGTGGTGCAGTTTGCGCCGGGCGGACCGGTGGAACGGGTGATCGCGCAGCTAAGCGGCGCCGACACCGGCGGCACCTCGCGGATTTCGGGCTCATCGGGCGGTGATTTCGGCGCGCGCAGCCAGGTCGGCGCGTCATCCGATGCGGTCAATTCGAAGTATCGCGGCGCGCAGGGGCTCGATCCCGATTTCGTCAAGAGTCTCGAAAAGCAATTCGGCTTCGACAAGCCGGCGCCGGAGCGCTTCGCGCTGATGCTGTGGAATTTCGCCCGGTTCGATTTCGGCAAGAGCTATTTCCGCGATGTCAGCGTGCTGCAGCTGATCAAGGAGAAGCTGCCGGTTTCGATGTCGCTGGGGATCTGGATGACGCTGCTGACCTACCTGATCTCGATTCCGCTCGGGATTCGCAAGGCGGTGATGGACGGCTCGAGGTTCGACACCTGGACCTCGGCGGTGGTCATCGTCGGCTTTGCGATCCCGGGATTTCTGTTCGCGATCCTGCTGATCATCCTGTTCGCCGGCGGCTCGTTCTTTAACATCTTCCCGCTGCGCGGATTAACCTCGGACGGCTGGTCGCAATTCCCCTGGTACTGGAAGATCCTGGATTATTTCTGGCATATCACGCTGCCGCTGATCTCGATGGCGCTTGGCGCCTTCGCGACCATGACGCTGCTCACCAAGAATTCGTTCCTCGATGAAATCCGCAAGCAGTATGTGATGACCGCGCGCGCCAAGGGCTGCAGCGAACGCCAGGTGCTCTACAATCACATCTTCCGCAACGCCATGCTGATCGTGATCGCCGGATTCCCGGGCGCATTCATCCACGCCTTCTTCTCCGGCTCGCTCCTGATCGAGACCATCTTCTCGCTCGACGGATTGGGCCTGCTCGGCTTCGAGAGTGTGCTGAACCGCGATTATCCCGTGGTGTTCGGCACGCTGTTCATCTTCTCGCTGGTCGGTCTGGTCGTCAATCTGATCTCGGATCTTGCCTATATGTGGATCGATCCGCGGATCGATTTCGAGGCGCGGGAGGTCTGATGACAATCACCAGCGCCGCCGAGCTGAAGTTCCTACAGCGCTTGCTGCAAAGTTCTCTTAGGAACTTCAGCTCGCCAAGCGGCGCTGGAATCATGGATTTGGCGGTGTTCTTTGCTTTCCGAAGTTCGTACAGGTGGGCGCGGCAATGACCTACGAACTTCGGAAAGAGGACACCGCCCCGCCGCCGGTCGAGACCACCACGACCTCGCCGCTCGGCGCCGCGGTCCCCGCCACCCGGCATCGCTTCAGCCCGTCGCCGCTCAATCGCCGCCGTTGGCAGAATTTCAGATCGAACCGCAGGGGTTACTGGTCGCTCTGGCTCTTCCTGATCCTGTTCTTCGTCTCGCTGTTCGCCGAGCTGATCGCCAACGACCGGCCGTTCGTCATCAAGTTCGATGGGCGTCTGTATTGGCCGGCCTTCGTCAGCTATTCCGAGACCACCTTCGGCGGCGACTTCGAGACCGCGGCCGATTACCGCGATCCTTACTTGCAGAAGCTGATCGCGGACAAGGGCGGCACCATCGTATGGCCGTTGATCCGCTATTCCTACGATACCCATAATCTCGATCTGCCGACGCCGGCGCCGTCGAAGCCGACCTGGATGCTGACCGAGGCGCAGTGCAAGGAGGTGGTGGAGAAAAAGGGCCTCAAGAGCTGCCGCGACCTCGAATACAACTGGCTCGGTACCGACGACCAGGGCCGCGACGTGGTGGCGCGGCTGATTTACGGGTTTCGCATCTCGGTTTTGTTCGGCCTCAGCCTGACCATCATCTCGTCGATCATCGGGGTCGCGGCCGGCGGCGTGCAGGGCTATTTCGGCGGCTGGATCGATCTTGGCTTCCAGCGCTTCATCGAGGTCTGGAGCGCGATTCCCTCGCTCTATCTGTTGCTGATCCTGTCCTCGGTGCTGGTGCCCGGCTTCTTCGTGCTGCTCGGTATTCTGCTGCTGTTTTCATGGGTGTCGCTGGTCGGCCTGGTGCGTGCGGAATTCCTGCGCGGGCGCAATTTCGAATACATCATGGCCGCCCGCGCGCTCGGCGTCTCCAATGCCGTGATCATGTTCCGGCATCTGTTGCCGAACGCCATGGTGGCGACCATGACGTTCCTGCCCTTCATCGTCTCGTCCTCGGTGATGACGCTGACGGCGCTGGATTTTCTCGGCTTCGGCCTGCCGCCGGGCTCGCCTTCGCTCGGCGAATTGCTGTCGCAGGGCAAGGCCAACGTCCAGGCGCCGTGGCTCGGCTTCACCGGCTTCTTTGCGGTCGCGATCATGCTGTCGCTTCTGATCTTCATCGGCGAAGCGGTGCGCGACGCCTTCGATCCGCGCAAGACGTTCAGATAGGACGCGCATGGACGCCATCAACCAGCCCCTGCTCGATGTCAGCGATTTGTCGGTGGCGTTTCATCAGCCCAGCGGCACCTCGACCGCGGTCGACCATGTCTCATTTACGATCAGGCGCGGCGAGTGCGTGGCGCTGGTCGGGGAATCCGGCTCCGGAAAATCGGTCAGTGCATTGTCGATCCTCAAGCTGTTGCCCTATCCGACCGCGTCGCACCCGTCGGGCAGCATCCTCTTCAAGGGCCGCGAACTGCTGACGCTGTCGGAACGCGAGATTCGCGGCATTCGCGGCAACGACATTTCGATCATCTTCCAGGAACCGATGACGTCGCTGAATCCGCTGCACACGATCGAGTCCCAGATCGTCGAAATTCTGCAGCTGCACAGCGGCGTCAGCGGGGAGATGGCGCGGGCGCGCACGCTTGAACTGCTCACCCAGGTCGGCATTCCCGACCCGGAGACACGGCTTGCCAGCTATCCGCATCAATTATCCGGCGGCCAGCGCCAGCGCGTGATGATCGCGATGGCGCTCGCCAACGAGCCCGATCTTTTGATCGCGGACGAGCCGACCACGGCGCTCGACGTCACCGTGCAGGCGCAAATCCTGGCGTTGCTCGCGGAGATTCGCGCGCGGCTCGGCATGAGCCTGTTGTTCATCACCCACGATCTCGGCATCGTGCGCCGCATCGCCGACGTGGTCTGCGTCATGAATGGCGGCAAGATCGTCGAGCAGGGGCCGGTGGAGCAGGTTTTTACGGCGCCGAAGCATCCCTACACCAAGGCGCTGCTGGCGGCCGAACCAAAGCCCGACCCGGCGCCGCCGCGGCCCGATTCTCCCGTGGTGATTTCGGCGGCCGACCTGAAGGTCTGGTTTCCGGTCAAGCGCGGCCTGCTGCGCTCCACGGTCGGACATATCAAGGCGGTCGATGGCGTCAGCCTGTCGGTGCGCAAGGGCGAGACGCTCGGCGTCGTCGGCGAATCCGGCTCCGGCAAGACCACGCTTGGTCTGGCGCTGCTGCGGTTGATTTCGTCCGACGGGCCGATCGTGTTTCTGGGCAGCAATATCCAGGGCCTGCGTTTCAAGACGATGCGGCCGTTCCGCCGCGACATGCAGATCGTGTTTCAGGATCCGTTCGGGTCGTTGAGCCCGCGCATGTCGGTCGGCGACATCGTGGCCGAAGGCCTCAGCGTGCATCAGCGGTCGCTTTCGGAATCAGAGCGCGAGGCGCGCGTGATCAAGGCGCTCCGCGATGTCGGCATGGATCCAGCGACGCGGTTTCGTTATCCGCATGAATTCTCCGGCGGCCAGCGCCAGCGCATCAGCATTGCCCGGGCCGCGGTACTGGAGCCGAATTTCGTCGTGCTGGACGAGCCGACCAGCGCGCTCGACATGCTGTTCCAGGCCCAGATGGTCGACCTGCTGCGCGAATTGCAGCGCAAACGCGACCTCACTTACATGTTCATTTCGCATGATCTGCGCGTGGTCGCCTCGCTCGCCAGCCACCTGATCGTGATGCGTCTCGGCAAGGTGGTGGAGGAGGGCCCGGCTTCCGAATTGTTCAGGAATCCGAAGACCGACTACACCCGCGCGCTGTTCGCCGCCGCGTTCCGGCTGGAAACCGCGAACGGCGGCGCGGTCGCGGAATAGCGGTTTTCTCCACTTCTCCCGCGAAAAGCGGGGAGAAGGAGGATAGCTAACTCATCCGCTTGATCGCCGTGATCTCGCTGCCCGCGGCCTTGATACGCGCGATCGCCTCGCGGGTGTTTTCGATCACCGTCGCCATGTGATGGGCGTTGGCGTGGACGATCGTGTCGGCGTCGCGCACGATCGCGACATGGCCTTTCCAGAAGATCAGATCGCCGCGCCTGAGTTTATTCGCTTCGCTTTGGTCCAATGCCCTGCCGAGGCCGTCCTGCTGCATGTCGCTGTCGCGCGGGCAGCCGGTGCCCGCGGCGTTCAGGGACACCTGGACGAGGCCGGAACAATCGACGCCAAGACTGCTCTTGCCGCCCCACAGATAGGGCGTGGCGGCGAACCGCTCGGCGACCCCTACGAAATCCGCGGCATAATGATCGATCGTGCCGACATGCTGGCGCGGCAGAAACCAGCCCTCGCGCGTCACCGCGAAAGCTCCGTCTTCGCGCATCACCGTTATCATTGCCCCCATCACCAGCGTATCGGCCGGCGGCAGCTTGATCGAGGGACCGGGAAAGGCGAAGGTCCGCAACGCCGTGATTTTGTGCGTTGGCTTTGCGGCCGGTTTTGCCAGCGCGCGATCCGGCAGCCAGCCGACATAGCCATCGCTGTTGAGTTGACCCCAGGCCCAGCCCTCGCCGTCGCGGTCATAGATGACCGCGCGCTCGCCTTTCAGTGCCTGGGTCAAAAGCACGGCCTCGGAGGAGGGGCCCTCGCGCAACGGCGCCAGCGGATCGGCGATTTCGAATTCCTCGCCACTGACAAAACGCGTCGCCGCGACCTTGCCTTCGAGATATTTCGCGGCAAGGTCGGGCCGTGCCGGCGTCAGGCGCGGATCATCCATAGCGGTCGCTCAGCAATTTATAGATGGCGCGGGCAGCCTGGCATTCGCCGCCCTCCGGCCGCGCCGGCTTGGCCGACGGCGTCCAACCGTAGATGTCGACATGTAGCCAGCTTTTCGCGGCTTCGACGAAGCGTTGCAGAAACAGCGCGCAAGTGATCGAGCCGGCGAAGCTGCCGGACGCCGCGTTGTTGACGTTGGCGACTTTCGAATCGAGCCAGCTATCGTAAGGTGGCCACAGCGGCAATCGCCACAACGGATCGTTCTCCTGTCTCGCGCAAGCCGCGAGATCGTGCGCCAGCACCTCATCGTCGGTGTAGAACGGCGGTAAGTCCGGTCCCAACGCCACCCGCGCCGCGCCGGTCAGGGTGCCGAGATCGATCAGCAGATCGGGCTTCTCCTCGTCGGCAAGCGCCAGCGCATCGGCCAGCACCAGCCGGCCTTCGGCGTCGGTATTGCCGATTTCCACCGTGATGCCCTTGCGCGAGGGGAAGATGTCGAGCGGGCGGAAGGCGTTGCCGGCAACCGCGTTCTCGACCGCCGGGATCAGCACCCTCAGGCGCAGCTTCAGCCTCGCATCCATCACCATCAGCGCCAGCGCCAGCACATTGGCGGCCCCGCCCATATCCTTCTTCATAATCAGCATGCCGCTGGATGGCTTCAGATCGAGGCCGCCGCTATCGAAGCAGACCCCCTTGCCGACCAGCGTCACCCTGGGGTGGGCGGGGTCGCCCCAGGTCAGATCGATCAGGCGCGGCGCGCGCGGCGACGCCATGCCGACCGCATGAATAAGCGGGAAATTCTGTCGAACCAGATCGTCGCCGACCACGCAGCTGAAACTGGCGCCGAAGCGCTTTGCCAGCTTTTGTGCCTCGAGCGCCAGTTGCTCGGGTCCCATGTCGTTGGCCGGCGTATTGATGAGATCGCGGGCCAGGACGGCGGCTTCAGCGATCCGCGTGATTTCAACGACGTCAATGCCATCCGGCGGCGCCAGCCTGACCTCCGGTGCTTCTGTTTTGCGGTAGCGGCCGAACCGATAGCTGCCGAGTGCGAAGGCGAGCGCGGCGAGGCGCGCATCATGCGGAGCCACATTGGCGAAGCGATAGACGCCCGGCGGCAGCAGGCCCGGCAACTGTCCGGGTCTGAACGGGTCGCGGGATTTGCTGCTCGCCTCCTCCAGTCCGAACACCACCTGCTCGATCTGTCCGTTCGCGGCAGGCAGCGTCAGGCATGCGCCAGGCTTGGCCACAAAGCCATTGGCCAGCGCGAATTGACGGGCCGGCGCGGCAAGGCCGGCGGAAATCGCCTCCCATGTCGCCTTGGTCGCAAACGTGATGGGAATAGCCGGCGCGGCAGGCGCGGTCTCGAAAACGGAATGCATGCTTCTCCCGGTCTTCAGCTGAAGCGGATGGTGGCAAAGCAGTTTCGGCGGGGCCAAAGCCCGGCATCGCCAGCTTTCTGAGGTTGTACAATGGCGTAACATGTCAAACCAGCCTGAACGGCGTGATCGAATCAGTTTGGCGATCTGGTCTCGAACCATGGCGCCGGCGGTGATGTCGGTCGGCACCAATGCCGATTGATGGCCGCCCAATCACGGCCGCGCCCTCCCGGCGTTCGCGTGCGACCGTGGCAGGCCGCCGCAAGGGGTCTTCAGAAAATCACCGCGGGCACGGCCGATCCGTTTGAAATCGAAGGCTTTTGCCGCGAGACGGCGTTAACCCTGCGTTAGGATTAACAGACTATTGCTGGGCGCATTCGGCTCGATCAGCCGGCCAGATATCATGAGTCCAAGTGTCATGCGTCAGCAGTCCAGTCTTGCCCGGCTTCTTGCGTCCGCGGCCTTGACGGCGATTTTGGCCGCTGGCCTCGGCGGCTGTCAGACCACGTCCGATATCACGGGATCGCTGACGCCAAAGTCCGAAGCAAGCCCCGATTCCGATCCGCGCCGCGCGGTGGAAATCTATGGTGAGCGCTACCGTGCCGACCCCAAAAATGCCGATGCCGCGCTGGCCTATGGCCAGGCGCTGCGTGCCACCGGGCAGCGCAGCCAGGCCGCCGCCGTGCTGGAACAGGCCACCATCTCCCACCCCGGCGACAAGGCGCTGCTCGCTGGCTACGGCCGGGCGCTGGCCGACAACGGCAATTTCCAATCGGCGTTCGACGTTCTCAGCCGCGCCCACTCGCCCGACAACCCCGACTGGCGGATTCTTTCGGTGCAGGGTACGGCACTCGATCAGCTTGGCCGGCACGACGAAGCGCGCCAATATTACGCGAGCGCCTTGAAGATCGTGCCCGACGAGCCGTCGGTGCTCTCCAATCTCGGACTTTCATACGTTCTTTCGAAGGACCTGCCGAAGGCGGAGGAGGTTCTTCGCCAGGCCTATGCCAGCACCAGGGCCGATGGGCGGGTGCGGCAGAATCTGGGGCTGGTGGTCGGCCTGCAGGGGCGCTTTGCCGAGGCGGAGCAGATCGTCCGGGCCGATCTGCCCGCGGACGAGGCGGCGGCGAACGTCGCCTATCTCAAGCAGATGCTGAACCGCAAGGACGATTCCCGCAAAGGCGCCGCATCAAGAATGCCGGTTGCCTCTCTCAACCGTCCCGAATGACGGTTCGCGCCGGCGATCTTCGAGGCTGACATTGGCTGCGGTCCGTGGCGCGCCGCGAGGGCGTTTTCGAGCGCTGCGGATGCCGGTTCGCGTGACGTAACGCATCAAACAAAACAATAGAGCCTCGGTTCTGATTCAATCGGAAGCGAGGCTCTGAGCATGATGGCCGCCGGGACGATCGGCGCGGGCCGCCGCGCCGATCCTGTCATTGCATCGCGGCGACCTTGATGCCGGTCGGCCCGAGGATGACGACAAACAGCACCGGCAGGAAGAACAGGATCATCGGCACCGTCAGCTTCGGCGGCAGGGCGGCGGCCTTCTTCTCGGCTTCGTTCATGCGCATGTCGCGATTTTCCTGCGCCATGACGCGCAAGCTCTGGCCGAGCGGCGTTCCGTAGCGTTCCGACTGCTGCAGCGCCAGGCAGACCGATTTGACGCCTTCAAGGCCGGTGCGTTTGGCGAGATTCTCGTAAGCGACCTTGCGATCCTGCAGGTAAGAGAGTTCTGCCGTGGTCAGCGTGAACTCCTCGGACAGCGCCACCGACTGCGATGCGATCTCGACGCTGACCCTGCGGAACGCGGTTTCGATCGACATCCCGGACTCGATGCAGATCAGCAGCAGATCGAGCGCGTCGGGAAAGGCGCGCTTGATCGAGAGCTGGCGTTTCGAGATCGCATTCTTCAGGAACAGCATCGGCGCCTGCAAACCGAGATAGGCCGCGCCGACGCACATGCCAATCTTGATCGGAACCGACTTTTCCATATGCGAGATCACGAACACGTACAGCACCGACGCGATGAACAGCAGGATAGGCGTCACCAGGCGGAAGAACAGAAACGTGACGTACGGCGCCTGCCCGCGGTAACCGGCCATGGTAAGCTTGTCACGCGCGGCTTCCTGGGCCAGCCATTTTCCGAGATTGAAGTCTTCCACCACCTTGGAGACGAGTTGCTTCGGCGTCTGGCGCAGCGAAACCTTTTCGGTCTTGTTGAGACGATCGCGCTCCCGCGCCCGGATCCGCTCGCGTTCGCTGGCAACCGCTTTCATCCGCTTTGCCAGTCCTTCGCCCGCGAACAGCGGCATGATCAGCGTATACGCCGTCGCGCTCACGGCGATCGCTGCGAGCAGCATCGTCATGAAGTGCGGGTCGTGGATCTTGTCGACTAGAAATCCAATCATGATGCACCGTTAGAAGTCAAAGTTGATCATTTTCTTCATTACCAGGATGCCGACGGTCATCCAGACCACGCAGCCGACAAGCATCAATTGACCGGTCGGATGCGTCCACAACAGCGAGATATAATCGGGGGTC
Organism: Bradyrhizobium sp.; assembly: GCF_004799445.1. Classification (GTDB taxonomy): domain Bacteria; phylum Pseudomonadota; class Alphaproteobacteria; order Rhizobiales; family Xanthobacteraceae; genus Bradyrhizobium. The sequence goes on from NZ_SSNA01000209.1 coordinate 23,590, forward strand.
GAGAGGTAGACGAGCAGCATGACGATCGGCGGCAACGAACCGATGATGCCCGCGGACGCCTTGGCTTCCATCGACATGGCCTGGATCTTCTCGGCCATTTTCTTGCGATCGCGCAGCACCTTGGACAGGTTGCCCAGGGCCTCGGAGAGGTTACCGCCGGATTTTTGCTGGATCGCGATGACGATCCCGAAGAAATTCGCTTCCGGAACCGGCATCCGTTCGTACAGGCGGACGCATGCTTCGCCAAGCGGCATGCCGATCGCCTGGGTTTCGATGATGGACAGGAATTCGCCCTTGAGCGGTTCCGGCGCATCGGCAGCGACCACCTTGATCGATTCAAACAGCGGCAGGCCGGCCTTGATGCCGCGGACGATAACGTCGACGGCATCCGGCAGCGCGCGAAGGAAGGCCTTTTCCCGCCGGTTCTTGAGAAAGCTCAGCAGCCAGCGCGGCAGGCCGAAACCGGCAGCAAACGCCATGCCGGTGGCCCCAAGCAATCCGCCCCCGGCCAGCATTGCCAAGGCAAAGCAAACGGCTGCCAGGATACCGGAAGCAATCATGAACTTCTGGGTCGACCAGTCGAGCCCGGCTTGCGTGAGCCGGATGCTCAATGAGACGCTCTTTTCCTTCTGTCGCCGGGCTTCGACTTCCTTCAGCGATCCCTCGACCTGTTCGCGGCGCGAACGCTGGTCCTTTTGAACCAGGCCGGCTGCCACCGGCTCCGACTTGGCGACGGAGGCGCGGCGATTCTCGGCCTTCTTCTCCCCCGAGATCAAGGGATAGATGAAGACCCACGCCAGGCCACCGATGGCGGCGGCGGCGAGAAAGGCCAGTGCGAGTGTTTGCATTTTCATGACCGACCCCTCAGACCTCCGTGGCGACTTCAGCGGCATCGAGCGCCGCAGCAAGCCGCTTTTCTTCGCCGTAATACCGCGCGCGATCCCAGAAGCGGGGCCGTCCGATGCCGGTTGAGCGGTGTCGGCCTATGATGTGACCGTTGGCGTCCTCGCCGACCATGTCATACAGGAACAGGTCCTGGGTGATGATGGTGTCGCCTTCCATGCCCATCACCTCGGTAATGTGGGTGATGCGCCGCGAGCCGTCGCGCAGGCGAGCCGCCTGGATGATCACGTCGATCGAAGCGCAGATCATCTCGCGAATGGTCCGCGAGGGCAGCGAGAAACCACCCATGGTGATCATCGATTCGCACCGTGACAGCGCTTCCCGGGGATTGTTGGCATGCAGCGTTCCCATCGATCCGTCGTGACCGGTGTTCATGGCCTGCAGGAGGTCAAACGCTTCCGGTCCGCGGACTTCGCCGACGATGATGCGTTCGGGGCGCATACGCAGGCAGTTCCGGACCAGTTCGCGCATGGTGATTTGACCCTCGCCTTCGATATTGGGCGGACGCGTTTCCAGCCGCACCACGTGCGGCTGCTGCAGTTGAAGCTCCGCGGCGTCTTCGCAGGTGATGATGCGCTCTTCGTCGTCGATGTAATTGGTAATGCAATTCAGCAGCGTCGTCTTGCCGGAACCGGTGCCGCCTGAAATCAGGACATTGGCGCGGCAGCGCCCGATGATCTGCAGGATTTCCGCGCCTTCCGGCGAGATCGCGCCGAATTTGACCAGCTGGTCGAGGGTCAGCTTGTCCTTTTTGAACTTGCGGATCGTCAGCGCGGGGCCGTCAAGCGCCAGAGGCGGAACGATGGCGTTGACGCGCGAGCCGTCGGCCAGGCGGGCGTCACAGATCGGCGAGGATTCGTCGACGCGCCGGCCAACCTGGCTGACGATGCGCTGGCAGATATTCAGCAATTGCTGGTTGTCGCGAAAACGAATTCCGGTGCGCTGGATCCGGCCGGCGACTTCGATAAACACCGTTCCGGCGCCGTTGACCATGATGTCGGAGATGTCGTCGCGCGACAACAGCGGTTCAAGCGGCCCATATCCGAGCACGTCGTTGCAGATGTCGTCGAGCAGCTCTTCCTGCTCGGCGATCGACATGACGATGTTCTTGATCGCGATAATTTCGTTGACGATATCGCGTATTTCCTCGCGCGCCGATTCGCCATCGAGCTTGGCGAGCTGGGCAAGGTCGATTGCCTCGATCAAGGCGCCGAAGATCGTCGCCTTGACCTGATAATAGGTGTCCGAGCGCCGCGTTTCGATAGCGGGCGCAGGTGGTGCCGATTTGGCCGGCGACAGGGGCGGGGAAGAAACGGTAGGCGGAGACGGGATGCGCGAAACCGCTGGCGTAGCACCGGAAGACGGTTCCGGCACGCCAGCGGCGGGCTTCACAACCCGCGAATCGCCTTCTGTGCTACGCTTACCAAACACGACAATACTCCCAGCGGGTCAAGTTTACTTGGCCCGCAGCTTCTCGAGCAGGGGCGACAGGAACGACCCCCGCGGCTTTTTGGTTTCGCCGCGGCCTGTCAGCCGTTGCGCGATCTGCAGGAACATTTCGGTGCTGCGATGGGTCGCGGAGATTTCCGCGATCATCTGGCCGTTGTTGGCCGCCGAGCCGAACATTTGCGGGTCGAACGGAATCGACGCGATCGGCTCACTCTCGATGGCCTTGGCGAACTCGCCTGAATTGATTTCCGGCCGCTTGGGTATGCCGACCTGATTGAGACAATACAGCGGTGTCCGGTCGTTGGGCCGCGATGCCTTCAGCAGGTCGAATATGTTCTTGGTGTTGCGCAGGTTGGCGAGATCCGGCGCTGCGACGATCAGGATATCGTCCGCGCCCACGAGCGCGCGCTTGGTCCATCCCGACCATTGATGGGGGACGTCGAGGACGATACACGGCATCGTTGTGCGGAGCGTGTCGAAGATCGCGTCGAAGGCTTCCGCGCCGAAATCGTAGACCCGATCGAGTGTCGCCGGCGCCGCCAGCAGGCTGAGATGGTCGGTGCATTTCGACAGCAGGCGGTCGATGAACGCCGTATCGACGCGATCTGGTGAAAACACCGCGTCGGCGATCCCTTGCGGAGGGTCCTGATTGTAGTCGAGGCCGGCGGTGCCGAACGCGAGGTCGAGATCGGCTACCACGGAATCCAGCGCCAGATCGCGGGCAATGGCCCAGGCCACGTTGTGTGCGATGGTGGACGCGCCGACGCCGCCCTTGGCGCCGACCACGGCGATGATGCGGCCGACCGCCTTCGCTTCCGGCGAGGAAAACAACCCGCAGATCGAGCGCACCACGTCGAGCGCGTTGACCGGCGAAATGACGTAGTCGCTGACGCCGCGGCGCACCAATTCGCGATAAAGCGTGACGTCATTGACGCGGCCGATCACGATGACGCGCGTTCCGGAATCGCACACGGTTGCGAGTTGATCGAGGCCGGTAAGGATGTCGTTGCGGCCTTCGGTCTCGAGAATGATCACGTTCGGAGTAGGTGCGCTACGATAGGCTTCGACGGCGGCCGCCATGCCGCCCATTTGAATCTTGAGATGGGCCTTGCCGAGGCGTCGGTCCTCGCCCGCCGACTGCACCGCGGCTGCGGTCTCCACAGTCTCGCAGAAGGCCTGCACCGACACGCGCGGCGCCGGGGCGATATGATCGTCCGCGGGCGGCGAGGTGACGTCCGTCTGCACTTCGGGATTCTGGCGCGCGTAGTTGATCATTTGCCTGTATCGCTGAGTTTGGCCTTGTCGGATTCGGGATAGTTGGTCGAAGTCGTGTTGCCTTTGCGATACTTGTCAAAGCCTTCCGTGCGCCGCGACGTATAGGCGGGTGTCTCAGGGCGCGGCTGAACGAGATCCGCGGGATTATCGATCATCGCCGCCATATTGTGCTGATAGGCGCAGCCGAAATTGTAGTACGACTTGTTTTCGAAATAGCTCTTGTCCTTGATCGAGGGACCGAGATCCTCCGGCCACAGCCCGCAGGGCCCGGCCACGGCAGAGATTTTCGGATAGTTCAACCGGATCGTTGCCAACTGGCGCGGGTCCTCCGGGTGGTAGTGACGGACAGTGATGCCGCGCGCCGGCACGCCGGCCGCCGAGAGCAGCGCCTGGACTTCCCGGAAAGCATCCGCCGCAGGGCGGGCGTTGGGCGTGCCGTTCGGCACATCGGCTATGATCGCGCCGGTTCCTTCATGGAGCCAGGTCTGCGCCAGCCCCATCACGTCGGCGCGTTGCTCGGCGGACAGGCCCCCGCGCGCGCGACCGACGAAAATCACGACCGAGCGTTCGGCCTCCTGGATCGCGATCGGATGCCGCAGCCGGTAATCGTCGGGAACGCTTGCTGTCGTCGCGACCTGATCGGTATGCGTACACGCGCTGAGCGCGACGGCTGCGCCCACAAGCGTTCCGGCGATGCGGAGAGCTCGCTTGCAATGGACGGGTATCTTGGTTGTCATCTTTTTCGTCCTTGTCCCGTCTCAGTCAGTGATAAAGCCGTAGGTACCGCGATAATTGCGGGCCGGTTCGACGCGGCCGGGAACGCCATAGATCCGATTGATGCTGCCCAGAAGATCCGCCTGCGGATCGGAGGCCGCGGCAAACCCGTCATCGGGACGCGACAGGTCCTTCTGCGCGACGGCCCGAACGATATAGGGGGTCACCAGCACCATCAGCTCGGTCTGGTTGTTGACGTAGTCGCGGCTGCGGAACAGCGCGCCCAGCACAGGCAGCTGCGAAAGACCGGGAAGCCCGTTGATCGCCTGCTTGGTCTGCTCCTGAATCAATCCGGCCATCGCCATCGAGCCGCCGGACGGAATTTCCAGCGTCGTCTCGGCGCGGCGGGTCTTGACGGACGGAACCTGGACCCCGGTGATGTTGATCGAATTGTCGTTCGAGACTTCGGATACTTCGGTCATCACCCGCAGGCTGATCCGGCCTTCCGTCAGCACCACCGGCGTAAAGTTGAGCGAGATGCCGAATTTCTTGAAGGCGATCGACGGCGCGCACTGTCCGACAGAGCCCGCGGCCGTCGTTTGGCAGGTCACGCCGGTCGAAATCGGAAATTCGCCGCCGGAAATGAATGTTGCCGACTCGCCGGAAATTGCCGTCAGATTCGGCTCCGCCAGCGTTCGTACCACGCCGGCGCTCTCCATCGCGCGCAGGGTGGCCTTGACCGACGGGGTCGACCCGAACGCCGTGGTGATGGCATTACCGGCGACGATCGGCTGGCCGGTTGCGGTGAACGGGTTTGCATTGTTGAAGTTCACCACCGCGGTGCCGTAGTTGAGCTGGCCGCTGAGGTCGATGCCCAACTGCTTGATGATCGACCGTGCGACCTCGGCGACCGTGACCTTCAACATCACCTGGTCGCGGCCGCGGACCACGATCGAGTTGACGACCTTCTCAGCGTTGCCTGCCAGCCGCGCGGCCATTTCGCCGGCCTGCTGTGCCTCGATCGGACTGGCCGCGGTGCCGGAAAGTATCACGGAGTCGCCAAGGCCTTCGATCTGAATGTCGGAATTCGGCAGTGCCTGCTTGAGCGCGGCGCGCACGCCGTTGAGGTCGCGCTTGACGGCGATGTCATAGGCCGCGATCTGCTGGCCTGCGGAATCGAAGAAAATGATGTTGGTCTGACCGACCGCGGCGCCGATGATGTAGGCGCGCTGCGCCGAACGCACGACGGCATTCGCAATCTTCGGGTCGGCGACCAGCACATCCTTGATGTCACGCGGCAGGTCGATCACGATCGATTTGCCGATGCCGAGTGAGAGAAATCGCGCGTTCATCTGCCCATCGGCGGCGACCGGCGCGACCGGGCGATAGTCGCTCGCCACGGCCGGCGCCAGCGCCGGATTGAGCGTCATCGCGGCGGCGGCCGAAAACGACAGGGCGCGGATCGTAAAATTCCGCATCAGCTGATTTCCCCTGCAATTCATGTCGTTAAATCCCTTTGATCACTTCAATATCGTGGTCGGGTTGGTGATGCCGTAGCGAACGACATTGACGCTGCCTCGCTGGCGAGTCCGATCCTCGGACCCGACGTCGACCTGGTTGAGGTCGGCAATGCTGCGCAGCGCCAGCGACAGCGTGCCGGCCTGGCGCGCGGCAGCAAGGGTCG
>NZ_SSNA01000021.1 GCF_004799445.1 Bradyrhizobium sp.
ATCGCGCGAATGGTCTGGGCCATGATGGCTAGGGGTGAGCGATACAAGGAACCTGTCGCGCTTGCGCGGTAACCGAGATCGCGCCGGAGAACCGGCGTGATGTGAAGGTTGGGAGGGCGAACAGCACGTAATGCAGAGCCGGTCGATCTGGCGATCAGGACAACCCACATGTGCCATAGCATTCTTGAATGCGAGGTGTTGGTCGGGACCTGATCCGCGGAGGGCATTATGGCCAGCGGTCATGTGAACCGCATTCAAAGGCCGAACACATGGCTGCACCGACCAATGCTGCAAAACGTGAAAAAAGCTCTTGCCAACCCGGAGCCGTCCACACATGGCACCTACCGTGCACGAGGTTACCTCCATGACTGCTCCGATTGCTTGCCGCTGGAGCGGTTGCCGGGTGGGGCTCGCACCCACTGGAAAGCGCCGCCTTGTCACGGTGCACACCCACAGCAAACATTCAGGGCCGCGACGATAATTGACTCACATCAATAAACGCTGCCCCAAACGCAATACTGATTGCACGTTAAATAATGAACCCATTCGTGACGCCGTCCGTACTGGGGCGGGCGATGCGTCTGCAACGACCTGACCGTCCAACTTTTCAGCGTGAACTGAGGCTCCGAAATATGTCACTCGTTGTTACGCTGGCATTGCGAAATCTCTTCCAAGATCGGCTTCGCTTTATCGCCTCGCTCACGGGCATCGTGTTTTCGGTGGTGCTGGTGATGGTGCAGACGGGCCTTTACTTCGGCTTCAGCGGCATGATCACAACTATGATCGATCACACCTCGACCGACCTCTGGATTGTTTCGAGTGGAGCGAATTACTTCGAGGATCTCTCGCTTCTCAACACCGGAATGAGAGACCGCCTCCTGAACATCGAAGGAGTGTCCAAAGTCGTTCCAGGAGTGGTTGGATTTTCGGGTTGGCGCCTGCCGGACGGAGCGATGACTTCGGTAATCGTCGTCGGGACTGACTTGACCGCCGGCGGATTGTCTCCTTGGAATGTCGTGGAAGGGACGGCCCAGAGTTTGGCTACTCCGCGAACAGTGGTGATCGATCGGTCCTACTACGATCGGCTCGGCGTGTCTGGCGTCGGCGCAACTGCTGAAATTCGCGGCCAACCTGTAACGGTTGGCGCGGTTACGGACGGCATTCGTTCATTCATGACGACGCCCTACGTATTTTCAGATCTTCGCGAAGCTCGGGCCTACATCGGATTTCCGGAGAGCTTTACCAGTCATTTCCTCGTTCGGCTGAAGCCGGAAGCCGATATCGAACGGACCCGTCGGAATATTCTTTCGAACAATACCGGCATTCAGGCGCTCACTCCAGATCAGTTCAGAGAGAAAAGTCGGTCGTTCTGGCTTTTCCAAACAGGAGCCGGTGCGGCACTCGCTGCAAGCGCGCTGCTCGGGGTTATTGTCGGCACCGTCATCGTCGCACAGACACTCTATTCCAGCACCAAAGACCATCTTTACGAGTTCGCCACGTTGCGCGCGATGGGCGCCTCCAACAGCTATATTTACCAAGTCATTGTCTGTCAGGCACTGGTCAACGCCATCATCGGATTTGCCATTGCGGCGTTGATCGGAATCGCCGTCGTCAATTTAACCGCGAAAAGTGCATTACAGGTCGTGATCACGCCCAGTTTGATAATGGAGCTGTTCGTTCTCACTATCCTCATGTGCATTGTTTCAGCGTTTACCGCGATTTTTCGCGTTGTTCGCGTCGATCCTGTGATTGTGCTGACCCGGTGACCGAGCCCGTCATCGAGGCTGCGAATGTCAGCAGGAGCTTTGGCAGCGGGCCAGCAAGGGTGCAGGCGCTGAAGGACATCGATCTGACCCTGAATGGCGGCGAACTAACGGTGTTAATGGGACCGTCCGGCAGCGGCAAGACGACTCTTCTGTCGATCCTTGGCTGTATGCTTGCGCCTACCGTCGGCACTGTCCGAGTTTGTGGCGCCACCACCAGCGGGGCGCTGCCCGAAGAGCTCGCGAAGATCCGGCGGCAGCATATCGGCTTCGTCTTCCAATCCTATCACCTGTTCTCCACGCTGACTGTCGCCGAAAATGTTCGATTGGCCCTCGACGTGCGCGGCGAGCGTGGGCTCAAAGCGATGGCAAAAACCGAGGAGATACTAGCGAGCGTTGGCTTAACATCCAAAATTGCGTCTTTCCCTCGCCAGCTCAGCGGCGGCGAGCAACAGCGGGTCGCGATCGCGCGAGCCATCGTAGCGGAGCCTTCAGCCATTCTCGCCGACGAGCCAACTGCCGCGCTGGACGCGGCCAATGGGCAGGCAACCATGGCGATTCTCTCTGCGATCGCCAAAGAGCGAGGCCGCGCCGTTCTGGTGGTGACTCACGATCCGCGGCTGTTCGGATTTGCCGACAGGATCGTCTACATCGAGGACGGCTCGATCACGCGTGAACAGTCTACGGATTTTAGGTCTAACTGATGCGCAGCAGCGTTGACCGAGCCCGTTGCTCAAAGGGGAATTAAGCCGCTCGGATTACCCGCAGTTCTCCTTGAACCCGCGTTTGCGTCATCTCCCGGTCTATTTTTGCTGAATTCGGCGGAGATGGTCGACCAGTATGAGAACGCGGCCCCGTATGTAAGCTTCCTGATCGTACGGCGAACCCGCAAAGTGTTCAGCGGCACTGATCGCATATCGATCGCCCCAAATAGGCATGTCACGTGAGCCGTGGCTTGTGACCTGTGTGCGGCCATCTATGACGCCGATAATGTGGTCGGCCGGAAACACGCCTGCATTGTTCTTGGCAATTATTGTTAGGTCAGGCGGCGCGACCTTGAGACTGGAAACGTATGGGCCATTACCCTTCGCATCCATGCCGTGGCAAATGGCACAATGCACCTCAAATTCCAACTTACCAACGTCGGCTTTTTCTTTTTGTGAAAACGCCGTCGTGCTGAACGATGATGTAGTTATCAGAATGAGGGTAGCTAACATTGCTCTTTTCATAATTTCCTCCGTTGGCCCTTTACAATTATTATTCGCAATAAGCCGAGGGACCTGCCATGATGTGCATCAACAGACCGATGTACGTGAGACTAGCTTTGGACGGCGGTCAGCGCCAACGGTGGTAAGAGAATCGAGCGCTGAGTTCGAGCCAAGAGCCGCGAATCATTTTTCGGCTTCCATTGGGGCCAACCGGTCCGGTGCCGTAACGGACCTCGTACCTTTGAAGTTAGGGTATCCGGTACAATTGCAGAAAAAAATCAGATGAGGTGATCAAAATTGAACAGCGGCGCCGAGGCGGAGTTTGGAATAATTATGATGGATTTCGGAGACCCCAGCGCGTTCCAGGAAGACGATGGCCTCAGTGCAGCTTCCCCCGCGCTGGGGCCGTTTCTTTGAGGTTTCGCCTGAAGGAACGACGGTCGAGTTCGTCGGTATCGAGGCTTTCCGGCACATCGACCGTGTGGTGATCGATCGCTCCCAGCCGCCCATCTCGAGGAGCGGAGCGACGCCTTGCTGGTCGAGACAATCGGCCACGGTGGCGTCGGTGCCGTAAATACCTTCGGTCTTTCGTCAGGAGACCGAAACTCTCATTGCCGTTAGCATCAACCCCTGGCGAGCTTCCTTTGATGCAGGTCAATACTGCGCTTCCGAATTTCCGATCTGATTTGTGTGTAGGAGCGGATAGTCATGCAACGTTTTATGCAAGAGAAGAATCTTTCGCTTTTCTTAAGAAGACTCTTGGCTGAACAGAAGGAAATGGATGAGGAGCGGCGTCAGGTGATTTTCATGCTGCTGGCAGAAGAGGAGGCGAAGGACGCCATCGACCGAGTAAGCCAACGGGCCTCGGTAGGGGATTATCCACATGCTCCCTAAACCGCGCCGTCTACGCGAAGAGCGCATCGTACTTTGCCACGGGTCAAATACTTGATTGCGGAATAGTCGTCCGTGAACAACGACCAAGGCGTTGAGGGAGATTCTGTTTCCGGCGTATGGGTAGGTTTGAGATTGCAAGGTTTTGGGGTCGAAGGCCGCAGAACCTTGCAATTTCATTTTTGAGATTCCCCTTCTCGTCGAAGCATGATTCTGTTGCCGCATCGGAGGAAAACGATGCGACCGAAGAAGCCCGAGACCAGGAGATCAGGCGATCTGTTCCGAGCACGGCTGGACCAGATCATCAACCTCAAGCACGAACTGGCGCAGTTGGCCGAGAAGGTCGACTGGGACTTTATCGACGGCGAGATCGCCCCGCTCTACAGTGACAAGGGCCGGCCCGGGATCCCGACGCGGTTTGCGATCGGGTTGCTGCTGCTCAAACAGGTTTACGGACTGTCCGATGAGGGCGTCTGCGAGCGCTGGGTCTATGACCCCTATTTCCAGTACTTGACCGGCGAAGAGTTTTTCCAGCACGAGTTTCCGCACGAACGATCGGACCTGAGCCATTGGCGTAAGCGGCTCGGCGACAAACTGGAGTTGCTGTTGGCCGAGAGCTTGCGGGTGGCGCATGCCAGCGGGGCACTGCGCAGCCAGGACCTCAAGCGGGTCACGATCGACACCACTGTGCAGCCCAAGAACATCAGCTTTCCGACCGACGCCAAGCTGCTGCA
>NZ_SSNA01000210.1 GCF_004799445.1 Bradyrhizobium sp.
TGCTCTGACTGCGGTCATCGCCAACGACAAAGCGTGTCATCGAATCCTCCGGCCAAATCGCAGGAGAATCATATCATTTGATGGTGTTTTCACACAGCCTGGACCCAGAACGGACTTCGGTCCGCAGTTATGCTACGGTGGTGGACGGTACTGGGAGGGCAAATGAGGCGGCGCGATTTAATCACGCTCATTGGCGGCGCGGCAGCGTGGCCGCTTGGGGCGCGGGCGCAGCATATGAAGATGTACACGATCGGTGTCCTCACCTTAACTAGTCCAGACCCGAAGCCGCTGCTGGAAGCGTTGCGCGAGGGCCTGCGCGATGCGGGCTATGTCGAAGGACGCAATCTTCGCCTTGAAATACGCTCGGCTGCTGGCAGGCCGGACCTTCAGTTGGAAAAGGCCGCCGAACTGGTCGGCCTTAAGGTCGACTTAATAGTCACATTTTTCACGCCCGCAGCGTTGGCGGCGAAACAGGCAACGCGCGACATACCAATCGTGATGGCAGGCGCGGGCGATCCGGTTGCGAGCGGCCTCGTCGCGAGCCTCGCCCAGCCGGGTGGCAACGTCACGGGGCAGTCGAGCGGCGGCGCGGAGTTGGCCGGAAAGAGCGTGGAGCTGATCCGCGAACTCATTCCTACCGCGCAACGTCTCGGCGTGCTCGGCGACGAGAACGATCCCTTTGTTAAGCCGTACGTGGAACAGATCCGGGAAGCTGCGCGCCGCGCTGGTGTGGAAGTGGACCCTATCATGCTCCGACCAGAACTATCACTGGAGGCTGCTTTTAAAAGTTTGGCCGGCAAAGGCGCAGACGCACTCCTGATTCAAGGAAGCATCGCGCACAAGGAAATGCTGGACTTGGCGATAGAACATCGCTTGCCAGCGGTGACGTCGACTCGGCTCGGGCCGTCACTCGGAGCGCTGATGTCGTACGGCTCGGATTATTTCGCATTGGCACGCCAGAGCGCGATCTATGTCGACAAGATACTTAAGGGCGCCAGGCCAGCAGATCTGCCGGTCGCCTTTCCCACCAAATTCTTATTGATCATCAACGTTACAACCGCCAAGACCCTGGGCATCAACATATCACCGACGATGCTGAGCCGCGCCGACGAGGTCATCGAATAAAAACGCGCCATGTCGGGGTCTGGCACAAACCGGCGGTTAGAGGTCGGGCAGAGCATGTCCGCTCTGCCCGGGTATTTCAGACATCAACTTGTTCCGCTATTGCCAGGGCGTCATCGACCTCAATGCCGAGATACCGGACCGTGCTTTCGATCTTGGTATGCCCGAGCAAGAGTTGGACAGCCCTCAGGTTGCCCGTCCGCCGATAGATCAGGGTGGCTTTTGTGCGTCGCAGTGAATGCGTGCCAAACAGTCTCGGATCCAGTCCAACGCTGCCGATCCACTCAGAGACCAGACGAGCATATTGGCGGGTTGTCATACTGCGGCCAGCACCGCGACGACCTGTGAACAAAAACTCGCCGGGCCTCTTTTTGGCAGCCTTCAAATAGTCGTCGATGGCTTGGCGGGTCTGCTCGCTCAATTCAAATCTGACGGGCCGCCCGGTCTTCTTTTGTCGAACGGTTGCGCGATCCGCCGTGTATCCACCTGCGGCGACATCCTCGACCCGGATGGCGATGACATCACAGCCACGAAGTTTGCTGTCGATTGCCAGATTGAACATGGCGAGGTCGCGAGCGCGGCCCTCGATCTGGAGCTTTGTCCGGATCGACCAGACGTGTTTGGGTCGCAGCGGCGGCTTTGCCCCAGTCAGCTTGCCCTTGTTCCACGGCACTCGGCTGGGCGCTGCGGGCTCATTCAATTGGTCTTGCATGATCGTACTCCTCGGCTCGGTTGCGGAGGACTGGGAGCATGTGCCGGCCAGAGCAGACTTCCATCCGGCCGACCAAGACCCGAAATGTTGGAGATCCGTCTCACATCGGGAGATTTTTAAAGTCCTCCGCGGCCTGGTTAACCGGATGCAAGCAGCGTAGGTTCGCCCATAGCCTTTGCTATCGACCCGCTTATTGCGTCGGACGCGCGCCGCAAGGGGTCTGCCGCGAGATGAGCATATCGCTCCGTGGTTTTGAAATTCGAATGTCCGAGCAACTTGCCAATGACAGGCAGGCCGAAACCGGATCCAGCACCGACGCTTGCGAAGGAGTGCCGCAGATCATGGAGCCTGAGACCTGCCAAATCAGCCCTTTTGGAAACCAGCGTCCACGGTCGTTGAAGGTCCGCCCGTGGCTTGTCGGCCTCGATACCCGCGATGACAAACTTTCCGACGCGCGGCAGGTTTTCGAGAACCGCAAGCGCCGCCAATCCAAGTACGATGGTCTTCTTCCCGGTTTTCGAATCCGGCAAAAACAGCAGTCCGCGTTGGAAATCGACGTGGTCCCAGCGTAAATCAAGAATCTCACGCAGGCGGGCCCCCGTAAATATCAATAGGCGCAACGCTGCCGCTGCGTGCGGGCCGATATTGGTGATGCGATTCTCACTTTTCCGGGCATGCTTTGACCTGCTTTGCTTGACCCAAGGAATGCCAACCGTCTCGGCTTCCCGAATCGCCTCACCGAGGCGAAGGAGTTCTGGTTCCGAAAGATACCGCTCACGAGTTTCCTCGCGAAACTTTTCAATTGCGGTGGCTGGATTGGCCATACGTTCCGGTAGTTGGCCGGATCGCAGGCCGTAGGCGTAGGCTGCACCGATCAGGGCTAACACCCGGTTGGCCGTTACGGGGTGGGCCTTGCCGATAGCCTTATGCAGACGCTCGATGTCCGTACGGCTCAGGGAGGGGGCTTTGCGTGTCCCTAGGGCCGGCACAATATGGTTGTCCACATAACCCTGAAATAGCTTCGCAGTCCGGGCTTTCCGCTTTGCACGAATGTGATCGTCCATGAACCCGATGAGGAGGTCGCTAACGGTCTCTGCCTTTCGCGCATTTGACCGCTCTGCGGCTGGATCGTCGCCTAGTCTTACGCGGGCGAGAATGCCTGACGCCTCATTTCGGGCCTCCTCGGGCGTCAGGTTTTTGGGGGTGCCTATTACCATCCTTCGCTTGGAGACATTGCGTCCGCCTGCGCCGGGACGATACTCTACGATATATGAGAGGGCGCCAGTCGGTGAGGCTTTCAGTCCGAAACCTGTGAGATCGGTGTCATAGAAGATAGTTGGCCGGGTGACTGCGGGCAGGGCGGACAAGGCTCGTCGTCCGATCTTGATCTCCAAATCGCCACCGAGTCGCCACCATCACCAGAAACGATAGCATAGCTCAGGAAACGTAGGGAGAAAGAAGTATCGATAAATGAGGGTGTTGTGTAGTATGAGGCAACTCTAGGATACTCTGGGAAACGTGACTTATCAGCTTTGGGTACTGCAGGTCGTTGGTTCGAATCCAGCTGCCCCGACCAAAGACAATCCTGAAATCAGATATTTGGCTGTCGATCTCTACAATCGTAATCAACTTAAATCGGCACCGGATAGTCACCATTCGAGTTTTGCTTACACGGAACGGCACCGCCGGCCGCGCTCTGCCAGATTCCATGTTAGGAGAACCCAGCCGCCACGGCGACTTTCTTGCAGGCTCCTTGGTCCTTTAGATGTCTGCTGACTTCTAAAAGGGAAGCCCGCGGTCCGCGCCAAAGCCGGCCTATGCGTAACGGCTTCACAAACGAACACCCATCAATTCGGTAACGGCGGTAGGTTGCGACATGCGAGTTCTGGTCACCGGCAACGCCGGATTCATCGGCTTTCACACCGCTGCGCGCCTGCTGCAGCGAGGAGATTCCGTCGTCGGGATCGACGTTGTCAACGACTACTACTCCCCTGAGATCAAGGAGTCCCGGCTCGAAGTTCTCGAGCAAATAGCATTACAAAGCCCTGGAGACTATCGCTTCCACCGCTTCAATCTGGCGGATCCTGCAGCCGTCAAGAGTTGCTTCTCCGATGGCCCTTTCGATAGGGTCATTCATCTCGCGGCCCAGGCCGGCGTTCGCTATAGCCTGGAGAACCCTCACGCCTATGTCGAAAGCAACATCGTAGCCTTCACCAACATCCTGGAGGCGTGCCGATATGCAAAGGTCGATCACTTGACCTATGCAAGCACAAGCAGCGTCTATGGCGCGAATACCCATATGCCGTTCAGTGAACATCGGGGCGCCGACCATCCGCTGCAGTTCTATGCCGCCACCAAACGCGCCAATGAATTGATGGCCCACAGCTACAGTCACCTGTTCAAGCTGCCGACAAGCGGGTTGCGGTTTTTTACGGTCTACGGGCCGTGGGGTCGACCCGATATGGCGCTGTTCCTGTTTACCAAGAACATTCTGGCGGGAGAGCCCATCAAGCTCTTCAACAACGGCCAACACATTCGCGATTTTACCTACGTCGACGACATCGTCGAAGGCGTTCTCCGCGTCAGCGATGACATCGCGCGTCCTGATCCTGATTGGGATAGCGACAATCCGGATCCGGCGACGAGCAACGCGCCCTTTCGCATTCTCAACATCGGCAATAACAGCCCGGTCCACCTCATCGAGTACGTTGAAGCGATCGAGGAGGCATTGGGAAGAAAGGCGATCCGGGAATTGCTGCCTTTGCAGCCCGGCGACGTCCCGAATACATCCGCGGATGTGAGTTCGCTCGTCAAGGCCGTAGGGTATCAGCCGAGGACTCCGGTCCGCGAAGGCGTGGCTCGCTTTGTCAACTGGTACCGTGATTACTTTAAAGTCTAGAAAATGAAGACATGAACGCAAGCGGCTTCGGATCCTTTTACTGTAACGCGCTTGACTACACTGATCGGTGTAAGTATGGCCACTTGGGGCAACCGGAATGTGGTCTGTGTAACGATGAGTCGTGATGCCGCCCGACAAGCCATGAAGGACAGGATCCTCGAGACCACCGACCGGCTGTTCTACGGGCAGGGCATTCGCGCCGTCGGGGTCGACTCGATCGCCGCCGAAATCGGGATCAGCAAGCGCACGCTGTATAACTATTTCCCGTCCAAGGACGCGCTGATTGTCGCGTATCTGATGCGCCGCGCCGTTCCGCGTAGCATTCCCGACCGGCCACCCCTTGAGCAGATACTGGGCGTTTTCGATTGGCTCGAACGCTGGTTCGCGAGCAAGGCGTTTCGCGGCTGCCCCTTCGTCAACGCCGTCGCCGAAATAGGGGAGCGCGGCCACCCGGCGACCCGGATTGCCATCGATCAAAAGGAACGGCGGCGTGTCGCATTCCGAGATATTTTGACGCGGCTTGGCGTCGCCGATCCCGACGGCCTTGCGACCCAGCTGACGATCCTGGTGGAAGGCGCCATGGCAGCGGCGCTGGTGCGTGACGACCCGGCCATGGCACGGGCAGCGAAGTCGGCGGCCCGGGTGCTGCTGACCGCGGCGGGCGTGCCTGAAGGCGAGGAAAGCAGGCCGGCTCCGGAAATAACGGCGCGGCGGCGAACTCGGAAATCTCCGTCTCGCAGCGAGACAGCTGGCCGCGCCGCCACGCGCCGACGATGAGCGTCGTTCTGCCGGTCTCCTGAGGGAATCACGTCACGCGCGGGTTGCGGCAACGGGGCAAATCGCAGTGACGAGCCGCTAAAGCGATCCACCCGCAGCGGTGACCCTTCCGGGTCCGATCTTGAAATACTGCTTGGCAAAGGCCACGATTTCGCGGTCGGTGGGATGATCGGCGGCTTGAACCGCAACGATGCGATCGCCGATGTGGGAATGTTGTTCGCGGAGAAACTTCGCGAGTTCCGTCTTGGCGCCGGCAGGACCAATGATCAGGATTTCGCCGGCATCGCTGACGGCGTTCATCACCTGCGCAAGGAATTCCTTGTCAAATCCGGCATGGCCGCTGCCGATCGAGTTGGCCTTATGGTGGAGGTGGCGCGTCGGCATATGCGGATGCAGGACAACCTCGTCGTCGCCCGACAGACCGATGTGAAAAACCTTGGCCTGCGAATGATCGATCCAGACGATGGCGTGGAAGTGGGTCGGCATGGTTTTGTTCCTCCTGGCCTGCGATCTGTTGACCGTGGATCAATCTTGCACCAGATGCGCGGGCATGAGCGTTTTGAACTTGAGGGAACAAGCTACCGTATAGGCGTTTCGGTCGATTGATTCAGGTCAATCGAGTGAACCTTGTGCGGGCGGTGGCTCATCGGCCGATCCCGGTTTGCTGCCGCGGCCGAGGGCAAACTGACCGACCGGGCCCTCGACGTGGAATTCCAACCCGGTCATTTTCGCGAACAGGTCGATATTGTTGGTGCCGATCGCACAGCCACCGAGCCCCATATCGGTTGCCATCATGTAGAGCGTCTGAAGCAATACACCGGCATCCTTCAGAATCAGCGAGTAGGCGACCGAGCTGTATTTCCATGAAACCCGGCCAAAGCGCGCGGCGATCGTGATCAGAATCTGGGGCGCGGCGGGAGCTCCCATCGCAAATTCGGCAGCCGCCAGCTGCGCTTCGAGTTCTGGCGTCTTTACGCCGATCGGCACCAGCGCGTGCTGGTCGGCGTCGTAATGATAGAAGCCGCGCGCAAGTCCTTCGCAGTTGCCAACCGCCAGATAGAGCTCAAGCTCGTAGGCGCCGCCTCCCGACGGATACGGCCTGGCGGCGTACGAGACATCAGGACCGCCGTTGCCGAGGTCGGCCTTGTCTTTCCACTTCGCCTGGATACGCGCGGCGCTATCGAGAAACCGTGCAAGCTCGGCGAGGGTGATCGGTCGGGTGTCGTCGAAGTCGCGCGTCGAATGGCGTTCATGCAGGAGCCTCGTGAACGGCGAGGGTGCTTCCGAGGACGTGGCCGAGACCTTGCGCAGATCGATTTTCTTTCCAGGCCAGCGGGGTCGCACCGCCGGTGGCGGAGGTATCAGACCCGCATAGGGATATAATCCGCCAAGCGGGTTGGCCTGGCGCCCTTCCGTGCTGCGCGTATGGAATAGAAGATCGTGGAAATCCCAGAGAACGAGGTCGTCGTCACCCTCGGAGGCTCGCAGGCCATCGCCGTTTGCGTCGACCCTGAAAAGGATCTGGCAATCCACCAGCAATGCGAGAAGCTCGATTCCGGGAAAGCCGGGCTGCCGCCAGAATGCAGCGACTTTTTGCGGCGTGGACAGCAAGGCGAGGGCGGTGGCGATCTTCGGATCGCAAATTCTGAATAATGCGCCGGCGCGGGGCGATTCCAGCACCATCTCATTGCCGCGCCGCCGCAAATAGGCAAAGCGCGACAGCGCAATCACGTCCTGATTGCCGAGCT
Organism: Bradyrhizobium sp.; assembly: GCF_004799445.1. Lineage (GTDB taxonomy): Bacteria > Pseudomonadota > Alphaproteobacteria > Rhizobiales > Xanthobacteraceae > Bradyrhizobium. The sequence goes on from NZ_SSNA01000210.1 coordinate 7,259, forward strand.
TTGGCGTTTGCGGCCAATAATCGGGAACCTGCGGCTCAATGACGACCTGATCCCTGTCGGCGCGCCCAAGGCCGAACTCCAGAAGGCCGCGCTGGGCCAATCGATGGACCAGCAGACCGATTTCCTTGTCGACGGCGCGGCCAGCCGTGAATGAAGCGAGTGCCAGGCCTGCGCGCAACTGATGCATACGATCCACGACGCCGGGACTGAACGTGCCCAGGCCGACCGAATAGTCGTCGAAGCAGGCAACAATACTCCCGTCCGCGTCGGCTTGGAGCGCGATGTGCGCGCTCAGCCGGGCGGAAATGCATGGTGGTGCGATCCGCCGCGCCTTCTTTTTTGCAGGAGCGCGCAAGCCCGGTGACCTCTCAAGAGTGTGGAAGGAACGGCGTAAGTTCGCTTTCCGGCAGCGGCCGATCCAGCCATCCGAGCTTTACCGGAACATCGTAAAGCCGGCCGGGTCCGAAGCGGCGATAGAAATGCCGCAGTCCCGGAACGATCACTCTGACGACGTTGACCCCAACGTCGGGCCGCGTCTGATTGAGGACGAGGAAATCGAGGCCTGCTCGCCTGGCGATGTCGATGCAGGCGTCTACTTGCGTGCGCGTATTGTCGATAGGGCCGAATTTCGCGCTCGCCGATGGGATCGTCGGATCGCCAACCGGCGTCAGGAAGGGATAGTTCTCAAGACGCAATGGGGTGAGGCCGTCGAGGCTCGATTTTTCGCCGGTTCCGCCTCCCATCAGGCCAATGGACAGGAACTGGTTCAACTCCGTCAGCGTGCGCAGCATGGCAATGCGGGGATCGAAATGCGCGCCTGAACCGAACTCGATGTTCTCCTGTCCGTTTTGCATCCAGTGCAATATCGCCACGTAGGTGGGAATGCCGAGATCGCTGGTGACGTCGAGTACCCAAAGCCGCCGTCCGGTTTCGGCAAGCTGGCTTTGCAGATCCCGAACATAGGAATCGTTGAAATGGGCGAGGTCCACCTCCGCCCGTTGCAATCGGTTGTACCACCAGATCGCGTAGGCATCTCGTTCCACCAGTTCGAGGAAACCCTGGACGATGGCTTCCTCGATCGTGTTGCCCGCCGCGCAGCCGTTGGAATCCGCATGGAAGGCGGCAGGACCGCTGTAGAAAAAATACAACAGACTGGTCGGAATATATTTGAAGCGGTTATCGCGCAGGGACCAGACCGGCGACCATTCGATCTTCGCCGATGGATCGAATGGCGCTGGGGTGGATTGTGTCTCGTGTGCGTCTTCTTCCCCGGTCTGCTCCGGTGAGGACTGCGCATCGCTGAACAGCAGGATGTCGTTGGGAGGAATCGCCTCGCCGGGCGCGAAATCCGAAAACCGCCGCGTTATCCTGATCTCGTCGCCTTGAAAAATTCCCGAGTAGCGCTCGATCGCCTCCATCAGTGCGCTGGCTTCGGCCTGCTCGGCATTGGAGCCCTTGCCGAAGCTGCCACCGGTCAATCCGGCCCTGAGTTCGTTGAGGTTCTGGGCCGGCGCCGAGAAATTGTGCGCCGCATAAAAGTTGGTGTTCATCGGCAAATCGGCTTCGATCCGCTCGAGCCGCGTGACCACACCGGTGAGCGGGCTCACATGCTTTCGGAAGCGCGCCACGGTCGCCCGCGACGACACGGTCCGGTATCCCCCACTGGTCATGACCAGCTTGGCACCTTCGCCCAATTCGATCGGCGTCGGCGCCCGGCGTGGATTCCGCAGCTTCTTGCTGCCGCAGGTCGGGCATTGCGGGCGTGCCGCAACGTAGTGCTTCACGACACTCGATCCCAGGAGATCATGGCTGATGATGTGATCGTTCAGCTCGGTGCGAAAGCCGGTAGCGATGGCCTTGGCAACTTCGAGCGCGGCAAATTGGATGGCACCCTGTCCAAGCGTGTTGCGCGCGAGCGGTGAAACGGCGACGGGGCGCGCCGGCCCGCGGTCGAGGAATCCCTTGATCTCTCGATTCCGGATCATGCGATCGAACAGGCAGGTCCAGCAGGCACCCTTGCCTGGATTGAACACCGGTCCCACCAGCGGAAAGGCGCCGGACGGCTGCACCAGCAGCCAGGGTGCCCGGTCCGATACCCGCTGCCGATTCAATTCGGCAAGCTGTCGTTCCAGATAATCGTTCACCAGCGTGACCGTCAGGTCCGCCGCGCGCTTGACGATGTGAACGCCGAGCTTGCCCAGCGCCGCACCGAACGCGGCCGCACCTTGCACGTCGATCGATTCGACCCGGACGCGACAATTGCCGAGGTTTTGCTCGGCCAATCCCGCCGGCAGGCCGAGGCTCGCCCAATAACCGGCCACCACTCCGGCAGACGAGGGCGACGCCTGGACGATGTAGCGGCGCTCGATCAGCCGTTTGAGAGCCTCCTCGACCTTGTCGGGAGGAAAACGCTGCCCGAGCTCGCGGACGAGCTGCGGAAGGCTCTTTCCGCCTTTTCCGATCGCAGAGGCGAGGGCACAATAAAGCTCGCCGTGAAGAAAAAACTTGCGGTCTTCGGAATAGAGACAAACGACGTCGGGCGGCAGGACATAGACGGTGAAATTCGGCGCGAACTGCGGAACGTCCTTGCCGGCGCGCCGGGCCGAATTGGTCTTGCGATCGCCTGTCATGATGTCAGCACAGGCGCTTTGCCCAGCATCCTAGTCCGCCCGTGCAAGGCGTATGCTCCAATCACTGGAAATCCCTCGTCCAGCTCACGCGCTGGCATTTCTCGACAATATTGGGCCAACTCGGCCGTCATGCGCGCCTGCGGACGCCCACTGCACTGCAAAGAAGACATGGATTGGCCGGGTCGATAGTATCGAGCCCGGCCATGGTGACCTGCGTTTGTCAACGCAATCGGAAAGCGCTCTGGTCTAGCAGATGCGGCAAGATCCCCACGACAAGCAGCAACCGCCGCCGCAACCGCCACATCCAAAGCCTACGCCGCAGCCTCTGCAACCCCTGCAGCCGCGGCAGCCTCTGCAACCTCTGCAGCCACCGCAGCCGCGCGCCAGTTGCACACCGCCTTGAGCCGCCGCGGTATTCTCCTTGTCGAAGACGTAGAACGTCGCCAGACTGACGTCGGCGATTTCCTCTTCGCCGAGCGTGACGGCGTGACTCGGTGAATAATTTGGCGTCTGAGGCTGGTCATTTATCGGTGCGACCGCTGCCGAAGCGCCCCCCACCAGTGAAAAAGTCAACCCGGCCGCTCCCAACGCCGGCACAGCTTTCGTCACACGCTTTCGCTTCGGAGCCTGCTTCACTTGTGGCATAGTCGAATCCTCCATCAGCTTGCAAAATGGTTCGAGTTAGACAAGTCTACTTCAACGGCTGACCACCCGCAAGATGACGACTGTCTGTAGACGTGCCGCGGGTCGACAAACGGCGAAGATTTCACCTTCATGAACGACGCCGATGATGACTGTCATTCATGCTCTATTCATCATTCCTGTTGTCGGCGGATTTGCGCCGGCTCCAACAACCTGAACGCGAGCGAAATCAGAACGGCCGCTGGTTTTGGGCGGCTCGCCGTCATGGCTTTCGTTGTGTTCGTGCCTGGTGGAGCCAAAAGGAGCGCGGTGTTCAACTTGCATTCGCTCCCACCCGCCATTATTGAGGCCAAGAGATTCAGCCTCTCGACCATACGTCGGAAACGCAGCCGAACTGGTTCAATGCGGCGCAGCGAAATATTGCAGGCGCGAACGGAGAGACCGGCGTGGTCGATTATCCCGGATGTTTCGCCTGGTACGAGCTGATCACGACAGATATGGCGGCCGCGGAGGCCTTCTACACTAAAGTGGTGGGCTGGGACGCGCACGACGCGTCGACGCCGAATCTGGCCTACACCATGTTTGCCGCGGGAAAAGCCTCGGTATGCGGGCTCATGGATCTGCCGCTGGAGGCAAGGAAAATGGGCGCGACGCCGAGGTGGATGGGCTATGTCAGCGTCAACGACGTGGACGTCGCCGCCGATCGGATCAAGCGTCTCGGCGGAGCCGTCTATGTCCCGCCGACAGACAGCAACATCGGCCGGATTTCCGTGGTTGCCGACCCCCAGACGGCAACCTTCGCGTTGGTCAAGGGATTGAAACCCGGCCGACGACGACCGGACGACCTCGCCAAGCAGGGGCGCGTGGGCTGGCACGAGTTGCTGGCCGCCGACTGGGAGAAGGCGTTCGCATTCTACGGCGAGCTTTTTGGCTGGCAAAAGGCGGGCGCAGAAATCGGCCGGACCGAAACCTATCAAGTGTTCTCCGCGGGCGGGCAAACGATCGGCGGCATGTTCACCAAGCGGCCGGAGGATCCGATCCCATTCTGGCTTTTTTACTTCAATATCGGCGACATCGACGCGGCCGCGGAGCGCGTGAAATCCGGTGGTGGCCAGGTCCTCAAGGGCCCGGTGGAATTGCCGGGAGGCGGCTGGATCGCCCGATGCAGGGACCCCCAGGGCGCCGCGTTCGCGCTGCAGGGAACGCGCAACCAGGATGGCTTCGGCTGGTCTACCGAGTGGGCCGGGTTTTCATCAAAGGGCAGGTTGGTCACCTAGCCGCGCGGCTAAGGCGCGAGCTTGACGTTCCGAACCCAGGCGATCGGCCATCCAACCGTTGCCAAACCCATCGCATGACCAACGCCCGCAGACCCGCAATCAGGCAGCCTTGGCCGCCGCCGGCCTGGGAAGCGGCTTGTCCTGCCGCTTCGACCAGGAGATGTAGTAGGCGACGATGGTCATGATCGCGATTCCCGTCACGCTGACGAAGATCTGCGCGAACAGCGAGCCGGAGCTCATCATCAGTTCGAAATGTCCGACAAAGGACAGGAAGACGCCAACGCAGAACACCGCGAGCGATTGCTGGCCGCAGACGATTACGGGATCGAACACCTTCCATTCCAGGCCGCGCCAGTCCTTGGGCACAAACCTGATGATCATGATCACGATCGTCACAAAATGCAGGAAACGGTAGGGCGCGAGATCGGTCTTGTCGTTCGGGTTGAAGGTCGAATAAAGCCAGTCCGGAAACATGGCGCCGAAATCCGGAAACTTGCCCGCCATGGTCATCACCATCGCAAAGAAGAGATAGGCGATGCAAACATAAAGGGTGATCGGGGAATCGATAATCGAACGGGATCGCTTTGCGCCACCCAGCGCGCACCATGAACCGAACACAAACAACACCTGCCAGCAGTAGGGGTTGAAATACCAGCTGCCGCCGGGGTAGGCTTGGAAATTCCAACCGAACTGCCGTGCGGTGAGCCACAGCACGATGGACGCAAGCATCGTCCAGTTGGGCTGGCGCAGCATGATCCACAATACCGGCGGGAAAAATCCCATCAGGACGATATAGAGCGGAAGCACATCGAGGTTGACTGGCTTGAACTTGAGCAGCAAACCCTGCCGCAGCGTTTCGGTCGCATTGTCGACCAGGCCTACGACATTGAACTCGTTGATAATCTCGGAATCGCCGAAACGCAGCGCGAGATAGCTGATGGCAGCAATATAAATGACGAACAGGATGATGTGGGCGACATAGAGCTGCCAGACCCGCTTGGTCAAACGGGTGGCGCCGACGATAAAGCCGCGCTCGAGCATCATCCGGGCGTAGACAAACGAGGCCGTGTATCCCGAGATAAATACGAAGAGGTCGGCGGCGTCGCTGAAGCCGTAGTTTCGCGTGGTGACCCAGTTCACGACGTTGTCGGGAATGTGATCCAGGAAGATCGCCCAGTTTGCGATTCCGCGGAACAGATCGAGCCGGAGATCGCGTCCTTTTTCCGGCAGGGTTGCGTTGATTTTCATGAGTGCCGTTTCGATGTGATGCGTCCGAAAGGGATCGAGCAGCAGGGCTGGCCGTCAGTCACGCCGCGGCAACATTGTCACCGCGCCGCATAATGACTATACCATTCCGCAAGCTGTTGCATCCAAGGCCGGGAATCACCGATCCGATTTGTGAAAGGTGTCTCTATACTATCCAGGCTGTGTCCACCACGCGCTTCCGTGCCGCTTTTTCCCAGGGGGGTCTGACCATCCATGACCGCACGCATCTTTAAGCCCGCCAAAAACGCGATGCAATCGGGGGCCGCCAAAACCAAGGAATGGCAGCTCGATTATGAGCCGGAACAGCCGCGCGTCATCGAGCCTTTGATGGGCTGGACCAGTTCCGGCGATATGAAGCAGCAACTCACGATCCGCTTCGAAACCAAGGAAGATGCGGTGGCGTACTGCGAGCGCGAGGGCATTCCCTATCAGGTTTTTGAACCGAAGGAGCCGGCGCGGCGGCAAGCCGCCTACGCCGACAATTTCGCGTTCCGGCGGGGCGAGCCTTGGACCCATTAGTCTTGGACCCATCAGCCTTGGACCCACTGGCCCCGGCCCAATAGAGCGGGCCTATCCCCGGCGGTCACCTGGTTCAAAGTTCTGGGTTGCCTAAGGCGGCGGCGCAATGACACCATGGCAAGCCCGATGCGCAGCTTGCGGCGCACCATGAGAACTGCTGAACGCCATGCCGCTTCACTCCACTACCGACCCCGCCTCGTCTGACTTTGCGCGTAACGCGGAGGCCATGCGCGCGCTGGTCGCGGAACTCCGCGACAAGCTCAGTCAGGTCGCCGGCGCCGGCGGGGAAGCGTCGCGCGCCCGGCATACGTCGCGCGGCAAGATGCTGGCGCGCCAGCGCGTCGATCTCTTGATCGATCCCGGCACGGCGTTTCTCGAACTGTCGCCGCTGGCGGCCTTCGGCCTCTATGGCGGCGACGTGCATTCGGCGAGCATCGTCACCGGAGTAGGACGGATATCGGGACGGGAATGCGTTGTTGTCGCCAACGATGCGACGATCAAGGGCGGCACCTATTATCCGATGACGGTGAAGAAGCATCTTCGGGCGCAGGATATCGCGCGGCAGAATAATCTGCCCTGTGTCTACATGGTCGATTCCGGCGGCGCGTTTCTGCCCCAGCAGGACGAGATCTTTCCCGACGAGCGGCATTTTGGCCGCATCTTCTACAACCAGGCGCAGATGTCGGCGCTGGGCATTCCCCAGATTGCGATCGTGATGGGCTCCTGCACGGCAGGCGGCGCCTATGTCCCGGCGATGTCGGACGAAAGCATCATCGTGCGCAATCAGGGCACGATTTTTCTCGGCGGACCGCCGCTGGTGAAAGCGGCCACCGGCGAGGTGGTCACGGCGGAAGAACTCGGCGGTGCCGACGTGCATTCAAGGCAGTCCGGCGTCACCGATCATTATGCGCAGAATGACAGCCATGCGATCGGAATTGCACGGCGCATCGTCGCCACCCTGAAGCAGCCCGCGCGCGCGCCGCTGAACATGCGCGAACCGCGCGCGCCGCTGTTTGCCCCCGAAGAGATCTATGGCGTCGTCTCCGCCGACGGCCGCAAGCCGTTCGACGTGCGCGACATCATCGCGCGGCTGGTCGACGGCTCGGAGTTCGACGAATTCAAGAAACTGTATGGCCAAACCCTGATTTGCGGTTTCGCTCATATCTGGGGATACCCGGTCGGTGTCATCGCCAACAACGGAATTCTGTTTAGCGAGAGTTCGCTGAAGGGAGCGCATTTCATCGAGCTGTGCTGTCAGCGCAATATTCCCCTGGTGTTCCTGCAGAACATTACGGGATTCATGGTCGGCAAGAAATACGAAGCCGGCGGGATCGCACGCGACGGCGCCAAGCTGGTGACGGCGGTGGCGACCGCGGGCGTGCCAAAATTCACCGTCGTGATCGGGGGCTCCTACGGCGCCGGCAATTACGGGATGTGCGGCCGCGCCTACAGCCCGCGCTTCCTCTGGATGTGGCCGAATGCACGGATCTCGGTGATGGGCGGCGAACAGGCGGCGATGGTGCTGAGCCAGGTGCGTCGCGACAACATCGAGGCCAAGGGCGAGACCTGGTCGGCCGAGGAGGAGGACAAGTTTCGCGCACCCATCCGTGCGCAATATGACAGCCAGGGCAGTCCGTATTACGCCACCGCCCGGCTCTGGGACGACGGCGTCATCGATCCCGCCGACACCAGGCTGGTGCTGGGCCTGGGCCTCTCGGCCGCGGCCAATGCGCCGATCGAACCGACGCATTTCGGCCTGTTCAGGATGTGATGATGCATCGTCTCGAACAGTATCGGCGATTTCGTACCCTGCTGATCGCCAATCGCGGCGAGATCGCAGTCCGTGTGATCCGCACCGCCAGGGCGATGGGCCTGCGCACGGTTGCGGTTTATTCCGAGGCGGACCGCGACGCGATGCATGTGGCGATGGCCGATGAGGCGGTGCTGCTCGGGCCGGCGCGGGCGCGCGACAGCTATCTCAACATCGAGCGCGTGATCGAAGCGGCGCGCAAGAGCGGCGCCGATGCCGTGCATCCCGGCTACGGATTCCTGTCCGAGAGCGCCGAATTCGCGGCGGCCTGTCTCGATGCGGGTCTGGTATTCGTCGGTCCGACCGCGGCCATGATCAGGCTGATGGGTTCGAAATCGGGCTCCAAATTGTTGATGGAGCGAGCCGGCGTCCCGCTGGTGCCGGGCTATCACGGTGAAGCCCAGGACGACGCGACATTGGCCGCCGCGGCCGAAAAAGTCGGTTTTCCCCTGCTGGTAAAGGCGTCCGCCGGCGGCGGCGGACGCGGTATGCGCATTGTGCGCTCGCCAAGCGAACTTGCACCCGCGGTTGTCAGCGCCAAGCGCGAGGCCAAGGCCGCGTTCGGTGACGATCGCATGCTGATCGAAAAATTCGTCGAAAACCCGCGCCATATCGAAGTGCAGATCATCGGCGACAGTCACGGCAATCTGCTGTCGCTGTTCGAGCGCGAATGCACGTTGCAGCGCCGCCATCAGAAGGTGATCGAGGAAGCGCCGTCGCCGACACTTGATGCGGCCCAGCGCGCGGCGGTTTGTGCGGCGGCACGCAAGGCGGCCGCGGCCGTCGACTATGTCGGCGCCGGCACCATTGAGTTTGTCTCCAACGGCAAGGACGTATTCTTCATCGAAATGAACACCCGCCTGCAGGTCGAGCATCCCGTGACCGAACTGATCACGGGCATCGATCTGGTGGAATGGCAGTTGCGCGTAGCCTTTGGCGAGAGGTTGCCTTTGACGCAGGACCAGATCGTGCTCAACGGTCACGCCATCGAGGCGCGGGTCTATGCGGAAAATCCGTACAGGAATTTCATGCCTTCGGTCGGCAAGATACGTACCTGGCACATGCCGGACCCGTCGAACGGTCTGCGGGTCGATGCCGGTTATCGCCAGGGCGATGCGGTCTCCCCGCACTACGACGCCATGCTGGCCAAGGTGATCGCCTGGGCGCCGACCCGGGACGCTGCGATCAATCGGCTCAATCGCGGGCTTGAGGAATCCGACGTGCGGGGCGTCGTCACCAACATTCCGTTCCTGGCGGCGCTGGTCACCCACCCGGACGTGCGCGCCAACGCGATCGATACCGGCTTCATCGAACGCGAATTGAAGCACCTGACACCGGCCGCTCCGGCGCCGCACGATCTTGAACTGGGCGCTGCGGTTGCAGCGATTCTCGGCGAAGAGGCGAAGGCGGCCGGCGCGGACGCGCATTCACCCTGGCGCACCGCCGGCTGGATGCCGGTCGGCCGCCGGCAGCGGGTGTTTACGTTCCGCTACGGGCAGGGGAGCGAACAGCAGGTGAGCCTGAACTATGGCAATGGTCCGGCGACACTGGCAATCGGCGAGCGCGAAATCGCCTTCACGGCCGCACCCAACCTCGCCGGCGGCATTGATCTCACGCTGCACGGCATCAAATCCCATGTCGTGGCCGTGGTGGAAGGCCATGAATTATATTTGCGAACCCGCAACGGCCGCTTCGACCTGCATTGGGTCGACCCTTTCGGTGGCGACGACGAGGAGCAGGTCGGCGAAGACAAGATCGTCGCGCCGCTGCCGGGCACGGTCGTGGCGTTGCTGGCCGAGGTGGGCGCGCATCTGGAAAAAGGCGCGCCGATTCTCACACTCGAAGTGATGAAGATGGAGCAGACTTTGCGCGCACCGTTTGCGGGCGTGCTGAAACTGATAAAATGCAAGGTCGGCGATATCGTGCAGGAAGGCGTCGAACTCGCCGAAATCGAGCCGGCAGCCGGATAAGATCGACATGAATGACCAGGTGCGCATCGTCGAAGTCGGCCCGCGCGACGGCCTTCAAAACGAGAAGACGCCGGTCAGCATCGCCGCGCGCATCGCGTTTATCGAGGCGCTGGTCGGCGCCGGGCTGCATACCGTCGAAGTCGGGGCCTTTGTGTCGCCGAAGGCTATCCCGCAAATGGTCGGCTCGGATCAGGTGTTGCGGGGTGTCAATCATCACCCCGACAGCGAATTCCATGTGCTGGTGCCTAACGAAAAAGGCTACGACGCCGCGCGCGCGGCCGGCGCTACGGTGATCGCGGTGTTTGCTTCGGCTTCCGAGGGCTTTTCGCGCGCCAACATCAATTGCTCGGTCGCCGAATCGATCGAGCGCTTCAAGCCGGTTGTGAACCGAGCCAAGGCCGACGGCATCAAGGTGCGCGGCTACATCTCCTGCGTATTGGGCTGCCCCTATGACGGCGAGGTGAAGCCGCAGGCGGTAGTGGATGTCGCCAGGACGCTGTGGGAGTTCGGCTGCTACGAAGTCTCGCTCGGCGACACCATCGGCGTCGGCACGCCGGTAAAGGCCCGACAGTTATTGCGTGCCGTGGCCGGCACTGTGCCGATCGCCCATCTGGCAATGCATTTCCACGACACCTACGGCCAGGCGCTCGCCAATCTCTATGCAGGGATGGAGGAGGGCGCCCGGGTGATCGATTCCGCGGCAGGCGGCCTCGGCGGCTGTCCCTACGCGCCCGGGGCTACCGGCAACGTCGCGACCGAGGACGTGGTCTACATGCTGGAGGGCATGGGCATCGCCACCGGCGTCGACATGGCAAGACTGGTGGCGGCCACCAACGAGATCAGCAAGCTGATCGGCCGGCCGCCGGTGAGCCGCGTGGCGGCGGCGATCAATGCGAAGAGGCGAGTAGCGAATTAGCCCCCGGCGTCATTGCGAGCCAACGGGTCGCGCGAACGCGCGCCCGATGACCGGCTCCGCGAAGCAATCCATGCCACGGCAAAATGGATTGCTTCGCCGCTAACGCTCCTCGCAATGACGAATTCCAAGAGCGGCGCCCGCTCACCGTCCCCCGTCCGGCCCCATCACCAGATCGGGGAGGTAAGTCGAAATACCCGGCACGAAGCAAAGCACCAGAACCGCCAGCATCATCAGCAGCACGAACGGCAGCGTGCCCCAGATCACGTCGCGCAGGGGAATATCGGGGGCGACGTTGCGGATGACAAAGATGTTCAGCCCCACCGGCGGATGAATGAGCCCCATCTCCATCACGATGGTCATGACGATCCCGAACCAGATGATGTCGAAGTTGGCCGCGCGCAGCGGCGGCAGGATGATCGGCGCGGTCATCAGGATGATCGACACCGGCGGCAGGAAGAAACCGAGGATCACGACCAGCACGAGAATGGCCAACAGTAATTCCCAGCGCGGCAGGTGCATGGCGACAATGGATTCCGCGGCCGATTGCGAGATGTGCAGATAACTCATGACGTAGGAATACAACAGCGACATGCCGATGATCATCATCAGCATGGTGGATTCGCGGATCGTCGACTTCAGGATCGGCGCGAGATCGGAAGGCCGCCACACGCTGTAGATCAGCGCGATCAGCACCAGCGCGAGCAGCCCGCCGAGGCCTGCGGTTTCCGACGGCGTCGCATAGCCGCCGTAGAGCGCGATCATTACTCCCGTCAGCAACAGCACGAACGGCAGCACCCGCGGCAGCACGTTGAAGCGCTCTGCCATGGTAAACTCGTCGCGGGTCAGGATCGCCGCCGTGGTGCCGGTCTTGGCGTAAAGCGCGCTCGCGGCCGCATACTCCTTGCGAAAGCGGATCACCGCATAGGTGCCGAACAGCGTGACCAGCAGCAGGCCGGGTCCGATGCCGGCAAGGAACAGCCGTCCGAGCGACTTTTCGGCGGCGACGGCGAACAGGATCATGGTGATGGAGGGCGGCAGCAGGATCCCGAGCGTGCCGCCGGCGGCGATGATGCCGGCCGCGAAACCGCCGGAATAGCCGCGTTTGCGCATCTCGGGGATGCCGGCGGAGCCGATCGCCGAGCAGGTGGCGGGCGACGACCCGGCCATCGCTGCGAACAAGGCGCAGGCAAACACGTTGGCGACGCCGAGCCCGCCGGGCACGCGGTGCAGCCAGGCATGCAGCGCCGAATACAGGTCCTGGCCGGCGCGGGACTTGCCGATCGCGGCACCCTTCAAGATGAAGAGCGGGATCGACAAAAGCGTGATCGAGGCCATTTCCTCATAGACATTCTGGGTCACGGTATCGAGCGATGCTGCGGGCATGTAGATGCCCATGAACACCACCGCGACGGCGCCGAGCGCGAACGCGATCGGCATGCCTGAAAACATCGCAAACAGCGTCGCGGCCCCGTAGCTGACGCCAATTCCGAATACCGTCATCGACGCGCCGCCCCAAAGATCGGAATGATGATCTGCAACAGGATCTGCAAACACAACAGGGTCATGCCTGACGCCATCAGGGCGTAGGGGATCGCCAGCGGCGGCGACCACATCGAATTCGAGACCTGACCGTCAACCCAGGCCTCGTGCGCCAGCGTCCAGGATTTCCAGGCGAAGAACGCGCAGAACAGCAGGCTCGCAACATCGACCAGCCACAGCCTGATCCGGTTGACCGTCGGCGACAGCAGCCCGACAAAGGCCTCGATGCCGATATGGCCGCGCTGCTGCTGCACATAGGCCGACGTCATGAACGTCGCGCCCACCAGAAGAAATACCGCCGCCTCATCCTGCCAATAATTCGGGCTGTGGAACAAGGCGCGTCCGAGCACGCTGTCGCTGAGGATCGCGCAGGCCGAAATCAGCGCGATCGCTGCGAAAACGACGATGATGTTGTTGCACCACGAAAGCGCGCGTTCGAACGCCGCGACGAGCCCGTTGCCCGTCGCGGTTGCCAGCCGGCTCTTTTGATCCGGAAGCGGACCATGCATCATGCTGAGACGTCGGATGCGAGTTTCAGCAAGTTGGCTGACATCGCAGTTTTCGCGCCATAGTCCTTCCATGCGGTGTCGCGGGCGATGTCGCGCCATTTCGCCACCGTTGCCGCGTCAAGCTCGCTGACCTTGGCGCCGGCCTTGGCGTAGACCTTCGAAACCTCGGCGTCGTCGTCCTGGGCGCCTTTCCGGCCGAAAGCTTCCAGCTCTTTGCCGAGAGTCAGAATGATGTCCTGATGATTTTTCGGCAAGCCGTCGAAGATCGACTTCGACATCAACAGCGGTTCCAGCATGAACCAGTAGGAAGCTTTCGCACCTGACGTCAGCGCTTTCGAGACTTCCTCGAGCCGGAATGAAATCAGGCTGGTGGAGGAGGTGAGGCCGGCGTCGCAGGCGCCGGTCTGCATCGAGGCGTAAAGTTCGTTTGACGGTACCGACAGCACGGCGGCACCCGCCGTTTGCAGCACCATGTCCATTTCCCGTGAGCCGCCGCGCACCTTCATTCCCTTGGCATCTTCCGGGGCGAAAATGAGGCGCGAACGGCTGGCGACGCCGCCGGCCTGCCAGACCCAGCTCAGGATGATGATGCCTTTGTCGGCGAGGAAGTCGGCGAGCGACTTGCCGACCGGATTTTTCTTCCAGCTCATGCCCTGGTCGTAGGTCGAAACCAGGCCGGGCATCAGGGCGATATTGGTCTCCGGCAATTCGCCGCCGGCATAGGGCAGCGGATACAGGCTGATATCCAGAGCGCCTTTGCGCATCGCCGAGAACTGCGCGTTGGTCTTGATCAGTGAGGAATTCGGGTAGACCTCGGCGGCAATTTCGCCGCCGCTGCGTTTGGCCACTTCGGCGGCGAACACACGGCATAGCCGATCGCGGAAATCGCCCTTATCGATCGTTCCGCCGGGAAATTGATGCGATATTTTAAGGGTTGTGGCGGCCTGGGCCGTGCCGGTCCCAAAACGCAGAATGGCCGGCGCGGCAAGCGTTGATACAAGGATGTGGCGACGCGTGAACATGATACCCCTCCCTGGGCGATAAATACCGGATCATCGGCCGACGCCGACGGCGTCCTGGCCTTTCCTTGCCCCAATTCTCTCCAATCTGAAATCTGAAAGTTTGATGGCTCGGGCGGGGCTTATATTGGTGCGCTGCGAACTGTGGCAAAATTCGTGGGAACAAGCCCCCAACTTCACTTTTTTACGATTCACCGGTCCTGAACCGCAAGGTTAATACCTTTCATGCGGGCAAACTTTTTTTCGACCCCCGGTAACAAACGCGATCCCTGGAGCGTCCCTGTCACAGCGGCATACGTCGCTTTAACCATTTTCAAAAGGGATACCCACCAATGACCATCAGCACCCGTCTCGCGCTCGGAATTTCGGCTGCCGCTCTTTCGCTCAGCCTGGCGTTCGCCCCCGCTGCCTTCGCCCAGGATGCCATGAAGAAGGACGACGGCATGAAGAAGGACACGATGTCCAAGGACACCATGAAGAAGGACGACGGCATGAAAAAGGACACCATGTCCAAGGACACCATGAAGAAAGACGACGGCATGAAGAAGGACAGCATGTCGAAGTAGGCGCTGGTAGCATTCTGCGACAGGCTCGCTCCGAACGGGGCGGGCCTGTACGCGTCAGGCGGGCACCCGGCCCGGATGCTTCAGCTATTTCCGCTTTTTCCGCGCCGCATAGCGTGCATCGCGCGCCGCCTTGCGTTCGGCCTCGAGCGCGGTCTCGCGGGCTGCAGCTTCTTCCTTTTCGCGGGCAAGCTGGGCCGCGGCGGCCAGAGCCGCCTCTTCGTCAAGACGCTTTTGCTCGGCCTTGGCGGCTTCGCGGACCAGCTTGGCCTTGGCGCGTTCGGCAGCCATGGCCTCACGCTCGGCCTGCCGCTGCTTGACCGCGGGATCGTCGGGGCCCGGCTGACTGCGAAACTTGTTCAGGATGTTTTTCCTGGCTTCCTGCGCCGCCTTCTGCCGGTCCGCGAAGCTAGGTTCCTTGAATCCACTCATTGAACGGGCCTTGTCGCTTTCTTTTGGGTTGGAGACGATCGGATCTGCGGTCGCGTCGACCGCCCCTGAAAGGCACGCCCCCACGATCGAGAGCGGTGTACAGCCGCAGGCGGCCGGAAGCCACCAAAATAGGAAGTCGATGGCGCGGTTTGGTGATTATTTCCTTCCGGAAAGAAACACCATTCCGGTGGATTCCGCGCCCGACGACACGGTCCAGATGCCCCAAGGCGCGCTGGCGATCCCAGCAGGATTCGAACCTGCAACCCACGGAGTAGAAATCCGTTACTCTATCCAGTTGAGCTATGGGACCGTTGGCGGCTTTATACCATTGCCAATATGAAAAATCCGCAACTCCGCCAACCCCGTTCCGAACCCTTTTCCCGGACCAACCGACAAAGCTGCAGCGGTGGACCATTGGCTTTGGCCCGCCGGTGACGCAATGCCGACCGCCGGCGGCTGTTGGCGCATTTGACCGGTTCACTACGACAAATGTTGTATGCGACCTTTTTGCACTTGTGTTCGGCGGCCATCAGTCCGTCACCTTTTAGCGCACTTTTGTTCGACACGCGGCCGTTGTCCGCGGCCCAGGGAGCTCCATCATGATTGGTTTGGTTCGCGCAGCGGCACTTTGCGCCACGCTGGCGTTTGGCCTCGTGACGGCACAGGCGGCGGATAAAGCCTTCAAACGCGACGATCTTGCCGATTCGGCGATCAAGCTGGAGGCCCAGATCAAGAGCGAAGCAGGTCCCGTGGCCAAGTCGGGGGCGTCATTGCGGACCGACGCTGACGCCGCGTTCAAGCGCAACGATTTCCGGACCGGTCTGCAAATCCTCGGGCAGATCGCAGCCACTTCGCCGACTGACAGCGCCAACTGGCTGCGGCTCGCCCGCACCATTTTCCAGATCCGCCCCGCCAACTCCAGCGAGCAGACCTTCCTGCTGGAGCGTGCTTCCACCGCGGCCTACATCGCCTACCAGCGGGCCGCCAATGCCGGCGACGAGGCCGACGCGCTGGCGGCGCTCGGGCGCGCGATGTCGGACCGCAAGCTGTGGCGGCCGGCGCTCGACAGCCTGCGGCTCTCGCTCGATCTGCGCGAGGTCGCTGACGTGCGCGGCCAATATGAAAAGATGCGCGACGAGCACGGCTTCCGGCTGCTCGATTATACCGTCGATTCCGACTCGGCTTCGCCGCGCGCCTGTTTCCAGTTCTCCGAGGACCTCGCCAAACGCACCGACTTCGCGCCGTACCTCGCGCTCGCCGGCAATGACAAGCCGGCGTTGACGTCGGAGGGAAAGCAGCTTTGCGTCGACGGGCTGAAGCACGGCGAGCGCTACAACATCAATCTGCGCGCCGGCCTGCCGTCCACCGTCAAGGAAACCCTGCCTAAATCGGCTGAATTCAATATTTATGTGCGCGACCGCAAGCCGTTCGTGCGCTTCACCGGGCGCGCCTATGTGCTGCCGCGCACCGGCCAGCGCGGCATTCCGCTGGTCAGCGTCAACACCCCCGCGGTGTCGGTCAATGTGTTCAGGATCGGTGATCGCAACCTGATCAACACCGTGATCGACAGCGATTTTCAGCGGGCCTTGAGCAAATACGAGCTTTCCAGCCTCGGCGATGAACGCGGCGTCAAGGTCTGGTCCGGCGAACTCACCACCGCTCCCACGCTCAACCAGGACGTCACGACGGCGTTTCCGGTCGATGAGGCGCTCGGCGTCTTGCAGCCGGGCATCTACGTCATGACGGCGGCCGCTAAGGGCCCGGGCAGCGACGACGACGGATCGCTGGCGACGCAATGGTTCATCGTTTCCGACCTCGGCCTGACGGCCTTCTCCGGCAATGACGGCATCCATGTTTTCGTCAATTCGCTGGCCTCGACGGACGCGGTGGCGAAGGCCGAAGTGCGGCTGGTGGCGCGCAACAACGAGATCCTGGCGACGCGCAAGACCGACGATTCCGGTCACGTGCTGTTTGAGGCCGGGCTGGCGCGCGGCGAGGGCGGTCTTTCGCCGGCCATGCTGACCGTGACCAGCGACAAGGCCGACTACGCCTTTCTCAGCCTGAAATCCAACGCGTTCGATCTTTCCGACCGCGGCGTGTCCGGCAGGGCGGTGCCGGCGGGCGCCGATGCGTTCGTTTACGCCGAACGCGGCGTCTACCGCTCCAGCGAGACGGTGTACCTCACGGCGCTCGTGCGCGACGGCCAGGGTAATGCCGTGACCGGCGGGCCGCTGACCCTGGTGATCGAGCGTCCCGACGGCGTTGAATTCCGCCGCGCCGTGCTGGCGGACCAGGGCGCCGGTGGCCGGACGCTGGCGGTGCCGCTCAATTCCGCGGTCCCGACCGGAACCTGGCGGGTACGGGCCTTTACCGATCCCAAGGGATCCTCGGTTGGGGAAACCACCTTCATGGTCGAGGATTACGTCCCGGAACGGATCGAATTTGACCTGTCCAGCAAGGATAAGCAGATCAAAGCTGATCTTCCTGTAGAACTTAAAGTGGATGGGCATTTCCTTTACGGGGCGCCGGCCTCGGGCCTGCAGCTCGAGGGCGACATGCTGGTGGCGCCAGCGGCCGAGCGGCCGGGTTTTGCCGGCTACCAGTTCGGCGTTGCCGATGAGGAAACCACCAGCAACGAACGCACCCCGATTGAAAATCTCCCCGAGGCTGACGCCAACGGCGTTGCCAGCTTCCCCGTCAGCCTTGCCAAGCCGCCATCATCGACGCGCCCGCAGGAGGCGCAGATCTTCATTCGCATGGCGGAAGCCGGCGGCCGCGCGGTCGAGCGCAAACTGGTGCTGCCGGTGGCGCCGAGCGCCGCGATGATCGGCGTCAAGCCGCTGTTCGGCGACAAGAGCGTCGCCGAGGGCGACAAGGCCGGCTTCGAGGTGGTGTTCGTATCGCCCGAAGGCAAGCCACTGGCGCGCGACGGATTGCGCTACGAGCTGTTGAAGATCGAGTCCCGCTATCAATGGTATCGCCAGAGTTCCTCCTGGGAATATGAGCCGGTCAAATCGACCCAGCGCGTCGCCGATGGCGATCTGACGATCGCCGCCGACACGCCGTCGCGCATTACGCTGTCACCGCAGCCCGGCCGCTATCGCCTCGACGTCAAATCGACCGAAGCCGATGGGCCGCTGACGTCGGTGCAGTTCGACGTCGGCTGGTATTCCGACGGCAGTGCCGATACGCCCGATCTGCTGGAGACCTCGATCGACAAGCCGGAATATCTGTCCGGCGACACCATGATGGTCTCGGTCAATGCCCGCTCCGCCGGCAAGCTGACCATCAACGTGCTGGGCGACCGGCTGCTGACGACGCAAACCACCGACGTCAAGGAAGGCACCGCGCAGGTCAAAATCCCCGTCGGCAAGGATTGGGGCACCGGCGCCTATGTGGTGGCGACGCTGCGCCGCCCGCTCGATGCGGCGGCGCTGCGGATGCCCGGTCGCGCCATCGGGCTGAAATGGTTCGGCATCGACAAGAAGGCCCGCACCCTTCAGGTCAATCTATCACCGCCGGCGCTGGTGCGCCCCAACACCACGCTGAAGCTGCCGGTCAAACTCGGCGGCCTTAATCCCGGCGAGGACGCAAAGATCGTGGTTGCCGCGGTCGATGTCGGGATTCTCAACCTCACCAATTACAAGCCACCGGCGCCGGACGACTACTATCTCGGCCAGCGTCGCCTGACCTCGGAAATCCGGGACCTCTATGGGCAGCTGATCGACGGCATGCAGGGCACCCGGGGCCAGCTCAGGACCGGCGGCGACGGCGCTGGTGCGGAGCTGCAGGGCAGCCCGCCGACGCAGAAGCCCTTGGCGCTGTATTCCGGAATCGTCACGGTGGCGGCAGACGGCTCGGCCGAAATCAGTTTCGACATTCCGGAGTTCGCCGGCACTGCGCGGGTGATGGCCGTCGCCTGGACGGCAACCAAACTCGGGCGCGCCACGACCGATGTCACGGTGCGCGATCCCGTCGTGCTGACCGCGACGTTGCCGCGCTTCCTGCTCAATGGCGACCACGGCACCATGAGCTTCGATCTCGACAACGTCGAGGGCGCGGCGGGCGACTACACCATTAGCGTCAAGACTTCAGGCCCGGTGAAGATCACCGGCAACCCGGCAACGACGGTAAAACTCGCCGCCAAACAGCGCGGCTCGATGTCGCTGGCGCTCGATGCCGGCTATGCCGGGACGGCGAACCTCGATGTCGATATCAGGGGACCGCAGGGGCTGACGCTGGCGCGGCATTACGCGCTCGACGTCAAGCCGGCGACGCAGATCCTGGCGCGCCGCTCGATCCGGACGCTGGCCAAGGGCGAGAGCCTGACGCTGACATCCGATATGTTCTCGGACCTGGTGCAGGGCACCGGCGGCGTCTCGCTGTCGGTCAGCCTGTCCACGGCGCTGGATGCCGCGACCATCCTGAAGGCGCTCGATCGCTATCCCCACGGCTGCTCGGAGCAGATCGCCAGCCGTGCCATGCCGCTGCTCTACGTCAATGATCTTGCCGCTGGCGCGCATCTGGCGATGGACACCGAAGTCGATCAGCGCATCAGGGACGCGATCGACCGGCTGCTGGCGCGGCAGGGTTCCAACGGTTCGTTCGGGCTGTGGTCGGCCGGCGGCGACGACGCCTGGCTCGATGCCTACGTCACGGACTTCCTCACCCGCGCGCGCGAAAAGGGCTTTGCGGTGCCCGATATCCTGTTCAAGAACGCACTCGACCGGATTCGCAATTCCGTCGTCAACGCGAACGAGCCCGAAAAGGACGGTGGGCGGGACCTTGCCTATGGTCTCTACGTGCTCGCCCGCAACGGCACCGCGCCGATCGGCGATCTGCGTTATCTCGCGGACACCAAGCTGAATAATCTGGCGACCCCGATTGCGAAAGCGCAACTGGCGGCCGCGCTGGCGCTGGTCGGTGACAAGGGCAGGGCGGAGCGGGTTTATGCTGCAGCCCTGGAAAGTCTTGCGCCAAAGCCGGCGCTGCAGTTCGGCCGGGTCGATTACGGCAGCGCCTTGCGCGATGCCGCCGCGCTGGTCTCACTCGCCAGCGAAGGCAATGCGCCGCGGGCGACGCTGACGCAGGCGGTGGCGCGGGTTGAAGTGGCGCGCGGGCTCACGCCTTACACCTCGACCCAGGAAAATGCCTGGCTGGTGCTGGCGTCGCGCGCGTTGTCGAAGGAAACCATGACGCTTGATCTTGACGGCGCGCCGATCAAGACCGCGCTTTATCGCAGCTACAAGGCGGACGAGATGGCGGCCAAGCCGATCAAGATCACCAACACCGGTGAGGCGCCGGTGCAGGCCGTGGTTTCGGTCAGCGGCTCACCGATCACGCCGGAGCCGGCTGCCTCGAACGGCTTCAAGATCGAGCGCAATTATTTCACGCTCGATGGCAAGCCGGCGGATGTGTCGAAGGCCCGGCAGAATGACCGCTTCGCGGTCGTTCTGAAGATCACCGAAGCCAAGCCGGAATACGGTCACATCATGGTGTCGGATTATCTGCCCGCCGGACTGGAGATCGACAATCCGCATCTGGTCTCCTCCGGTGACACCGGGACGCTGGACTGGATCGAGGATGGCGAGGAGCCGGAGAACACCGAATTCCGTGACGATCGTTTCACCGCCGCCATCGATCGCGCCAGCGATGACAAGTCGGTGTTTACGGTGGCCTATGTCGTGCGCGCGGTTTCGCCGGGCAAATATGTGCTGCCGCAGGCCTATGTCGAGGACATGTACAACCCCTCGCGCTATGGCCGAACCGGCACCGGTTCGGTCGAGGTGCGGTCGGCGAAATGAGCGCAACCACTGATATGGCGAAGGCGTCGCACAGCCGACGCCGCTGGCAAAGGCGCAAGTTGGCAGCGTTAGCCGCAGCCTGCATAGTCCTGACGGCCTTTGTCGCCTGGGCGCTTTCGCTCGGTCCGTTGCCGCTGACACCGGCGAGGGAAGTGTCGACGACGATTGTCGACCGTAACGGCAAGCTGCTCCGCGCCTATGCGATGGCCGACGGCCGCTGGCGGTTACCGGTCGATGCCAAAACCGGCGTCGATCCCGGCTACCTCAAGCTGCTACTGGCTTACGAGGACCGGCGGTTCCATCTCCACCGGGGTGTCGATCCGCTGGCCCTAGGCCGGGCCGGGCTTCAGCTTGTCACCCGCGGCCACATTGTCTCCGGCGGATCCACGATCACCATGCAGCTTGCCCGGTTGATCGAACCGCGGCGGGAGCGGTCGGTTTACGCCAAGTTGCGGCAGATGGTGCGCGCGCTCGAGATCGAGCGGCGGATGAGCAAGGACCAGATCCTCGATTTGTATCTGGCGATGGCGCCGTTCGGCGGCAACCTCGAAGGCATTCGCGCGGCTTCGATCGCCTATTTCGGCAAGGAGCCGAAGCGATTGTCGTTGGCAGAATCCGCACTGCTGGTGGCTTTGCCGCAGTCTCCCGAAACCCGCAGGCTCGATCGCTATCCTGAGGCCGCCCGCGTGGCGCGCGACCGCGTCCTCGATCGCATGGTCGAAGATGGTCAAATCTCCGAGGAAGACGCGATCGGTGCGAAGGCGGTACCGGTGCCGCGGTTGCGCAAGCCGATGCCGATCCTGGCGCCGCATTCCGCCGATCAGGCGATGGCATCCGTCAAGGACACGCCGGTCATCGCGCTGACGCTGGATGGCGGTTTGCAAAAAGTCCTCGAAGCGCTGGCGCGCGACCGCGCGGTCGCGTTGGGTCCAAGTATCTCCATTGCCATCATCGCGGTGGACAATGCGACCGGCGACGTTCTGGCGCGGGTCGGCTCGCCCGATTATTTCGATGACCGGCGCGCCGGCCAGGTGGATATGACGCGTGCCGTGCGCTCGCCGGGGTCGACGCTGAAGCCTTTTATATATGGACTGGCGTTCGAGGATGGCTTTGTTCACCCGGAAAGTCTGATCGATGACCGGCCGATCCGCTTCGGCTCTTACGCGCCGGAGAATTTCGACATGACCTTTCAGGGCACCGTGCCGGTCCGCAAGGCGCTGCAGATGTCGCTGAACGTGCCGGCGATTGCGCTGCTCGACCGCGTCGGCGCCAGTCGCCTGTCCTCGCGGCTGAAGCAGGCAGGAGCCAATCTGGTGTTGCCGAAAGACGAGGCGCCGGGGCTTGCCATGGGGCTCGGTGGCGTCGGCATCACGCTGCAGGATCTGGTGCAACTCTATTGCGGGCTGGCGCGGCTCGGCAACACGCTGCCGCTGCGCGAGATAGTCAACCAGCGGGGCAACCCGCGCGATTCCCTGCGGCTGCTGGATCAGGTCGCGGCATGGCAGGTCGGAAATGTGCTGATGGGTACGCCGCCGCCGGAGAACGGCGTGCATAACCGGATCGCCTTCAAAACCGGTACCAGCTACGGCTATCGCGATGCCTGGTCGATCGGCTTCGACGGCCGCATCACCATCGGGGTTTGGGTCGGACGTCCCGACGGCGCTCCCGCGCCCGGCATTGTTGGCCGGACCGCCGCAGCACCGATCCTGTTCGATGCTTTCGCACGCACCGGAAAATTGCCGGCGCCGTTGCCGAAGCCGCCGCGGGGTACGCTGCTGGCGAGCAACGCCACCCTTCCGCTGCCGCTACGACGATATCGACCGATGGGCGAACTGGTCCGAACCGATGGAGAGCAGGCGCCGCGCATCCAGTTTCCGCTCAACGGCTCGCGGATCGATGCAGCCAGCGCGGACGGTACGCAATTCTCCGCCATGCCGGTGAAAGTCGCCGGTGGCGTGCTTCCGATGACGATGCTCGTCAATGGTGTATCGGTCGGCGAAATCGACGGCCGCCGTCGGCGCCTGATTGATCCACCCGGTCCGGGCTTTGCCAGGTTGACGGTGATAGATGCCAGGGGCGCCGCGGACACAGTTGTGGTCCGAATTCAATAGAGCCTCGCTAACCGGTTGTCCCCATGGTGGTTTCGGCGTATGCGAAACCGATGGCCGAGACCTATGCCCGCCCCCGATTTGGACAACCGCGCGAGCCCAAGAACCGGGTAGATCCGGGTAGTCGGCTGATCGGCGTGCTCGATTTTGTGGCGGGCAGCCATGTCCGAGCGGTCGCATTCCTGACGCTGTGCGGGTTACTCCTGTTCCTGCCCGGATTTTTCAACATTCCGCCGATCGATCGTGACGAGGCGCGCTTCGCGCAAGCGACCAAGCAGATGGTCGAGAGCAGCGATTTCGTCGACATCCGCTTCCAGGATGAGGTGCGCTACAAGAAGCCGGTCGGCATCTACTGGCTTCAGGCGACCGCGGTCGAAACCGCCTCGGTGCTCGGCCTGCCGCGGGCGCAGGTCCGGATCTGGCTGTACCGCGTTCCATCCCTGATCGGTGCGCTCGGGGCCGTGCTTTTGACTTACTGGACGGCGCTGGCCTTTGTCACGCGGCGCGGCGCCGTTCTTGCCGGACTGATATTGGGAAGCTCGGTCTTGCTTGGCGCAGAGGCCCGGCTCGCCAAGACCGATGCCATGCTGTTGTTCACGGTGGTTGCAGCGATGGGGGCGTTGGCGCGGGTGTACTTGTCCTGGCAGCGGGGCGAGGATCCCGCGCACCCGCCATGGACTTGGCCGGCGATCTTCTGGACGGCAGTCGCTGGCGGCATCCTGCTCAAGGGGCCGCTGATCCTGATGTTTGCGGGGTTGACGATCGGCACGCTGGCGATCCTCGATCGGTCCGCGACC
Organism: Bradyrhizobium sp.; assembly: GCF_004799445.1. Taxonomy (GTDB): domain Bacteria; phylum Pseudomonadota; class Alphaproteobacteria; order Rhizobiales; family Xanthobacteraceae; genus Bradyrhizobium. The sequence continues at coordinate 31,060 of NZ_SSNA01000210.1, forward strand.
TGGCTTTGGCGTCTGCGGCCGGTCTGGGGTTTGACCTGGCTTCTGGTTTTGGTGCTGCCGTGGTTCGTCGCGATTTTCTGGCGTGCCGGCGATGCGTTCTTTGCGGATTCAATCGGCGGCGACATGTTGAGCAAGCTGGCGGCGCAAGAATCTCACGGCGCGCCGCCCGGACTATATCTGCTGCTGTTCTGGGTGACGTTCTGGCCGGGTGCGCCGCTGGCGGGAATGGCGGTGCCGGCGATCTGGCGAGCGAGGCGAGAGCCCGGTGCGCAGTACCTGCTGGCCTGGCTCGTTCCTTCCTGGATCGTGTTCGAGCTGGTGCTGACCAAGCTGCCGCATTATGTGCTGCCGCTCTATCCGGCGATCGCGATTCTCACCGTCGGTGCCCTCGAACGCCGCGTGCTGTCGCGATCCTGGTTGATGCGTGGGGCAGCCTGGTGGTTTGTCATTCCAGCGCTTGCTTCCGTCGTTGCCGTCGTGGGAGCGGTTACCCTGACGCGCCAGCCGGTCTTCCTGGCGTGGCCGTTCGTGGCGGCGGCCCTCATCTTCGGACTGTTCGCCTGGTGGCTTTACGATGACAATCGTGCCGAACGCTCGTTGCTGAATGCGGTGGTCGCAGCGATATTCCTGGCGGTAGCCATCTATGGCGTTGTCGTGCCGGCACTGACCCCGCTGTTCCCAAGCGCCGAAATAGCACGCGCGCTGCGCAACGTCGCCTGTGTCGGGCCGAAAGCCGCCGCCGCCGGTTTCCACGAACCGAGCCTGGTCTTCATGACCGGCACCTCAACGCTGCTGACGGATGGATCGGGCGCCGCGGATTTTCTGGGGCAGGGCAGTTGCCGCTTCGCGCTGGTGGAGCAGCGTTCGGAGCGCGGATTTGCGCAGCGCGCCGAAGCCATCGGGTTGCGCTACGATGTGGCCGCCCGCATCGACGGCTACAATATCTCGCAAGGGCGAGCGATTTCGATCGCGATCTTCCGGTCCGAAGGTACGCAGTAGGATGTCCGCTCGGGCCGGCGTCGGCGAATCCTCAAATTACCCCGTGCGCTTTTTCGCTCTCGTGCTGACGTCGCTCGCACAACTCGTGCGTCCGCCGTCGCATACGAGACGCGCCGAAGCGGCGCGGAGATTGGCGCGTCACGCGCTGCTGATAACGGCGGTCGTCGGCGTGCTTGTCGTCGTGCTGATGGTAGAGTTCGATGCGTGGGAGATCGGCCTGATGCCGCCTCGCGGCACGGCGAGCCTGTGGCCGGTTCGCATCCTGACCGAGTTCGGCAAGGACGCCTATGTGGTGTGTATCCTGGCCCTGATGCTGCTTGCCGTTGGCCTTGCCGCGGCGGCATTGCGGGGCACCTCGCAAACCCGGCTGCTGAGCTTCGGCTTGCGCCTGCAGTTCCTTTTCTTCGCCGTGCTGATGCCGCTGCTCGGCGGCGAATTGATAAAATGGATCGTCGGACGCGGCCGGCCGTTCGTGGGAGGCAAAGCCAATCCCTTCAATTTCGTCCACTTCGCCGGGACCGAAGTCTATGCCAGCTTCCCGTCGGCGCATGCCATCACCGGTTTTGCCTTGGCTTTCGCGGTGAGCGCGGTCTGGCCATGGATGCGGGGCGCCATGATCGCCTACGCCCTCCTGATCGCCTTCAGTCGCCTGGTTCTTCTGGCCCATCATCCCAGCGACGTGGTGGCGGGCGCGCTGATCGGCGTGGTCGGCGCCATGGGTGTGCGGTATTGGTTCGCCGCGCGCGGTCTGGGGTTCGCGATCGGCCGCGACGGCGCGATTTCAGCGCTCGGTCCGGGTCGTCTCAAAAGGGTTGCCCATGGGGCGTCAGCCCCATAAGAAGCGGGCGCCGGACGCGAGCGGCACCGGCCCTTCGGGCCAACTCTAACGATGAGCGTGGATTTGCCATCTTCTGACACAGCCGGGACGGTCGTTTCCATCGTTGTTCCCGTGCGCAACGAGGCCGAGAATGTGGCTCCCCTCATCGCCGAGATCGCCGCCGCCCTCGACGGTCGGTGGGTCTATGAGATCATCTACGTCGATGACGGCTCGACCGACGCGACCGCGGAGCGGCTTGTTGCTGCCATAAAGCAGCGCGCAAATCTGCGCCAGATCCGTCACGCGACATCGTCAGGCCAATCGGCCGCGGTGCGCAGCGGTGTCCGCGCCGCGCGCGGTGCCATCGTGGCAACGCTCGACGGCGACGGCCAGAACAATCCGGTGTTCCTGCCCGACCTGATTTCGGCGATCGAAAAGGGCGGCGAGCGCGTCGGACTTGCCGCCGGTCAGAGAGTCGGACGCAAGGATACCGGATTCAAGAAAATCCAGTCGCGTATCGCCAACGCGGTGCGCAATGCGATCCTGCATGATGGTACCCGCGATACCGGTTGTGGTCTGAAAGCATTCCGTCGCGAGGTGTTCCTGGCGTTGCCTTATTTCGACGGCCTTCATCGCTTCCTGCCGGCCCTGGTACGCCGTGAAGGGTACGAGATCGCCTATGTCGACGTGATCGACCGGCCGCGGCATTCCGGCGTGTCAAACTACGGCTTCTTCGATCGGCTATGGATCGGAATCATGGATCTTGCAGGGGTATGGTGGTTGATCCGCCGCAAGAAACCGACACCTGTTGCGACCGAGGTGACCTTATGACCGAGCTGTTCAACAATCTCGCCAGCTACCTGAACGATGTCTTCATCATCAAGTTCGATGGCTGGGTGGTGCTTGGCTTCGTGGCGCAGGGATTTTTTACGATGCGCTTCGTCGTGCAATGGATCGCGTCGGAGCGTGCGCGCAGAAGCGTGATCCCGGTGGCGTTCTGGTTCTTCTCCATCGGCGGCGGTGCGTTGCTGCTGGTCTATGCGCTTTACCGCAGGGACCCGGTGTTCATCGCGGGCCAGGCGCTCGGTCTCCTGGTCTATGTTCGCAATCTCTATTTCATCGTCATAAGCGGACGGCAGGGGTCTGCCGATAATTGAGCGGCCGTCGTTCCGGGCTGGGGCCCGGGCAATTTGCCATGCGAAGGATGTTCTCGCACTTGAGGGCGTGTGCGCGGCTTTCGCGCAACCGGCAAGCTCTGGTGTTAGCGACGAGTTCGTGTAGGTTTACGCCAACAATGGGTGCCAAGCCCGGGTCTTATGGGGAGCAATATGAATCTGAAAAAGCTGATCCTTTCCTATTTCACTCTGATCGTAACCGGCACCGCGGCGGCAGGCCTCATCTCAATTTCAGTGCCGGCGAGAGCGCAGCAGGCGGCGGTCGCTATCGACGGTGACGACATCGGCGGCGTCGTGCGCGGTCCGGCGGGACCCGAAGCGGGCGTTTGGGTTATTGCGGAGACCACCGAACTGCCGACAAAATTCGCCAAGATCGTCGTCACCGACGACCAGGGGCGCTTTGTGATCCCCGATCTGCCGCCGAACGTGAACTACGAGGTGTGGGTTCGCGGCTATGGCCTGGTGGATTCGCCAAAGCTCCGCGCAAAGCCAGGCCAGTTGCTCAACCTCACGGCAGTGCCAGCGCCGAACGAAGCGTCCGCGGCTCACTATTATCCGGCAATCTACTGGTTCGCGTTGCTGAAAATTCCGCCGGCCAAGGATTTCGGCGGCACCACCGATATCCCGAAGGAGATCACGCAAAATATCTGGCGCCAGCGAATGAACAATGTCGATTGCGTCGGCTGCCATCAGCTTGGCCAGGAAGCCACCCGCACCGTGCCGGCCGCGTTCGGCGAATTCAAAACCGGCGAGGAAGCCTGGATCCGCCGTGTCTCCTCGGGGCAGACCGGCGAATGGATGGTGAACCGGCTCGCCGGCGAACTCGGCAGCGTGCCGTTCAAATATTTCGGTGACTGGACCGACCGCGTGGCCAAGGGCGAATTGCCCAAGAGCAAGCCGCCGCGGCCGTCCGGCATCGAGCGCAATGTGGTCATCTCCTCATGGGAGTGGGCCACCGAAAAGCACTTTGTCCACGACCTGATTTCCTCGGACCGGCGCAATCCGACCGTCAATGCTTACGGCCCGTTGTACGGTTCGAACGAATACTCCTCCGACAACATGCCGATCCTCGACCCGAAGACGAGCACGGTGACGTTCTTCAAAATGCCGGTCGCCGATCCTAACATGCCGGAAATGCTTGGGCCGCCGTTGCATCCCAATGCCACGCTCAACCCGATTGGCGCCTCGGCCTACTGGGGCGACGAGAAGATATGGACCACGCGCGCGAACAATCATAACGGCATGATCGACGGCAAGGGCCGGGTGTGGTTCGCGGCCGCCGTGCGCGGGATCGAGAATCCGGACTTCTGCAAGAAGGGCTCCGACCACCCGTCGGCAAAAGCGTTTCCACTGGTGCGATCGGGCCGGCAGGCTTCCATGCTCGATCCCAAGACGATGAAGTACAGCTTCATCGACACCTGCTTCGGCACCCATCACCCGCAGTTCGGCTACGATGCGGACAATACGTTATGGTTTTCCGGGACCGGCGTGGTCGCCGGCTGGGTCAACACAAAAGTGTGGGACGAAACCGGCGATGCCGTAAAGGCGCAAGGCTGGGCGCCGTTCGTTCTTGATACCAATGGCAACGGCAAGCTGGACGAATACACCGAACCCGGAACACCGGCGCAGGCGGACAAGGATATGCGGATCGCCGGATCCGGACCCTACGCCGTCATGCCACATCCGACCGATGGTTCGATCTGGTATGCCACGAACGTGTTCGCGGGCACGCCAGGCTTCCTGCGCTTCGACCCCAAGACCAAGCTGTCGGAATTCTATGCCATTCCGAAGGAAGGCATCGGCCTGCGCGGCGGCGACATCGACAAGAACGGCGTGCTTTGGGGCTCGGGATCGAACGGCAGCCTAATCAGTTTCGACCGGCGCAAATGCAAGAACCCGCTCAACGGGCCGAATGCGACCGGCAACCACTGTCCGGAAGGCTTTGCTTTCCACAAATATCCGGGGCCAGGCTTTGAAGGTTTCGAAAGCTCGAGCGCCGAGGCGAGCTACTGGACCTGGGTCGACCAACACAACGCGGTGGGTCTCGGCGAAAACATCCCGATCTCCACCGCCAACCTCAATGACGGCTTCGTCGCCTTCAAGGACGGACAGATGGTGATGCTGCGCATCCCTTATCCGATCGGCTTCTTCGCCAAGGGTCTCGATGCCCGCATTGACGATCCGAATGCAGGATGGAAAGGCCGGGGACTTTGGAGCACGAGCGGCGACCGCGTGCCCTGGATGATGGAGGGCGGCAAGGGCTCGAAGCCGCGCGCCGTGCATATCCAGATACGTCCCGATCCGCTGGCGAAGTAAGGAGTTTGGGCAGGGCGGCGGCGCGTGGCTCGGATTGATTGTCAAGGACGAGTCGTTCGCCGGCGCCGGCGAGGTGGTCGAGGAGAGACAGCGTTTGCCGCGCTGTCCACGGCCCGCAATCGGTACTTTGCGCCGCCCCCATAATTGGTCGCCAATTAGCCGCCTTGTGCGGCGTTGAATGCATCGAACCCGCGGGAAAGATCAGCTTTGAGGTCTTCGACATTCTCCAGTCCGATGTGGAGCCGCAAGGTCGGTCCGCCCGGCGCCCATTTGGACGCCGTGCGATAGGTTGCGCAGTCGAAGGGAATGATCAGGCTTTCGAAGCCGCCCCACGAATAGCCCATGCCAAACAATTTGACGGTATCGAGCATCGCATCGACGGATTTCTGCGGTGCCGGCTTCAGGATAATACTGAACAGGCCGGAGGCACCACTAAAATCCCGTTTCCA
>NZ_SSNA01000211.1 GCF_004799445.1 Bradyrhizobium sp.
AGCCGATTGCCGTGAACGGTTTCCGCCCCCACTGCTTGTAAGCTTGGTCGAGCGCATTCTTCAGCACACCCGTGACCGAGTGATTGTATTCGGCCACCACGAAGACGAAGCCATCGTACCGCGCGAGCGCTTCCTGCCAGCGCAATGCCTCTGCGTTCTCGCTGGGCATCAACGCAAGCGGCCCCTTCTCATCGAAGAATGGCAGCGGATGGTTGCGAAGGTCGAGAAGCTCCGCCTCGATGTCGTCACGGGCCTTGGTCTGTTTCAGCATCCAGCCAGCGGCCTTGTCGGCGTACCGACCGGGCCGGGTCGAGCCAATCACAATGGCGATGCGGGGTTTCGTCGTCATGATAACCTCGTATTTTGATTTCGGCCAAGCTTTTGCAGTACGTGTCGATGGGTCAGCGCCCGGGGCTCGCGGCCCGCGCCAGCGCTTGCGTGTCGATGTACTCCCGGATGTTCGTCACCTTGCCGTTTCGAACGGTAATGGCGAAGACCCAGTCGTCATCGAACGTCTTATTCGTGGCTTTGACTTTCCCCGTAGCGAAACCGACGACCAGAACCCGGTCTCCCTGCGCTACGAATTCCGGGGGCTTTGGGAATGAAGTTTCCACCGTGTCGGAAGCCTTCTGAAGCAAATCTGCCAATCCTGCGTGACCGCGGTGCGTGCCTGCCAGCGGCCAGTCCTCGCCCGGAATGATCCACTCAATATCTTCGGCACACAACGCCAGCAAACCTTGCCTATCGCTGCCGCCCATTGCCGCAAAAAAGTCCTTCACAATTTGGATATTCTCTTGAATGCTCATCGAGATCTCTCCATTCCCTTACATCGGATCGCGTGGTGTCGGTGATTCAGCCGAAATTTGTTGCTGCAATACGGAAGCCGCATTGTAGCAATGAAAGGAAATGACCTTTCCACTCTCGAGGTGAAAAACATCGCAACTCGGGACATCTATTGCCTTGCCCGTGGGAGCTAGAGTTCCAGAAGCAAGGGCCAGCTCACCTTTATGCGTTCCCCGAGTTGCGAGCTCGACAACGACGACGTTCTCCACGACGTAGATGCTGATTAACTCACGGTGGACATCAGGAAATGCACTTGCGAAGCCGGCGATAGAGTCACTAATGGCCTGCCCGCGAAGCTTTATGCCGGAAGGAATGTCGTACATGTATCCTTCCTCAGAGAAGAGAGAGATAAACTTCTCGATATCCGTTCCTTGCCCCTCTGCAGCGGCGTAGAGTTCTCTGATGATTTCTTCATTGCGAAGCATCTTTAATCCTTCCCGCAGTTGATTACTGTCTGTTGACTCGCGCCCAGGGAGTTGTGGACCTGCCAGCGAGTCGTGCTGTCGGTGATTCAGCCGATATCGACGTTCAAGGCGATGTCCCAGGTGCCGGCGCCGTTCTTGGCCAGGCCAATCATCATCAGACCGAGCGCCTCGAGCGTCGCGGCCATGTGCAGGCCGCCGACATCCAACGGACGCAGCCCGAGACTCTCGATGAAGGTTGAGACGCGCGCCTTGGCCTCCGGATCGTCGGCGGCGATGAACGCGTCGAGGCGTCCACCCTTAGCAAGTACGTGGCCGAAGATGGTGTTGAACGCCTTCACGACATGCGCGCCGGCGGGGGCGCCCTTGGCGATCTCCTGCGCACCCGAACTGCCGTGAGGCGTGACGAGGCCCGACATGTCGGGGGTGACCGGGTTGGTGATGTCGATGATGACCTTGCCGTCGAGCGCGTCCCCGAAGTCGGTCACCACCGCCGCTGCACTGCCGTAGGGCACGGCGAGGATGATGATGTCGCCCGCCGGTGCGGCGCCGTACGTCCCTGTGGTCGCTCCGGCTGCGAGCTTGTCGGCCAGCGCCCGCGCTTTGGCGGGGTCGCGGCTGACCACCTCGACGGTGTGTCCAGCCTTTGCGATACGGCCGCTGATCGCCGTGGCCATTCCTCCTGAGCCGATGATGCTGACAGTGCTCATATGCAGTCTCCTAATGAGTTGGGGTATTGCTCGTAATCTCTAGCGGGGCATTCCCCGGGTGATATTCCGTGTGTGCCGAGCCACGTACGCGATCCCTCGTAACTCAGCCGGCAGGGAAGTAATGGCCGTTGTGCAAATCGGTGAGCAGGCTGGGCTGAGCGGGTCGCCAGCCAAGAGTCTGGCGGGTGATGAGATTGGACGCCGGGAGGTCCAGCGTGACCAAATTCGCGAGGAAACCGAAGTATCCCGGCAGCATCAGTACGTCCGCGGGAATGCTCACCGCCGGCAGGCCCAGACGGCTGCCAATGGCCTCGGCGATCTCGCGGAAACGGATGCCCTCGCCCTCAATCCCGTGCCAAGATTTGCCAGCCGGACCCTTTTCTAACGCCAGGCGGAACAAGGAGGCGAGGTCGCGGCAGTGCACGGCCGGCCAAAGGTTCGCGCCGTCTCCGGGGTAGCCTATGGCGCCCTTCTCCTTCGCGAGCCCGATCAGCAGCGGGAGGAAGCCGGCTTTGTCGGTATCGCTGTGCGCGATAGGAGGTATCCGCACGATCGAAGACCGCACGCCCCGGTCGGCGAGGCCGACCACGGCGATCTCCACCACGTTGCGAACCCGCAGGGTACCCTTGTATTTATCTCCGCCGGGAAGGGCTGGGTCCTCCTCGGTGGCTGGCCGGCCCAGGTTTTCCCACCCGGGCGAGCCCATGCTCCCCGCTGCGACCAGCGGCTTTCCAGTCCCCGCCAATGCCTCGCCGTACGCGAGCATGATCTGGACCTCCGCGGCGGCCACGGCGTCGATCCCTCCGGAGAGAAGCAGGTCCTGCCTGTGCGCGAGGTGGATGACGCCGTCGGACTCCGCGGCCGCCGCCTTGAGCCCATCGAGCTCGGAAACATCCCCACGACGCACCTTGGCGCCGAGCGCGGACACTGCAGCGGCGGACTCGTCCGACCTGGCCAAGCCGGTGACCTCGTGGCCGGCGGCGATGAGCTCGGGGATGACGTACGAACCGATATGGCCGGTCCCGCCAGTGACTAGAACGTGCATGATACTGATCCTTGGAGTGATGGCATTTGAGAAGTGGTGCTACGGGTGCAGGCTGACGCCGAGTGAGAAGTTGGTGTGGTTGACGGAGTGGGCGACGAGGCCCAGCGACAGCAAGGCGAGGTTCTCGAGCGTCCGAGCCATGGGCAGCGGTCCGCTGTCCATGGGGCGCAGTCCGAGGCTCTCGACAAACGCGACGACGCGCGCCTTCGCCTGCGCGTCGTCGCCGGCGAGGAACACGTCCAACGGGTGGCCCTCGACCCGACCGGCAGCCAGGACGTGGGAGAACTGGGTGTTGAACGCCTTGACGACATCCGCATCGGCGGGGGCGGCCTTGGCGATCTCCTGCGCGCCGAAACTGTCCTCAGGGGTCACGAAGCCCGTGAAGTCGGCGTTGATGGGGTTGGTTATGTCGACGAGGAGCTTGCCTGCCAGTTCGTCGCCGTACTGCGTCACCACGTCGAGAACGGCTGCGTAGGGAACCGCCAGGATGATGATATCCCCGGCCGGGGCGGCGCCGAACGTCCCTGTCTTCGCGCCGGCTCCAACCTGCTCGGCCATCGCCCGCGCTTTCGCGGCGTCGCGACTGATCACCTCGACGGTAGGCCCGGGCATGGCGGCAAGACCTCCGATCGCTGCCGCCATGCCGCCTGATCCGATGATGCTGATCGTGCTCACGTTCGTGTTCCTTGTGGAGTCATCCAGACGAGCTTATGCCCGCGTCTGTCAGGTCTCATCAGTGGCCACCGGCACCTGTCACGGCTTCACGAACCGATAGACGAAGCGATCGGTCTCCCCCTTGATCGAGGGATCGAACACCTTGATCGAGTGCGGATCGTCCTTGTTCGCGAGCATGGTGCTTTCCGCGTCCAGTACGAAGCCGGCCGCCTCCACCTCCTCGCGAACGGATGCAGGCTCAATCCGATGCAGCGACTG
>NZ_SSNA01000212.1 GCF_004799445.1 Bradyrhizobium sp.
CGTGGCTGACCACGCCCGCCTTGCGATGCCAGCGCGCCACGCCGTTCAGCACCGGCGCCTGGCCTCTAGCCGCCTCGCCGTCCTGCGCCGCGATCCAAAGTGAGCCCGGCACTTCGGTCATGCCGCCGAGCAGCCCTTTGGCGGGGCGGGTGCGGACCAGAAGCTCATCGCCGCGCCTGACCACGAAAGCCGCGCCGCGCCGCATTTCGCCCGACTTCTTCGGCGCCTTGCGCGGAAAAATCTCCTGATCGCCGCGCGCGCGCGCCGCGCAATCCTCGTTGAGCGGGCACAGCGCGCAGGCCGGCTTCTTCGGGGTGCAGATCGAGGAACCCAGATCCATCAGCGCCTGCGCGCTATCGCCGGCGCGTGACTTCACGTCGCCAGCGCGAGACCTCTCGTCGCTGGCGCGCGAGTCGCCCAGCAACGTGGTCGCCAGTTTCTGGATCAGCGGCTTCGCCTGCGGCAATGGCGCATCGACCGCGAACAGCCGCGACACCACGCGCTCGATATTGCCGTCGACCGGCATGGTGCGGCGGCCGAAGGCAATCGCGGCGATGGCGGCGGCGGTATAAGGCCCGATGCCCGGCAGCGCGCGCAAACCCTCCTCGGTGTCCGGAAACACCCCGCCATGATCGCGCAGCAGCGCCACCGCGCAGGCATGCAGATTGCGCGCGCGGGAGTAGTATCCGAGCCCGGCCCACATCCGTAAGACATCGTCGAGCGACGCACGACCGAGTGCTGCGACATCCGGCCAGCGCGCCAGGAATTTTTCGAAATACGGCGCTACGGTTTTGACGCCGGTCTGCTGCAGCATGATTTCCGACAACCACACAGCATAGGGCTCGGCGCGGCCGCCCGACACCGGACGCCATGGCAGCGCCCGGCGATGCCGGTCGTACCATTCGAGCAGCAGCGCGGGACGGGCATTTTCCGCCCGATCGCGATCGGCGGGCGATACTTTCTTTCGCCTGACAGCGGCGCCTGATAGACTCATGCCGATATGTACGCAAAGCGTCCCCCGATGAACAAGCCCGGCCCGATCAGCGCAAAGCCGCTTTCCGTCCTGCTCAGCGGCGTGTTTTCCGACGCCTACGCCAAGCAGGGGTTTGCGGCGCGCGAGCTGGTGATGCGCTGGGCCGAAATCGCCGGTCCTGAACTGTCAGCGCATTGCGAACCCCTGAAGATCCAGTGGCCGCGGCCGGTGGAGGGACAACCCCAGGAGCCGGCGACGCTGGTGCTGCGGGTGGAAGGCCCGATGGCGCTCGAAATCCAGCACGCCTCCGACGTCATCCTGCAACGCGTCAACCGCTTCTTGGGCTGGAGCGCGGTCGGCCGGCTGGCGCTGCGGCAGGCGCCGTTGTCGCGCCGGGCCCGGCCCGCGGCCTCCCGCGCCCCGGACGCCAAATCGGTGGCGCAGGTCGCCGAAACCCTGTCCTCGGTCGAGGACGAGGAGTTGCGCGCCGCGCTGGCGCGGCTCGGGGCGTCGATCAAGCGAAATTGAGCCGGCCGCCAAGTTCGCCGATCGCGGCCTGCCATTGCCACAATTGTCGTTTCAAGCTAGCCAACAGCCTTGCTTGGGTTCTTCGGGCGTGAACGCGCCAATTCGGGAGCAGACCTTGATCATTACCCGCCGCGCCTTCACCGCCGCCCTGTCGCTGACCGGGCTTGCCGCTCTCGTTGGGTTCTCGCCGCTGCGCCTGATCGCAGACGCCATGGCCCAGGGGGCGTCCGATGTGGCCAAGCCGGTGTCGCTGCCGGACATGGCGCTCGGGCCGGCCAACGCCCCGGTGACGATCACCGAATACGCGTCGATGACCTGCCCGCATTGCGCGGCCTTCAATGCAGAGGTGTTCCCAAAGATCAAGGCGGCCTATATCGACACCGGCAAGCTTCGTTATGTGTTCCGCGAATTCCCGCTCGACATCAAGGCCGCGGCGGGCTCGATGCTGTCGCGCTGCATCGCCAAGGACGATTCCGCAAAATACTTTGCGGTGACCGACATGCTGTTCAAGCAGCAGAGCGACTGGGTGATGAAGAACACCACGGAAACGCTGACCCGGATCGGCAAGCAGGCCGGCCTCACCCAGCAGCAGGTCGAGGCCTGCCTCAAGGACCAGGCGCTGCTCGACAAGATCGTCGCCGACCAGAAATACGCCTCCGAGGTGCTCAAGGTCGATTCGACCCCGACCTTTTTCCTCAATGGCGAGAAGATCAAGGGCGAGACCACGTTTGAGGAATTCGACAAGCGGATCAAATCATTGCTGAAGAGCTGAGGTTTTGCCGCAGCGCTGCGGGAACCCGTAAAGCCGCCTAACCCCGGTAAAAGTCTCTATAAAACCCTCTATAAAACCCTTGGGAAAAGCCCCGGGCGACGGTTGCTCTCCGGCCCCGGCCTCGCCATTGTCGCTCCCCTGAGAGCCGCTAGAAGCGACTCACCCACACACCGACATTGCCTTCTATGGTATTGTCCCGGCAGGGAGATTCGCGCCCTGCCAACAGAGAATCTGCGCCTATGAAGCTGACCCGCCTTCGCCTCCACGGTTTCAAGTCGTTCGTCGAGCCCACCGATTTCGTGATCGAACCCGGCCTCACCGGCGTGGTCGGGCCGAACGGCTGCGGCAAATCCAATCTGGTCGAGGCGCTGCGCTGGGCGATGGGCGAAACCTCGCACAAATCGCTGCGCGCCGCCGATATGGACGCGGTGATCTTCGCCGGTTCCGGCAACCGTCCGTCGCGCAACCACGCCGAAGTGGTGATGACGATCGACAATTCCGATCGCTCGGCGCCGGCCGCGATGAACGACCGGGAGATCCTGGAGATTTCGCGCCGGATCGAACGCGACGCGGGCTCGGTCTATCGCATCAACGGCCGCGACGTGCGCGCCCGCGACGTCCAGATCCTGTTTGCCGACGCCGCGACCGGTGCGCGTTCGCCGGCGCTGGTGCACCAGGGCAAGATCGGCGAGATCATTCAGGCCAAGCCCGAGCAGCGCCGCCGCGTGCTGGAGGATGCCGCCGGCGTCGCGGGGCTTCATGCCCGCCGCCACGAGGCCGAGCTGCGGCTGAAGGCCGCCGAGACCAACCTCACCCGGGTCGAGGACGTCATCGGGCAGCTGGCCGGGCAGATCGACGGCCTGAAGAAGCAGGCGCGGCAGGCGATCCGCTATCGCGAAGTCGCGAGCCGGGTTCGCAAGGCCGAAGCGCTGCTGTTTCATTTGCGCTGGCTGGAGGCCAATGCCGGCGTATCGGAGGCGACCCAAACCCACGACCTCAGCGTCCGCGAGATGGCCGAACGCACCCGCGAACAGGCCGAGGCGGCCCGTATCCAGGCGGTGCGCGCCTCCGAACTGCCGGCGCTGCGCGAGGCCGAGGCTCGCGCCGCGTCCGGACTGCAGCGGCTCACCAATGCCCGCGAAACCCTGGACCGCGAGGAAGAGCGCGCCAAGGAGCGCGTCGCCGAGCTCGACCGCCGGCTGACGCAGTTTTCGGCCGATATCGCCCGCGAGCAGCAGCAGGCCTCCGATGCGGAAGTCGCGCTGCAGCGGCTCGGCACCGAAGACACCGAGCTGAAGGAAGAGATCAAATCGCGCGTCGACATGCGCAGCGGCGTCGATGGCCGCGTGTCCGAAGCCGAAGCCACGCTGGCCGCCGCCGAGCGGCTGTTCGCCGAGCTGACCACCGCGCTCGCCGACCTGACCGCCCGGCGCAACCAGCTCGAGGGCAACGTCCAAAGCCACCGCGACCGGCTGGCGCGGCTCGACCAGGATATCGCCAATGTCGCCCGCGACGAGCAGAAGCTGGCGGAGGAAACCAGCGCGCTGGGCGACCTCGCGGCACTCGCCGCCGCCATGGAAGCCGCGCAGCAAAGCCTCGCGCAGTCTGAAAGCACGTCGCAGTCCAGCGAGGCCGGCCATGTCGCCGCCCGCGCCAGGCTGGAAGCCGCCCGCGCGCCGCTCAACGAAGCCGACAAGCGCGTGCAGCGGCTCGAGACCGAAGCGCGCACGATCTCCAAACTCGTCAACGGCGAGAGCAAGAATCTGTGGCCGCCGATCATCGACGGCATCACGGTTGCCAAGGGATACGAGAAGGCGCTCGGCGCCGCTCTCGGCGACGATCTCGATGCCCCCGTCGATCCGTCGGCGCCGATGCGCTGGACCAATGCCGGCGTGACCGAGGGCGATCCCGTGCTGCCGGAGGGCGTCGAGCCGCTCGCTGCGCATGTCGAAGCCCCCGCCGAATTGGCACGCCGCCTGGCGCAGATCGGCGTCGTCGCGCGCGAACAAGGTGCGGCGCTGGTGTCGCACCTCAAGACCGGACAGCGGCTGGTGTCGCGCGAAGGCGACGTCTGGCGCTGGGATGGCTTCGTCGCTGCCGCCCATGCACCAACCGGCGCGGCCCGGCGGCTCGCCGAGCGCGCCCGTCTGGTCGACATCGAGAACGAACTCGAGCAGGCCCGGATCGACGCCGGCGCCAAGCGGCAGGCCCTTGAGGCCGCCGAGGCCGAGCTCAAGGCGGCTTCCGCTGGCGAGACGTCGGCGCGCGATGCGTGGCGGGCCGCCCAGCGCGAAGCCGACAGCGCGCGCGAACGTCACGCCGCGACCGAGCGCGAGATCAACCGCCACGCGGCGCGCAAATCGGCGCTGACCGAAGCCCACACCCGTCTCGCGGCCGACCGCACCGAGGCCCAGGGCGCGCTTGAGAGCGCGAATGCGGCGCTGGCCGAATTGCCCGCCAGTCTCGACACCGAAACCAGGCTCGCCGAGGTTCGAACCGACATTGACGGGCATCGCCGCGTCGCGGCGCAGGTGCGGGCCGAGGCGCAGGCGCTGGCGCGCGAGGCGGAGCTGGCGGACCGCCGCCTGCAGGCGATCACGGCCGAGCACAACGAGTGGCAAAGCCGCAAGGCAAGTGCTGCCTCGCAAATCGAAACCATCGAGGCCCGCGTCACCGAGGTCAAGGCCGAACGCGCCGAACTTGAGAATGCGCCGGCGGTATTTGCGGAAAAGCGCCGCGCGCTGATCAATGAAATCGAGCAGGCTGAAAACGCCCGCCGCGTCGCCGCCGACGCGTTGGCATCCGCCGAGAACCTGATGGCGGAAACCGATCGCGCCGCCAAGATTTCGCTCGAGGCGCTCTCAAGCGCGCGCGAGGCCTGCGCCCGCGCCGAAGAGCGCATGGACGGCGCCCGGCGCCGCCTGATCGACATCGAGCGCGAAATCCACGACATGCTGGAAGTCGAGCCGCATGCGGTCGCCGGCCTTGCCGAAATCGAACCGGGCGCGGAATTGCCGCCGCTTGCCGAGATCGAGGAAAATCTCGAAAAGCTGCGCCGCGACCGCGAGCGGCTGGGCGCGGTCAATCTGCGCGCCGAGGAAGAACTGCGCGAGGTCGAAACCCAGCACACCTCGCTGACCACGGAACGCGATGATCTGGTGGAGGCGATCAAGCGGTTGCGCCAGGGCATCCAGAGCCTCAACCGCGAGGCCCGCGAGCGGCTGTTGACCTCGTTTGAAACCGTCAATGGTCATTTCAAGCGGCTGTTCGTCGAATTGTTCGGCGGCGGCGAGGCCGCGCTGCACCTGATCGAGAGCGACGATCCGCTGGAAGCGGGACTGGAAATCATCGCCAAGCCGCCCGGCAAGAAGCCGCAGACGCTGTCGCTGTTGTCGGGCGGCGAGCAGGCGCTGACCGCGCTGGCGCTGATCTTCGCGGTGTTCCTCACCAACCCGTCGCCGATCTGCGTGCTGGACGAAGTCGACGCGCCGCTCGACGACCACAATGTGGAGCGGTTCTGCAACCTGCTGCACGAGATGACCTCGACCACCGAGACGCGCTTCATCATCATCACCCACAATCCGATCACGATGGCGCGGATGAACCGCCTGTTCGGCGTCACCATGGCCGAACGCGGCGTGTCGCAGCTGGTGTCGGTCGACCTCGAAGACGCCGTGAAGATTCTCGACCAGCACGTGGCGTAAAGGTCACCCTCCCCTGGAGGGGTCGAGACGAGCGAAGCTCGCTCTCTGGGTCGGCAACCATCGAGCGTAGCGAGATGGGTGCCGGGGTGGGGTGACACCTCACCATGAAGGTTGATGGCAGCGATGAACGCCGGCGTGGCATCACCCCACCCCGCCTGCTTGCAGCAGGCGACCCTCCCCCTTCAGGGGAGGGTGAAGAAATGACCCCGCCCGACCTTCCCGCCGAACTGAGAGCCGCGCTCGACGCCAGGCTGCAGGGTCTGTCGCGGAGCGACGCCGCCGAACGCGCGGCGCTGATCTCGAGGAACTACCGCGATGGCGGCAACTCCGGCGCGATCGCCTCCGAGGAAGACGCGCTGGCCTACGCGCTGGCGCGGATGCCCGCGACCTATGCGGCAGTGACCGCAAGCCTGAACGCGCTGTGTGAGCTCCGGCCAGACTTCGCGCCGAAAAGCCTGCTCGACGTCGGCGCCGGGCCGGCAACGGCGAGCTGGGCCGCAGCCGAGACGTTTGCCTCGCTGCGCAGCTTTGCGCTGCTGGATGCCAATTCCGCCTTGCGCGCGCTGGCGCTGGATCTTGGCCGCGACAGCACGCGGCTGAAGCAAATCACCTACCATCGGGGCGAAGCCCGCGCCGCGCTGGCGGATGCCGCGCCGGCCGATCTCGTGGTGGCAAGCTACATGATCGGGGAAGTCGGCGACGCGGAGCGAAGCGCGCTCGCCGAACAATTGTGGGCGAAAGCCCGCGACACGCTGTTGATCGTCGAACCCGGCACGCCGGCGGGCTATCGGCGGGTGATCGCATTGCGGGCGCAACTGATCGCGTCCGGCGCGCATGTCGCGGTCCCCTGCCCGCACGATGGCGCGTGTCCGCTGCAGGCGCCGGACTGGTGTCATTTCACCCAGCGCCTGCCGCGTCTGCGCGCGCACATGCAGGTCAAGGGCGCCGAGCTTCCCTTCGAGGACGAAAAATTCAGCTATGTCGCGCTGACACGTACGCCGGTCGCGCGACACCCTGCCCGCGTGCTGGCGCAGCCCATCGTCAGCAAGGTCGAGGTGACGGCGAAGCTGTGCAGCGCCGAGGGCCTGCGAATCGCAAAGGTACCGCACCGCGACAAAACGACCTACGCACGCGCCCGGCGCTGGCGCTGGGGCGATGCGACGATGGACTAAAGTTAACCCGCGTCCCCCTTGTCGTTGAACTATCCGCGCCTTGCCACCGACCAAGGCGATACCCACCTCGTGGCGGCTGCCGCGCGCCTTCAAATTCCGTTAAAGCGTTTTCAAGCGAAGTGGAGATCGATTCGCGTCAAGAAAACGCGTCAAATCAAGAATCTAGAGCCCCGTTTCGATTCAATCGAGACGGAAAATGCTCTAAACTGTCACCCTTCGTTGTCCCATCAGGAGCTTAGTGCCATGTCGACCGGCTGGATCGTTATCGGCGTCCTCGTCATCCTCGTTCTTTTCGCGCTCGGCGCGTATAATCGGCTGGTCGCGCTCAGCCAGCGCGTCGGCCAGGCCTTCGCCGACATCGACGTGCAGCTCAAGCAGCGCCATGATCTGATCCCGAACCTGGTCGAGACCGTGAAGGGCTATGCGGCGCACGAGCGCGGCACGCTCGACGAGGTGATCAAGGCGCGCAATTCCGCGATGTCGGCGCAGGGACCGGCGCAGATATCGGCTGCGGAAAACCAGCTGAGCGGCGCGCTGGGCCGGCTGATCGCGCTGTCGGAAGCCTATCCGGACCTCAAGGCCAACGCCAACTTCCAGCAACTCGCGAGCGAACTGTCCGACCTCGAGAACAAGATCGCGGCCAGCCGCCGCTTCTTCAACAACGCGGTTTCCGAATACAACACCGGCATCCAGCAGATGCCCGCCGCATTGTTCGCCGGCATGTTCGGCTTCACCCGCAAGGATTTCTTCGACCTCGGCGCCTCCCGGACCGAAGTCGAGGCGGCGCCGCAGGTGAAGTTCTGACCCCCGTTACCGTCATTGCGAGCGAAGCGACGCAATCCATAAATATCAAAGAAGCATGGATTGCTTCGTCGCAAGTGCTCCCTTGCGCAAACGCTTCGCGTTTGTCGCAGGCAATGACGGCCGCGTAAAGCATACTTGGACCCATCATGGCCGCGTACGGTCTTTACACGCATATCGCATCGAACAGATTTCGTTCGATGCTGTTGCTCGCCGGGCTGTTCGCGCTGGTCTATGTCATGGTCTATGCCAGCGCGCTGATCGCGGAAGTGGTGATCAATAGCGATGCGCCGGTCGACTATTATCTGGCGGCGGCGGCGCGCGACCTCTTCAAGGCGTTGCCCTATGCGACCGGGGCCGCCACGCTGTGGATCGTGATCGCCTATTTCTTCCATCAATCGATCGTCGACGCCGTGACCGGCGGCGAGGACGTGACGCGGCAGCAGCAGCCCCGGCTTTACAATCTGCTGGAAAACCTCTGCATCTCGCGCGGCATCCCGATGCCGAAACTGAAGGTCATCGAAAGCGACGCGCTCAACGCCTATGCCACCGGGCTCAACCGCAGACAATATGCCGTCACCGTCACCACCGGCCTGTTGAACGCGCTCAACGATCAGGAGATCGAGGCGGTGCTCGGCCACGAACTCACCCACATCCGCAACGGCGACGTGCAGATGATGGTGATCGCGGTGATCATTGCCGGCGTGGTCGGCTTCTTCGCCGAGCTGTTCTTTCGCAGCTTTACCAACTTCGGCTATTATGGCGGCTATGGTGGCGGCTCGTGGTCATCTTCATCGTCGTCGTCATCCTCCTCCTCGTCGTCGGACAACCGAAAGGGTTCCGGCGGCGGCGCCGTCATTGTCATCATCGTCGCGGTCGCCCTGATCGCGCTGGCCTGGCTGTTGTCGCAGCTGGTGCGGCTGGCGCTGTCGCGGTCGCGCGAACTGCTCGCCGACGCGGGCTCGGTCGAACTCACCAAAAATCCCGACGCCATGATCTCCGCGCTTCGCAAGATCGAGAACCGCGGCGAGCTTCCCGGTGCGACTTCGGCGGTAATGGAATTATGCCTCGACAATCCGCGCGAGGGGTTTGCCGACCTGTTTGCGACCCATCCTTCGGTGGAATCGCGCGTCGAGGCGCTGGTCAAATACGCCGGCGGGCACGATCCCGGACCGCTGGCACTGCCGTCGGATCAGACGGATGAGCCGGACGATCAGCCGCAGCCCCCAACCGGTCAGATCCCGCCGCCATTGCCGAAGGGCCCCTGGAGCGACGCCTCCGATCCGGCCGGCGCCTCGCCGGGCGCCTCACCGGGTCCTTCACCCGGTCCCTGGGGCAATCCCGCCGGCCCGTGGGGCCGCCACTGAGGGGCGAACCGGCTTATTCGGCAACGCGGGGTGCGCTCCCGTCGGGAGAGCGGCGCTCCCGGACTCCTCCGCGCATTAACGAAGCTGGCACGATTAACCCTACCCGGCCGTCTAATGAATTGAATTCTCCCTTGTTTCTGCCATGTTCGCGCCCAAAGCAGGCGGGGGCGTTCCGGTCGCGCGAGGGGCACCCAGCCGGTCGGGGGTACGGGGCATGTTCCAGGGCCGATACCGGTTGTCGGGAAACAGGCGTCCTAGTTCCGGGACGATGCCCCCATCAAGCATGGCGCATAAGGGAAGCTCATGGCGAAACCAGTAGTGATTGTGGTAGGCGCTGACAAAGGCGGGGTCGGCAAGACGACGGTCTCGCGAACCCTGCTGGATTATTTCAGCGCCAACAACGTGCCCACCCGCGCCTTCGACACCGAATCCCCGCGCGGCACGCTGAAGCGCTTCCACCCCGACATCACCGAGATCGTCGACATGACGACGACGTCGGACCAGATGAAAATCTTCGATACGCTGAATGCGGCCAGTCCCTCGGTCACCGTGATCGACGTCCGCGCCGGCCTGTTGTCGCCGGCCCTGGCCTCGTTGCGCGACATCGGCTTTCTCGATGCCGCCAAGTCCGGGCAGATCACGTTTGCCGTGTTCCATATTCTCGGCCCCTCGATCGCCTCGCTCGACGAAATCGCGGAAACCGCCAATTTCATGCAGGGCGCGAAATACTTCCTGGTCAAGAACTTCATCAACGACACCCAGTTCTTCCAGTGGGATCAGGCTACCTACAATTCGTACTTCCACCGCATCAAGGACGCCACCGAGCTCACCATCCCCAAACTCAACGAAATGGCCTACGAGCAGGTCGAAGTCGCCTCGGTTCCGTTCCTCAAATTCGTCGCCAACAAGGGCGTCCACGACGAGGCCGAGAACTATTCGTTCGTGCTGCGCGGTTATGTCCGCCACTGGCTGGCCAACGTCTGGAGCGAGTTCGACCGCATCAAGCTGACCGATCTGGTCGGCTCCGGCAAATCCGGCGTGCGCGGCGGCGAAAAATAATTGCCTGCCCGATATGATTGGGCTGGATTAGGCGTCAAATTCGCCCGATATAGCGCGTGATGCGCGACACACCCGTTTACATCATCTGCTCGCCCCGTCCGCTGGTCGGCAAGACGCTGATCGCGCGGCAGTTGAGCGAATTTCTGCTGCTCAAGAACGGCGCGGTCGTGGCCTTCGACATCAATCTGAAAGAGCCGTCGCTGCTCGAATATCTGCCTGATATTACCGAGACCGCGGAGGTCGACGATACCTTCGGCAAGATGGCGCTGATGGACCGCCTGATCGTCAATGACGGGATCGCCAAGGTGATCGACCTCGGCTTCCACGCGTTCGACGAATTCTTCAAGATGTCCGAGGAAATCGGATTCATCAAGGAGGCCGCGCGGCGTGGCGTGGCGCCGATCGTGCTGTTTATCGGCGATACCGACCGGGCCTCGGCGCGCGGCTATCCGATGCTGCAGCAACAGATTCCTCCGACCGCCCTGGTGGCGATCGACAATGAATATGTCGTGCGCGGAGAACTGCCCCCGGCCTTTGCCGGCGGCAGGGTTCTCCACATCGCCGCACTGCCGGTGTTTCTGAAGACCTATATCGACCGGCAGACGTTCTCGTTCACCGAATACCTGCGTCACGAGAAGGATTCATCGACCGAACTCCATCAATGGATCCGCAGGAATTACCTCAGCTTCCGCGAGCTGGAGTTGAGCGTGATTTTGCAGAGGTCGTGAAATATCAGGTCGTCGTCGCGGCCAAGCCAACGGGTCGCGCGATATAGGCGCCCGATGTAGGGCTCCACGCGAGCCGGACCCATGCGCCGCTGCCTTTCGTTTTGAGAGCCGGCACCAGCGACCCTTCTAACAAGCCAGGGCGTGAACTCATAAATTCAAAGTGGTCGGCGGACGTCGGCTTTGGCGCGCATTCCGGACTCAAGTCGGACATCGCGCCATGTCCGAAATGTGCCACAGGCATGCCGTCCGGTAGCGAGGCTTGACCCGCCGTTCTCATCTGTCGCAACCCATCTAGCGATTGCCAAGGCATCGATTCCCACGCAAGCTGAGGGATGCTCAAGGCACCGCAAATCCGTTTCTGCAGGGCCTCAGACGGGGTTCGCATCGCCTATGCCACGACGGGCAGCGGTCCGGCGATGATCGAAGTTGCGACGTGGCTCAACCACTTGGAATTCGATTGGCAAAGTCCCGTCTGGCGCCCGCGACTCGTCGAGATGGCGAAGAACTACACCATGGCGCGATACGACGGCCGAGGTTGCGGCCTGTCGGACCGGACCGTCGAGGACCTGTCGTTCGATGCCAATCTTCGTGATCTCGAGGCGGTGGCCGATGCGGCCGGGTTCAAGCGCTTCATCCTGCTCGGCAGCTGCCAGGGCAGCGGGCTGGCGATTGCCTATGCGGCACGCCACCCTGAACGCGTCAGCAATCTAGTCCTGTATGGCGCGTTTGCCCGCGGCAGGTTGAAGCGCAACCCATCTGCACGGGACCTCGAAGAAGCCAATGTGATGCTGAAGCTTGTCGAGCTTGGCTGGGGACGAGAAAATCCGGCATTTCGTCAGGTCTACACGACGATGTTCATCCCCGAAAGCACACCGGAGCAATTCCGCTGGTTCACTGACCTCCAGCGCATGTCGACCTCGCCAGAGAACGCGGTGGGACTGATCCAAGGATTTGACGCCATGGACGTCACCGACCTGTTGCCAAAGATCAGCTGCCCTACGCTGGTATTGCACGCTCGAAACGACGCCCGCGTACCGTTCGGGGAAGGCCGCATGGTTGCCAGCTCGATCGCGGGCGCGGAATTCGTTCCGCTGGAGAGCCGCAATCACATCCTGTTGGAGCACCAGCCGGCGTGGAAACAGTTCTTAGCCGAGATCGCCCGCTTCGTTCACGGTCAAGGTCGGACCGAGGCTTCCGAAGGGACGGCGTTTGCCGAACTTACGCAGCGCGAACGTGAGGTCCTCGAACTGATCGCTCGCGGCCTCGACAATGCGGCGATCGCAAGCCAACTGTCAGTAAGCCCAAAAACCGTTCGTAATCACATCAATGGCATCTTCGATAAGCTGAATATCCCCAACCGGGCCCAAGCCATCGTGCGCGCGCGCGAGGCGGGCATGGGGACGCGAACCGGCTGAGCGCTTCGTCTAGGTCTCTTGGCCTAGCATTCCAGGATATTCAAACACATTGAAATGAAACCTGGGCCAAGGGTCTCATGACGGGTTGGGCCATCCCCCGACACGTTGCTCCCCGGTGGCCAAACATTTTCGCCAAGCACATCTCGGTATTCAACGCCCAAGGAGACAACGATGAATGACACCATTATATCGTCCCGCGTCACCGGCTCCGCACAGATGCAAGGTGACCTGTGGAGTGCTCGTGCGCGGGATTACGCCGAATTGCAGGAACGCTATTTCCTTCCGTTGTACGAGAGCGTGCAGCGCCGGCCCGAACTCGCAAAATCGCGATCAAGCCTCGATGTCGGTTGCGGTCCTGGCCTCGCCGCGCAAGTGTTTTCAAAGACAATTGCCAACGTCGCCGGCATCGATGCATCCGCCGCGTTCATCGATATCGCGCGTGAGCGCCTGCCTGGACGTAACTTGCGTGTCGGCGAAATGGAAACGCTGCCGCACGCGGATGGAAGTTTCGATGTCGTGACCGGCTTCAACGCGTTTCAATACGCCGCGTCGCCTGTCAACGCTCTGCGCGAGGCACGCCGCGTAACGCAGCCGGACGGCGCTGTGGTGATCGCAACCTGGGGCCCGCCGGAGGACTGCGAGGCGGCCGGACATCTCAAAGCCCTCGGTGCGTTGATGCCACCGCCGCCGCCGGGAGCGCCAGGGCCTTTCGCATTGTCCGACGAATCCAAATTGAAGGCGCTGGTGTCCGAGGCCGGTCTTACCCCGATAGCAGTGGTCGACGTGGAATGTCCGTGGATCTACCCGAACCTGGACATTGCGCTTCGTGCGATGCTGTCTGCCGGACCTGCCGAACGAGCCATCCGAAATTCCGGCATGGAGCGCGCTCGTGACGCAGTAGCAAACTCGATTGCACCCTACCTCAAACCTTCAGGTGAGTACCATTTGAACAACAAGTTCCGCTACCTCATCGCCCGCGCTTGATGCACCTGAGGCCGCCAACTGAGACAGCCTACTTCAGCGAACTATTGATCGAGGTGCACGCCAATCCGCGCCCTAAATCGGTGGTCGGGGTCCCTGCGTGCACAGGGACGACGCGCGGCGGAATCCCGACCTCAATGCCCGTCGAACGCCATCAGGGTTCGCACCGGCACGTCCATCGCCCGCAATTTCGCCGCACCACCGAGGTCCGGCAAATCGATGATGAAACAGGCCGCGACCACGTTGGCGCCGATCTGGCGCATCAGCTTGACCGCGCCCTCCGCGGTGCCGCCGGTGGCGATCAGGTCGTCGACCAGGATCACGCGCTCGCCGGGATGGATGGCGTCGGCGTGCATTTCCATTTCATCGAGCCCGTATTCCAGCGAGTAGGCGATGCGCACCGTGGCGTGCGGCAGCTTGCCGCGTTTGCGGATCGGCACGAAGCCCGCGGAAACCTGATGCGCCAGCGCGCCACCGAGAATGAAGCCGCGCGCCTCGATGCCGGCCACCTTGTCGATCTTCGATCCGGCCCAGGGCTGCACCAGTTCATCGACCGCGCGGCGGAAGGCGCGGGCGTCGCCGAGCAGCGTGGTGATGTCGCGAAACATTATTCCCGGCTTCGGATAGTCCTGGATGGTGCGGACGGTGGCCTTCAGATCGTATTCGGGCGTCATGGCTGTCTCTTTCAAATCCTGTTCGTCATCTTCAATTGCGGTCTTCAGTTCATTTGCACGCCGAGCCGGAACGCGTTCTCGACGATGCGCAAACCTACCTCACCGCCGAGCGACATCAGCGATTCCGGGTGAAACTGCACGCCGCCGACCGGCAAGGTCTTGTGCTCGATCGCCATCGCGACGCCGTCCTCGGTGCTCGCGGTCACCTGGAGCACGTCGGGCATGCTGTCGCGTTCGACGTAGAGCGAATGATAGCGGCCGATCACGATCTCGTCGGGCAAATTCTGCATCAGCCGGCCGCCGCGCACCTGAATGCGAGATGGCCGCCCATGCGCCGGCTGCTGCAGCTGCCCCAGATGGCCGCCGAAATACTCGCCGATCGCCTGCACCCCGAGGCAAACGCCGAAGATCGGCAGCTTCCGGCCCAGCGCCGCATCGATCGTTTTGGAGATGGCAAAATCTTCCGGTCTCCCCGGCCCTGGCGACAGCACCAGGAGATCGTAGCTCCCGGTGTTTAGCATTTGCTGGGCGTGAATATATCTTACCACCGTCACGCTGGCACCGACCTGGCGAAAATAATCCGCCAGCATATGCACAAAGCTGTCGTCATGATCGATCAGCAGCACCCGCTTGCCCGAGCCGGTGGCGTCCGGCGCGAACGCCGACAACGGCTTCGGCGGATCGCCGCGCAACGCCTGAAACAAGGCTGCCGCCTTGACCTGGCACTCGCGGTCCTCGGCGGCAGGATCCGAATCGAACAGGCAGGTGGCGCCAACCCGTACCTCGGCGAGACCGTCCTTCATCCGGATGGTGCGGATCGTCAGCCCGGTGTTGATGCTGCCATCAAAGTTCACAACCCCGATCGCACCGGCATACCAGCGCCGCGACGAACGCTCGTTGTCCTCGACGAACTGCATCGCCCACAATTTCGGCGCACCGGTCACCGTCACCGCCCAGGCATGGGTGAGGAACGCATCGAGCGAATCGAAGCCCGGCCGCAACATGCCCTCGACATGATCGACGGTATGAAACAGCTTTGAATAGGTCTCGATCTGACGCCGCGCCAGAACCTTGATGGTGCCGGGCACGCAGACCCGCGCCTTGTCATTGCGGTCGACATCGGTGCACATGTTGAGTTCGAATTCGTCCTTCTCCGAATTCAAGAGCTGCCGGATCTGCTCGGCGTCGCCGATCGCGTCGACGCCGCGGGCGATGGTGCCGGAGATCGGGCAGGTCTCGACCCGCCTGCCGTCGGAGCGCACGAACATCTCCGGCGACGCCGACACTAGGAATTCGCCTTCGCCGAGATTCATCAGCGCGCCATAGGGCGATGGATTGATCCGGCACAGCCGCTGGAACACTTCGGCGGGCGTTCGTTCGCAGGGCTCGGCGAACAATTGCCCCGGCACCGCCTCGAACAGATCGCCGCGCGCGAACGCGGCACGCGCGGTCTCGACGGTGGCCTGATATTCGCCGGGCGCGTGATCGGAAAATCCCTGCCGCGGGGTTTTGGCGTAGACGCTGTCCGTTGTGTCGCGCGGCAGGCCTTCCGACGATTTGCCGTTCCAGGCAAAATCGTAGCTCAGGACCACGCCGCGGCCGGTGGCGCGGTCATAGGCCAGGAGGCGATCCGGCACATAAAGCACGATGTCGCGCTGGTCGCTCTCGCGCGCGCGCTTCTGCACCAGGTCTTCGATCTGGAACACGAGGTCGTAGGCGAACGCGCCGAACAGGCCGAGCATCGGATCGTCATTGGCGCCCAATGCGGCCACCAGATCGCGCACCAGCGACATCACGCTGGCGCGGCGGGTGCGCTGGTCCTCGTCCACGGGCGCAGGCCCGCGCACGATATGCCCGGCGAGACGGCTTGCGCTCTTCTCGGTGATGACGACGCAGGGGTCGCTCAGGACGTCGCCGAGAAAGCCGATCAGGACTTCGCCGCGCGCATTCAGCGATGAAAGCGAAAAATCCGGTCCCGTCGTCTGCAGCTGCAGGGGCGGGTCGCAAAAGCCGAGGTCGAAACTCTCGTAGCGGCCCGGCACCGTGGTCCCCGACGACAGCACCACGCCGCGGCGGCGATCGAGCAGGTCGATCAGGTCATCGAGCCTGTTGGCGCCGCCTGAAAATTGCTCCACCAGGCGGGTGATCGCGAGCCCGCCACGGCTACGATATTCGAGGCGGGCCGGCAGGGAGAAAACAGTCCTGTTCATGTGATCCTCTTACGAAACTTGCCGAGGGAACGCCACACAGGACAAACAAAAGGCCGTCGCGCTGCGATGACGGCCTCGAACGATCTTGGAAAATGAAATCGCACCGGCCACCTCTAGAAGGTGGGCCACCAAAGACGGGCTTTGCGGACGACGGTGCTCATGGGCGGTAAACACCATGGCAGAGCCGGGACGTCAAGGGAGATGCGCCCCGCGGGAAGTCCCATTCCCTCCCCCTCGCAGCCGGGATCTACCCCGGTTGCGCTCGCCTAAGCCTGAAAAACATGCATAGGATTCAGGCCAGGATCCAGGGAAGCGGGAGACGCTCGATGCCGTTGCAGGCGCTGGGATATGTCGGGTTCGGCTCAGCCGCGCTGGACGATTGGCGGCAGTTCGGCACCGGACTGGTCGGCCTGCAGGCGGTGGAGCGCAGCCCGTCTTTGCTGGCGTTCCGGATGGACGACCGCAAGCAGCGCATCGTGGTCGACAAATCGTTGCCGGACGGCGAGCGTTTTTTCGGCTGGGAAGTGACCGATGCGGACGCGCTCGACGCACTCGCCGCGCGGCTTGAACAGGCGCAGATCGACGTCACGGCCGAGCCGCAGACACTTGCCGATAACAGGCGCGTGCGCGGCCTGATTTCGTTCCGCGATCCCGCCGGCAATCGGCTGGAGGCGTTTTACGGCGCCGAGATCGCCGAGCAGCCATTCAGTCCGGGCCGTTCGATCTCCGGTTTCCGCACCGGCCCGCTCGGCCTCGGCCATGTCGTGCTGACGGTAAAGGACATCCATGCGGTGATGCCGTTCTACGTCGAGGTGCTCGGCTTCCGGCTTTCCGACTACATCGAGAAACCGTTTCGCGCCTACTTCTTTCACATCAATGCGCGGCATCATTCACTTGCGCTGATCGAGACCGGCAACAACGGCATGCATCATCTGATGGTGGAGCTGTTCTCGCTCGACGACGTCGGCCAGGGCTACGACATCGCCTTGAACGAGGCTGAGCGCGTCAGCGTCACGCTCGGCCGTCACACCAACGACCTGATGACGTCGTTTTACGCCAAGACCCCCTCCGCGCTCATGATGGAATGCGGCTGGGGCGGCCGCGAGATCGATCCCGCGACCTGGCAGGCGGTCGAGATGCACGACGGCCCGAGCCTGTGGGGACATGAACGGGTCTGGCTGCCGCCGGCCGACCGCGAGGTGGCGCGCGAGATGCGGATGCGCGCCGCAGCCGCCGGCCTGCGGGCGCCGGTTCAGGTCATGGAGGGCAATTACAGGCTGATGTCGGGCACCTGCGCGTGGTGGGACGGGATGAAGGGGTAAGTGAAGAGGTTGCCGTGGTCCTACTTCCCATCCACCGAAAACGCCAACAGCACATTGCCCGGCATCGTGCCGAAGTTGGTGTAGCCTGAATTGACGTAGAGCATGCCACCGGCAACGACGGCTCCGGGGCCGTCGAGCGAGCCGCCATGCGCCGGCGCACCGTTGACGGTCTGATAGTCCTGCATCGTGTCGACGTCCCAGATGGCCTCGCCGGTCTTCGCAGCATAGGCGCGCAGGTGGCCGTCGAGCCCGCCGGAAAACACGACGCCCGGGATCGCCGTGACCGCCGCCGACTGTGCCGGGCTACAGCCCGGCCGATCGTTGCAACCGGGATGCGGCGTGTGCCACACGATCTCGCCGGTGGCGAGTTTCAAGGCAAAAAGCCCGCCACCGGCGCGCGGGTCCATCTTCAACTCACCCGGCCCGAAGATCGATTTCTGACCGCCGGGCGTTCCCGCCGCCACTCTTTGCAAGCCGATATCCGAGACGGCGACATAGATGTTCTCGTCGTCGGTGGCCATGCCCCATTGCACGCCGCCAAGCGTGCCGCCCTGGCCGACGCGCCGTTGCCACAGCACGGCGCCGTCATGATCAGGATCGAGCGCGTGCACCATGCCGGATTTCTGCCCCGCGATCAGCGCGCGCTTGCCCTCGGGTAGATCGACGAGGATCGCGGACGAGCCGAAGTCGAAATCGGGACCTTTGGCATCCGGACAGTTGCTGCGATACTGCGTGGTGCACGCAACATTGTAGGCATCACGCTCGGTCATCTGTCGCGACCATTTGAGCTTTCCGCTCGTCGTGTCGAACGCGATGAAGGCGTCGGAAGTGTCCTGGGCTGGATTCGAATAGCTGTCGCCCGTAGTCGCGTAGATCGTGTTCGCCTTGAGATCGACCGTCGGCGCCGACCAGATCGCGCCGCCCGAGGGTCCGAACAGCTGGACGCCGATTGAACTGATGCCCTGCGCTTGCGCGGGCGGTGAGACGTAAGCGCGCCACTTGACCTCGCCTGTGCCCACATCGAGTGCGGCGATGAGTCCGCGGAAGGTGCAGCAGGAGTAGCGCGGATCGGCTGCCAGCGCTTCCTCCAGGGAGGAGACCGGCACGTAAAGAACGCCATCGGCCAATGCAGGTGCGCCCGTGATCATGGCCGCCTGATGCTCCTCGACGCGCCGCTTCCACAAAAGTTTGCCGGTATCGGCGTCGAGCGCATAGGCATGGCCACGCTGATCACCGAAATAGGCCGTTGTGCCACGTGCGTCCTCACCGATGGTAATCGCCGTGCGCACGCCGAATCCTGCATCGAACATCCAGCGTTGGCAGCCGGTTTTTGCATCGAGCGCATAGACCTTGCCGCCGGCACTGCCGACGAACACCCGGCCGCCAAAAACGGTCGGCTGCGCGTAGGCCCTGACGTCGCTCGGGAATCCGAACGACCATTTCAACTTCAGGCGCGGAACATCGTCCGGCGCAAGTTGGGCCTGGTCTGCAGGCTGGAAGCGATGCTGGCGGATGTCGACACCCCAACCGTTCCAGCGCGGCAGGGACGTTTCGCTCAGCACAGGAGCCGGCTCGCGGCAGCTCGAATCCGGTAGCACCGGAGGCGGCGCCGCTGGACCTCCCGCCAGGAACCGCACGACGTCGCCGATCTGGCCTCGACTCAAATCCCGACCCTGCTGACTCATCATCCCATAGGCCAGAGCGAAGCCGATCCGCTCCGGCGAGAGGAGACGCAGAGCATTCCTGTCCGGCGCGCGCGCCACCCCACCCTCATGGCATGTGGCGCAACGCTCCCGATAGAGCGCTTCGCCCGACGACGAAGCCATCTCCTCGGCATGGGATGGCATGGCAGCGGTGGCGAGAATGAGTCCGATCGAAAACGACAGGGACGAAAAGACCGCACGCCGGATACGGGACCAGGATGACATCGTCGTTCCTTCTTGGCGAGGTTTCACCAGTACCCGTCGATCAACGTGATCGAACCGCGCGCGATCTGGCTTAGCAGACCACGGAAACGTCGTCACGCCGATTCAATCTGAGCGTGCAAGTTGCCGCCACTCGGCAACCACGTCAAGCGATCTGCTCGCGATAACAACCGTGTTGGATCTCTTCGATCAGGCTCCGCGCCTTCGGCTGCCAGCCGAGCTGCCGCGCCCGGACCGCGCGCACCCGGCTGTTCGAAGCCATCGTGTCCTCGGCGAGGCCCTCGCCCCATTCGGAGGTCGCCTCTGCCATCGACATCGCCGATGGTGCTCCCTCGTAACCCAGCATGCGATTGATGGCTTCGCAAATCTCGCGCATCGAATTTTCGCCGTTCTCGGCAAAGAAGAACGCTCCGGCGGCCGCTTTCTCGATCGCAAGTGCGTAGAGCGTCACCAGATCGTCGATGTGGACGTTCGACCAGATGTTCTCGCCGGGTCCGGCGTGGGCCGCGCAACCTCGTTTTCTGGCAAGGCCGATGACCAGCGGCACCTGCATGCTGTGCGGCTCGATGCCATGGCCGAGGCCGTAGATCAGGCTCGGGCAGACGATGACCGGACGGCAGCCCTTGTCGCGGTACGAGAGAATGAGATCGTTCAACGCGACCCGGGCTGCGCGGGCGGGCGAAGGGGTGATCGGTGAAGTTTCGTCAAAGATCGCGTCAGATCGATGGCCCTTGGCGCGCGTGCCGACGATGCTCGATCCCGATGTGTGCATGAACAGCTTGCCGCTTCCGGCCAGCGCGCCAAGCAGGGCAGCGACCGCGCCGTTGTGATCGGCGCTCGCCGCATTGATGACGATGTCGGCGGCTTGTGCCGCTTGCGCCAGAAATTGCCCATCGTCCAGCGTTCCCAGCAACGGCTCGATGCCCCGGGCGCGAACCGCATCGGCCTTCTCCGGCGAGCGAACCAGGCCGGTCACCTGATGTCCGGCGGCCACGAGATGCGCGGCCACCGATCCGCCGATATAGCCGGACGCGCCTGTGCAGAAGACCTTCATCGCAGCCCTTCAAGCGAGCATTGCCGGACCCGGGGTGATGGATACCGGCGGCAGCCTTCTCCCCCCATAGCGTCGTCTATGACAGGCACCTCACCCCAGATGCCTCCTGAAAAAGTCGGTGGCGCGGCCCCAGGCCAGTTCCGCCGCCTTGCGATCGTGCACCGACATGCGCTGCTCGTTGACGAAGGCGTGGTCGGCGTCGTAGCGGAACAGCTCAAGCGACTTGCCGGCGGCCTTCATGGCCTTCTCGAACGCATCGACCACCTGCGGCGTGCACCAGTCGTCCTTGCTAGCGAAATGCGCCTGCAGCGGAATCTTCACATCGGCCGGCTTCGCCGCCGCCTCCGGCGGAATGCCGTAGAACACGACGCCCGCGGTCAGTTCGGGGATTTTGGTGGCGCCGATGATGGTGACCGCGCCACCGAGGCAGAAGCCGGTCAAGCCGACCTTGGCGCCGTTGCGAGCGAGATATTGCGCGGCGCCGCGCACCGTCTGCATGGTGGCGTCCATGAAGTCGAGTGAGTTCATTTCTTTGCCGGCGGCGTCGGTGTCGTGATACGGCACCACCTTGCCGTTATAGAGATCGGGCGCCAGCGCGTCGAAGCCGGCCACCGCGAAGCGGTCGCACAGCCCCTTGATCTGCTCCTGAAGCCCCCACCATTCCTGGATCACCACGACGCCCGGCGCGTTGCCGCGCGCGGCGTTGGCGAGATAGCCGTTGGCGTCCTTGCCGTCCGGACGTTTGAACGAGATGCTGGTGCCCATGGATTCCTCCGGTGATGTTCTTGGGGGGCGATCGGCCGGCATTCTGTCCGCTGGGCGGGCGAGAAGCAATCGTGGACGGAATCACAATCGCAAAACAAAAAAGCCCCCGGAGGGGCTTTTCGAAGTCACAACCGTCGCCGACGTCAGTGCGCGTCAGCCCAGACCTTCTTCTTGGTAAAGTACATCAGGCCCGCAAAAATGATCAAGAACACGAAGACCTGCAGCCCAAGCCGCTTGCGGGCCTCCATATGCGGCTCCGCCGCCCACATCAGGAACGTGGTGACGTCCTTGGCGTATTGCGCCACCGTTGCCGGCGAACCGTCGTCGAACGTGACCTGACCGTCGCTGAGCGGCTTCGGCATCTTGATGGAGTGACCGGGGAAATACTTGTTGTAGTAGGAGCCCTCGGGGATGGTCACCCCGGCGGGCGGCTTGTCCTCGAACCCCTGCAGGATGGCATCGACATAGTTCGGGCCCTGCTCCTGGAACGTGCTGAAGAAGTCGAACACGAATTTCGGAAAGCCGCGCTCGTAGGAGCGCGCCTTGGTGATCAGCGACAAGTCCGGCGGCAACGCGCCGCCATTGGCCGCGCGCGCAGCCTGCTCGTTGGGGAATGGCGAGGGGAAGTAGTCGGCCGGCCGGCCCGGCCGCTCGAACATTTCGCCCTGATCGTTGGGACCGTCCTTGATCTTGTATTCGCCAGCAAATGCCGTCGCCTGCGCGGCCGTATAGCCGGGACCGCCGGGATCGGCGAGGTTGCGGAACGCGATATAGGACAGCGCGTGGCAGGCGGAACAGACTTCCTTGTAGACCTTCAGCCCGCGCTGCATCGCCCCGCGATCGAAGGTGCCGAACGGACCGGCAAACGACCATTTCTGCGACGGCGGCGTGGCCTCCTCCTCGGCCCGGGCATTCTGTGCGCTGCCGGCAAACAGCGCGCCTGCAAGCGCCAGCACGATCACCGTCGATACCGCCGACTTGCTTCCGTACTTGGCGAGCACATCGTCGGCGATCGAGTTGGGGATCGGCCTCGGCTTTTCGATCCGGCTCAGCAGCGGCAGCAGGATCAGGAAATAGGCGAAGTAGCAGAACGTCAAAATACGCCCGGCGATGACATAGATCCCTTCCGGCGGCTGCGCGCCGAGATAGCCCAACAGCACGCAGACCACGACGAAGATCCAGAAGAATTGCTTCGCCAAGGGGCGGTACCGGGACGAGCGCGTCCTGGCGGAATCGAGCCAGGGCAGGAACGCCAACACGATGATCGCCGCGAACATCGCCGTCACGCCCGCGAGCTTGTTGGGGATCGAGCGCAGGATCGCGTAGAACGGCAGGTAATACCACTCCGGCACGATATGCGCCGGCGTCACGCCGGGATTGGCGGGAATGTAGTTGTCGGCGTCGCCGAGATAGTTCGGCATGTAGAAGATGAACCACGCGAAGAACAGCAGGAAGCAGGAGACGCCGAACCCATCCTTGATGGTCGCGTAGGGCGTGAACGGCACGGTATCCTTTTCGGTCTTGGCCTCGACGCCGGCCGGATTGTTCTGCCCCGCGACATGCAGCGCCCAGACGTGCAGCACGACCACGCCGGCGATCACGAACGGCAACAGGTAATGCAGCGAGAAGAAGCGGTTCAGCGTCGGATTGCCGACCGAGTAGCCGCCCCACAGCAGCGTCACGATGCTGTCACCGACGTAAGGCACGGCCGAGAACAGGTTGGTGATGACGGTGGCGCCCCAGAAGCTCATCTGGCCCCACGGCAGCACGTAGCCCATGAAGCCGGTCGCCATCATCAAGAGGTAGATGATGACGCCGAGAATCCACAGCACCTCGCGCGGCTCCTTGTACGATCCGTAATACAGGCCGCGGAACATGTGGACGTAGACCGCGAGAAAGAACATCGAGGCGCCGCTGGCATGCATGTTGCGGAGCAGCCAGCCGTAGTTGACGTCGCGCACGATGCTTTCGACCGACCTGAAGGCCACCGAGGCCTCCGGCGTGTAGTGCATCGCCAGGATCACGCCGGTCACGATCTGCACTCCGAGCATCATCGAAAGGATGGCACCGAAGGTCCACCAGTAGTTCAGGTTGCGCGGCGTCGGATAGGCCACGAACGAGGAGTGCATGAGACCGAAAATCGGGAGACGCCGTTCAATCCATTTCACGGCGGGATTGGTCGGCTGGTAGTCGGATGGTCCGCTCATGATGCGATCCCTGGGGAAATAGGACGACGCGACGGGCTCAAGTCTCGGATACCGGATCCTAAGGCTCAGCCAATCTGGATTTTGCTGTCGGAAACGAACTGATAGGGCGGCACCGGCAGGTTGGCCGGCGCGGGTCCCTGGCGAATACGACCGGAGGAGTCGTATTGCGAGCCGTGGCAGGGGCAGAAGAAGCCGTCGTAATTGCCCTCATGGGCGATCGGGATGCAGCCAAGATGAGTGCAGATGCCGATCACGACCAGCCACTGATCGTGGCCTTCCTTGACCCGGGATTGGTCGGTTGCAGGATCTGGCAGGCTTGCGACAGGCACCGCGCGGGCCTCGTCGACCTGCTTCTTGGTACGGTTCATGATGTAGATCGGCTTGCCCCGCCAGAACACCTTGATGTCCTGCCCTGAGGCAATCGGCGCCAGATCGACTTCGATCGGCGCGCCGGCCGCAATCGTCGAGGCGTCCGGATTCATCTGGGAAATGAACGGCCAGAGCGTGACCACTCCGCCGACGGCGGCGGCAGCTCCCGTTGCAACAAAGAGGAAATCACGGCGTGTCGGTTCCGCCGAAGACGCTGTCGTCACGATTCCATACCCTTTCTCGGCTGCAGCCGGTGGAACCGCCCCAGGCAGCGCATAAACGACACCCAAGGGAGGCTGCCGGCGCCCGCGACCCCCGCGGCGGCAGAAAGACCACTTTTTCTCACCCAATCGGGCGGAACAAGCAGTCCAGAATCGTTCTATTGGCACCCTTGCCGGACGAGCGCAAGCCCGCTATCGGCTGGCCGGCGTGCAATGCACTAATTGATGATTTATCCGGACATTTCGCGGGAGACCCGAAGGGCCGTCACCACATGCAGATTGCGCTTTTCCAGCCCGACATTCCCCAGAACACGGGCACGATTCTTCGGCTTTGCGCATGCCTGGACGTGGCGGCCCACATCATCGAGCCCGCGGGTTTCCCGGTGTCGGACCGGCATTTTCGCCGCGCGGGCATGGATTATCTCGACCAGGTGACCCTGATGCGCCACGACTCGTGGCCAAAATTCGAGCAATGGCGTAACGAAAAAGCCTACCGGCTGATCCTGTTCACAACCAAGGGGGCCAGCTCCTATCTTGATTATGAATATGGCTTGAACGACATCCTGCTGTTCGGGCGCGAATCCGCTGGCGTCCCGGACGAGGTCGCCGCCGCGGCCGACGCCCAGCTGGTGATACCGATCAAGCCAGGGCTGCGATCACTCAATATTGCGATGGCCGCCGCGATGGCTTTGGGCGAGGCCTTGCGGCAAACCAGTGCTCCGATTCCGAAGTTCGCAAATGATCGCGGCGACCTCTGATACGAACTTCGGAATCATAGGGAGCACTGGTAACCTAATGTTTTCTGGTGCGGTTTTTGAATTTGAAGTTCCTATGATGAGGTTGCAGCGACACTGATAGGAACTTCAAATTCACCGCACCAGTCCCGGGATCGGCCCGCGGGGTCAGGTATTGTAAATGGATATTTCCGTGATCGAACAACACAAGGCAGGCGCCAGGGCCTGGTTCGAAGCGCTGCGCGACGACATCTGCTCAGCCTTCGAGCGGCTGGAAGACGAGGCGCCGGCATCGCTCTATCCGGGCGACGCCGGGCGCTTCGTACGCACGCCGTGGCAGCGCACCGACCATACCGGCCAGCCCGGCGGCGGCGGCGTGATGAGCGTGATGCGTGGACGGCTGTTCGAAAAAGTCGGCGTGCATTGCTCGACGGTCCATGGCGAATTCGCACCCGAATTCCGCGCCCAGATTCCCGGCGCCGCTGACGATCCCGCGTTCTGGGCGTCGGGCATTTCGCTGATCGCACATCTGCGCAATCCGCATATCCCGGCGGTGCATATGAACACCCGTTTCGTCGTCACCACCAAAGCGTGGTTCGGCGGCGGCGCGGATCTGACGCCGG
The DNA here is from genome assembly GCF_004799445.1 of Bradyrhizobium sp. Classification (GTDB taxonomy): domain Bacteria; phylum Pseudomonadota; class Alphaproteobacteria; order Rhizobiales; family Xanthobacteraceae; genus Bradyrhizobium. Next base: position 25,605 of record NZ_SSNA01000212.1, read on the forward strand.
TGCTGGACCGGCGGCGGACCCAAGAGGATCCCGACACGATCGCCTTTCACGCCGCGATGCGGGCCGCCTGCGACGCCCACACAACCGTTGCGAGCTACGAGAAGTACAAGAAGTGGTGCGACGAGTACTTCTATCTGCCGCACCGCAAGGAGCCGCGCGGCATCGGCGGCATTTTTTATGACTGGCACGATTCCGGCGACTGGGACGCCGACCTCGCCTTCACCCAAGACGTCGGCCGCGCTTTCCTGAACATCTACCCCGAGCTTGTCAGGCGCAATTTCGACGCGCCGTGGACGGAGGCGGACCGCGAGGAGCAATTGATCCGGCGCGGGCGTTACGTCGAATTCAATCTGCTCTACGACCGCGGCACCATTTTCGGCCTCAAGACCGGCGGTAATGTGGAATCGATCCTGTCGTCGATGCCGCCGGAAGTGAAGTGGCCGTAGGGCGACCCTCGTCATTCCGGGATGGTCCGCAAGGACCAGACCCGGAATCTCGAGATTCCGGGTTCGATGCTTCGCATCGCCCCGGAATGACATAACCCGAACAGAATCACACCATCTGCCGCACCGCCGCCGATATCATCACCACGCCGCCGGCGATCACGGCGGCGTCGAGGATGGCGGTGTGGATATGCACCGGCATGCGCTCGACGAAGGCTCGCGCGAAAAATGCCCCGGGCAGCGCGATCGCGCCGATCAGAAGTGCAAAAGCGAGGACCTGCGCGGTGACGGCGCCGGCCAATCCGAACACGGAAATCTTGATGGCGCTGGTCGCAACCGAGATCACCGCATCGGTCGCGATCACCGCCGCGCCCTCGAGGCCCGCGGCCATCAGCAGCGACAGCAAGATCACGCCCGAGCCCGAGGTGCCGCCAACCACGATGCCGTAACCCACCGCGCCAAAGCCGAGCCCGGTGTCACCGATCCGGAAGTTGCGGCGTCTGGCCAGACGGCGCAGCGGCACGCTTGACATCAGCATGGCGCCGATCACCAGCGCGGCGCCGGCATTGGTCAGCCGCGTATAGCCGTAAGCGCCGAGCGCGGTCGTCAATGCGGCGGCCGAGATCACGATCAGCGCGCGGCGGCCGTCGGCGTAACGGCGATAGGCCGTGACGCGGCTGAGATTGGTGAACACGGCCGATATCGCGATGATCGGCACCACCGGTTCGGCGCCGATCAGCGGCACCAGAACCAGCGGCATCAGCGCGCCGGTGCCGTAGCCTGCGAGGCCGCCGACCACCGAGGCAAACAATGCGACGCCCGCGACCAGCAGCAGCCGCGCCAGCGAAATATCGGCAAAGCCGGCAACCAGGTTCACGGCCGGCCGTCGCGGCTGAAACGCGTGACGGTCTGATCGGCGATGGCCTTGAGCGCCGGCTCGTCGAGCGGGAACTCCGCCGCCAGCCAGGCGTCCTCGGCCAGCGCCAGCACCTGCCCGAGCCCGGGACCCTGGGCAATTCCGCGCGCGATGAAATCGGCGGCCTTGAGGGGAAATTTCGGCGCGCTCCAGCGCCGCGGCAAGGTGGCAAGCTCCCGCCACGACGCCGCACCGGCATCGCCTCCCGAGCGCGCCCAGGCGAGCAGCAGCCGGTCGCGGTAGCGATCTTCGCCAAGCCGATAAAGCCGCCGGCGCGCGGTTGCCTCGTCCATGCCGGCGAGCCGCCACCAGCGATGGCCCATGGAATCGAGCGCCTTGGTCTCGGCATTGGTCAGTCGCAGGCGGGCAGCGAGCCGCCTCGCATCCTCGGTGACGGCGACCGCCAGCGCGCCAAGACGGCGAACCGGGTCCGGCGCAAATCCCAGCGCGCGCTCTGCCGCAATCATCGTCGCCAGCGGGCCCGTATAGGCGACGCCGCCGAAAATCGGCAGCAGCAATCCGCCGTCGACCATCGCGGCAATGGCGCCGGCCGCGCCTTCCGCGATCATCAGCTTCAGGATTTCCTGGCGCACGCGTTCGGCCGAGAGCGTCGCAAGGCCGGCCCGCCCGGCGATGCATGCGAGGTATCCGGCGCGGTCGGGCTGACCTTCGCCGTAGGCGGCGTGAATCCGGAAAAACCGGAGGATGCGCAGATAATCCTCGGCTATCCGCTGGTTCGGATCTCCGATGAAGCGCACGCGCCTTGCCACGATATCGCCCAGCCCGCCGACGTGGTCATGCACCACGCCATTGGCGTCAACCGACAGCCCGTTGATGGTGAAGTCGCGCCGTTCGGCATCGCGCCCCCAATCGCGTCCGAACGCGACCTTCGCCTTGCGGCCGAAGGTCTCGGTGTCCTCGCGCAACGTCGTGACTTCGAACGGCTCGCCATCGACGACGAGCGTCACCGTGCCATGTTCAATACCGGTCGGCACACTCTTGATGCCGGCTGCCTTAGCGCGGCGGATCACTTCGGCGGGCAAGGCGGTGGTCGCAATGTCGATTTCGCCGACCGCAATCTTCAACAGCGCATTGCGGACCGCGCCGCCGACCACGCGCGCTTCCTCGCCGTTGCCGTTCAGCAGCTTCAGCACGCGGGCGGCTGGACCGGAATTGAGCCAGGGCGCGTTGTCGAGCACCCGCGCGTCACTCATTTTTCAACTCCGGGAACCAGCCTGCCGTTCTCCACATGCGCGGGGATGTAGGTGGAGTTCGGTGGCGCGCCGGAGAAATGCGCAAGCAGGATGAAGCTGGCCACGACGAGCAGCAGCGAACCGAGCAACAGTTTGGCGATGACGCTTAGCGGCCAGGAAGACTGCACCAGCAATCCGGAGCGCGTCGCGATCAAAAACAGCACGTAGACCCCGAAAGGGATCAGGAAAATTCCGATCTCGGTGAAGGCCGGTCGGATCATGGCAGGCAAATCCGTTCATACAGCACGCGCAGGATTCCGGCCGTGGCACCCCAGATGTAGCGTTCCTCATAGGGCATGGCGTAGTAGGCACGCTCGATGCCGCGGAATTCCTTGCTGTGCAGCTGATGGTTCGCCGGATTCATCAGGAACGCCAGCGGGACCTCGAAGGCATCGTCGACTTCGGTTTGGTTGATGCGCAGTTTGAAGCCCGGCCGCACCCGCGCGACCGTCGGCAGGATGCGGAATCCGAAGCTGGTTCCGTACAGATCGAGATAACCGACCGGATCGACGAATTCGCGGCTCAGGCCGATCTCTTCCTCGGCCTCACGCAACGCCGTATCGAGCGGCGAGGCGTCGGTCGCATCGATCTTGCCGCCGGGAAAGGAAATCTGGCCGGCGTGATCGTTGAGATGGGCCGAGCGCTGCGTCAGCAACACGGTCGGTTGCGGGTGGTCGACCACCGGGATCAACACCGCGGCGGGACGGATCGGCTGCTCGCGCGCGATGATCTGCAGCATGCGGTCGGTGCCCTGGTCGCCGCTGAGAGGAACCAGGCCGGGATCGCTCAGACCTGCGGGAACGTCGAAGCGCAGCCGCGCGCGGGCCCGATCGAAAAATTCCGCCGAGCTGATCGCCGCGGGATCACCCTTCAACATCGGCCCGTTCAAAGCGCGCCCCTCACCTGCTCCGCGTCCGCCATCGCAAAAAATTCCCCGGCCGATGCGACCCCGAACATCGGATGACCATCGACCATCCGCTCCTCGCCCATGTCAACCAGATCGTAGTAGAGCGCGCGGGTGACCTTGGCCCACAGATCGGCGCGGACGTGAAGATAGGGCGTGAGGCCGCCATCGGCGGCGGCCTCGAACCGCAACCGGTGTGCCTGGTCGCAAACGACCCAATCGTCGACATTGGTGCGGAAGCGCAAAACCCGGCCCCTTCCATCGTGCTCCCTGAGCATCTCGACAGCAAGAAACGGCGCGTCGTCGACGCGAATACCGACCTTCTCCACCGGAGTCACGAGAAAGTGCTTGCCCTCTTCGCGCTTGAGGATCGTCGAAAACAGCCGGACCAGCGCCGGCCGCCCGATCGGCGTCCCCATATAGTACCACGTACCATCCCGGGCGATTCGCATGTCAAGATCGCCGCAGAACGGCGGATTCCACAAATGCACCGGGGGCAATCCCTTTCCGGTCGCGCTGGCATTGGCGGCATCGCGGGCGGCAGCCGTCAGTCCTTCGAGACCTTGATCGGGTTTCTGCCCTTGCTTCGCCATTGTTTGCCCTGAGTCTAGTCGCCTCGGTTTGGCACGATTGGTGCAAGTCTCGTGGCGTGCGCCTTGGACGAGTTCCGCCCGTGATATCCCGGATCAAGTCGCCACATCGTGATGCCGTTCATACCCCGAAATGCCGATAATGTGGGGATAGTTTAATTCAACGAACACATAACGTTCGCATGAGTTTAGCATGGGGGTCGTGGCATGACGACGCGATCGGCGGCGTTTCGGGCAAGAGCGAGACTATAGGACGAAGGAGAACGAAATGGCTGGCGCGGACAGTGTCGAAAAACTCGAGGACGTCATCGTCCGCTCGGCCGAACAGGTCTCCGGTCAAATCCGCGCGGTCAAGGACGCCATCTCGACCGTCATCTTCGGCCAGGACCGTGTGATCGAAAACACCTTGGTGACGATCCTGTCGGGCGGTCATGCGCTCCTGATCGGCGTGCCCGGCCTCGCCAAGACCAAACTGGTCGAAACCTTGGGCATTACGCTCGGGCTGGATGCCAAGCGCATCCAGTTCACGCCGGATCTGATGCCATCGGATATTCTGGGTGCCGAAGTGCTGGACGAGAGCAATACCGGCAAGCGGTCGTTCCGTTTCATCGCAGGCCCGGTGTTCGCCCAGCTCTTGATGGCCGACGAGATCAACCGCGCCAGCCCGCGCACCCAATCGGCGCTGCTGCAGGCCATGCAGGAACAGCACATCACGGTGGCGGGCGCGCGCCACGATTTGCCGAAGCCGTTTCATGTACTGGCGACGCAAAACCCGCTGGAGCAGGAAGGCACCTATCCATTGCCGGAGGCGCAGCTCGACCGCTTTCTGATGGAAATCGACGTCGACTATCCGGATCGCGACGCCGAGCGGCGGATCCTGTTCGAAACCACCGGTGCCGAAGAGACGCTGGCCAAGGCGGCGATGAACGCCGAAATTCTGATCACGGCACAGCGGCTGGTACGGCGGCTGCCGGTCGGCAATTCCGTCGTCGAAGCCATCCTCTCGCTGGTGCGCTCGGCGCGCCCGGGTCCGGAAGGCGGCGAGGCCGGCAAGCTGATCGCCTGGGGGCCGGGTCCGCGCGCCAGCCAGTCGCTGATGCTCGCCGTTCGCGCCCGCGCCCTGCTCGACGGCCGGCTGGCGCCCTCGGTCGACGACGTGCTCGATCTGGCGGAGCCGGTTCTCAAGCACCGCATGGCCCTGACATTCTCCGCCCGTGCCGAAGGCCGCACCATTCCCGACGTGATCAAACAATTGAAGACGCGGATCGGTTGATGGCCGCAGCCAGCGAGCACGCAGCCAAGGAGATCTTAGCAATCCGACGTGCCGATGGCGAAAGCCGAACGCTCGCCGCATCGCTGCCCCGCCTTGTGCTCGAAGCTCGCCGCATCGCCGCCAATGTGATTCACGGCCTGCACGGACGGCGGCGCGCCGGCGCGGGAGAAAGTTTCTGGCAGTACCGCCGCTTCGTTTCGGGCGAGCCATCGCAGAGCGTCGACTGGCGCCGCTCGGCGCGCGACGATCATCTCTACGTCCGCGAGCAGGAATGGGAAGCCGCGCACACGGTATGGCTGTGGCCGGACCGTTCGCCATCGATGGCGTTCGCATCCCAACAGGCGCGCGACAGCAAGCTGGAACGCGCTTTGATCGTGACCTTTGCGCTGGCCGAGCTCCTGGTCGCGGGCGGCGAGCGGGTCGGCATTCCGGGCCTGATAAACCCTACCGCCAGCCGCAGCGTGATCGACAAGATGGCGCAGGCGATGCTGCACGAGGACGCGGCGCGTCCCAGCCTGCCGCCGTCCTTTGTGCCGTCGGCGCTCGCCGAAATCGTGGTGTTGTCGGATTTCTGGTCGCCGATCGAGGAAATCCGAACCATGCTCGCCGGATTGTCGGCGTCCGGCGCGCACGGCGCGCTGGTCCAGATCGTCGATCCCGCGGAAGAAAGCTTCCCCTATTCCGGCCGTGTCGAGTTTGTCGAACCGGAAGGCCGCGGCATCATCGTCGCGGGACGTGCGGAAAAATGGGCCGGCGACTACGTTGCGCGCGTGGCGCTGCATCGCGAGCAAATTCGCAGTGAGACCAGCAAGCTCGACTGGTTGTTCTCGACCCACACCACCAGCCGCTCGGCCGCCGAACTGCTGTTGTTTCTGCACTCGGGCATGATGGTGAACAAGGGCAGCACGCGCGCCGCGACGGTCAAAGCGGGGCGCAGCGCATGATCGCAGGCCTGCCGCTTTCGTTCGCCGAACCGGTTTTGCTGCTGGGCCTGCTGAGCCTGCCCGTGCTGTGGTGGCTGTTGCGGGTGATGCCGCCGCGGCCGCGGCGGATCGAGTTTCCGCCGACGCGGCTGTTGTTCGACATCGCGCCCAAGGAAGAAACCCCGTCGCGCACGCCGTGGTGGCTGACGGCGCTTCGCCTGCTGGCCGCGGCGCTCATCATTCTGGCGGCCGCCGGACCGATCTGGAATCCGCAAACCGGTGCTGCCGGCTCGAGCGCGCCGCTGGCCATTCTGCTCGACGACGGCTGGAGCGCGGCCTCGAGCTGGGAAGCGAGGGTCAAGGCCGCGGACGAATTGATCGCCAATGCCGACAGCGACCGGCGCGGCATTGCTCTGGTTCCGCTGTCCGAGCCCGCACGCGACATCACGATCATGACGGCGGGCACGGCACGGGTGGCGTTGCGCCAGCTCGCGCCAAAGCCCTATTCGATCGAGCGGGTCGACACCCTGCCCGCCATCGAGCGCTTTCTCAAGGCGACCGGCGACTGCGAGATCGCCTGGCTGTCGGACGGCGTCGATACCGGTCGCGGCGCGGATTTCCTCCAGGGCCTGGGCAAGATCGTGGGCGATCGCACCTTGACGGTTTTTGAAGGCGGGACCCCACCCGCGCTGGCGCTGGCCGCCGCCGAAAATGCGGCGGCGAAGATGACGGTGAAGGTGCTGCGCGCCGATGGTGGCGCCGCCGCGGGCATCGTGCGCGCGCTCGACCAGAAAGGCTCGCCGATCGGCGAGGCCCATTTCGGCTTTGCGCCGGGAGACCGCGAGACCGACGCGGCGTTCGACTTGCCGGTCGAATTGCGCAACGATATCGGGCGGCTTGAAATATCGGGCGAACGCTCTGCCGGCGCGGTGCAACTGCTCGACAAGCGGTGGCGCCGGCGCGCGATCGGCGTGGTCAGCGGTTCGAGCAGCGATACCGCGCAGCCTTTGTTGGCGTCGACATTCTATCTCACCCGCGCCTTGGCGCCGTTTGCCGACGTGCGGCTGGGAGATCGTGGCGCGCCACAACAGGCGATCACCCAGTTTCTCGACCAGAGGCTGCCGATGATCGTGCTCGCCGATATCGGCACGCTGTCGCCGGAAATCCGCGAGCGCCTCAACGCGTGGATCGAGCAAGGCGGGGTACTGGTGCGCTTTGCCGGGCCGCGCCTGGCGCAAGCCGATGACGATCTGGTGCCGGTGAAGCTGCGCCGCGGCGGACGCAGCCTCGGCGGCAGTCTCACCTGGGAAAAGCCGCAGCACCTCACATCATTCGCCGCCGACGGACCGTTCGCCGGCCTTGCGGTGCCCAAGGATATCACCATCAGCCGGCAGGTGCTGGCCGAGCCCGATGCGGTGCTGGCGACGAAAAGCTGGGCCTCGCTGGAGGACGGAACGCCGCTGGTTACCGGCGAGCGCCGCGGCAAGGGCGTGGTGAGCCTGTTTCACGTCAGCGCCGACATGCGCTGGTCCGATCTGCCGATGTCCGGCAGCTTCGTCGAAATGCTGCGGCGGATCGTCGATATGTCCGGCTACACCGCCAATCCGGGCGCAGGCGTCGCCAGCGAAGCCAATGCCGAAACGGTGGCGCCCTTGCGCACGCTCGATGGTTTTGGCGCGTTCGGGCCGCCGCCCTCGACGGCCAAGCCACTGGCCGCCGACTTCCGGGATCGGGCGACGCTGGATCATCCCCCCGGATTCTATGGCCCGGCCGACGGCCCTCTGGCGGTGAACACGCTGGCGGCGGCGGACCGCGTCGCGCCACTCGATACTTCCGCGCTGCGCGCCCGGCATGCGACCTACACCAATTCCGAACCGCGCGACTTGCGCGGCATCCTGCTGTCATCGTCGCTGGCGCTGTTTCTGATCGACGCCGTGATCGTCGCCCTGCTCGGCGGCGGCATCGCAGCCCTGCTGCGGCGGCGCGCGGCGCCGGCTGCGCTGGGATTCGCCCTGCTGTTGTCGGCCATGCTGGTGCTGCCATCGCCGACCCGGGCCGGCAGCGACGACGATTTCGCCATCAAGGCAACCTCGCAAACCCGCCTCGCCTATGTCCGGACCGGCAACGCCGACGTCGACTCCATCGTCCAGGCGGGATTGGCCGGACTGACCCTGTTTCTCGCGCAACGCACCGCGTTGGAGGCCGGCGATCCCATCGGCGTGGATCCGGCGCGTGACGAACTGGCGTTCTTCCCGCTGATCTACTGGCCGGTCGTCCCCGGCGCGCCGAAGCCGCCGCAGGACGCGATCAACCGCATCGACGCCTACATGAAACAGGGCGGCACCGTGCTGTTCGATACCCGCGATGCCATCGAGGCGCCGCCGGGAGAAGGCGGCGCATCGCAGACACCAGGCATGCTGGCGCTGCGCGATATCCTTTCATCGCTCGACGTTCCCGAACTCGAGCCGGTGCCGCGGGAACACGTCCTGACCAAGACGTTCTATCTGTTGCGCGACTTTCCCGGCCGATTCGACACCGGCCAGACTTGGGTCGAGACCCTGCCGCGCGAGGACGACGACGATACGGCGTCGCATCCCGCCCGCGGCGGCGACGGGGTCTCGCCGATCATCATCACCTCGAACGATCTGGCCGGCGCCTGGGCGATGCGCCCCGACGGCCAGCCGATGCTGCCGCTGACGCCGGGCGAACCCCGGCAGCGCGAATTCGCTTTCCGCGCTGGCGTCAACATCGTGATGTATACGCTGACCGGAAACTACAAGGCCGACCAGGTCCACGCGCCGGCGCTGATCGAACGGCTCGGGCAATGAGCGCCGCCGTCACCCTGAGGTGCGAGCGAAGCGAGCCTCGAAGGGGGACGGCCGCAAACCGTAAACCAAGCATCCTTCGAGGCGCGCCGCAAAAGCGACGCGCACCTCAGGGTGACCCCAACTTGCTGGACAAATAAATGCAGTATGGCATCGCGTTTACCCCGCTTGTCCCGACGCTCGTGCTTTGGATGGCGCTCGCCGCCATCGTCGTGATCGCGGTATTGCTGCTGCTGGGGCGGCCACGCGGCGCGGCGGTGCGCATCGCGGCGCTGGCGCTGATCCTGCTGGCGCTGGCCAACCCGTCATTCACGCGCGAGGACCGCGAGCCACTGTCGTCGGTGGCCGCGGTCGTGATCGACAAGAGCCCGAGCCAGAATTTCGGCGAGCGCACCCGCGAAACCGCCAAAGCCCAGGAGGCGCTGGTCGACAGCCTCAAGAAGATCAGGGGCCTCGAAGTGCGGGTGGTCGAGGCCGGCCAGGCCGACGGCGAAACCGATGGCACCCGATTGTTTGGCGCGCTGTCGTCGGCGCTATCGGACGTTCCGGTCGATCGCGTCGCCGGCGCTTTCCTGATCACCGACGGGCGGGTGCATGACATCCCGGCGAACGCCGCAGCGCTCGGATTCCAGGCCCCGGTGCATGCGCTGATCACCGGGCGCAAGGATGAGCGCGACCGCCGCATTGCGATTGCCGCCGCGCCGCGTTTCGGCATCGTCGGACAGGTCCAGACCATTACCTACCGGCTGGACGACCAGGGCGTCAGCGGCCAGCGCGCAAAGGTCGCGGTTCGGGTCGACGGCGAGACGATCAACGAGCGTACCGTGCAGAGCGGCCAGACCGTCAGCGTCGATATCGATATCAAGCACGCCGGGCCGAACATCGTCGAGATCGAGGCTTCTCCACTCGAAAACGAACTGACACTGGTCAACAACCGCGCGGTGGTCGCGATCGACGGGGTGCGCGACAAATTGCGCGTGCTGCTGGTCTCGGGCGAGCCGCATTCCGGGGAGCGCACCTGGCGCAATCTCCTGAAATCCGACGCCAGCGTCGATCTCGTGCATTTCACGATTTTGCGCCCGCCCGAGAAACAGGACGGCACGCCGATCAATGAATTGTCGCTGATCGCGTTTCCGACCCGCGAACTGTTTCAGCAGAAGATCAACGAATTCCAGCTGATCATCTTCGATCGCTACGCGCGCCAGGGCGTGCTGCCGATCGCCTATTTCGACAATATCGCGCGTTATGTGCGCGGCGGCGGCGCCGTGCTGGTGTCAGCCGGCCCCGACTACGCTTCATCGACAAGCATCTGGCGCACGCCGCTGGATTCGGTGCTGCCGGCAGAACCGGTCGGCGTCACCGAGAAACCGTTCTACGCGCAGCTCAGCGACGTCGGCAAACGCCATCCCGTCACACGCGGTCTGGAAGGCTCGGGCAGCGAGCCGCCGCACTGGAGCCGGTTCTTTCGCACGGTAGAGACCCGCAATGCCACCAGCCCGCCGGTCATGACGGGCGCCGACGGCAAACCGCTGCTGCTGCTGTCGCGGTTTGGCGAGGGACGCGTCGCCCTGCTGTTGTCCGACCATATCTGGCTGTGGGCGCGCGGCTATGAGGGTGGCGGTCCGCATCTCGACCTGCTGCGGCGGATGTCGCACTGGCTGATGAAGCAACCCGACCTCGACGAAGAGGCGTTGCATCTGCAAGTGCGCGGCCATGACCTCGTGGTGCAGCGCCAGACCATGGCCGACAGCGTCGCGCCGGTGACGGTGACGTCGCCTTCGGGAACAACGCGTGAGCTGACGCTAAGCGCCAGCGAGCCGGGAACGTGGACCGCGACGCTCCCCGCCAACGAACTCGGCCTCTGGCAGGCGACCGACGGCACGCTGAAGGCCCTGATCAATGTCGGCCCGACCAACCCGAAGGAATTCTCGGAAGTCACCTCCACGACCGGGATGCTGATGCCGCTGGCGCAGGCGACCGGCGGCGACGCACGGCGCGTCGTGGACGGATCGAGCGTCGAACTGCCGCGCATCGTGCCGGTGCGCGCATCCAGCGTGTTCCGCGGCGATGGCTGGATGGGCGTGAAGATGCGGGACGCGAGCGTCGTCAAAGGCGTCGGCGTATTGCCTGTGTTTGCCGGCCTGATCGGCTTGCTGCTGCTGCTCGGCGCGTTCGCCGCCACCTGGCTGCGCGAAGGACGCTGACAAAATCACATCATGTTGATGTCCCGGCGCTTGCGTGAATCACGCAGCGCTTGCGAAGGCTACGGTTGACAGGCGCGGACAAACCTTGCGATGTTATATTGTAACGTCGGCTCTGCCGGGATGTCCCGGCTGTGCGGCGCGGGGCGTTTGTCGGCATGAAGTGGTTCCGATCGAACATCAGACATGGCGCGCGCGCGGCGTTGTTCGCGTTCGCGATTCAGTTGGTGCTGTCGTTCGGGCATTTTCACGGGATCGTGGCGCAGGCCGCGCCGTCGATCCAGTCCGCGCACCAGCAACTGCCGGCGTCCAGTCCCCATCCGGACCGGCAACCGGGCGAGCCTTGCGCGATCTGTGCCGTTATCGCCCTGGCGAATACGGCGTTGGTTGCAACGCCGTCAGCGCTGCCGCTGCCGCTGGCCGCGGACTTCCTGCACCTGCCCCCGGATGCCGGGTTCGTCCCATCGAACTCCGCCCGCGTCGCGTTTCAGCCTCGCGCACCCCCGCTCTCCTGACATCGGTTGTTTGATGATCCCTGAGGTGCGGCCACGCGATAGGTGGCTGGTCCTCGAGGAATGAATCGAAATCGGTCCGTCACCCCTCGACGGCAAGCGCTCTCTTCCAAATTCGTCGACGATCACGAATTTCGGCCGCGCTTTCTCAGGACCAGGATAATGGCATTCTCGGCAAGAACTATCCTCCTGCTCTCAAGTTCGGCGGCCCTGCTGTTCGGCTTCTGCGGCACCGCCTTGTCTCAGACTTCGGCGCCCGCCGGAACCGGCACGACCGTGCTGCCCAGTATCGAGGTGGTGGCGCCGCGGCGCGCGCAGCCGCCGCGCCGTCCCCGCACCCTCGTGACCAGCGGACAGCGCCGCGAGACGCCTGCCACGCCCCCGCAAACCGAGGCGCAGCTGATCGCCGGCAAGAACGAGAAATTCGACGCGGCCCGCCGCAACATCCTGGCACCGGTCGGCGCCACCTCCTACGAGATCAGCCATCAGGCCATTGAAGCGCTGCCTCAGGGAAACAATACGCAACTGGACAAAGTGCTGTTGCAGCTCCCCGGCGTGACACAGGATTCGGCCGCAAGCGGCGAACTGCATGTGCGCAACGAGCACGGCAATATTCAGTATCGCATCAACGGCATCATGCTCCCGGACGGCGTCGGCGCTTTCGGTCAAATTCTCGACACCGGGATCGTCGGCAGCCTTGCCCTGCTTACCGGCGCCTTGCCGGCGCAGTACGGCTTGCGCACGGCCGGCGTCCTCGACATCCAGACCAAGGCGGATGCTTTCAACAACGGCGGCAGCGTCAGCGTCTATGGCGGCAGCCACGGCACGATCACATCGAGCTTGGAATATGGCGGCACAGTCGGACAAACCCAGTATTTCGCGTCCGGGCGCTTTCTTCAGAATAATCTGGGAATAGAGAATCCGACGCCGTCGAACGAAGCAATTCACGACCGCACGTCGCAGGAAAAGGGATTTCTCTATCTTTCGACGGTACTCGACCCCACCAGCCGCCTGACCTTCATGAGCGGCGTATCGAACAGTTCCTTCCAGATTCCCAACAATCCAGGGCAGCCGTCGAATTTCACGGCATTCGGCGTGTCCAAATTCGATTCGGCGCTGCTCAACGAACACCAGAACGAGTTCAACCAGTTCAACGTCCTTGCCTACCAGAAATCGATCGACGACATCGACTTGCAGGTTTCCTATTTCAACCGGTATAGCCAGTTGCACTTCTTTCCCGACCCGATCGGAGACCTCGTCTTCAACGGCGTGTCGTCGGACATCTACCGTCAGAGCGTCGTCAACGGCATTCAGGAGGATACCGCCTGGCGCGTCGGTTTTGCCCATACGCTGCGGTTTGGATTTTCGATGAGCGCGGAGCGATCGCTGGTCAACAATGCATCCACCGTATTGCCGCTCGACGGCATGGGTAATCCGGTCGATGCGCCGTTCCCAATTTTTGATTCCAATGCCAAGACCGGCTGGTTGATCGGCACCTATCTTCAGGACGAATGGAAGATCACCAACCAATTGACCTTGAACGCAGGCCTGCGTTTCGACCAGATGCTTCAATACGTCGACGCCAACCAGCTCAGCCCGCGCGTCAGCCTGACCTGGAAACCGTACGATGACACCACGTTCCACGCCGGCTATGCGCGAAACTTCACGCCGCCGCAGCAGGTGATCGCGGCCCCGACCAATATCGCGCTGGTTTCGAATCCCCCCAACACGCAAACTCCCGCTGTCACGGCCAACGATCCGGTGCTGCCGGAGCGGTCAAACGTCTTCGATGTCGGCGTGGTTCAGAAAATCCATGCGATACCAGGCCTCGAGGTCGGCTTGGATGCCTACTACAAGATCGCCCGCGACCTGCTCGACGATGGCCAGTTCGGCGCTGCCTATGTGCTCAACGGCTTCAACTACGATCGGGGGATCAACGAGGGCGTCGAACTCAAGGCGACCTACACCAACGGAAATTTCCGCGTCTATGGCAACCTTGCCTGGGCGACGCAGATCGGCACCAATATCGTATCGAACCAGTTTCTGTTCGGTCCCGACGAACTGGCCTTCATCGCCAACCACTACATCTTCACCGATCATGCCCAGCAGCTGACGGCGTCGGCCGGCGCCTCCTATCTGTGGGACGGCACGCGCTTCAGCGCCTCGATGATCTACGGCAGCGGGCTTCGCTCCGGCTTTGCAAATACCGATCACCTGCCGTCCTACGCCCAGGTCAATCTGGGGATCTCGCACGACTTCAACATCGTGGCTCCCAACAAACCGACCACGCTGCGCTTCGACATCGTCAACCTGTTCGACACCATCTATGAAATCAGGGACGGCTCGGGCATCGGCGTCTTCGCCCCGCAATTCGGGCCGCGCCGCGGCTTCTTTGTCGGAATCTCGCAAAAGCTGTGAAGCTATCGCGCCATGCTCCAGTCCGGGCGGATCGGTCCGGAAACGCCGTCGAATGCGCCATCGACCAGTTCCGCCACCAGCAAGCGGCTGTAGTCGACCGGTCCGGGCATGGTCGCGCGGCCCTTCGGCACGGCCTTGAAGCCGACGCGGCTGTAATAGGCCTCGTCGCCGACCAAGAGCACCAGGCGATGGCCTTTTTCCCTGGCGTCCTTGAGCGCGCGTTCCAGCAGCGCGCGACCGACGCCGCGGCCGCGAAACGGCGGCTCGACCGTCAGCGGTCCCAGCAGCAGAGCGCTGGTATCGCCGATAGTCACCGGCAACTGGCGCACGGAGCCCACCAGCAGCGTGCCGATCCATGCGGTGAACGACAGTTCGAGCAGGTGGTCGACATGCTCGCGCAGCCGGTAGGCGCTCAGCACGAAGCGGCCGGGACCGAATGTGCGCTCGTGCAGGCGTTCGATGGCCTGGGCGTCGTTGGCGGTTTCGGCCAGTATGGTCAGAGAGAGGTCGCTCATGGTCGCGAGATAGCATCTGGCGGCCGCGCGGTCCATCGTCGCCGCGTCACGCCGGATTGTCGAGCCACGTCAATTGCCGCCGGCGGGGGCTTGAGCCAGATAGGCCAACAGCTTCATCTCACGGCGCCCGCGCGTCACGGTGTCGAGCACCAGCCCCGACGAGACCGAGAGCATCGCCAGAATAACCAGACCCATCGACAGCACCGCGGTCGGCAGTCGGGGAACGATGCCCTCCTCGAGATAGGTAATGACAATCGGGACCGCGAGGCCGACCGAGACCACGGTCAGAAAAACTCCGATCGCCGTGAAAAACCGCAACGGCTTTTCCGAGCGGTAGAGTTTCAGGATGGTACCGAGAATCCGCAGACCGTCACGCCAGGTGTTGAGCTTGCTGACCGACCCCTCCGGGCGGGCATAATACGGCGTCTCGATCTCCGCTACCGGCAACGCCAGCTCCAGCGCATGGACGCTCAACTCGGTCTCGATCTCGAAGCCATCCGACAGCACCGGAAAGGACTTGACGAACCGCCGCGAGAATACCCGGTACCCTGAAAGAATATCCCTGAAGGCCTGGCCAAAAACCGCCGACAGAAAACCCGTCAGCATCCGGTTGCCGGTACGGTGACCCGGCCGGTAGGCGGCCGCGGCCTGGTCGACCCGAAGACCGACCACCATGTCGAGACGATCCGACAACAGCGCCTCGATCATGCGGGGGGCGCTGGCGGCATCATAGGTCGCGTCGCCGTCGACCAGTACATAGATGTCGGCGTCGACGTCGGCGAACATGCGGCGCACCACATGACCCTTGCCCTGGCGGCGCTCGCCGCGCACCGTGGCGCCCGCATCGCGCGCCACCGCGACCGTGCGATCCGACGAATTGTTGTCGTAGACGAAGATATCGGCCGTGGGCAGCGCCTTGCGAAAATCGGCAATCACGGTGGCGACCGCCGCTTCCTCGTTGAAGCACGGCACCAAAACAGCAATCCGCACCGACAATGGTATCATTGCTGAAATGCCTGCCCCCTAAAGCCTGCCGACCGAGCTTCCCATAACACGATCATGCGCTGGCTGCCCGCCCGATAACAGCGCCGTCCACCATTTCCGCAGGCTTGATCAGGGACGCAAACAGCAGGCTCCACAACGAAAGCATGGCGACCGGAACCGTATAGTATGGCGTGAAGACGGGATGGCTCATGAAGAAGGCAAGGTTCACCAGGAGATTTCCAGCCGTGACAGCAGCGACCCGTCTCGCGCCGCCCGCCCGGCCCGAACGCCACATGACCACCGTCCACAGACCCGCGAGCAGCAGCAAGACGAACTGCAAATCCGCCAGGTACTGCCGGATAACGCCGAAGCTGAAATCCGGAGGCGTCACATCGACCCCTCCGTAGGTCGTCGAAAACGGACTACCGGCGTTGATCGCATTAGCAACCAGCGTCGGCGCCATCCCGGCCAGGAACGCCGCTGCAAACAGCACGCCCTGCAACGCCACCTCGATTTTTCGGGATATCAGCAGCGAAACGCCGAAAAACAGAAAGTATCCCGAGGAGAGAAACAGATTCGGCAATCTGAAATTCACCGACAGGCCAATGACGAGACCGGTCAGCCCCAGCAAGGCAACGCGATACCGGCTTTGCCCGGCAGAGAAAAAACGGGCGGTCAGGAGTCCAGCGAGCGCACAGGCCACCATGGTAGGCGCCACCGAATAGCTCGCCTTTGCGGGATTGATCATCAGGTAGATCGCCAGGCAGCCGAAACCAGCCGCGAGCAAGATGGACGATCTGGCGCGCGCGTAAAGTATTGCGAGCAGCGCCAGCGCGAAGACCACCAGCGTCGCCAGAACATACAGCGGGATCACCTGGAACCCCTGCGGAAACAGCGCCAGTACGAAGCCCGTGCCCGGCGGATACTGCATCACCCGCTTTTCGGTGGCCGGGATCCATGTGTGGCAGGGAGCCTCTGCCGTATCGTTCCAGGACTTGAAGCCCATCTCCCGCAATTTTGAAGACAGATAATGATCGTCATCCCGGGAGATATCCGTGTTCAGGCCGTTCAGCCCAAATCTCTGGAACAGATGAGCCTGCCGCAAATAGCAGACATCGTCGTAGACGCCGCGGCTTTCGCTCCAGTGCGACATCGACCACACATTGCTGGCGAGGATGGCGAACAGCGCGAAAGCGCAAACGGCCTTCAGATATTTCATCGCTTCCATCGAACCGCGCAAAAACAGACCATCGAAACAACCGCTGTTTCATTCTGTCGAAAATCCGGGATATCCAAGCGTAATTAACCAGCCACGGCAAGCCGCACCGGTTTGCGTCAATTTTCTAGAAACCGCCGGAATACATCCGCGCTCCGGTTCACCATGTAGGTCGATCCGGCAAGCGTCAGGTGAATGCGATTGGAATAAAGCCAAATCCCGTCTTTGACGACCGGGCACTCCGCGTCGCAAAAGTAATCTATCGGCCGCAGCAATTCGACCTTGTCGGGCCATTTGGCCTGGACCCTGGAAAGCATCTGATCAATTTTCGCCGTAGACCTTTCGGCTTGCTCCCGGGTTTTCGTCGGACAGGGCGGTTGAGGCGCGTGCGGAAGCGGTCCCTGCAACAGCCGGGGACGATTGATGGGGCAGCCGGGATCCGGTTGCTCGCCGATCATCAGGATGCGCCTGCCATCGGCGACAAGCCTCCCGATCGTTCGTTCCAGGCCCTGCTGCAATTTGGTGAACGAATTGCCGTCGGACATCGAACTCTCGGCCGGTTCCAGGTCGTCGTTGATCGCTGCGTCGCTATAGAGACTCCACTTCTCCACGAAGATGATCGGCAAATTCGTTTGACGGACACGCTCCAGCGTCTGGTCACGCGCCAGTCTGCACTCTTCCTGTCGCGGTGACCTCAGCGTCGCTCCATAGAGAACGGGGCAGCCGGCGCCTCCCATCACGTGAACGTTCATGTTCAGCTGCTCCATGATCGGCCCAAGGCCGAAAGCATATTCGGCGATCAGGGAATCGCCGGTCAATTCAAAACCTACCGGGCCCTGAAAGTGCCGTATGTCGCGGCCGGTCGGAAAATCCTCCAAATGCTCCAACTCGGCCTGAGCTTTGGGCATCCGCCAAGCGAAGCCCTTCGATATGAAGGTGAGGTGGGTAACCGCGGCCAGCGCGAGAACCACCGACCAAAAACCGACAGCATTTCCTAGAACATTGGCCGATCGTAACCCCGAAGATTGAATGAACCGGCGCTCGATCAACAAATTCATCGCGGTTGCGACAGCGACCATGAGGACCACCATCGTCAAGATCCCTGCCCGGCCATTGGCCGCGTCGTCGCCAAAAATGAAGCGCGCGAAAAAAATGATGGGCCAGTGGCAAAGATAGAGCGAATACGAAATGGCGCCGATTGAAACCGCCGTGGCGTTGGTGAGGATCATGGATACCCGGGCCTTGCCGCCGGCCCAGATCGTTGCGGCCGCACCCAGGCAAGGCAAGAGAATGGTTGCCTCCAGATGCGGCATATCCGACCTGAACAAAAGTACGCTCGCCGCGATACAAAGCAGGCCGGCTGCGGAAAGCCATTCAGCGGCGGCTTCACCGAGACGGAATCGTCTCTCGCAGAGAAGAACCAGTGCGCCGCAGGCGAACTCGGCAATTCGAAACGGCATCAGAAAAAATACCGCGAGCGGATCCACTTTGGCCACAAGGGTTGAAGCGAGGATGGATGCAAGCGCCGCGACGGTGATGCCTTCAAACGTCCGGCCTACCCTCCATGCCAAAACAATGAAGACCGGCCAGAGCAAATAAAACTGCTCCTCGAGCGACAGCGACCAGCAATGCAGCAGAGCCAGCTCGTCCGAATTCGGGGCAAAGTACTGATGGGATTCCCGCCAGTACTGAATATTCGAAATCGACAGAAGGGCGTGCGTGCCCTCCTTGGCCACGTCGAGAAACATGATCGGCGCGCACCACAGGGCGCCCGCGAGATAGGTGGCGACGACGGTGAAGATCAGCGCGGGATAAATTCGCCGCGTCCTGCGCACATAAAACTGACCAAATGAAAAGCGACCGGCCTGCAGATCGGCCAGAATATTGCGGGTGATGAGATAGCCGGAAATGACAAAGAAAATATCGACGCCGACGAAGCCTCCCTGAAAGCCATCGACCTTCAAATGAAACAGCACGACGGCAATGACCGCGACGGCGCGCAGTCCGGCGATCTCTGCGCGAAAATGATTAGTCATGTGTGCTGGTCGGGCCGCCCCTGCGAGCTCGAACGGCGCGCGCGTCGACCGGGCGGCTGCCGGTCGGATTGGCGAAGCGACGTTGGCCGTGACAGCCGAAGCCCTTCACCGCTGCGATGCCGCGCCGGGATGCAATACGCGGCAGAAAGTCCAGTTTCTTCACCAAGTGGGCACCGCTGTTCTGGCGCGCCGCTTCTACCACCATGAGCCCTTCGCGAACAAGCGCGTTCGCGGCATGCTTCAGGCCGGCTTTCTGCGCGCGTAGGCAAGCAATCCGCAGCCACATGTGGAACAGGAATGGATGGCCTCGTCGCTTCGCTCCCTTGCGCAAACGCTTCGCGTTTGTCGCAGGCCACCGAACAACGCAGGCGGAGAGCGCTGCTCCCGCGGATCGCGGAGAGAGCTCCCTAGCGCCAGGTTGCAACCGGCTCACGGCCTTCGATTACTTCCGATATCCGCAACCGTGTTCCCGTGGTCGTCTCCGCCGGCAGCGCTCCCACGTCGAAAAACCCGCACCCGACAATCTCGCGGTTCGGCTCCGGCAGGCGATCCTGCCTGAAATGCCTGACCAGATAGACCGCGACATGATCGCGGCGAGAGATGTGGCTGTTGAAGAAAAGGCCGTGCAGCGCAGGCTTGCCGGTCAATTCAATTCGTCCTTCTTCCTGCAATTCGCGTTGCAATGCATCGCGGAAGGATTCGCCGGTTTCTACGCCGCCGCCCGGCAGGTGCCAGCCGGCGACATAGCTGTGCTTGACCAGAAATACGCGATTTTCACCGTCGAGTACGACGGCGCGGACCCCGAGCGTCATGCCGCGGGCGAACCGCCAATAGAAATGAAACATCCGCCGCAGCGCCGGCTCAAGGCTCCGTCGCAGGTTCTGCAGGTTCATCGTCACGGAAACCCCCGGATATGCGGACGGCGCGTTTGATCCTTGCATCGCGACAGCCAGCTTGCCAATACATTCCCGGATATTGCAGGATATCATGAGGCGATCGTGTGGCGGCTCGTTCGCGTAACCAACAGAAGCGGATACAGATGATGGCGGCCTTCACCCTTGCCCATCTGTCCGATCCGCATCTTCCGCCGCTGCCAAGCCTGCGGCTCTCCGAGCTCGTCGGCAAGCGCGCGTTCGGCTATCTCAACTGGACGCGCAACCGGCATAAATTCCACAGCCGCGACGTGCTCGATGCGCTGGTATCGGACATGCAGGCGCAGACGCCGGATCACATCGTGGTCACAGGCGATCTCGTCAATCTGGCGCTCGAAGCCGAGTTCGCGCCGTCGCGGGCATGGCTGGAAAGCGTCGGCCCGCCGGACCTGGTCACGGTCATCCCGGGCAATCACGACGCCTATGTTCGCGCCACCCGGCATCGTTTTGCGGAGGCCTGGACCAACTATCTCGTCGGCGACGATGCGCCCGATCGCGGCGTGGAATTTCCCGCCGTGCGCCGCCGCGGCCCGCTGGCGCTGATCAGCGTGTCCTCGGCGGTGCCGACGGCGCCGCTGATGGCGACGGGGTGGCTTGGACGAAGCCAGCTGGAGGCGCTCGATCGCGTCCTGGCCGGGCTTTCCGCCGAACAGGCGTTCCGCGTGCTGCTGATCCACCACCCGCTGCGCTCGGACGCGCGCGCCAAGCGGCTGACCGATGCGCCCCAATTGCTTGCGCTTCTCAAGCGGCAAGGCGTGGAGCTGGTCCTGCACGGGCACGATCACGTTCATTCCACGATCTGGATCGACGGGCCGAACGGTTCGATTCCGGCGATCGGCGTGCCATCGGCCTCCGCGCTCGCGCATGGCCGCTATCCCGCGGCGGCCTATAATCTGTTTTCAATCGAGCGTGACGGCGCGGCGTGGCGATGTGAGCAGAGGGTACGGGGTTTCGGACAGCGCGCCGGCGTCCGCGAGTTCAGGCGGGTGAGGTTGTCGTAGCGGCGCCGAGCATCAATCGCCGCCTCCTCCGCCACAGCCTCCACCGCCGCACCCGCCGCCTCCGTCGCCGCCGCCACCATCTCCGCCGTGGCCTCCGCCGGCATCGCCGTGACCGCCGTGCCCGCCCCCGTCGTTGCCGGAATCGCCGAAACCGGCGGAGCTGCCATCGATCGAACTATCGGCAAAATCGCCACCGCAATAGGCGACGCCGCTGCCGTTTTTCCGCAGCTGCTCGCATTGCGGGTGATAGACGAACCCATCCGGAATATTCAGCTTGCTGTCCAGGGCAAACAGCAGCGGCAGCCGTGTCGGGTTGACCGGGTCGATGCTCTCATACTTGCAGCAGTACCACCACACGCGGCGGAGGCCCTCGTTGCTCTTGCGATGCTCGCTGAGCACCACCGCCGGCGTATGATGCAAGAAACCGCCGAACGCGCGCCGGCAAAATGCATCATATTCGCGCGTATAGAGGATGAATTCATGCCACAGGTCGTCGGCGACCTGCGACGGCATCGAGACGTAGCGCTTGCCGCTCATCAGATAGGCGATGAAGAACTGACGCAGGCCGCGCGAAACCAGCGCGCTGTCCTTGCGCTCAAGCCCGGCGCGATGTTTCTCAAGCCGATCGAGCAGGCCCGGCGGCCAGCGATAGGTCCGGATGAACTCGGCCCGTCGCAGATGCTGCCACTTGCGGAATAATGAGACGGCGACAATCGTTGCAAGGAGCGCGAGCGCGATCGGAACGCCTGAAGTCACGACCGCTCCTTTGGTCCTGGACCTAGAGGCCGCGCAGTGCGGTAAACAGCGCCAGGCCGAACAGCGCGACCGCGCCGAGGATGAAGCCGAGCGCGAAGGTCCAGAAAGCGCTGCGGCGCGGCTTTTCGACCACGGCAGGTGCGGCCATCGGGGTCGCGACCAGCGCGTGTTCGCGCTCGATCATGCGGCGCGCAACGTAATCGGTGACGGCGTCGACGATGGCGGCGATGTCATGGGATTCGGCAATCACGATGCGGCCGAAACGGGTATCCTGCACGAAACGATAGATGCGCTTGTCGCGCCCCATCAGGACGTGAGCCACCACGTCGACCCACAGCCGCGGTGTCTCGCCCTGGCTGATGCCGCGATCGAACAGATCGATGGTGTTGGAAATTTGCGCAAACAGGGGATCGAGCGCCTCGTTCAGAATTTCCAGCCGGGCAACTTCCGCATCGCGCAGGTCGACGACGACGCCGGTGCGATCGGCAGCCTCGATCCGCGCCTGCCGGAGCGCATCGCGCAGCCGCAGCGGACGCGCATCACCGGCGGCTTCGCTCCCGGTATTTTGTGCCTCTGACATAAGCTGGCGGCCTTGTCCTGATGGGTTGCGGATGCCGTTAAACTATCAGTAACCAGGCCATCCGCAAAGGCCGTTTGCTCCCAAAGACTTACGCCTTTGGCGAGCGGCAAACGCGAGCGGCCCCGCCCGGCATGACCGGAGGAGGCCGCTGTTGTCCTTGGACGTCTTCTTATTCGATAGATCAGGCCGGAACGCGCGAGGGCTCTTCCACGATGGAGAAGCGCACGCCGGCCTTGTGGCGGTTCTCTTCCGAGACCACGCGCCAGGCATCCTCGGCTTCCTTGCGGGTCTTGAACGGGCCCTGAACCTGGGCCGAACCTTCCACAAGCTTGTGGAAGTTCATCGAACCGAACTCGCCGCCGATCACCCAGAAATTACTGCCGTTGTTCATGATAGCCTCCTTCTATTCAGCCGCCTGAACGCGGATTTCCGAACCGTGCGCCTTGAACTGCGCGGCTTCGGTCGAATCGTGAAGTGCCGTGGTCGACGAGGTGCCGCCGGTGATGGTGGTGGACACCAGATCGAAGTAGCCGGTGCCGACCTCGCGCTGGTGGCGCGTCGCCGAATAGCCGAACTTCTCCGAGGCGAACTCGGCCTGCTGCAGGCGGGAGTAAGCCGCCATGCCTTCGGCCTTGTAGCCGCGCGCCAGTTCGAACATGCCGTGGTTGAGCGAGTGGAAGCCCGCCAGCGTCACGAACTGGAACTTGTAGCCCATCGCGCCGATCTCGCGCTGGAATTTGGCGATCGTCGCCTTGTCGATGTTGGCTTCCCAGTTGAACGACGGCGAGCAGTTGTAGGCCAGCATCTTGCCGGGATAGACCTTGTGCACGGCCTCGGCGAATTGCTTCGCCTCCACGAGGTTCGGGGTCGAGGTTTCCCACCACAACAGATCGGCATATTTCGCGAACGCGATGCCGCGCTTGATGCAGTGCGCAAGGCCACTGCCGGGCTTGAGCCGGAAGAAGCCCTCCGCGGTGCGCTCGCCGGTGATGAACTCGCGGTCGCGCTCGTCGACATCGGCGGTGATCAGCTTGGCGCTCTCCGCATCGGTGCGCGCCAAGACAAAGGTCGGCGTGCCGCAGACGTCGGCGGCGAGCCTTGCTGCGACCAGGTTGCGCTCATGCGCCGCGGTCGGGATCAGCACCTTGCCGCCCATGTGGCCGCACTTCTTTTCAGACGCCAGTTGGTCCTCGAAGTGAACGCCGGCCGCGCCCGCCTCGATATAGGCCTTCATGATCTCGAACGAGTTCAACGGACCGCCGAAGCCCGCTTCCGCGTCGGCCACGATCGGCACGAACCAGTCGATCTTGGCGCCGCCTTCGGAGTGCTCGATCTGGTCGGCACGCTGGAAGGTGCGGTTGATGCGGCGGCACAGCTCCGGGCCGGCGTTGGCCGGATAGAGGCTCTGGTCCGGATACATCGCGCCCGCGGTGTTGGCGTCGGCCGCCACCTGCCAGCCCGATAGGTAGATCGCCGGCAGCCCGGCGCGCGCCTGCTGCATCGCCTGGTTGCCGGTAACGGCGCCGAGCGAATTGACGTAAGGCTCCTTCTTCAGCGATTCCCAAAGCCGGTTGGCGCCCTTCTCGGCCAGGGTGTAGGCGATCGGTACGGAACCGCGCAGCCTTTCAACCTCGGCCGGGCTATAGGGACGGCTGATGCCGTCAAACCGCCCTGCGGGCGCGGGAACCAGCTGTTCAAAGGTCTTCGCCATCTTAGGTC
>NZ_SSNA01000213.1 GCF_004799445.1 Bradyrhizobium sp.
CTCGGCGGAGCCTTCGACCGCGAGAGGGTCCTGCAGATCCTGAAGGACAGCCGCATCGGCGTCTTCGGCGCGTGTGCGCTCGTCCTCTCGATCGCCGGACGCGCGGCGCTCCTCGCCCGCCTCGGACCCGACGCCGCGTGGGCATGGCCGCTCGTGTCCACCGTGGCCCGCGTCGGGCCTGTCTGGCAGATCGCGGCGCTGCCGTACGTCACGACGGCGGCATCGAGGAGCCGGGCGGTGACGCGCGCGAGATCGCCCCAGGCGCTCGTCGCGACGGCGTGGGCCGCTTGCGCCGGGATCGCCGCGGTGGCGACGCACCGGTTCGACGCCGGGCGGATCGGCGCAGCGTTCGCCGTGGCCGCGGCCGTGACGCTGCTCACGGGATGGCGCTACGCGCGGCGCGTCGGCGGATTCACGGGTGACTTCCTGGGCGCGACCGAGCAGCTCTGCGAGCTCGCCGCCTATGGCGTCCTCGCCTGGGGGAGACCGTGAGCGTCGCGCCCGTCCTCGTCGTCCGTCACGCGCCGGTCCACGTCCCCGGCATCTGCTACGGCCAGCTCGACGTGCCGACGGCGTTGAGCGCGAACGCCGCGGCCGCGGCGGTCCTCGAGCAGCTCGCCCGCGACGGTACGCGAATCACGCGCGTGTGGACCTCTCCGTGGCGGCGGACGCAGGGTCCCGCGACGCGCCTCGCCGACGTGCTCGGCGTGCCGCTCGTCGCCGACGCACGCCTCTCGGAGCTCGCCTTCGGCCAGTGGGAGGGCCGCGCCTACCGGGAGCTCGACGGAGACCCGGCATTCCAGCAATGGATGCGCGAGTGGCGCGAAGCCGCCCCTCCTGGCGGCGAGCGGCTGGCCGAGCTCGTCGACCGAGTCCGCTCCTGGCGCGCGGAGGTGCTGTCGCGTCAGGAGGCTGCCGTGGCGCTGACCCATGCGGGCGTCATCCGCGTGCTCCGGGCCGAGGCTCGCGGCGTGGACTACGACGCGGTCGCCCAGGAGACGGTCCAGCCGTTGATGCTCGAGCGGGTGCGCTAGCGCGTCAGACCTGAGCGAGGCCGCCGTCGACGAAGAGCTCCGTGCCCGCGACGTAGCTGCTCTCGTCCGACGCGAGGAACGACACGGCGTTCGCGATCTCCTCGGGACGCCCGACACGACCCAGGGGCACCCTGTCGCGGTAGAAGTCGGCCAGACCGTCGCTGCCCATCTTCGTGAGCCCCTGGAGCCCTGGCGTGTCGATCGCGCCGGGGCTCACCACGTTCACGCGGATCCGGCGGCTCTTGAGGTCCGTCGTCCACGTGCGCGCGAACGAGCGAAGCGCCGCCTTCGTCGCGCTGTACACGCTCCGGCTGGCGAAGCCCTTCGAGCCGACGACGGACGACAGGAGAATGACCGACGCGCCGCTCGGCAGCAGCGGGAGCGCCTTCTGGACCGTGAACAGGGTGCCTTTGACGTTGATGTCGAAGATGCGGTCGAACTGCTCCTCGCTGATGTCCCCAAGGGCTGCGCTGTCGGCCACCCCCGCGTTCGCGAGTAGGACGTCGATGCGGCCCTTCGCCTCCCGGATGGTGGCGACGAGCCGGTCGAGGTCCGCGAGCTTGGACACGTCGCCCTGGATCGCGACGACGTTCCGGCCGATCTGCGCGACGGCGGCGTCGAGCTCGCCCTTGCGTCGGCCGGTGATGAAGACGTACGCCCCGTCGGCGACCAGCCGCTGGGCCGCGGCCAGACCGATGCCTGTGCTGCCGCCCGTCACGAGGGCGACCTTGCCGTCGAGCTTGCCCATGGTGGGCCTGCCTTTCTCTCTATCGCGTCACACGCGCTCGATGACCGTCGCAATGCCCTGGCCACCGCCGATGCACATCGCGACGAGCGCGGTCTGCGCGCCGCGCCGCTCGAGCTCGTCGAGCGCCGTGCCGAGGAGGATGGCGCCGGTGGCCCCGAGCGGATGGCCGAGGGCGATCGCGCCGCCGTTGACGTTGACGCGCTCGGGATCGACGCCGAGCTTGCGCACCGTCTGCAGCACCACAGCCGCGAACGCCTCGTTGATCTCCCACAGGTCGACGTCGCGCGCGGTCATGCCCGCGGCGCGCAGGGCCTTCTCGGCCGTGGGCGCGGGCGCCGTGAGCATGATCAGCGGCTCGCTGCCGAGGGTCGTCATGGCGCGGATGCGTGCGCGCGGGCGGGCGCCGGTCTCTCGGACGTAGCGCTCGGACGCGAGGACGACCGCGGCGGCGCCGTCGGCGAGGCCGCTCGAGTTGCCCGCGGTGTGGACGTGACGGATGGCCTTCGCTTGCGGGTACGCCGCGACCGCGATCGGGTCGAACGTCTCACCCAGCGCGGCGAACGACGGAGCGAGCGCGCCGAGACCCTCGCGCGTGGTGTCCGGCCGGACGAGCTCATCGCGGTCGAGGACGATCGCGCCCGTGCGCGGATCCCTCACCGGGACCAGAGACCGCGCGAAGCGCCCTTCCTCGACCGCGCGCGCCGCGTGCCGTTGAGACGCGAGCGCGACCTCGTCGACCTCGGCGCGGGAGAAGCCCTCGAGCGTCGCGATGAGATCCGCGCTGATGCCCTGCGGGACCTGGTGCACGCGCTCGCGCAGGCGCTCGTTGCCGCCGTCCTGCGCGCCGCCGTCGGAGCCCATGGGCACGCGCGACATGCTCTCGACGCCCCCCGCGACGACGAGGTCCATCGCACCCGACGCGACGCCCATGGCGCCGAAGTGGACGGCCTGCAGGCCCGATCCGCAGAAGCGGTTCACCGTGGTCCCGGTGACCTCGATGGGCCACCCGGCCGCGAGCACGGCGTTGCGCGCGATGTTCGCGCCCTGCTCGTTGACCTGCGAGACGCAGCCGACGACGACGTCGTCGACGCGGGTCGGATCGACGCTGCCCCGGCGTGCGAGCGCGCCGAGCACCTGCGCGAAGAGCTCCTGCGGATGGATGCCGGAGAGGGTGCCCTTGGCGGGCTTCCCCCGGCCGCGCGGCGTGCGCGCCGCGTCGATGAGGTAGCTGGTCGTCATGACGGCCTCCGTTCAGGCGTCGTTGGATTACGACCATCATATGTCCGACGTACTACGAGCGCAAGGGCCTCACTTGCAGACGCCGTAGCCGGGGAATGCGGGGAGCCCGACGTTCTGCAGGTCGGACTGGTCGTTGGAGCACTGGGCGCCCGGTGCGCACTGGATCTTCTGCGAGTTCGGGTCGCACAGGTGCGACGCACCGTTGAGGCAGGCGGCCGCGCACTTCGCGGCGAAGTGGCCGGCGGCGCACGTGGCGTCCTGGCGCTGATCGATGCAGCAGAGCGCCGTCGGGAGCTGGCAGTCGAGGTCGCTCGTGCACTCGAGCTGCGTCTCGCAGCCGCACTCGGCGTGGGCGCACGAAGCCCCCGCGGCGCCGAGGCAGCAGACCGGCGTCGCACCCGAGCACTGCGTCTGTGGCCCGCACTGGATCGCGAGGCCGGGCCCTCCCTCGACCGAGCCTGCCTCGCCGCTGCCGCCTTCGCCGCCCCCGGCCTCGCCGGAGCCCCCCTCGCCGCCGGGCACGGCGTCGGGGGAGCCCCCGGAATCGTCGTCGCCGCCCGCTTCGCCGCTGCTGCCGCCGGAGTCGGCGCTACCTCCGCTGCTGCTGGCGGTCCCGCCGTCGTCACCCGCGCCGGCGGTCGTGAAGGTGCTGCCCCCGCACGCGACGCTGCATGCGACGACCCACGCGAGAACCCACGCAAGCGAAGGAATCCGCACGATCCCTAATAGTACCACGTCCGGGCGGGCATCAGGCGCGGCCGCGAGCCCACGTCACTGCAGGCGGAACTGCATGGTCCACCGCATGCGCACCCGGGTCGGTCGGCCGCCCTTTTCAGCCGGCGAGAAGCGGTAGCCGCGGATCGCGTCGAGTGCCGCCTGGTCGAAGCCGAACCCCGCGTGCGTGACGATGCGGGCGCTCTCGACCGCGCCCCCCTGCGAGACGATGATCTCGAGAGGGACGTCGGCCTCGACGCCCTGGGCTCGCGCGGCCGGGGGATAGGCGGGCGAGGCGCCGCGAAGGAGCCGTGCGGGCGTCGAGACGCTCTGCTCGGGGGCGGGAGGCTCGGCCTCGCCGCCGCCGTGCGCATCGCCCGCATGCCCGGCGCCGTCGTGGTCGTGGTCGTGGGCGGCCGTCACGTGGCTCGCGACGGGAGAGCCGGATCCGGCCGGGATGTTGAAGTGGGGAAGCTCCTCGGACTCGATGGCGGGAGCCGGGGCTGCGGGCGTCGGATCGACGTGCGGAGCGGGCAGGGGCCACGGAGCGTGCACGTGGACGAGCGACGGATCGTGAGGCGTCCAGTCGTGGCTCTCCGGCACCGGATAGGGGTGCGTGTGCATCCTCGGAAATGCCGGCGCGTGAGCCTCCGGCTCGCGCCTCGCCTCGTCATCGCTCACCGGCTCCGCGGGCTTCTCGGTCGCCACGTCCACCTCGACGGCGCGATCGTCGACGCTGGAGGCGGAGGCCGGTCGCGGGTGCCCCCCGACGGCGACCAGCACGGCCGCGTGCGCCGCGGCGGAGACCGCGAGCATGGCGCCGTGAATCAAGAAGGTGGGAGGGCGAAGCATGGTACTTCGGTGGAGGCGATCCACCTGCGAGGATAACGCGTAAGACCCGGGAGCGGACGCCCTGATTCGACCGAAAATCATCGCGGCAGCCGCGGCCCTCGCGATGGCCTTTGCAGGGTCGCCGGTGCTCGCGCAGCAAGGCCCGCAGCCGCAGATCACGCCGCCGGCGATCCGCGAGCGCGCCGAGGCGACGTACCCGCCCGATGCGCTGCGCGACCGGCTCGAGGCGACCGTCGGGCTCGAGCTCGTCGTCGACGAGCGAGGGCGCGTCGCGGACGCGCGCGTCACGGCTCCGGCCGGCCACGGCTTCGACGAGGCGGCCCTCGCCGCTGCGCGCCGCTTCACGTTCGAGCCGGCCCGAAAGGACGGCGTTCCGATCCGCTCCGCCGTGCAGATGGGATACGAGTTCCACCTGCCGCCGCCTCCTTCTCCACCGGTTCCTCCTCCACCCCCGCCGCCCGTGCCGCCACCTCCCGAGACGCAGCAGGGGCCGGATCAATCGACGCTCGTCCTGGCTCGCAGGCCGCTCAGCGCGGCGTCGTCGTTCTCGGTACAGGACCGCGAGTTCAGCCTGCGCCCGGTGGCGTCCGTGCAGGACATCCTCCGCGTCACGCCGGGCCTGGTGATGGTGCAGCACTCGGGCGGCGGCAAGGCCAACCAGTACTTCCTGCGCGGCTTCGACGCCGACCACGGCACCGACCTGGCGCTCGACCTCGACGGCATCCCGATCAACATGCCGTCGCACGCGCACGGCCAGGGGTTCGCCGACACGAACTTCATCATCCCCGAGACCGTCGAGCGCGTGGAGATCACCAAGGGCCCCTACTTCGCCGACCAGGGCGACTTCGCGACCGCGGGCCGCGTCAACCTCGTCACGCGCTCCGACTTCGAGCACAGCTCGATCGGCCTCGGCTTCGGCGGGTCGCCGGGTCACGGCCAGCCGGAGTACAGGGGCCTGCTCATCGCGAGCCCGCGCTTCTCGGAGTCGACGCGCGCCCTCTTCGCGGCCGAGATCGGCCAGGAGAACGGACCCTTCGACAACCCCGAGGGGTGGAACAAGTACAAGCTCTTCAACAAGGTCACCTTCCAGCTCGCGCCCACGTCGACGCTGGCGATCACCGAGTCGAGCTACGCGGGCGACTGGCACGGATCGGGGCAGATTCCGGCGCGGGCCGTCGAGCAAGGGCTCGTCTCGCGCTTCGGGTCGATCGATCCCGCCGAGGGGGGCGACACCGCGCGCCATCAGCTCTCGGTCGCCTACCGGATGCGGCCCACCGAGGGCAGCGAGCTCCGCGCCCTGGTCTACGCGGGGACGTACCGCTTCAACCTGTTCTCGAACTTCACGCTCTACGAGAACGACCCCGTGAACGGCGACGAGATCGAGCAGATCGACCGCCGCACCTTCTACGGCGGCCAGGCGAGCTACCGCGTGGTGAACGCGATCGGGCGCGTCAGGTTCGACACGACCCTCGGCGCGCAGGTCCGCAGCGACGACGTGCACGGGGAGCTCTGGCACACGCGCGCGCGCACGCAGCTCTCGCAGACGCGCGGCGACGACGTGCACGAGACGCTCGCCGGCGCCTACGTGAACGAGGAGGTGACGCCGTGGCCGTGGCTCCGCATCGACGGCGCCCTGCGGTCGGACTTCCTCGCGTTCGCCGTGGACAACCGCGTGCAGGCCGACCCGACGCAGCCGCCGGCGAGCGGCGTGGGCGGCGCGCAGCAGCTCAGCCCGAAGGCGAGCGCCGTCCTGACGGCGATCGACCGGCGTGCGGCGCAGGTGGAGGCGTACGTGAACTTCGGCGAGGGCTACCACACGAACGACGTGCGCGGCGCCTTCGCGAGCCCGGCGATCACGCCGATCACGCGCGCGGTGGGCGAGGAGGTGGGCGCGCGCGGCCGCTTCCTCGGCCGGTGGGACCTGGCCGCGGCGCTGTGGCGACTCACGCTCGACAACGAGACCACGTGGGACGGCGACAACGGGACGACGAGCGTGAGCGACCCGACGGAGCGCTACGGCCTCGAGATCGAGACGCGCTTCGAGATCACGCCGTGGCTCGCGGCCGACGGCGACGTGACCCTCACGCACTCGCAGTTCAGCACCGACCGCGAGAACGGCGGCGGCCTGGCGCTGGCCCCGCGGCAGACGTGCTCCGGCGGGCTCTCGGGTCGCCACGAGCTCGGACCGGGCGTCGCGCGCGCCGGGCTGCGCTTCTACGGCATCGGGAACCGTTCTGCCTCGGAGGACGGCGTGATCACCGCGCCGGGGTTCACGCAGGTCGACCTGCACCTCGGGTACCGGCACAGGCGCTTCGACGTCGCCCTCGACGTCCTCAACCTCCTGGACGGCGACTTCCGCTCCGCGCAGTTCGACACGATCAGCCGCCTTCGCACCGAGCCGGCGATCGGCACGCCGCTCAACCGACTGCCGCCCGGCTTCTCGTGCGGTAGCAACAGCCGCGTCGCGGTCGCCCCCGGCGGGGGCTTCGGTGGGTGCGAGGGCGTCGACTTCACGCCGGCGTTCCCGTTCACCGCGCGCGTGATGGCGACGCTCTACATCGACTGACGGCGCCGAACCGCGCCGGCCAGCGAGACGACCTGCTCGCCGGGGCCGAGGTCGGAGCGCTTGATGGTGACGTGCGACTGGGTCTGGCTCGGCCAGATCTCGAAGCCGGGGGCGATGGGCGTCCCCGACGCGAGGCGCAGGCGCACGCGCGTCGGGTCCCGGTCGGGATCGAGCGCCAGCAGCGTCACTTCGTCGCGCTCGTCGTCGTGGACGACGTCCACGGCGTCGCCGGCGCACAACGGGAGGCCGTCCCGCGCGACGGCCGGCAGCAGCGTCACGCCCGACTGCCCCACGACGACATCCTCGACGACGAGTAGCGGAGTCATCCGTGCGAAGCCCACGATGGGATCCTAGCGGCGCGGTCGCGACGCGTCATGCCCCCCGCGCGGAGCTTTGTCGCACTCGTCACGACGACGTTCACGGGCGGCCACGATGTCGCCGATCGCCGCCGATAGCCTATCCCCATCGTGACAGTTCTGAAACATCGTGAGGCTTCACCGCTCGAAAGACTGTTTCCGCGCGATGGTTCCGGGAGAGGGTTCTCCTTGGAGCGCGACGAAGCCGAGAAGCACGGATCGGCGGGGGGCCACAAAGTCGGTGACGTCGGTCGCTACCGCCTCATCGCGGAGCTGGCGCGCGGCGGCATGGGCGTCGTCTACCTCGCGCTCGTCCGGGGTCCCGGGGGCTTCAACAAGCTGTTCGTGCTCAAGGTGCTCAAGGGGCACCTCGCCGAGGATCCGAAGCTCGTGCACATGTTCCTCGACGAGGCGCGGCTGTCGGCGAAGCTGAGCCACCCCAACGTCGTGCAGACGATCGAGGTGGGGAGCGATCGCGGGCACCACTTCATCGCGATGGAGTTCCTCGACGGGCAGTCGCACCACCGGCTCCTCGCGCGAGGCCGGCGCACCGGGGCGTCGTTCCCGCTGCACTACCACCTGCACGTCCTGGCGCAGGTCCTCGAGGGGCTCCAGTACGCGCACGGGCTGACCGACTTCGACGGAACGCCGATGAACCTCGTGCACCGCGACGTCTCGCCGCACAACGTGTTTCTCACCTACGACGGGCAGGTCAAGCTGCTCGATTTCGGCATCGCGAAGGCGCTCGACACGACGAACGACACGCGCACCGGGATGCTCAAGGGCAAGATCGCCTACATGGCGCCGGAGCAGGCGACGTCCGAGCCGGTCGACCGGCGCGCCGACCTGTTCGCGGCCGGCATCATGCTCTGGGAGGCCGCGGTCGGCGACCGCATGTGGAACCGCTCGCTGAACGACCTGCAGATCCTCCACGCGCTCATGAACGGGAACATCCCACGCCCGCGGGACGCCAAGGCCGACGTGGATCCGCGGCTCGAGCGGATGATCCTCAAGGCGACGTCGGTGAAGCCCGGCGAACGCTACGCGAGCGCGTCCGAGATGCAGGGCGACATCGAGGCCTTCATCAAGGGGATGGGCGTGCCGCCCTTCGGCGCGCGCGACCTCGGAAGGCTCGTGAGCGACGTGTTCGCCGAGGAGCGCAGCCAGATCAAGGGCGTCATCGAGAGTCAGCTCCGCCTGCTCCGCGGCACTTCGTCCGGGGAGTACGCGAGGATCGACATGCCGCAGCTCTCTCCGCTGACGGCGCCGTCGGGCACCCCGTCGGGCATGCGGCTCTCTGCGGCCATGGACGCGCCGGCCGAGGCCACGCGCAGCGCGGCGGACTTCGTCGCGCCTCTCGGCGGCGTGGGGGCGGTGCCGGCGCCGGCTCGTCGCTCGGTGGGGGCGATCGTCGTCGTCCTCGTCCTGGGCGCGGTCATCCTGGCGGGGGCTGCCGCCGCGTTCCTGCTGCGGGGCCGTCTGCCGGGCCCCACCGAGTCGTCGGCGGCGTCGATCGCGTCGACCGCGGCCGCCTCCGCGTCCGCCGGTCCTGGAGCGTCCGTCGTCGCGGCGGCCGTGCCGCCGGCAGCGGCCTCCGCGCCGGCCACGACGGACGCCGCTGCGCCCGCGGTCACCAGGACCGAGACGCCCTCGCCGACTCGCCAGGTCTGGGGCCCGCGCGCGGTCGCCGTGGCGCCGGCGCAGCCGCCGGTCGCCGCGACGGCGCAGCCTCCGCCGCCGGCATCCGCGGCGCCGCAGCCGGTGTCACCGCCGCCTCCCCAACCGACCGCGTCGCACGTGCGGCAGCAGATCGACACCAGCAACCCGTACGGCCACTGAGGATGACGCGCATGAGAGCGAGACGAGCGACGTTGTTCCTGGTTGCGACGGCGGGTCTCTACGGTGCCGCTGCGCTCGGATGCAACGTGCTGCTCGGCACCGGATACGTGGTCGGCGCGGACGACGGCGCCGTGGGGCAAGACGTCACGACGGGCCCCGACGGGGCGGAAGCGGAGGCCTCGCCCTCCGGCGGCGACGGCACCACGTTGGACGCGGGGGTGGATGGAGACGCGTGCCCGTCGAACGCGCAGACGAAGTCGCAGCTCGAGTCGACGTGCACGAACGCGACGTGCAAGCCGTTCGACAACGCCGCCCGCAACACGAAGTGCGACGAGGCGGGCGCGGCGTGCCCGCAGGTCCAGCCTGCGCCCGAGGCGGGCGCACCCGAGGCCGGAGGCTCCGAGGCCGGCGCGTCCGACGCCGGCGCCTCCGACGCCGGAGGCACCGACTCGGCGCCGCCCGTGGACGCCGGGCCCACGCTCCCCTCGTGCTTCGCGCTGCCTCACGGGCCCGCGGGAGGCACGCTGCCGCAGCCGGTCGTCTACGCCACGGGCTCCACGGCGATCCAGCCCTACATGGCGCGCGTCGCACAGGTCCTGGAGAGCCTCTCGATCGAGACGGTCGTCTATCTCGGGGCCGGGTCCTGCTTCGGCGTGAACGCGATGCTCAGCCCGGGGGCCTACCCGCTCAAGGCCATCGGCGCGACGGCGACCTACTACGACCCGGCCCTCGACACGAACGGCAACGTTCAGCAGGGGACCTGCGCGATCGACGATCCCGCCAAGCTCGCAGACCTGGGGATCTCGGACGTCTTTCCGACGACGTGCGTGCCCGACGAGCAGAGTTGCGAGGATGAAGCCCGTCACGACGTGGAATGCGTGCGCTGCGACCATCGACGGGCCGCATTGCAGGCACGGCAATGTCCAGAGCAGCGCGAATACCATGGTGGCGACCGCGAGCCAGCGCCACAGCCTGATTCGGGCCAAGCCGAACGCCGCCGCGGTGACGACCGCGAGGTAGAGGTACAGTGCCCAGAAATCGGGCTTCTCGGAAGAAACCAGAACAGGTGTGGCGAAGGCGGCGGCGATGCCAAGGCCCGCCAGCGCCGGTCCGTGCAGCAAGGCCGCGGCGAGCGTGGAAAGCGCCACCAGTCCGAGCAAAATGAAGGCGGTCGCGGGCGCGAGAAAGTCGTACAGCGCATAAGCCGCATAGACCGTCGCGAAGGCCACCGCAGTCCCGGCCGCGGTCAAGATCGCGGGGATATTCGCGATCGGCAGGGCCGCAATGGCGGAGCTATTTTCCTTGCGCCGCGTCCATTCGCCAGCAGCAAGCAAGGCAAACGCAAATACGCCGCCGAGCAGGGTTCGTACGCCGGGCCCGAGCAGCCCGGCATCGATCGAGTAGCGAACCATGAAGAAGCCGCCAAGCGCCAGGGTCAGGCCGCCCAACCAGACCACCCAGCGGGTGCCAACGCGCTCCTCGAAGCCGGGCGGGGCTTGCGGGAGGGGCGGGGGCACCGCCGTCGTGACGCCGATGGCGTCGTTCGGCGTTTCGGGCTCGGCCTCCTGGAGGCGTGAGGCTTGTTCAGTCACGGCTGCTGTTGGCGGGGCTTCGGCCGCAATTGGCGGCGATGGGGCCGCGAGCGTTTGCTCAAGCTCGTCAAGCGCGGTGAGCGGCGGCGGGCCGGGCCTCGCCTGCAGCCCGGCCGCCTCGATCGCGTCCAGTCGCGCGCGCAGCGCCGCGGCCTGATTGAATGTCTTACGCGCGACAATGAGCGCGACAACGGCAATCACCAGCGTCAAGAAGTCAAACATCAAGCCTCCCGGCGATCGGCCCGGCGTCTGGGCCTACCGCGTCAAATTTCTTAGCCGCTTTCGAGATCGTTGCCTCAGCCTGCCGCGCCTACTGAGTGTGATTTCCGGCGACAAAAGTTCAAGACGCAGGTCCAGTATTTCAGCCTGGCTCGGCCGTACGACCGCCGTTGCCCGACGTCATTCGAGATCGATGCGGAACGGCCGGCCTTCGACCGTCATGCTGCCGGGACCCATGGTGTCGAGCGCACGCAGCATCCGCCCCTCGCGCCCCAGCGCCTTGTCGGCGAGGCTCACGATCAATCGGTTCGGCGACGCGATCGGGGAGGCGGCGCGGATCTGCCTTGCGATCGAGATCTCGTCGCGATGCGGATTGAGCGCGCAGACTGCGGCAAAGGCGCTCGCGGTCGAGCGGCTGATGCCGGCATAGCAATGGACGACCAGCGGTGCGCGGCGGTCCCAGCCACGCACAAAGTTCAGGACCTGCTCGATGTGCGAATCCGACGGCGCGACAAAGCCGTCCAGCTGTTCGGTGATATCGTCCATCTGCACCTTCAGATGATTGGCCGGCAGCACGGACACCGGCCGCTGCACCTGATCGACATTGGCCATCACCGTGAGCACATGACTGGCGCCGACCGCCTTGACGGTGTCTGGGAGGGCGGCGAGCGAGCAGACGTGAATCATGATGGTCCCTGGGTTATCTCGATTATAGGATGTAGGGTGGGCAAAGCGAAGCGTGCCCACCCCAATTCGTTTTGATTTGGCGGGTGGGCACGGCGCGAGCGCGCCTTTGCCCACCCTACGTTATCAGCGCCTTGAACCTCGCCAGAAACCGCTTCTCGGCCTTGGCTGCGGTCCAGGGCGTCAGGTAGTCCCGCCGCGTCGCCGGCGGCAGACCGGGATCGCGGCCGAACAGGCGTTTTGCTTCGGCCTGTGCAAAGCCTGCAAGTTCCGTCGCTTCGAGGTAGGCCGCGCCCCTGTCGGCAGCCTTGATCTGACGCTCGATCTCCGGCGCCAACACCGGCGGTAGTCCGAAGCGGATGTGGATCGCCGACAGCAGCCGTTTCTCGACAGCCTTGTAGTCCCCGCCAAGCACGGCCTTGAACGGCGAGATCATGTCGCCGATGACATATTCCGGAGCATCGTGCAGCAGCGCGGCAAGCCGGTATTTGAGGTCGACCCGCGGCGTCTGCTCGCGCATCACCGCCTCGACCAGCAGGGTGTGTTGCGCCACCGAAAAAATGTGCGCGCCGTGGGTTTGTCCGTTCCATCGCGCCACGCGCGCCAGGCCGTGGGCGATATCGGCGATTTCGATATCCAGCGGCGAGGGGTCGAGCAGATCGAGCCGCCGCCCCGACAACATGCGCTGCCAGACCCGGGCGGTCGCCTTGTCCACGGGCGATTTTCTGGCCGTCATTTGATTTTGAGACGGGGACTGCGACGCTTTCCGGCGCAGCTTTCATGGCAAAAACACGTGACCAGATGGTCGTTGACCATGCCGGTGGCCTGCATGAAGGCGTAGACGATGGTGGGGCCGACGAATTTGAATCCGCGCGACGCCAGTTCCTTCGACATCTTGATCGACAGTGGGGTCGACGCCGGAACGCTGGCCGTGGTCTTGAAATGGTTGACCTTCGGCCGGGCATCGACGAAATCCCAGATGAATTTCGAGAAGCCGGGGCCGTCTTCCATGATCTTCAGATAGGACTTCGCGCTATTGACCGCGCCCTCGATCTTGGCGCGGTTTCGCACGATCCCGGCGTCGTTCATCAGGGCGTGGACTTTTTTCGCGTTATAGCGCGCGATTTTCTCGGGCTGGAAATCGTCGAACGCCTTTCGGAAATTGTCGCGCTTGCGCAGGATCGTGATCCACGACAAGCCGGCCTGGAAGCCGTCGAGGATAAGCTTTTCATACAGCGCCCGATCGTCATATTCCGGCACGCCCCATTCGGTGTCATGATAGGCCATGTAAAACGGATCTTCACCCGGCCACGGGCATCGGGCCTTGCCGTCGGCATGAAGGCGCGCCGTTCTCGTCATGCCACGGTCTGCTTCGGGTTGGACCGCAAGTCATCCGGCTCGGCAAGGCGGATGGCAAGGCCACCCGATGTCAGCGGTGTGCCGGCGGCAAGCGCGTCGGCGACACGATCGATCCTGATCAGCGCAAGACCGTGGTGGCCCGCGGCCGAACCCATGGTGCCGACCGGTTTGTCGCCGGCGAGAATCGCAGCGCCCGGCTCCGGTGCCGGGCCGTCAAGAATGATCCGGACCGTTCGCGTGCGCGCGGTGCCGCGATGCTGCGTCCGCGACACCACCTCCTGGCCGACGTAGCAGCCCTTGTCGAAATCGACGCCGTGTAGCCGGTCCATGTTGGTTTCGTGCGGAAACGCATCGCCATAGATGAAGTCCAGCCCGCCGCGCGGAACGCCTGTCGCGATCCTATGGGCGTCATAGGCCGTACTATCGACCATTTCCGCACCGATCAGATCGGCGGCTTTTTGCGCGAGTTCCTCGGGAACCAGTATCCGCCAGCCGAGCGCGGCGTTGCGCGGATCGGCGAATGCGAGATCCGGCTTCAGCGCGGGATCGCCATCCCAAGCCGCGAGAACACCGAGGCTGTCGGACAGATTTTCGACCCCGACCTTGGCCCGCAGCTTATAGAAGCCAAGCTTGTCGGCGAGACCTTGCGCGAGCGCCCGCGGGCAGTCGATCAGAAAACCGCCGCCATCGCCGGAAGGCGCTTCGGTGATCAGAAAATCTGTCGTTATCTTGCCCTGCGGCGTCAGCAACGCCCCGAACCGCCCCAGCCCTGGTCGCAGCAGCGTCACGTCCGTGGTGAGGAGGCCGTTGAGAAAGTCGCGGGCGCCTTCGCCGCTGACCTTGACCACGCCGCGGTCGGGTAGAAACGCTGCTTTCATGCCAGGTTCTCTTGCCAGGTCTCTTGTGAATTCCCAAGTCTCTTGTGAATTCGCTTCGGGTTTCTTTGGAGTTTCCTGGGGAAACGCCCGTGTCCGATATCACATCGGAACGTAAGACGGTAAGGTGCTGGGAACAAGGCCCGCGCGACTGCCAGTTCCGTGCAGCGGCTACCGAGGACCCAAGAATAGCGCCATGAATCAGCGATTTGATACCATTCTAAAATCCGGCACCGTGGTCAATCAGGATGGCGAGGGCGTGCGTGATGTCGCCGTCGCCAATGGCCGCATCGTTGCGATCGGCTCCCTTGGACAGGCTTCCGCCGCCGAGGTGATCGACTGCAAGGGCCTCCATATCCTGCCGGGCGTGATCGATACGCAAGTGCATTTTCGCGAGCCGGGCCTGTCCCACAAGGAGGATCTCGAAACCGGTTCGCGCAGTGCCGTGATGGGTGGCGTGACGGCCGTGTTCGAAATGCCGAACACCGATCCCTTGACCGTCACGGAAGCGGCTTTCACCGACAAGGTGAAACGTGGCCGTCACCGCATGCACTGCGACTTCGCGTTCTTCATCGGCGGCACCCGGGACAACGTGGCCGACTTGCCCGAACTGGAACGCGCGCCCGGCTGCGCCGGCGTCAAGGTGTTCATCGGCTCATCGACCGGCGCGCTATTGGTCGAGGATGACGAAAGCCTGCGCCGGATTTTCGAAGTGATCCGGCGCCGTGCGGCGTTTCATGCCGAGGACGAGTATCGCCTCAACGACCGCAAACCCCTGCGCGTGGAGGGCGATCCGCGCTCGCATCCGGTATGGCGCGACGAGACCGCGGCGCTGATGGCGACGCAGCGTCTCGTCAAACTCGCGCATGCAACCGGAAAACGCATTCACGTGCTGCATATCTCGACCCGGCAGGAGATCGAGTTTTTGCGGGATCACAAGGATGTCGCTTCCTGCGAGGCGACGCCGCATCACCTCACGCTGGCGGCGCCGGAATGTTATGAGCGGCTCGGGACCCGCGCGCAGATGAATCCGCCGGTGCGCTCGGCCGACCACCGCGAAGGCATCTGGCGCGGCATCGAGCAGGGCATCATCGACGTGCTCGGCTCCGACCACGCCCCGCATACGCCTGAGGAAAAAGACAAGACCTATCCGGCCTCTCCCTCCGGCATGACCGGGGTGCAGACATTGGTTCCGCTGATGCTCGATCACGTCAATGCCGGGCGTTTGTCGCTGGCGCGTTTCGTCGATCTCACCAGCGCAGGCCCCGCGAGAATCTA
Source organism: Bradyrhizobium sp. (assembly GCF_004799445.1). GTDB lineage: Bacteria > Pseudomonadota > Alphaproteobacteria > Rhizobiales > Xanthobacteraceae > Bradyrhizobium. Next base: position 15,356 of record NZ_SSNA01000213.1, read on the forward strand.
CAACATCGCATGCAAGGGCCGGATTGCGGCGGGCTATGATGCCGACTTCACCATCGTCGATCTGAAGCGCAGCGAGACCATCACCAACCAATGGGTGGCCTCGCGCGCGGGCTGGACGCCCTATGACGGGGTGCGGGTTACCGGCTGGCCGGTCGGCACGTTTGTGCGCGGCCGGCGGGTGATGTGGCAGGGAGAGATAGGAACGCCATCGACCGGCGAGCCGGTGCGGTTTCTGGAGACGCTGAAGGCGTAAGGATTACTGCTTCGCCAGCGCGGTCGAAAACTCGCCATTGCGGACGCGGACGGGAAGGCCTTCCACGAATTTGGCCACGGCGTCTTCGCCGTAGGTCCCGACCAGTTCGGCGAAGGCTGCAAACAGGCTGGCTTGCGCCAGGCAGTCGCCGTCGACGCCATCGTGCCGCGCCTCCGCCCAGGCTTCGCTGAGATAGCTGAGCGCGGCCTGTTTTTGTTCGTGATCGGGCAACGGATCGCGGGCGGTGGTGAAGGAGACTGGATGGCTCATGAAACTCAGCAGGCTGTGCGCGCGGGTCCAGGGCGGAACGCGTCGAATAAGTGACGTTTAGCATGCGGTGCGGGGCCGCCTAGGCCACTTCTTTAGGAAAGGTTAACGGGCACGCGCGAACCTGACCCGATCGACCAAAAATCGAATTTTTTCGGAAAAACGGCTAGTTGGCGTAGCGGGCAGTCAGATCCCGCGAAATCTTCGAGCCCTCATCGATATACCTGCGGATCGCGACGGAAGCCGCCGGCGTGCAAGTGCGGTAGGTCTGCTGGAAGCCGTTATAGCCGCGGTTGAAGCCTGCGATCATGCGTGCACGACGCTCGCCCGAGGGGGTTTCGGCATCGATCAGCGCCTGCATTTCATTGCGCCATTTGCCGCCTTCATTGCTGCCGCAAATCCCCCGCAGGTAGTGCAGCGTGCCGAGAATCTCGGCCAGCCGCTGCAGGTCGCCGTCGAACGGCGCAGCCGCGTCCTGGGCCCGCGCTGGGCCCGCGATGCACGTCGAGAGAACAATAAAAGCGGCCAGAAAATACTTGGGCATGGGCCCGCACGATATGCCTTTTCGATGCGCAGGAAGCAAGGCAGGTGGCGCGCGCGGGCGGGAGTTCGTGTCAGGCGTCGACCAGGCGGCGGGCCGACTGGATGACCTCCTGCAGGCCGTCGGTGATCTTCAGCTCACCAAGGGCGTCCGGTGCGAGCCATTGGTGGTCGTCGAGCTCATCGTTCAGGACCACCTCGCCGCAGCTCCAGCGCGCGGCGAACGACATGATCAGATAGTGCCCGCCGCCGCTGGTTTTCGGCATCACCTCGCGCCACGCGGCGAGGTCGACGATCCCGATCTTCAGCGCGGTTTCCTCAGCCACTTCGCGATGCAGGGCGGCATGAAGGGTTTCGCCAAATTCGACCCGGCCGCCCGGCAGCGAATAAAAACCCCTGGCCGGCGATCCGGCGCGACGCACCAGCAGGATCTTGCCATCGCGAAAGATCGCCGCGCTGACGGCCAATTGGGGATGGGAGGGCTGCACGGGGGACGCCAAGGCATGATCCCGAAGGGGAAACCGGTGTTTCGGATGAGATCATGCCTCATCAATAAGCCGGGGTCCAATTCGACGCCGTCGATTGGACCCTGGCCGTCAATGGGTCATGATGTAGTCGACATCGGCCTCGGTGCCGCCGTTGATGATGCCGCCAGCCAGTGCCACCAGCGGCTTGACCCAGCCGGTGGCCTGTTCAGCCAGTCTGGCGCGGGTCTTGTCCTGACGGGCTTCGCGCATCGCCTCGCTCACCGCGGTGAGAATCGAGGTCATGGCACTGGTGATATTGTCGAATTCGGCGCGGATGTTGGCATCGGCGGAATTATAGGCTTCGATTGCAAGATCCCGTGCCTTGAAATGGGAGGCCGTGAAATGTTCGGCATAGGACAGCGGCCGCCAGCCGAGAAAATCCTCCACGCATTCCGGCACGTCCGGAACCATCTCCAGCAACATGATGGCTTCGTTGAAATGGTTCAGGTAGTCGGTGGCGAGGCCGGTGCGGGGATTGATATTGGCCGCGCGCAATTGGGCGGCCCGCGCCTTGCTATCAGGACGCGGCTGGGGCTCGGATAGTGCAGGGTTAGCAGCCGATGTCATCTGCGCCAGTTTTAACGCTGGGAGTTAAAGGGTGCTGAACATTCTAGCCGTCTGGATAACAGAATGTGTGGACGCTTTGTAATCACCTCGCCGCCGGAGGCCCTGCGGCAGATTTTTGGCTATCTGGAGCAGCCAAACTTCCCGCCACGGTTTAATGTTGCTCCGACTCAACCCATACCTGTGATTGTCATCGAAAACGGCCACCGGCATTTTCGCTTGATGCGCTGGGGCCTGCTGCCCGCCTGGGTCAAGGACCCCCGTAAGTTTAGCCTATTGATCAACGCGCGCGCGGAGACGGTGACGGAGAAGCCCGCCTTCAAGAACGCGATCAAGCGGCGTCGCTGCCTGATCCCGGCGGACGGCTATTATGAGTGGCAGGCTTCCGGACGGCACAAACGGCCTTATTTTATCCATCGCCGCGATGGCGCTCCGATCGGGCTGGCGGGGCTCGCCGAGACCTGGATCGGCCCGAACGGGGAGGAACTGGATACGGTGGCGATCGTCACGGCGCCCGCCAGCGCCGATCTTGCCGTGCTCCATCACCGCGTGCCCGTGACGATCGCGCCCGACGACTTCGAGCGCTGGCTCGATTGCGGCGCGCAGGATGTGGACGCGGTGATGTCGCTGTTGAGGGCACCTGATGAAGGCGAGTTCGTCTGGCATGAGGTTTCCACCAGGGTCAACCGCGTCGCCAATGACGATGCGCAACTGATCCTGCCGATCACGGCGCAAGAGCGTGAGGCCGAGCAGCCGAAACCGGCGAAGAAAATGAGCCCGCGCAAGCCGGCGCCGGCCGCACCCGATGACGGGCAGGGGTCGTTGTTTTAGGCTGTTACCGCGAGCAATTGCTTCAGCTTGTTGACGGCGCTGTCCGGCGTGGTGAGGACCGGCCGGCCCGATGCCTCGGCGACCAGCGCCGCCGCCGGCGCCATGCTGTATTGCGCGAGCGCAATCAGGTCACAGTCGCGCAAATCGCGTGAGGCCTGCGCGACCAGGCGATCGTGTTCGGCGCGGTCACCGCGATCCAGCGCCGCAAGTGCTCCGTCCGCCAGTTTCGGCACGATCTGGATGGAACGGGGGAATTCGCTTGGCATCGACTGCAGTGTCGGCGGGAACGTCGAGAGCAAGCCGATCCTGTGGCCGCGCGCGGCCGCCTGCTCGATCATGGCTTCATTCGGCTTGAGCACCGGCATCGGCGCTTGCTCGCGCGCGACGGCCTCGATGCAGGGACCGAAGGCTGAACAGGTGAACAGGATCGCGTCAGCGCCGGTGGAGGCCGCGTAACGTCCGAGCGTCAGGAATCGATCGGTCATCGCCGAGGTGAGGTGGCCGTCGCGCGCCACGTCGGCCGACAGGCTGTCGTCGAGCAAGTTCATCAATGTCGCGTCCGGCCAGAGCCGGGCGAACGAGGCCTCGATCGGGACGATCGAATGTTTCAGGGCGTGGATGAGAGCGATGCGCATCTTGTTCAATCTGGCTGTGGGCTGACGCGGTCAATCAATCTATACGGCGAACTGCGGCGTGGTTAGCCGGTGGGCATCACCGGAAAAATATTCAGTGCCGCGTATTGTAGCAGCATGATGGTCTTGGCGTCGACTATGCGGCCATCCCGGATCATGGCGAGCGCCTCACCAATCGGCAACTCCAGCACCTCGATCTCCTCGCCCTCGGAGGCGATGCCGCCGCCGCTACCGATCCGCATCGCTGGTTCATATTCGGCGACAAAGAAGTGCAATTTCTCGGTCACCGCGCCGGGGCTCATGAAGGCTTCGAAAATCTTGCGGATCTCGCCAAACCGATAGCCGGTTTCCTCTTCCGCCTCGGCGCGAATTCGCGCTTCCGGCGATTCGTTATCCAACATACCCGCCGCGGCCTCGATCAGGAGGTCGTCGTAGCCGTTGACGTAAGCCGGGTAGCGAAACTGCCGCACCAGCACCACCGTGCGCTGCTTGAGATTATACGGCAACAGCGTTGCGGCATTGCCGCGGTCGAAGGTCTCGCGCGTCTGCGTTTGCCACTCGCCATTGGCACGCCGCCATTCGAAAGTGGTGTCCTTCAGCGTGGCGTAATTGTCGGACAGCACGCGGACATTCTTGACGCGGATGCGGTCGGAGACGGTCATGAACCTACAGCACCTTGCCGGGGTTCATGATTCCGAGCGGATCGAGCACAGCCTTGATCGCGCGCATCAGCTCGATGGCGACCTTGTCCTTGACGTCAGGCAGTTCGTCGCGCTTGAGCACGCCGATGCCGTGCTCGGCGGAAATCGATCCGCCCATCCGCAGCACGATGTCGAACACCACCGTGTTGACCGCGTGCCACTGGCCGAGGAAATCCGCGGCGTTGGCGCCCAGCGGCTGGCTGACATTGTAGTGGATGTTGCCGTCGCCGAGATGGCCGAACGGCACCGGCCGCGCGCCGGGAATCAGTTTGACCACGGCCGCATTGGCTTGCTCGATGAAATCGGGCACGGCTGCGACCGGCACGGAAATGTCGTGCTTGATCGAGCCGCCTTCCGGCTTCTGCGCCGCGGACATCTCGTCGCGCAGTTTCCAGAACGCCGAGCGCTGGCTCAAATTCGCGGCGATCACAGCATCATCGACGATGCCTTGCTCCATTCCTTGCGCCAGGATCGATTCCAGCGCGGCGCGCGCGTCATCGCGCGAGGATGACAGCTCCATCAGCACGTACCATCGATGCTTGCTCCCCAGGGGATCGCGGATGTCGATGCCGTGGCGCACGCTGAAATCCACCGCGATGTCGGCGAGCAGCTCAAAGCTGGTGAGACTTCCCGCGGCCTCGTTCTGTGCGATCGAGAGCAGCTTGAGCGCATCCGCCGGCGATTTGAGGCCGACAAAGGCGGTTTCCACCGCGCGTGGCTTCGGGAACAGTTTCAGCGTTGCCGCGGTGATGATGCCGAGCGTGCCCTCCGCGCCGATGAAGAGGTTGCGCAGATCATAGCCGGTATTGTCCTTCTTCAGCTTCGACAGGCCGTTGAGAATGCGCCCGTCCGCCAGCACGACTTCCAGCCCGAGCGCCATCTCGCGCGCCACGCCGTATGCCAATGCAGCGGTGCCGCCGGCATTGGTGGAGAGGTTGCCGCCGATGGTGCAGCTTCCTTCGGCGCCGAGCGACAGCGGGAACAGCCGGTCCGCCTCGGAGGCCTTTTGCTGCGCGATCTGCAGCACCACGCCGGCTTCGCAGGTCATGGTGTTGGATGCGGTGTCGATATCGCGAATCTTGTCGAGCCGCCGCGTCGACACAACGACCTCGCCATGATGCGGGGTCTGGCCGCCGACCAGGCCGGTGTTGCCACCCTGCGGCACCAGCGCAATTCGATGCTCGGTGGCGAGCTTGCAGATGGCCGAGACTTCGGCCGTCGAACCCGGCCGCAACACTAATGGAGACCGCCCGTGAAACAGGCCGCGTTCCTCGGTGACGTAGGGTGCGATGTCGGACGCCTCGGTGACCGCGTATTTTTCGCCGACGATGGCGCGGAATCGCGCGATCAGTTCCGGTGGAAGCGGGGCTGCGGCGGGCGGAACGATATTCATCTCAAGTCTCTCGCGCCCAATTGCTCTGTTGCGCTTGCCTAATATCCTATCGCCCCATCGCGGCGCGGCGCAGCCGGTCGTTGATCGCTTCGCCGAGCCCGTGATGCGGCACCGGCATGACCGCGATGGCTCGCGCGCCTTTGCTGTCGAGTGCGCGAAGATAACCGAAAAGATGGGTGGCCGCCTCGTTGAGGTCGCCGCGCGCGGACAAATTCATCACCGCAGTCGCCGCGTCAACTCCCGGCATTGCATTCGACCCAAACGCCAGCAGCGCTTCTCCGGCCTCGACCGTTTCGGCATTGAGCCGTACCTGCGCGCGCGGCGCATAATGTGACGCCAGCATGCCCGGCGCCAGGGGCTGGCCGGTGTCCTGATCGGGATCTTGCGGCGGCCGCGCGAGCGGCCGGCCCAGCACGCGCTCGATCTCGCCGCGCGGCAGCCCGCCCGGCCGCAGCAGGATCGGGGCGTCAAAACAGCCGACAATGGTGGATTCGACCCCGACCGTGACCGCGCCGCCGTCGACGATCAGGTCGATCCGACCCGCCAGGTCGCTTTGAACGTGCGCCGCAGATGTCGGCGAGACATGTCCCGACAGGTTGGCCGAGGGCGCCACCACAGGACCTCCAAAGGCGCGCAGGATGGCCCGCGCGACGGGGTGGGCGGGAACCCGGACCGCGATGGTATCGAGCCCGGCGGTGGCGAGATCGGCCACTGCGCAGTCTTCTGTCTTGGGCAGCACCAGCGTCAGCGGCCCCGGCCAGAACGCCTCGGCGAGCTTGGTCGCGGTTGGGTCAAAACGGGCAATCCGCTCGCCCGCGGCGGTATCCCCGACATGGGCGATCAGGGGATTGAACGAGGGCCGGCCCTTGGCCTCGTAAAGCCGTGCAATCGCCGCAGGATTGGTGGCATCGGCGCCGAGGCCATAGACGGTCTCGGTCGGGAACGCGACCAGGCCGCCTTCCGCAAGGCAGCGCGCCGCCGCGGCCACGGTGGCCTCATTCGCCGGCCAAATCTGCGTTTTCAGGCCCACTTTCACGGGGATTGACGTCCTCAATTCGGCTTCTTGCGGTGTGCGAAAGCCAAGGCTATAAGCCGCGTTCTTGTCGGAGTGTGGCTCAGCCCGGTAGAGCACTGCGTTCGGGACGCAGGGGTCGCAGGTTCGAATCCTGCCACTCCGACCAAGCAATTTGTGGGCGTTTTGCCCCTTTTCCCGAGCGCTTTCAAGGTCGACGCCGCGACGTGCCGAGAACAGGCTTTGCGGCCATGATTCGTGTTCCGTAGCGATTATCCCGACAATGCCGGGATCGGAACCTGAAATGCCCTCTATCCGGTGACGCGATAATCCCGGCGATGGGTGCCGCCGATCGGCGTCCGTTGGCGAGACGGAGGGCCGCCGCAGACGACGTCCAGGGCGGACGCTATGCCTCCTTCATTCCTGTAATGGATTTGCTGACCGCACGGGGATCACGGCTTGGCCAGCGCCCGCTTTCGACCTGGGCGAGGAAATCGCCGACGATCCGGTTGTATTCATCCGGCTCTTCGATGTTGATGGCATGGCCGGCGTTCGGCATGACCGAGAGCGCTGCCGAGGGGATGCTTTCCTTCATCAGGATGCCCGGCAAAAGGCACGGCCAGTCCTCATCACCGGTGATGATGAGCGTCGGCACGGTGATCCGCTTCATTTCCTCGACCAATGTGTAAAGCGACGGTCGTTCCTTCTGGACGCCCTGCTGGGTATTGGCCGATCCGATCGCCGAATGTTCGGCCAGAAGCCGCTTGAATTCGGCGTGGCCACGCGGGTCCTTGTTTTCATACTGAACGCGGGTCGGACCATAGGCATAGCGTTCGGCAAATGCCGGCATGCCTTCCGCCCGTATCATGCTGGCGATCACATCGGCCTCGGCCCGGAAGGTGTCGCGCCTATCGAGTTCGGCACCATAACCGCAGCCGCCGATACACAGCGACAGCGCCCGCTGCGGATGACGCAGGCCGAAATGCAATGTCGCGAATCCGCCCATGGACAGTCCGATAACGTGCGCCTGCCGCTCGCCGATGTGATCGACCACGGCAAGAATGTCATCGGCGGCGCGGGCCTGAGAGTATGAGGAGACATTCTCCGGCACGTCCGACGGCGGGAAGCCCCGCGCATTAAAGGCAATGGTGCGATAACGTTTTCCGAAATGGCGCATTTGCAGCTCATAGCTGCGCAAGTCGCCCGCGAATTCGTGCACCAGGATCACGGGACGCCCGGCGCCCGTTTCCTCGAAATACAGTCGCACCCCGTCGTCCGTCGTTGCGTAAGGCATGTTGGTCTCCTGCGTCCAGGTTCGGCCTGGTCTATCGTTGTGAAGCGTCGGGGCGGGCCGCCGGTTTGGCCCGCGGCAGATAAGTGCCGTAGCCTTTCTCGCCTACGAGGACCCCGTCGTCGATCACGACCCGGCCCCGGACCATGGTCAGGACCGGCCAACCCGTGATATCCAGCCCTTCATACGGTGTGTAATCCGCGCCGTCATGGATCAGGTCGTGGCGGATCGTGACTTTTCGCTTTGGATCCCAAAGCACGATGTCGGCGTCCGATCCCACCGCGATCGTTCCCTTGCGCGGGTAGAGGCCGTAGATCTTGGCGTGATTGGTCGCGGTCAGAGCGACGAAGCGGTTGAGGTCGATACGGCCCTTCACGACTCCTTCAGAGAACAGGATAGGAAGACGCGTTGCCACGCCCGGAATCCCGTTCGGCACCCAGCGGAAACTGGTGCGGCCCCTGGGTGCGAGCTTGCCGTGCGGGTCGTCGTAACGGAACGGACAATGGTCGGAAGAGAAGACGGAGAATACATTCTGCTGCAGGCCCTCCCAACACGCCTGCTGGCTTGCCAGGTCCCGGGGCGGCGGCGAGCATACATATTTGCTGCCTTCCATGTTGAGCCGGTCGAGGTCCTTCTCCGTGAGAACGAGGTATTGCGGACAGGTCTCGCCCATCACCTTGAGGCCGCGCTGTTGGGCGCGGCGGATTTCCTCCATCGCCCCGCGGTTCGACACATGCACGATCATGATCGGTACGTCGATGAGTTCGGAAAGCGAGATGGCGCGATGGGTTGCTTCGCGCTCGACCGGAATCGGGCGCGAGGTCGCATGAAAGCGCGGCGCGGTATTGCCGGCGCGTTCGAGGCGATCGGTGAGGAAGCGGATCGCATCGAAATTTTCCGCATGCACCATCAGCACCGCGCCGGTCTCGCGCGCGACCGACATGGTTTCGAGCAGTTCGCGGTCCGATAGCGCCAGACCCTCATAGGTCATGAATACCTTGAGCGACGTGTAGCCGTCCTCGACCAGCGCCGGCAGTTCCTGCCCGAGCACCTGCTCGGTCGGATCGGTCACGATCAGATGAAAGGCAACATCGACGTGACATTCGCCATCCGCCAGCGCGTGGTAGCGCCGCAACGCCTCGCGCAGCGTTTGGCCTTTCTCCTGCAGGCAGAACGGCAGCACCGTGGTGTTACCGCCGAACGCTGCCGAGCGCGTGCCGGTGGCAAAGCCGTCTGCCATCACGATGCCATCGCCCGAGGGCTGGGCGAAGTGGACGTGGCTGTCGATGCCGCCCGGCAGCACCAACCGATCGGTCGCATCGATGACCGTTTCCGCAGCGCCGAGATCGTGTCCCAGGGCCGCGATTTTTCCATCGCGGATTCCGATCTCGCACGCAAACGTGTCGGCGGCAGTTGCGATCGTGCCGCCGCGAATGATGGTATCGAACGGCATCAGCGGGATTCTCCTTTCACATCGGACCGCGGTCGATGCTCGATCACCGCGGCCAACGGCTCCGCCAGTCCAATGGTCGGCTTGGGATCCGGACGACGAAACGTCCCGGCAACGGCCTTGCGCGGCTTGAGGACGGCGAGCGTCTCGGCTTGCCGCACGGCGGCGGCGGTAGGATCGACCACCGGTACCGGAATTCGATCGCCGACCTTGTCGGCCAGGCCGGCCAACGGCGCACCGGACAAAATGACGACATCGGCATCGTCCTGTTCGACGGCGCGGTTTGCCAGCGCCACCAGCATGTCTTCCTTTTCGGCCTGGACGTTGGAGATGGATTGGAATGAGCCGTCAAGCGTGCGTATGCCGGCGCAGCGTGCCTCGAGGCCGTGCATGGCGACGCATTCCTGGTACCAGGGCGCCAACGCACGGGCGAATGTCACGATCGAAAATCGCCGCCCAAGCATGCAAGCGGTCAGCATCGCGGCTTCGGCAAGGCCGACCACCGGAAAGTCGAACAGCTCGCGCGCACCGAACAGGCCCGGGTCTCCGAACGCGGCGATGATGGCGGCATCAACGTCGGCGTCGGCTGCAGCCAGCATTTCAAGCGCAATGGCGCCGCCGATCTGCGCTTCGGCCCGCGTGGCGATATAGGGCACACCGCGCCCGGCCGTCGCCACCACCAGTTCAGTTCCCGGCGAGGCCACTTTTGTCCCGGCGGCGTAGAGCAGGTCCGTCACGGCCGTGGTGGTGTTGGGGTTAAGCAACAGGATTTTCACGGTGCGGCCTTTCGCGTATCCAACGTATCGGCAACGATGTCACCGGTCCGGCGGACATGGTGTCCAAGCAGGCGTCCCGCCCGGTCGGCGTCGCCAGCCTTGAGCGCTGCCAGGATCTCCTGATGCTCGCGCACCGATTCATCCCATCGTCCATGAACCGACAGGGCGAAGAAGCGCGCGCGCTCGGCCCGCGGCAGCAACACGTCATGGGTGGCCTTCAACACGCCGTTGCGGGCAAAGCCGACGATGGCGCTGTGAATTTGCTGGTTGATCTCGAAATAATCCCGCAGTTCGCCGCGATCGTGGTGCCACTCGATGCGGTCCTGCAGCGACTCGAGCCGCTCGACATCGGGCGCTACCATTCGTTTGGTAGCAAGTTCCGCCGCGCAGCGTTCGATCCCGCTCATCGCTTCGAACAGTTCGACAAGTTCGTCGCGGCGGAGCGGTGCGACGATGGCGCTCCGGTTAAGACGAAGTTCGACCAGACCTTCCGATGCCAATTGTTTCAGAGCCTCGCGCAGCGGGGTTCGCGAGACTCCGAGCGCGTCGGACAGATCGGTCTCAATCAACTGCTGCCCCGGCGCAAGATCGCCGCGGACGATCAACAAGCGAAGCCGTGTCGCAGCCTGCTCGTGGAGACCGGTTCGCGGCACACGCAGCCGCCGTCGCTGAAGCGCTGTCACGCGGCGCGCCCGCTTGGGTTCGATTTTGGCCGTCGTCTCGGTCACGGTCGATATTTTGTGTGGTTCATGAATATTGAGGCCTTCGAGCGTCCGGATGGTCGGCGATCGGACTCGCGGGGGCCGCGAAGTCCGGACTCGTGAACAGACGTCCCCAGCCGTGGACGCGCGCCGGATCGACTCCGGTTGCGATCAGGCATGCCCATAGCGTCACCGCAATCGAATCGAATACTGGCACGCCAAGCTTCCGTTCGAGCGGCTCGGCAACGCCCGCGCCGCGCATATTGGTGCAGACCACGGCGACGGCATCGCAGCCCTCGCGCACAACCTCTTCGATCAGGCCGGCCACCTTGGCTTCCGGCACTTCGGCAAATGAAAAATTGTCCCGCAGTGAAAGGTGCCGCTCCGCCACACACCGCAACCCTTCGGAACCCCAATTGGCAACGATCTTGTCCTGAACTTCCTGGCGATAGGGCGTCACCAGTCCGATGCGGGCAATTCCGAGGCGCCGGAACAGATCGCGAAAGGCGAGCACGGTGGTGCGCGCCGGGATGCCGGTCGATGCGGTGATGCGTTCGCACAGGCGCACGTCGCGCTCGAATCCGAGCCAGCTTGCAGATGTTCCATTCCAGGCGATGACATCGACCTTGGCGTGCGCCAGAAGCTCCGCGGCACGCAGGATTTCGCTATCGTCGAACTGGCGCAGCGCGGATTCGGATAGGGCGATTTCCGTCACCTTGAAGCGCGAGAAATGCGCCGAGACATCGGGTATGCCGGCCAGCATCGCGTTGGTGATCGGCTCAAGCGCGGTGTTGGACGAAGGGGTAAGCATGCCGAGCCGAACAGGGCGTGTCATGTTGCGTGCCTTTATCAGCCATCAGGATCGGGCGAGGGCGGTCATCGCCGCTCCACCGACGCTTTCTAGACCGGCAGTTTGCGGCTGTAATCGATCAGGGTCGAGCAGATCAAGAGCGCAATGCCGGAAGCGGCGAAGTACATCAGCGCCAGGAAGTAAGAGCCGGTTGCCTGGACGATGAAGCCGACGATCAGCGGCGTCATTATGCCGGCAATATTGCCACCGAGATTCATGCAGCCACCGAGGAAGCCGGATTTGTCGCGACCCGCGAGCGCCGAGGGAATCGCCCAATACATTCCGCACCAGCGCAGAAAAAATAATGTGGCGGACAGCAACACCACAACGGCGACCGGGTCGGTCACATAGGCCACCGAGAAGATCGACACCGTCACCATGACGGCGGCGACACCGAACATGGTCCGGAACACCAGATTCGGCGCACCGCCGCGGGTACGCCACATGTCGCCGATCCATCCGCCGATCAATTCACCGACGAAGCCGGAGAAGAAGATGATGAAGGAAGCCCCGCCGAGCGTCTTGATGTCGAAGTTGTGCACCTTGAACAGGTAAGTCGGCATCCACGTCAGCAAGCCATAAAAGGTGGTGTTGAAGAACATCCAGCCGAGGCACATGCACCAGACCGAGCGAAACCGGAAATAGGCCATCCAGCTTCCGCCGCGCGAGGCCGGAGTCGCCGCGTCTTCCAGCGCGTGCGCCTGTTCGATGTAGCGCGCCTCCGCCTCGTTTACCGAGGGATGCTGTCGCGGTTCGTTGCGGATGTAGTACCAGGCCCAAAGACCGCACAGCATCGTCCCGACGCCGGCGATGACGAAGGCCATGCGCCAGGAACTGAATACGGCGATCAGCCAGGCGATCACAATTGATCCCAGTGCGGCGCCGAGCGGCGCGCCCCCGTCGAGCAGCGTCGCGCCGCGCCCCCGCTCGGTCTGCGTCATCCAGATAGCGTTGAGCTTGCCGCCGGCGGGATAGATCGGCGCTTCCGAAGCACCCAAACCGAGCCGGGTCAGCAACAATACCGGCCAATTCGTGGCCACCGCGGCGATCGCCTGAAATGCGCCCCAGAAAATCGTCGCCAATGCGATCACGATTCGCGGCTTGAAACGATCTGCCAGCATGCCGCCCGGAACCTGCATCACGGCGTAGGTCCAAAAGAACGAACTGAGAATCAGGCCCTGCAGCGCAGGATCGATGTTGAACTCCTTGGATATCAACGGCATCGCCACCGAAAGCGACGCGCGATCGATATAATTGACCGAGACCAGGAACAGCATCAGAAGAAAAATCTTCCAACGCACGCCGGTGCGTTTGAGTGTGCCTGTTGCTTCGACAGCCGAGACCAAATCGCTCATTGCTCTCTCCGATTGCCGGCAGATTTCACCGGGGCGCACGCGCCCCATCTCCCTCGGTGGGTGTCTTGCCTGCCTCAGCCGAAGTCTTGTTCAACCGGCGGCTTACGACAATAATTTTTGCATTCTGCATACAATAAGCTGCATGTGTTTGACTTATAACGCATATCCATGCGTCAAATTTGCATGCCTATTCCTGACCTCCCCGGCGCTTCGCCGGGCGCCGGCAGGGTCCAGACACGACGTTGAAGCCAGCGGCATCAAACCTCCAGCTTGTCGCCACCCTTCAAATCGAGAATTTCACGGGCCTCGTCCGAGGTCGCGACCTGAAGGCCGAGGCCTTCGATGATCTTGCGCGCGAGTTGCACCTGCTCGGCGTTCGAGGCCGCCATCCGCCCCGGCGCCGCCCACAGCGAGTCTTCCAGGCCGACGCGGACATTGCCGCCCATGGCGGCGGCCATCGCCGCGATCGGGAGCTGATTGCGTCCGGCGCCCAGCACCGACCACACCATCTTGTCGCCGAACAAGCGGTCCGCGGTGCGCTTCATGTGCAGCACGTCCTCGGGATGCGCGCCGGTGCCGCCCTGCAGGCCGAACACCGTCTGCACGAACAGCGGCGGCTTCACCATGCCCTGTTCGAGGAAGTAGTTGAGATTATAGAGGTGGGCGGTGTCGTAGCACTCGAACTCGAAGCGCGTGCCGGTTTCCGAAAGAGTTTTAAGGACATACTCGATGTCCTGAAAGGTGTTTCGGAACACGATGTCCTTGTTCTGGAGGTGCTTGAGCTCCCAGTCGTGCTCGAACTTCTTGAAGCGGTTGAGCATGCCGAAGAATGCAAAATTCATCGAGCCCATGTTCAGCGAGGCGACTTCCGGCTTGTAGACCGCGGCCGGGCGGACCCGCTCGTCCACCGTCATGGTCGGCGCACCGCCAGTGGTCAAATTGATCACGCAGTTCGAACGTTGCTTGATGATCTTCAGGAACGGCGCGAAGGCTTCCGGACTCTGGTCAGGCTGGCCGGTTTTGGGATTGCGGGCGTGCAGATGCACGATCGCGGCACCGGCTTCGGCGGCGTCCACCGCGGCGTCGGCGATTTGCTGCGGCGTCACCGGCAGGGCTTTCGACATCGAGGGGGTGTGGATCGCGCCGGTCACGGCGCAGGTGATGATGACTTTGCGGCTCATGGGTTTGCCTTCCTTGTGTTGCGGTGGACAGGTCAGGATTTGCTGGTTTGCTTGGCCTTGTGCGCGGCAAGGGCCGCGAGGCGTTCGTTGCGCCCAAGCGTCAGCTCGGCGATACGTTCCGGTGTCGGCTGATACGGCCACGCCGCGATCACGCGGTCGACGTTCGGGCTTTCATACACCTCGGGTCCGGCGGCGGCAGAGGCCAGCTCCTTGTAGAAGCCGGTATAGCGCGCGCAGTAATCCGGAATGCCGCCGGGGGCGTTGAGCTCGATGGTCTCGAACGGACCGAGAAACGACCAGCGCAGACCAAGGCCATCCTTCATGGTGTGATCGAGGTCTTGCGCCGAGATATAGCCTTCGCCGACCAGGCGGAACGCCTCGGCGAGCAGCGCGCCCTGCAGCCGGTTCAGCACAAAGCCGTTGATCTCGCGGTTGATGATGACAGGCACCTGTCCGATCTCGCGATAGATCGTGCGGGCGCGGTCGATCGCCTCGGGAGAGGTCCATGGCGCGCCGCACAGTTCGACCAGCGGCACCAGATGCGGCGGATTGACGGGGTGGCCGACCAGGCAGCGGGCGCGGCCCGGCAATTTTTCCGTGAAGCGCGAGGCCACGATGGCCGAGGTTGATGACACCAGCAGCGCATCCTTCGGCGCGAGCTTGTCGAGTTGGGCAAAGATGAGCAGCTTCTCCTCGACTTTCTCAGGCCCGTTTTCCTGGACGAATTCGGCGTCCATCACCGCCTCCTCGAGACTGCCCGCGACTGAGATCCGCGCGACGGCGCCATCGGGGTCGGCGGCCAGCCCATGGCGTGCCAGCGCCTGCAATTCGTCGCGGATCAGGCGCGGGGCTGCCGCCAGTGTCGGCACATGCGGATCGGTCAGCCGCACGTTCCAGCCGGCGCGGGCAAAAATCGCGGCCCAGGCGCGACCGATCAGGCCGGCGCCGACGATGGCGACGTTGCGTTCAGTGCTTGCCATTTGGTTCTCTCACACCTTGTTTTCTCACATTTTCCTCACAGCCAAAGCACCTTGCGGCGCAGATCGAGATCGTCGCGCAATGCTTTGGACGGCCCCTGATGAATCACCCGGCCGCGCTCCAGCGCCACCGTGGCATCGGACAAGGCCAGCGCCAGGTCGAGATGGTGATCGACGATGATGATGGCGATTTCCTTGCGCAGGCGGTCGAAAGTCTCGAACAATTGCTCGACCACCGCCGGCGCAAGGCCCTCGAACGGCTCGTCCAGCAGCAATACCCGCACGTCGCCCGACAGCGCGCGGGCGACCGCGACCATCTGCTGCTCGCCGCCGGAAAGGTAGTCGGCCGGGCTGTCGAGCCGCTCGCGGATGCGCGGGAAGTATTCGTAGATGCGCTCCCTGGTCCAGTGCACGCCGTTGCCGGTCTGGCGTTTCAAGCCGCCGAGTTCGAGATTCTGTTCCACGCTCATGCCCGCGAACAGGCCACGGCCCTGCGGCACATAGCCGATGCCGAGGCGGGCATTCTGGGCGGATGAATTGCCGACCAACTCGCTGCCGGCGAGCTTGATCGATCCGCGGGAGGCCGAGGTGATGCCGATCAGCGTCTTCAACAGCGTCGACTTGCCGGCGCCATTGCGCCCCAATAGCGCGATGATCTCGTTTTCATGCAGCGTGAAGCTGACCCCGTCGAGGATGTGGCTCTTGCCGTAGAACGTGTCGACATGGGTTGCCGTCAGAAGCGCGCCAACGCGGGCGGCGGTTTCGCGCGGACGCGCCGCGACTTCAGTGGCCCCGGAGCCGATATAGACTTCCTGCACCTTCGCACTTGCACGCGCATCCTCGACCGAGCCGTCGAGCAGAACGCGGCCTTCATTCATGACGGTGACCTGGTCGGCGAGCTGAAATACCCGGTCGATGTCGTGCTCGACCAAGAGCACCGGCAAATCGGACGAGATGCGCTTGATGATGGCGCCGATCCGCTCGCGTTCGGCCGCGGCAAGGCCGGCGAGCGGCTCGTCCAGCAACAGCACGCGCGGAGCCGTCGCCAGCGCGACCCCCATGTCGAGCAGCCGCTGGCCGCCATAGGACAGCATGCCGGCTTCGGCCGTCTCGATGCCGGCGAGGCCGAGATAGCGGATGGTGGCGTCGGTCTCGGCATTGATCGCCTCGATCGACCGCGCCGGCGTGAAGGGATCGAAACGGCGCGGATGCCGCGCCTGCACGGCCAGGCGAATGTTTTCCCCGACGCTGAGCGCCGGAAACAGATTGGTGATCTGGAACGAGCGGCCGATGCCGGCGCGCGCGATCGATTCCGGCGTATGTCCCGATATCGGCTGGCCCAGCAGCGATACCGTGCCCTCGTCGGGCGGGTACAGGCCCGACAACAGATTGAACGCCGTGGTCTTGCCGGCGCCGTTGGGCCCGATCAGCGCATGCAGCGTGCGGTCGGCAATGGCGATGTCGATCCCCTGAACGGCCTTGATGCCGCCAAAGCTCTTGACGATATGGTGGGCGGAGAGCACCGCGCCGTCGATGCGGGATTTGGGCCGCAAGAACTCCGGCAGCGGCAGCACTTCGATGTAGCGCGCCGACATCGCGGCGTCTTCGACGACCTTTTTGCGGAACGGCGCCATCAGCCGCTCGCCGACGCCGACCAGACCGGTCGGCGAAAACACGATGAAGCCGACGAACACCAGGCCGAACCAGAACAGCCAGTTCTCGGTGTAGATGCCGAGGAATTCACGGAACAGGATGAAGAACAGCGCGCCCAGCGCCGGTCCTAAGAAGTTGCGCATGCCGCCGATCACGACCATCGCCAGCAGATCGCCGGAGAAGGCGACGGAGATCGGATCCGCCGAGGTCATGCGGTTCTGGAACAGCAGCAGGATGCCGGCAAGTCCGGTCAGGCTGGCGGACAGCACGAAGGCCGCGAGCTTGTAGCGGTTGGTCGGATAGCCGAGGAAGCGGGCGCGCTGCTCGTTCTCGCGGATTGCGACCAGCACGCTGCCGACGGTCGAATGATGGAAGCGCCATAGCAGGATCAGCACCAGGAAGGCGATGCCGGCGACAAGCCAGTAATAGACGGTCGAGGATTCCAGGTTGAAGCCGACGAGCGTCGGCCGCGTGATGCCGCCAAGACCGTTCTCGCCGCCGGTCACCTCGGTCCAGCGAAACGATACCGCGTACAGCATCGCCGCCAGCGCCAGCGTCAGCAATGAGAAGTAGACGCCTCGTCGCCGCAGGATCAAGAAGCCGAACGCCGCCGCGACCGTTGCGACGATCAGAACGCCGGCAATCACGGGCGCGAAAAACTGGTCGTGCATCCAGTTGCGCTGGAGCAGGGCCGCCGCATAGGCCGCAAGCCCGAACCAGGCGCCGTGGCCGAAGGATACCAGCCCGGTATGGCCGACCAGAATGTTGAGCGCCATGCAGGCGGTGGCGAAGATCACGACTTCCGAGGCTGACGTCATGGTCAGGCCGAGCGCGAGCAGCACCGGCGGCAGTGCCAGCAGCGCAAGGGCGGCGATCAGCAATGGGATGGGCGGGCGCTTCCACATCTGGCGCTTCACTCGAACCGCGTGATGCGTTCGCCGAACAGGCCGCGCGGCCGAAACAGCAACACCAGCAGCATCAACAGATAGATCGCAGCGGTGGAGGCGGCGGAATAACCGACGCCGACCATGACGCCCTTGACGAGCCCGACCAGAAGGGCGGCGGCGACGACGCCCCAGAACGATCCGAGCCCGCCGATCACCACCACGACGAAAGCCGGCGTGATGATTTCCTGGCCCATCGCCGGGTGGATCGAGTAGATCGGCGCCAGCAGCACGCCGGCGAGGCCCGCAAGCCCGATGCCGAGCGCGGCCACCGCCGACATATAGGGCTGCAGTGAAATGCCGAGCGCGCCGACCATGTCCGGGTTCTGCACGCCGGCGCGCACCACGCGGCCGAACGAGGTCTTTTGCAACAGCAGCCACAGGCCGGCGATACAGGTCGCGGCGATGCCGAGCAGCACTACGCGGTAGAACGAATAGATGAAACTGCCGATCGCGACCTGTCCGCGCAGCCAGGGCGGGATCGAATAGGACAACGGCGGGGCGCCGAAGATCATCCGCAACGCCTGCTCGGCGACCATGGCGAGGCCGAACGTCATCAGCAGCGAGAGGATCGGGTCGGAACGGTAGAAGCGGCGGAACAGCGTGGCCTCGATCACCATGCCGAGCAACCCGACCGCGACGGGGGCTGCGACGAACGCGCCGCCGAAACCGAGCCAGGGCGACAGCACCAGCGTGAGATAGGCGCCGATCGCGTAGAACGCGCCGTGGGCGAGGTTGACGATGCCGCCGAGCGAGAAGATTAGCGACAGGCCGAGCGCGATCAACAGATAGTAGACGCCGTCAAGCAGCCCGTTGAGGATTTGCTGCGCTAACAACATGGCGGACATGGTTATTGCCCTGACCAAGGATTTGAAGGGTCTAAAAAAGTCATTGGAATCCAATGGCGCGAAGTGCCAATTCCGTCATTCCGGGGCGATGCGGAGCATCGAACCCGGAATCCCGAGATTCCGGGTCTGGTGCTAACGCACCATCCCGGAATGACGGTGTTGGCGTTGATCGATCAGCTCGGGAACGTGCAGCTGTTCTCTTCCCTGGTCGCGGCGATCACTTCCAGATCCTCGTCGGGGCCCGGTACCGGCGGGCTCGAGGTGAAGATGTCCCACTGGTTTTTGATCTTGTCGGCGGGAAGTGCCGTGACCGCGTACATCTCGTGCATCAATTGATGATCGGAAGCCCGGAAGTAACCCTGCCGCGTCTTGAGCAGATCGTACTTCGCGCCCTTCTCGAAGTGCGCGATGATGGCGGGCGAATCCGCCGATTTGATCTCGTTGACGGTCTGCGCCACGATCTTGGCGGCGATGTAGTCGCCCCAGGCCTGGTTTTCCGGCGGCTTGGAATATTTCTTGGTGAAGGCCGCGACGAACGCCTTGGAGCCGGGCGTGTCGAGCAGATGATGCCAGACCACCGGCCAGGTGCCGACGAAATTGCCCTTGCCCGCGGCCCAGGCCAGCGCGGTGTCGAAGCCGAAGCCGCCGACCGGGAAGGTGAGGCCGAACTCGGCATATTGCTTGAGGAAGTTGGTGATCTGGTTGCCGGCGAGATTGATCACGACCAGATCGGGCCTGGCTTCGCGGATCTTCAGGAGATAGGCGGAGAAATCGGTGGCGTCGGTCGGCACCAGATCGTCGCCGGCGAAATTGCCGCCATTGGCTTCCATGAAGCGCTTTGAAACCTTCAACAGGTCATGGCCGAAAGCATAGTCCGCCGTCAGCGAATACCACTTCTTGCCCTTGACCAGGCCATCCCTGAGGAACGAGCGGCCGACGGTTTTGACATACATCGAATTCTGCGACTCGACGTGGAACATGTAGCGCTGGCAATCCTTGCCGCGTAGCGCATCCGAATTGCCGCCGGTGTTGATGAACAGAATCTTGTTGCGCGAGGCGACCTGCGCGATCGTCAGGCAGGAGGCCGAGGAAATCTCGCCAATGATGCAGGCGACCTTGTCGCGCTCGATCATGCGCTCGGCCTTGGTGGAGGCGGTCTGCGGATTGACGGAATCCTCCTTCAGCACTTCGACCTTGCGGCCCATCATGCCGCCGGACGCGTTGATCTCTTCCACCGCGAGATCGATCGCCATCACGGCATATTCGCCGAGCGGCCCGAGAAATCCGGTGCGTGGCGTCAGGTGGCCGATCCGGAGGACGTCGGCGGTCTGCGCGCGCAGGATCGCCGGGGCGGAAATTCCCGTTGCCAGCGCGATGCTGCCTGCGGTCGTCAACAGGCCGCGGCGCGTGAATTGATGGTTCTTGGACATCAGCCTTGCTCTCCCTGATACGGCCGCAAAGCGGCTGTTTTCCTCTCCGGCAACCGCTGCGTTCGTTCTGTGAGCTGCGCTTGGTGCGGCTTGCCGTGATCTGTGATCACAGTTAGAGTTACAAAAGACGGGACGCTTGTCGAGTCCTCTCTCGAACTTCCCGCCGCATTGGAGATGGCGCGTTGAACTTGCCAGCCACGCTCAACCTGGTCGAGCCGCTCGATCGTCAGACGCTGGGTGAGCGCGCCTATGCGCAGCTGGCCGATCTGTTGATCTCCGGCCGACTCGCACCGGGCGAGAAATTGTCGCTGCGCGCGGCGGCCGACATGCTCGGCGTCTCCATTATGCCGGTGCGCGAGGCGGTGTCGCGGCTGGTCGCCGACGGGGCGCTGGAAGTGACGCCGAACCGCGCAGTGCGCGTGCCCCTGATGTCAGCGGCGCAATTCCGCGACCTGACGAAGGTGCGGATCGCGATCGAGGGCCATGCGGCCGCGCAAGCAGCCCTTAACCGTGACAAGCGCGATCTCGTAGAAATCGCGCGCGCGGAGGAAGCGATGCGGGCGGAGAGCAAGCAGCCGAAGCCGGACCTGCCGCGCGCGGTCGAACTCAACAAGACCTTTCACTTTGCGGTCTACGAAGCGGCGCATTCGCCGATCCTGGTGGAAATCATCCGCGCGCTCTGGCTCAAGGCCGGACCGGTGATCAACCTCGACCTGCGCGCCAATCCGGAACGGCTGGCGAAAGGCGACGCGATCCGGTTTCACGCCAATGTGCGCACGGCGATTGCGAGCGGCGACGAAGCCGCGGCGCAGGCCGGCATTGCCGCCGACATCAGTGGTGCCGCGGAGGTCATTCTTTCGCGCGGCGGTCTCGCCGGCTGACACTTTCAACGACACTTTGGAGCGATCATGGATCTCGATATCAGGGGGTTGCGCGTGCTGGTAACGGCCGGCGCCAACGGCATCGGCCTCGCCATCGCGCGGGCGTTTGCACGCGAAGGCGCCAGAGTTCACACCTGCGACGTCGATGAGACTGCATTGTCGGCACTTGCGGCGAGCGATCCCTCCATCACGCAGACGAAGTGCGATGTTTCCGACCGCAACGCCGTGAAGCGACTGTTCGAGGAAGCGACCGGGAACCTCCGCGGCCTCGACGTCCTCGTCAACAATGCAGGCATCGCCGGGCCGACCTCGAAGGTCGAGGAGATGAATCCGGAAGACTGGGACCGCTGCCTCGACATCTGCCTGACCGGGCAGTTCAACTGCACCCGGCTGGCGGTGCCCTTGCTGCGCGAGAGCAAGAATGCCTCGATCGTCAATATCTCCTCCGCCGCGGGCCGGCTCGGCTTTGCGATGCGATCGCCCTATGCGGCGGCGAAATGGGGCGTGATCGGCTTCACCAAATCGCTGTCGATCGAGCTCGGGCCGGACAACATCCGCGTCAATGCGATCCTGCCCGGGCTTGTCGCCGGCGACCGGCAGCGCCGCGTGCTGGAAGCCAAGGCGCAGCAGCGTGGCATCTCCTACGCCGAGATGGAGCGCACGGCGTTCTCCTATACCTCGATCAAGGATTACGTGACGCCGGACCAGCTCGCCGATCAGATCCTGTTCATGTGCAGCCCGCGCGGCAAGACGATTTCCGGGCAGGCCATTTCGATCTGCGGCGATACCCAGATGTTGGGATAGGCGACAGTGACTGGAGCTATTTGCCCGGCGCGATCTTCGGAATGCCGGGTTCGAATTCTAAAGCGCTCTCGACCCATTTAGCCACGCGAAGCAGGTGATAATCCTGCCGGTACGAACCCACGATCTGAATACCGAGTGGCAGGCCTTTTTTGCCAAACCCTGCCGGCAGCGACACCGCGGGCGCGCCGATCAAGGTCCACGGCGCGCAATATTCCGCGTCGCCGGTGTAATCGAGGCCTTCGGGCGCTTCGCCGAACGCCGGCACGGTCAGGATGGCATCGAAGCCGGACATCTGTGCCGGAAGTGCCGCACGCAATTTTTCCTGAATAGCCTTAGCGCCGAGATAGGCAAAGGCGGTGAGCTCCCTGCCGGCCTTGACGGCCGATTTCAGGAAGTCGCTGCTGCGGTCGGGGTAACGCTCGACCAGACCGCTGAAAATATGCGTGGCCTCGCTGGACATGATGGTGTTGACCGCGCTCCAGTTGGAATCGAGTTCTTCCCACTCGCGTTCTTCGACAACGGCGCCAGCCTCGCGCAGTCTTGCAACGGCGGCCTCGAACACCTTCTGCTGCTCGGGCTCGGCCCGCGACCATTTTTCGAATCGCACGATCCGAAGCCGCGGCTTCTCCAGCGCTGGCACTCCCTGACGGGCGTCGACATCGAAGTGGGGAAGGGGCCGGCCATGCGGATCGAGCTCGCTTACGGCTGATATCAGCGACAGCGCATAGGCGACGTCATCGACGCGGCGGGCGAAGAAGCCGACGTGATCGAGCGACGGGCTCAGGGGATGCACGCCGGCGCGGGGGATCGCGCCGAAACTCGGCTTGAGGCCGACCACGCCGTTGAACGCCGCAGGCCGGATCACCGAACCCAGCGTCTGCGTTCCCAGGGCCAGCGGCACGATGCCCGCCGCGACCGCCGCGGCCGAACCCGAGGACGAGCCGCCCGGCGTATGCTTCGAATTCCAGGGATTCGTGGTCGGTCCGGGATGGCGCCAGGCGAATTCCGTCGACACCGTCTTGCCGAAGATCGTGGCGCCGAGATTGCGCAGGCGTTCGACGACCCAGGCGTCCCGCTCCGGAATGTGATTCCGGTAGATCTGCGATCCGTTGGTGGTCGGCATGTCGGACGTGGCGATGATGTCCTTGATGGCCACGGGAATGCCCGACAGCGGGCCCGGCCGGCGCGCGGCATCGACCGGGAGATATTCGAACGCCTTGAGCACCCCTTCCACGGCCTTTGCCCTCTCCAGGCAGGCGGCGGCGTAATTGTCCGCCAAGGCCTGATCGTCCTTGAAGCGGTGGAGAAGTTCGAGAACGCCGGCGCCGGACGGAGGTGCGGATCGAGCAGTCGGATCGGTCATTTCGGAAGGTCCCAGACAGATGCAAGGATCATTTGGGCGGTCGTGCAATTGGGAGTCAAGCCCGCGCAAGCGTGAGATGGCTGGTGAGCCGGCGCGCGATGTCACGCCGCAACGCGTTGAACTCCGGCGAAGACACATCGCGCGGCCGCGCAAGCTCGATGCGGAAATCGCTGTCGATCCGGCCGGGACCGGCGCTCATCACAAGCACGCGATCCGCCAGCAGCACGGCTTCCTCGACCGAATGCGTCACGAAAATGGTGGTAACGCCGGTGCGCTTCCATATCTGCAGCAGTTCGTGCTGAAGCTGCTCGCGGGTCAGCGCGTCGAGTGCGCCGAACGGTTCGTCCATCAACAGGATATTGGCATTGTTGGCGAGCACGCGCGCGATCGCGACGCGTTGCTTCATTCCGCCCGACAGCTGGTTCGGATAGCGGTCGGCGAAGCGTTCGAGGCCGACCATCCTGATGAATTCATCCGTCGTCCGCTCGATCTCCTCGCGCGGCAGTTGCCGCTGCCGCGGGCCAAAGCTGATATTCTGGCGCACCGTCATCCACGGAAACAGGGCATAATCCTGGAACACCATGCCGCGGTCGCTGCCGGGGCCGTTGACGACCTTGCCGTAGATCGAAACCTCCCCGGTCGTCGGCTCCTCGAACCCCGCGATGATGCGCAGCAACGTCGATTTCCCGCAGCCGGATGCGCCGATCATGCAGACGAATTCGCTCCTGGGGATGGTCAGATCGACCGGCGCCAGGGCCTCGACCTCGCCGTCGCCGACCGCAAAGCGCTTGGTCACGCCACGGATGGTAAGGATGTCCGGAGGATCAGCGTTACTCACGGTGCTGCGGGCTCCAGCTCAAGAGGCGGTTAGAGATCGCGACGATGATCCGGTCGGTGATGAATCCGCACGCGCCGATCACGATCATGCCGGTGATCACGAGATCGGTGCGCGACAGGGTGCGACCGTCCATCACCACCGAGCCGAGGCCGGTCGGGACGCCGGTCATCTCGCCGACCACGATCAATATCCAGGCAAATCCATGCGCGATCCGCAGCCCGCTGAAGATCGCCGGCAAGGAAGCCGGAAGCACGATCTGCCGGAACATCCCCGTCCCGGAGCATCCGAGCATCGAGGCTGCCTCGAACAGGCGCGGATCGATCGAACGCACCCCGAACATGGTGTTGAGCAGAATCGGATAGAAGGCGCCGAGGAAGACCAGGAAGATCGCCGCATTCGGCCCCAATCCAAAAAAGATCATCGACAGCGGCAACCAGGCGGTCACCGGTATCGGCCGCAGCAGCGAGATGGTCGGATCAAGCAATTGCCGCAGTAGCTTGATGCGTCCGATCAGCAGACCCAAGGGAATGCCGATCAATGCGGCGAGAAAAAACCCGCCATAGACGCGCTGCACTGATTTCCAGACATGGATCAGGATCGTGCCGCTGAAGGCGTCGTCGTAAACGCCCCCGAACGAGAAATCGTACATCATCACCGCGACCTGATACGGGCTCGGAATGAGCCGCGTGCCTGTGATGGCGACGGCGCGGTCCCAGATCAGGATCAGCAGGATCGGAAAACCGGCGCCGAGGGCGAAGGCGCGCAGCTTCTCCAGGCGCTGCCGGTTGCGGCGGCGATTGACTGATCTCGCGGCCGCAATGCTCCGTTCCTCGCGTTCGGAGATGGTGGTGGCGTGGTCGTTCACTTTGATCGGCTACATGAACTGTTGGGTGATGGCCCGCGACATGTCGGGCGCCTGGCGAACCTGCTTCTTTTCGACCATCAATTCGCTGTAGGCCTTGGCGCGCTTGATGAAATCGTCGTCGATCTTCCAGGTCAATTCGACATTGGGGACGGCGATTTCGATCGACTTGCGCTGCTGGCCGAGCTTCTGCATCGCGATCTGAATCATCTCGTCGGGATGCGCCATCGCGTAATCAGTGGCCTTCTTGTGCATGTCGACGATCATCCTGAGCCGCTCCGGATTCTCCTTGATCATCTTTTCGCTGGCGGACAGAATCATGTTGAGCGAGCCGATCGAGGTCGAATACGGATATTCGATCAGGCGGCCGGTGCCGTTGGCAAGGCTGATTCCCGGGCCGGGCTCCGCGCCGACATAGGCATCGATATCGCCGCGGGCCAGCGCGCCTGCCATGTCGCTGAACGAAAGCCGGATCGGCTGAATGTCCGATATCGACATGCCCTCGGCCTTGAGCCGCTCGAGGATGACCACCTCCTGTGTCGAGCCCGGGAAGATCGCCACGCGCTTCCCCTTCAGGTCCTTGATGGTCTTGATGTCGGATTTGGCGTCGGCGACAATTCCCATGCCGCGGTTGGTCGCGGCCGCGACGATCACGACCGGTTCGCCTGCGGCGGCGCCGAGCAGAAAAGCGGCGATGCCATGGATGCAGGTGTCGACGGTGCCGGTCAGCACCGCGTTCTTGCCATCGGTCGGGCTCTCAAACGGGATGACTTCCACGGTGTAACCGGGTGGCGCGAATTTCTCGTAGAAGTAGGGCGTGATGCCGTGGATCAGCTTCAGCGTGCCGACCCGCAGGACCTTGTCCTCGGCCTTCGCCTGCGGCGCGGCAAGCAGAGGGGACAGCACTGCGAATGAAACGAGCAACAGGCGGGTCAACAGCGAATTGGGCGCAGCAGGCATAACGATCCTTTCGAAGGACGATCTTGATGCAACCCGGCGTCGGTACTCTACAGCACCCGGTAAATCGAGTGAACTAGATTGATTGTGCGCCGAAGATCGCCTGCCCGGCGGAATTGCCGACACCTTGCCGAGCGCGTCGCTGAAAGTCGAGCGAATCGCTCCTTTAACTGAGGGGGCCGATCCCATCGAACTCGCGAAGGCTGAACTCACCATTGTCAAGCTGACCTCGCCGCGCGTGGTCGGCCGCTGCGGTTTCCACGGTGGGAGCGTCGATAAAATGCGCCGGTTCAAGCGGCGTGCGGTTGATGGTCAGGTTGAAAATATCGAACCGGTTGTAATAGCCGACGACATCGTGGAATTGCTTCGGCTCGACGCCCTTCTCCGTGTCGATATCGGCATACAGGATGCCCTCATGTTCGGAAAGAACCTCGCCGATGACGTTGCAGGAGGGGTCGATCACGAGCGAGATGCCGCGCGGCGATCCGTCGATGATATCAAGGCTTGCTCGGTTGGCCATGCCCAGCGCTTCGCGCATGGCTGCGTCGACGAAGCCCGAGGCGACGATGTTGAAGACCTTCGCCTCGAAGGCATGCGCGCCGGCCCTGATCTCGATGGCGCGCTTGAGATCGTAAGCGCCTTCCTCCGAGGGCGGGCGGGTTGGCCAGATCGGCGGATAGGATGAGATGTGCACCTGCTCGCCCTGCGCCATCAAGGCATAGCGCGAAAGCGGATTGGTATTTTCGCCGCAGATCAGCATTCCAAGCCTACCGAGCCGCGTCGGCGAAACCCGCAAGCCCCGGGCGTCGCCGTTGGCCCAGATCAGCTTTTCGTAGAATGTCGGGACCAGTTTGCGGTGATGATTGAGGATCGACCCGTCGTCGCCAATCAGAAGGTTGGAATTCCAGATACAGCCGACGCTTGCTTCGGTACCTTCGGTAAAGCCCAGGGAAACGAAGACGCCGTGGCGGCGCGCCGCCATTCGAATGGACCTGATCGCCGGATCGGAAATCTTCTGGGCTTGCGAGACCAGCGCGCGAAAGAAGCCGTGATTATGGATCGGCGCCTGCAACGCCGCCCAGATCGGGAATCCCGGCAGGAAGGATTCCGGAAATACCACCAGTTCGGCGCCGCCTTTGGCCGCCTCTGCGATGAGATCGCAGGCTTTTTCCGCGGTCTTTTCGGCATCGAGAAAAACCGAGGAAGTATGGCAGGCGGCAGCCTTGAAGGCTGGATATTGAATGGTCATGGCGGCACCCACGGGCTCGGAGCGGGATAATGTTCTGCCCGGCTCGATTCCACTGTCCGTTACAATCCGCTGCCGCGTAACCCTAGATTTCTGCAAGCCCTTCTGCATCCATGCTAATGCCAAGGTGACTTCCAACTGGGCAATTGCCGTCGGTTCAAGCACTTGTTTTCCGCAAAGGCACTTGCAGGTTTTCTCGGTGGCGCTCGCGCAAAAGTGTTGCCAGCCTTAGAGATCAGGGGACGGGCGGAAAAAATGGATCTGGTCATCGCGCTGACGATCAATGGGCTGGTTTGGGGGCTGATCGTCGCTTTGATCGCCCTTGGCCTTTCCATCATCTTCGGCCTGCTCGACATCATCAATGTCGCCCATGGCGACTTCTTCATGGTCGGCACCGTGCTCGCACTTGTGATCGCCGGAACCACGGGTTTCTGGATCGCGCTGGTCCTGGTGCCGCTGCTTGGCCTCGCCATGGGCCTAGTGGTCGAGCGGCTGATCATCCGGCCGACCATCAGCGCTGCCTCGTTGACGATCGTCACGACCTTTGGCCTGTCGATGATCTTGCAGGAGACCGTTCGCGCAACGTTCGGTGCGCAACCGCGCCGGATGGCGGCGCCGATCCAGGGAACCATTCCTTTGTTCGGCCTGGAATACGACGTCTATCGTCTGTTTGCCGCGGCCTTCGCGGCGCTGTGTATCGTCGCCTTCTTTCTCTTCCTGTCACGGACCACGCTTGGGACCTGGATTCGGGCGGTGCGGCAGGACCGCGAAACCGCGACCGCGCTCGGCATTCCCGTGGTTCGGGTCTGCGCCTTTACCTTCGGTCTTGGCACCGCGATGGCGCTGCTGGGCGGCGCGATCGCAGCCCCCATCACGACCGTGGAATTTCGAACCGGCGTCGACATTCTGCCCGTCAGTTTCATGGCGGTCGTCATCGGCGGACTCGGAAATCTGAAGGGCACCGTCGCCGCCGCGGTTCTGCTGGCCGTGCTCGAGGGGCTGATATCGAGCTTTGCCGATCCGACATTGGCGCGGATCACGTCGCTGGCTGTGATGTGCATGGTGCTGCTGGTCAAGCCGCGCGGGCTGTTCGCCGGAGCGACACGATGACGGCGCAGCGCCTCAAATGGCTGGGCGTGGCAGCCGTTGCCGCCGGCCTTGGCTTGGCACCGGTTCTCCTGAAGTTTTTCGGCGGGCTGTTCTGGATCAATGTGATCGCGGAAATCCTGATCTGGTCGCTGCTGGCGGCAAGCGTCAACCTTTTGCTCGGCTATGTCGGACTGCTCTCCTTCGGGCAGGCGCTCTATTTCGGATTTGGGATGTATGGCGTCGCGATCGGGATCAGCCAGTTCGGTCTTGGTCTTTGGCCGGCATTCTTTCTCGGTATCGCGGCCGCGACCGCCATGGCCGCCGTCGCCGGCGCCATCGCCGTCCGGCTGACCTGGCATTACTTTGCCATCATCACAGTGGTGTTCTCGTTAATTTTCTATTTTGTCGCGATGTCGGCGAAATCGATCACCGGAGGCGACGACGGATTATCGTTCAGCGCGCCGCCGCTGTGGAAGGCGGCCGGATGGCTGCTGACCGACCGCACGGTTCAATATTACTTCATCTATCTTGTGTGCGCCGCCTGCTTCACCGGCATGGCTTTTCTGATCGCAAGCCCGCTCGGGATGCGTTTCAATGCGGTGCGCGACAACGAGCAGCGGGCATCGCTGATCGGCATCAACGTCTACTATACCCGCTGGATCGCGTTTGTTATCTCCGGTCTGCTGGCGGGCGTCGGGGGCGCCCTGTTTGCCCTGTTCGGGCGCTACGCCTCGGCGTCCTACATGTTTTATCACGTGTCCGGCGAGGCGGTGGTCTGGGCGATCGTTGGTGGAATTGGCTCGCTGTTGGGACCATTGGTCGGCACCGCGCTGCTCATTCTCTTCCGAGAACTCGTGTCCGGCCTCTGGGAAAATTACCTGATTGCGGTGGGCGCATTCGTGATTCTGGTGGTGATGTTTGCACCGCGCGGGATCGTCGGTATTTTCAGCGATCTCGTCGAAGGTCGCGACCGGCGCAAGGCCGACGCGCGGGCCGCGTTGCGAAATCTCGCGGAAGCGGAATGACCGGCATGGATACCGCGCTTTCGATCAAGGGTCTGACGAAGAGGTTTGGCGGCCTGACCGCCGTCGACAATATCGACATCCAGTTTCCCAAGGGCATACTCAATGCGGTGATCGGTCCCAATGGTGCGGGAAAGACCACATTGTTCAACCTCGTCACCGGGATGGTACCGGCGACTTCCGGCCGCGTGATGTTCGAAGGCAACGACCTGATCGGCAGGGCCCCGCATGAAATCGTCTCGCGCGGTCTCTCCCGTACGCTTCAGATCAAGAGCGTGTTCGGCGGCATGAGCGTGATGGACAACATCCGGATTGCGGTGTTTGCGCATGAGGGAATTTCCAGTCCATTTCGTCCGGCGCGCGGCTACCGCGCCGCTAACGACCGGGTCGAGCACATCCTGGAGGACACCGGTCTTGACCGGCTCGCGTCCTCAAGCGCGGGCGCGCTATCCTATGGTGACGTCGCGCTGCTCGAGATTGCGCTGGCGCTCGCCAATAAGCCGCGGCTGCTTCTGCTGGACGAGCCGATTTGCGGGATGAGCCCGAGCGAGACCGAGCGGACGGTGGAGCGCATCGTCAGGCTGGCAGAAACCACGGACATCATTCTGATCGAACACGACATGGAAGTGGTGTTCGCCATCGCCGACCTCATCACCGTCATGGCGCAGGGGCAGTTGTTGATGCAGGGCACCCCGAACGAGGTTGCGGGCGACAGCGGGGTGCAGGAGGTCTATCTCGGGACTCCGGAGGACATGGAATGAGCCCGGTTCTCGAAGTTGCGGATCTGCTGGCTTCCATCGGCCGTGTGCCCGTTCTGAGAGGCGTCACCCTGCACGTGAACCCGGGCGAAACCGTCGCACTTCTGGGCCGCAACGGCGTTGGCAAGACCTCGACGCTCCGAACGATTCTCGGCCTCTTGCCGCGCCGGGGCGGTCGCGTTCGCTTCAACGACAAGGACCTGGCGACGCTTGCCGCCCATCAGCTTTCGGGCGAGGGGATCGGCTACGTTCCGCAGGGCCGCGGAATCTTCGGCAACCTCACGGTGGAAGAGAATCTTTTCTTAGGCCTGCGGCACCGTCCGGATCCAAGCATTCCCGACTATATCTATGCGAGGTTCCCCCGGCTCAAGGAGCGCCGCCAGCAGAGCGCCGGCACGCTGTCCGGAGGTGAACAGCAAATTCTGGCGCTCGGGCGTTGCCTAATGCGCTCACCCCGGCTGATCCTGCTCGACGAGCCCACCGAAGGGATCATGCCGAAGCTCGTCAACGAGATCCGGCGCGAGATTGCCGCGATTGCAGGCCGCGGCGTCGCCGTGCTGTTGATCGAGCAAAACCTGAGGACCGCGCTCAGGCTCGCAAGCCGAATCTATCTGATGGAAAAGGGCGTCATCGTACACGAGGCGACCCCGCAACAACTTTCCGCCGACCCGTCGACCGTTCACCGCTATCTGGGCGTCTCGCTCTGACAGCTATAGCCAACTGGAGGATGAGATGAGCAAGTACCAACCCGACCGCAGGAGCTTTCTATCCCATGCGCTGGCCGGCGGCGTCGCTGCCGGGACGTCCTATCTTGGGCTGACCCGCGACCTGTACGCCCAGGCGAGCGGTCCGATCATTCTCGGCAGCCACTGCGAATTGACCGGTGGCTTTGCGTCCTGGGGCTATTGGCACGACAAGGCGGCGAAGGCGGCGGTGCAACTCGTCAACGAGCAGGGCGGCATCGCCGGGCGGAAAGTCGAGTTGATCACCGAGGATACCGAGTCCAATCCCGCCACCGGCACCCGCAAGCTGAGATCGCTGATCGAACGCAACGGCGCGAACTTCATCGTCGGCTCGGTGCATTCCGGGGTGATGTTGTCGGCGATCCCGGTCGCGACCGAACTGAAGACGGTCTATTTTTCGGCAGGCGAGGCCACCGAGGCGACGGGATCGAAGGGCACCCGCTATTCCTTCCGCACCGGCACGGATACCTACGCATTGGCCGCCGCCGGCGCGCCTTGGGCCTTCGAAAATCTCGGCAAGAACTGGACCATTATCTCGCCCGACTATGCCTGGGGGCACAGCCACTACCAGGAGCACAAGGCGATGGTCGAAAGGCTCGGCGGCAAGGTCAACGATCCGATTTTCGTGCCGCTCGATGCCAAGGACATGGTGCCGTATCTGGCGAAAATCCCGCAGGAAACCCAGGTGCTGTTTTCCGTGTTCTTCGGCGCGCAGTCGATCGCCTTCTATACCCAGGCGAAATCGATGGGCCTCGAAAAGACGATGAAGATGTATTCGATCTGCGGCACGATGGAAGCCATCGCGCCCGCCGACCTGCAGGGCGCCGGCGAGGGCGTCTATATCGTCGAGAATTTTCCGCGCGTGCTCAAATACAAGGACGACGAATTTCACCGCGAGCACAACAAGCGCATGGGCATCGACGATGTCGATGCCCGTGAAGCCAACTCGCAGCGGGTGATGGCCAAAAGCCACGCCTGGCAGTCCTGGGAAAACGTCTTCGCGCTGAAGAATGCGATCGAGAAATCGGGGTGGAAATCGAAGAATGACGACAAGCTCGTCATCGAAGCCCTTGAGGGAATGACGCTTCCCAATTCGCTGGGCCACCCCCAGGGCACCAAGATCCTGCGCCGCGAGGACCACTCCGGTATGGTGGATTGCTACATCTCGCGGGTCGAAAACGGCAAACTGGAAGTCAAGAAGAAGGTCACGAAGGAAGACCTCATCAAGGCGCTCCCGCCGCGTTTCGACTTCAGCAAGGAAACCATCTGATCTGTGGCGTGAGCAACAGGGCTTGCTCTGGCCGTTACAGCTTGTGAAGAAAGTCGTGGTCGCGGACGAACGCGTCCACGAGATGCCGGATCACCAGCCGAACGCGCGAGAGGAACTCGAGGTCTTCGTGTACCGAAAGATAGACATCGCGGTACACCTTCACTTCGTCGGCCAGCACCGGTAGCAGTTTGGGGTTCTTCCTGGCCGAGAATAACGGCAGAAGGCCTATTCCGGCGCCCGCGGCGATGGCGTTTTGCTGGGCGTGCATGCTCGACGATCGGAACGATACGTTGGGCGGGTCGAGCACATCCAGCAACCAGCGGACCGGCTGAATGGCGACCAGGTCCTCGACGTAATCGACAAAGGTATGGTTGGCGAGTTCCGAGCGGTCCTTCGGCAGGCCGTGCCGGGCGATGTATTCCGGACTGGCGTAGAGCGCGAGCCGGAAGTTTCCGAGCTTCTTGACAACCAGTCTCTGGCCGGTCGGCTGCACAAAGCTGATGAAGATGTCGGCCTCGCGCTTGGTGAGGCTGATCAGATGACGCTCTGTCACTAGTTCAACCAGCACGCCCGGCTCGCGCTCGGCCAGTTCGACGAGACGTTCGGCGACAAACCACGCGCCGATGCCTTCCATGGTCACGACCCGAACGCGGCCGGTCGCGGTCATGTGCTCGGCGCCGAGGGCCTGTGGTACGGTGCTGGCTTCCTGCTCGATCCGCTCGGCGATCGCAAAAAGACGATGGCCCTGCTCGGTCAGGACAAAGCCGTCGGGTTTTCGGTCGAACAGTTTGATCGACAGATCTTTCTCGAGTTCGGCGATGCGACGGCTAACCGTGGTGTGATCGACGCGAAGTCGCCGCGCCGCCGGCGCCAGCCGGCTCTGCCGTGCCAGTTCGAGGAAGAACACCAGGTCGTTCCAGTTAAACACGGTGAGCCATCTATGGTTTGCCGGCCGCGAAGGCGCCGAGGATTTTTTGGCAAATGGGCCCGGCTCTATCGCACCAGGCTTGCCGGGCCGCGGCGGCGCCCGATTGGAGCGCTGCGACCAAAGCCGGAGCCGGATCGGGATCGATCGTCACGCCGCTTTCGCGCATGCGCCGATGGTTCTCCTGCAACCGGGTGGACAAAGCGAGCCACAAATCAGTTTCAGTCTGGCGGCTGGCAGCGTCGACCGCCTCCCGCAGATCAGACGGCAGTCCGTCATAGGCCGCCTGATTGACGCTCGCCACCGAGAGCGGCAACGAATAGGTGATTTCGCTGAAGTAGGGCAGGAAACTCCAAAGCCTGCGACCGCTGTCGCCATCGCCTGACGACAGCACCGCGTTGATACTGCCGTCCACCAGCCGTGGCAGCGTTTCGGCGAAGGCGATGGAGGTGGCCTTGGCGCCGGCGCGGGTAAAGATCTCACTCGATATCCTGTCATAGGTACGGATCGAAAGGCCGGACAGGTCGGAGGATGTTTTCAGCGGCGTCTTCGACCAGATGCCGGAGGGCGGCCAGGGCGTCAGATAAAGCAGCCGCTCGCCCTTGCTTTGTAACGCGGCCGCGAGGTAGGGCCGCGCAAGGTCGGCAAGCCGCCGTGCGTCGGCCATCGAGGTCACCAGAAACGGCAGGGAGGGCAGCGCGAAGATCACGTCTTCCGCTTCCAGGGAGCCGGCGAATGCGTCGCCGGCCTGGACCCGGCCTTGCGCGATCGCGGTGAGCATGTCGGCGGATCGAATGCCTTTCGCCGCATCGAAGCTCGGCCGGACCACCAATTTTGCCGCGGTCAATGCGGCGACATGCTGCGCGAAGGTGGTCACGCCAAGTCCGGACATGGCGCTTTGCGGATACTCCGTCGTCATGTCCCACACCGCCTGGGCACGGGCGGCTATCGGATGATGCAGCAGCAAAAGCGCGCCGGCCAGCATATGAAGAAGTCGCAACCATCCCTCCCGGTCCAGCCCGGCCTACGCTGCAGCGCACGCCCTTTGGTAGACGGGATGAGGCGATTGGTAAACTCCCCGTTCGGGGCGCGTGGATGCCAGGCCGGCGGCATCGGTAACCTTGCCGGCAGGATCTACTGGAATTGAGTGGAACTCTTCCTAGATGGTGGTTGTTTGCTGTTGTTGCGCATTTCAGGAGGCCTCGATGGTAAGGAATGTTTTCATCCCGATCATTTGCGCGACCGCGCTGGCATGGAGCGGTTTGTCGATGGCGGACGAATACCGTCCTAACGAGTTCCTGAGCCTTGACCTGTCCAAGGCGGTGCTTTCGCCGAAACCGTTTGGCCCGGCCTCCGGCTTCGCGCCAGGTCCGCTCGACGTGACCGTCAACCGCGAAAGCGGGCAGGTTCGCGCGGAACCAACTGACGAGCCCAAGGTCGTTGTTCACAACAGCCGGGTTGTTCACAACACCCGGGTTGCCCATCTGCGCGCCGAGCCGCCGCGCCATGTGGTTCCCATGAAGCTTGCCCGTCAGCACCGTAATCCAGTCGATGCGCAGGCCTTCGATGCCCGTGTTCAGGTCTGGCCCTGCAAGTCGGGCGGCATCTGCAACTGGAAGCGGTAGCCGAACCGCTCCACGGGCACACATCCCTCGGCGCGGGAGTCATGCGCCCGTCGCAAAAGCTTCGGCCAGGAGTCAAGTTGAGCGGGCACCCTCCGTCGTGATTCGACGAGGGATCCCGAATGGCGATAGCGACAGGCGCGAAGAAGCCGTTGACGAGGCGCCAACTGCTGGTCCGGTCAGCGTCCACCGTCGCGCTGGCAGGCATGGGAAGTCTCGCCAGGCCTCATCTCAGCCGCGCTGCGGACCGTCCCCGGATCGCTAGCGGGATTCAGTCGGGCGACGTGTCGGGCGGCTCCGCGATGGTATGGGCGAGGGCCGACCGGGCCGCGCGCATGCGGGTCGAATACGCGACGATTGAGAGCTTCAAGACCATGATCGGCGCCGTATCGTCTGACGCGCTGCCGGATCATGACTTCACCGCGAAGGCGCTGCTGCAAGGTCTGCCGCCGGGCCAGGACATCTTTTATCGGGTGCGGTTCGAGGATCCCGGCGAACCCGGGATGGCGGGTGAAACACAGACCGGACATTTCCGAACTGCTCCGGCGGACAAAAGTTCGATATCGTTTGTCTGGTCGGGCGATACCGCGGGGCAGGGCTGGGGGATCGATCCCTCCCGCGGTGGCATGCGGACCTACCGGACCATGCTGGAGAACCGGCCGGATTTCTTCATTCATTCAGGCGATCACATCTATGCTGATTGCCCCGTGCCCTCCGAGTTGAAACTGCCGGATGGCGGAATCTGGCGCAATATCGTCACCGAGGAGAAATCCGTCACAGCCCACAGCCTCGCGCAGTTTCGCGGCAACTACAAATACAACCTGCTCGACGACAATTTGCGCGCCTTCAATGCGCAGGTGCCGATGCTGGCGCAATGGGACGACCATGAAGTGACCAATGACTGGTCGCCGATCGGCAGCGTCGACGAGACCGGCTACACCGAGGACGGCAAATCCCGGCTGGTCGAACGCGCCCGCCGGGCGTTTTTCGAATTCATGCCGATCCGCGCGATCCCCGAACAGGCCGGCCGCATCTATCGCAGGATCGGATACGGCCCGCTGCTCGACGTCTTCCTGATCGACATGCGCAGTTATCGCGATTCGACCTGGAACAAGCGCGATGACCCCGGCGACGCCTTCATCCTGGGAGCAGCCCAGCTGGCCTGGCTGAAGCGCGAGCTCGCAAGCTCCGACGCGACCTGGAAAGTGATCGCCGCGGACCTCCCGATCGGATTGATCAGCCTGGACGCGGTCGCGCTCGGCGATGGGCCGCCGGAGCGGCGCGAGCATGAAATCGCCGACCTGCTCTCCTTCATGAAGCGCGCCGGCATCAGGAACACCGTGTGGCTGACCGCCGATATGCATTATACGGCCGCGCATCACTACGATCCGAACCGCGCGGTATTTTCGGATTTCGAACCGTTCTGGGAGTTTGTCTCGGGGCCGCTTCATGCCGGAAGCTGGGCGCCGGGTGAACTCGACAATACGTTCGGCCCGGAAGCCAAGTTTCAGAAGGGATGCAGCGCGGAGCAGGGCGAGAATCTCGCGCCGTGCTTCGGGCTGCAGTTTTTCGGCCGCGTCGATATTGACGGCCATTCCGAGGTCATGACCGTGACGCTGAAGGATGTCGATAACCGCTCGTTGTGGTCGGTCGACATCGAGCCGCGGCCGGATGCGCGGCCGGGGCAATTGCTGGCGCAGCATATCTGAGCCGTCGGCAGTTTCCGTGGGGACTCAGCGCGTCACGATCAGATAGCCGCCCAGGACCAGCACCAGGGACAACAGAACCAGCGTGCACAGCACGGCCGTGATGATCGCGAGCAGCTCGTTGGCCTCCAGCCATCGTCGTAAAGCCCTGACCATCGCTATTCTAACCTGATCTTGATTTTGAGGTTGCGCTGCAGGCAGACTATCAAACGAAAGACTTGCTGTCTCATCTATCGTTTCGTCCCACATGCATCGATGCGGGCGTTGCCTTGTTTTCAAGCGGCCGCTTGCGCGCCTCCGGAGTAAGTAAATGGAACATCTGGACACCCAGGGCATCAGCCTGCCGCGTCTTGGCCTCGGCACCTATCGGATGCAGGGCGACATCTGCCGCGCGGCGGTCGAAAGCGCGCTTGCCCTGGGCTACCGCCATATCGACACCGCGGAAATGTATGGCAACGAGGACGCCATTGGCGCGGCGATCGCCTCAGCAGGGGTCGCGCGCAAGGATTTGCATGTGACGACCAAGGTCTGGAACGAGAACCTGGCCCCGGACGCTATTCGCAAGGCGTTCGATACGTCCCTGAAAAAGCTCAGGCTCGATCACGTCGATCTCTATCTCGTGCACTGGCCCGCCCGCAACATGAACCTGCCGGCGATGTTCGACGCCTTGCTCAGGCTGAAGGACGAGGGCCGGACCCGCGCCATCGGTGTTGCCAATTTCAACGTCGCGCTCCTCAAGACCGTGGTCGAGGAGATCAAGGCGCCGATCGCCTGCAACCAGGTCGAATATCATGTGATGCTCGACCAGACATCTTTGCGCAAATATCTGGCCGCCAAAGGTATCCCGCTCGTGGCCTATTGCCCGCTGGCGCAGGGCCGCGCGGCCTCGGACGAGACGCTGGCGGCGATCGGCCGCAAGCATGGCGCCAGCGCGGCCCAGGTGGCGCTGAAATGGCTGCTCGACCAGGACGGCGTTGCCGCGATTCCAAAGGCATCGCGCGCCGAAAGCCAGCGCGCCAATCTCGATGCGCTGCATGTGGGGCTCGACGACGAGGACCGGCAGGCGATCGCGGCGCTGCCGAAGGACAAGCGCTTGGTGAATCCCGGCTTCGCGCCGGCGTGGGATTAGCGCGCGAATTCATGCGGTTGATTTCGGCGCCCCACCCGTGGCAAC
Organism: Bradyrhizobium sp.; assembly: GCF_004799445.1. Classification (GTDB taxonomy): domain Bacteria; phylum Pseudomonadota; class Alphaproteobacteria; order Rhizobiales; family Xanthobacteraceae; genus Bradyrhizobium. The sequence goes on from NZ_SSNA01000213.1 coordinate 52,792, forward strand.
CTGAGGAACGCGGAATTTAGTGATCGAGTGTTAATCTATTCAAGATGAAGCTCGATAGGTTTAACGCAGGCGATCTAGCGAATGTCCACCACGACAGCCGACGACATCATCGCTGTCCTCGAATCGAGGCATACGTCAGGGCTCAGCTGGAGCGAACGACAAATCCTCTTAACGGATAGCGGCGTCGAGGAATGGAGTGGACGGGTCGGGTTGCCTAGAGGTGACTTGTACGATGCGTTGGCGCTCAGGTTGGCCTTCGGATTTCACAGCAATGCGCTTGACTTCGACTTCTGCGATCAGGTGGTCAATGAGCTCCATGCCGTTATAACGCATCGGAATGAGGACCGGCCAGCGTTGTTTTGGAGCGTCTTCTTAGCTTTCGACGCGGGTGAGTACTATCGCGACGGCAATCGAAGCATCGATCCAGTGGAAGCATATACGCGGCCACAGATAGCCCAAATTGTCCAAAGGCATATTCCCGGTCGATAACGTGGGTGCGTCCCGCCTCGCGTCTTCTTGCTTCCGAGTTTTGGGCTATTTCTACTCATGGGAACCTTTTTGGGACATCTGGCTGTCTCCGACTTGAGTCTAGGGATCAGCGTTCGCTGCCCGCCCTATCGACAAAAGTGAATGGCCCCTCGCGGGGCCATTCCTGTGTCAGCCTTAGCCTTCGGGGGGTATTTTGTCTCAGTTGTCGAAATCGATGCGTTTTTCGACGACGATATTGCCGTTGTCATTCTTGACGATGTTATAGCCGTGCAGACCGTCGCCATGGCTGTCGAAATTATAGGTGCCCTCGACACCGCGATAGTCCTTCACGGCGAGAAGCGCGTCGCGGATTTTCTGTGGGTCGATGCTGCCCGCCTTGGCGATCGCCTGGGCCAGCACGTGGACCGCGTCATAGGGCCAGGAAGCGAAAAAGTCGGGCGTGGTCTTGTAGCTGGCGAGGTATTTTTCGGAGAACGACTTGGCTTCCGGGTTGGCATCGGGATGGAAATCGGCGACCGCGAAGGTGCCGTATAGCGTGGCGCCGGCGAGCTTGCGCGCCGTCGTGGTCGTAATCGATGGCGAGCCCAGCCATACGATGTTGACGCCCAGTTGCCGAAGCTGGCGGGCGAAAATCGCGACATCCGGCTCAAAGGTGATGAAGGTTGCCAGCACATCGGCGCCGGATTGCTTCACCGCCAGGGCCACCGCGGTGTAGTCCGGAGAATTATTGGGCTGCCCTTCGACCATGACCGGCGTGACGCCCTGATTTTTCAGCGCTTCGGCAAACAGGTTCTTGGCGGTGGTCCCGAACGCGTCGGTCGCGTGCACGATGGCCCATTTTTTCTTGCCGAGCTTGTTGAGACCGTAGTCGCTCATCACCCGCGCGGTGTAGGTATCGTTGGGCCTGAACCGGAAAAACCAGGGATTGCCGGCCAATGTCAGCGACGGATCGGTGCCGCCGATCATCACCGGCCTGCCGGCCTGCTTGACGCTCGGCGCGATCGATTGAATCTGGGTGCTGCGGGTGGGGCCGAGAAAGGCGACGATGTCCTTGTCATCCGCGAGCTTGGCGAAGGCCAGCACGGTCGACGGGTTCAACGACTGATCGTCTTCGATCACCAGTTCGAACGGCCGGCCCAGCACCCCGCCGGCCTTGTTGACTTCCTCGACCGCAAGCTTGGCGCCCTGAACCCCGTAGCGGCCGGCATCGGCAATCGGTCCGCTCAGCGGCGCCACCATGCCGATCTTGATGGGATCGGCGGCTTGGGCAGCTATGGGCAAGCTGATCGCAAGCGCCATTCCAAATACTGCGCCAAATACTGTGCAAGCGCGTGACGTGACCATGACAACTTCTCCCTGAATGTTTCGTCTTGGTTTGGCGGGCCTTCTACGAGACCTTTGAATTCTGGATGCGTGACGGGCCTGGTCCTACGAGGAGCCGGTGCAGGGCGGTCGCTTCGACGATGGGATCGGGAAGACCAAGGGAAATCTCGGGGGCCTGAAAAACCGGGAAACGATAAATTTCACATTGCCGCAGGTCAAATCATATTATGAAATAGAGCGAGCGCTGCCTCGTCGCCATTTGTGCGCCTCGTGCCGGCTTCCAGGCCGCGACCTTCACCCTCTCAAGAAAATGGCCCCTTGCGGGGCCATTCCTGTGTCAGCCTTCTGTATCAGCCTTAACCTTCGTGATGGCGATGCCTGACCAGCATCATCCTGTCGTGATGGCGCATGCCGTGATCGCGGTGCCAGCCGTGATCGCGATGCATTTCGGCGCGTGCACCATGCCTGACCACGACGGTTTCAGCGCTGGCAATCGACGGGGCCGCGATGGCGATCGCGCCAAGCGCGGCGATAACGTATCCAAGCTTCTTCATGTTGTTCTCCTCCATAGTGTGAGGATCAAACAGCGCGGAGCAGGGAACGTTCCCGGGAAACGGCAAGAGAATTCTGAACGGTTGTTCAGCGACGGATGGGGGTGCAACGATTCGAGCGGTTCGCAACAAAGCCGCGCTAGTCGATGATCGCCTGATACACCAACGCATTGATCTTCTGACGATAGTGCCAGCGGATCGGGCCGGGCGCCGCCGACAGATAGACTACCGCGAGTTCTTCCCTGGGGTCGACCCACCAGTCGGTGCCGCTGGCGCCGGGCCAGGAGAACTGTCCGACCGATCCCATCATCCTGACCACGCCGGGCGTCGTGCGCACCGCAAGCCCGAGGCCGAAGCCGTAATCGGCGCGGGTCGGATCGGCATTGCCGACGAGATTCTTGATGTTCGGCCCCAACTGGTCGGACAGCATGTAGGCCACGGTCCTTGGGCCCAGCAGCCGCGCCTCGCCGGCGCGTCCGCCGTTCATCAGCATCATCGCAAAGCGCAAGTAGTCGGATGCGGTGGAGGCCGCGCAGCCGCCGCCGCATTCGAACTTGAGCGGCTGCGTCAACTCCGGGCTGCGGGCCTGAGGTTTGCCGGTGTCGGGATCGACCGGCAACGGTTTGGCGTAGCGCGCCGCCCTATCCTCGGAAATCGAGAATCCGGTGTCGGTCATTCCCAGCGGCGCGAACAGATTAGCCTGCAAATACTGTCCCAGCGTCTGCTTGCTGATCTGCTCGATGGTGAGCCCGAGGATGTCGAGGCCGAAGCCATAGTCCCACACGGTCGCGGGCTGATACAAAAGCGGCAGCGACGCCAGCTTGTCCATGAACGCAGCGCCGTCATATTCGCGCGCCGCGTCGCCGCTTCCGCCCGGGTACATCTTGTGCACCAGCGTATTACCGCGACCGCCATAGATCAGGCCGGAGGTGTGGCGCATCAGATCCTGGATCGTGATCGGGCGATTGGCCGGCACCGTTTCCGCCGTGGGTTCGCCGGCGTCACGCACGGCGACACGCATTTGGGCGAATTTCGGGAAGTATTTGCTGAGGGGATCGTCGATCAGGATATTGCCCCGCTCATACAGCATCAGGGCGCCGACCGTCGTCATCGGCTTGGTCATCGAGGCGATGTTGAAAATGGTGTCGGTGGTCATGGCGACGCCGGCCGCCTTGTCGCGCCAGCCATAGGCATCGAGCGCCACCAGTTTGCCGCGCCGGGCGATGGCGATGACCGCACCGGGAATGCGTCCAGCTTCGATGTCGGCGTTCAGCGTTTCGCCGATCCGCGCCAGCCGCTCGCTGGAAAGGCCGACCTCTTCCGGCTTGGCGCGCGGCAGGGGGCCTTGGGCGAACGCGGCGCTGCAAGCCAGCAGGCACAGCGCGGTCGCGAGAATGCGAAAACCAGCCATGGACGTCTCCCGTTCGGGCTCTGTGCGGCCCTGATCGTCAGGCAACGAGATTATGGCAACAGCTCAGCGGAGGCCAGCGGCGTTTGCGCGCGATGCATCTGCGGCTTGCGCAAAATTGTCACCCGGCGCATCATCGACCGATAAGAAACTTTTTTGGGGAGCGCCAGCATGTCCGCATTGTCACGCCGCAATTTTCTCGCGCTTACGGGCTCGGCCGCCGCCGCGCTGTCGGGGCGACTTGCCACGCCCGCGGCCGCGGCGATGGGGCCGGCCGACAAGTTCGATCTCGTGATAAAGGGCGGCGACGTGCTCGACCCCAGTCAGTCCTTGCGGGGAAAACGCGACATCGGCATCCGCTGGGGCGCGATCGAGGCGATCGAGCCGGAAATTCCGGCCGCCCGTGCACTGAAGACCATCGATGCCTCCGGCAAGCTGGTAACGCCGGGCCTGGTCGACCTGCATTGTCACGTCTATCCTTACGGCTCGGCGATCGGCATTCCCGCCGACGAACTGGTGCAGTTTCAGGGCACCACCACGGTAGTGTCGGCGGGCGATGCCGGCGTCAACAATCTCGCGGCGCTGCGCCGCTATATCGTCGCGCAGTCACGGGCGCGGATCTACGCCTTCGTCCATATCGCCAACAACGGCCTGTCGGCGTTCCCGGTGGCCGAGCTCTACAATATCGACAATGCGCAGGTCGAGGCCTGCGCCATGGCGCTGGCGGAAAATCCGGATTTCCTGATCGGCGTCAAGGTGCGGATGTCGGAGAACGTGATCTTCAAGCACGGCCTTGAGCCGCTCAAGCGCGGGATCCAGGCTTGCGAGATGTGCGGCTGGCCGGCCAAGATGATGGTCCATATCGGCGGCGTCGAGACCGGACCATTGATGTCCGATATCCTCAATTTGCTGCGGCCCGGCGACGTGCTGACCCATGCCTATTCCGGCGCGCCGAATATTGCCGGCGCCTTCACCAACATCGTGCAGGATGGCAAGTTGTTGCCGGCCGCCCTTGCCGCCAAGCAGCGTGGCGTGATCTTCGATGTCGGCCATGGCGGCGGCAGCTTCGATTTTACGGTGGCGGAAGTGGCGATCCCCGGCGGCTGCTCGCCCGACACGATCTCGTCCGATATCCATGTGTTCTCGGGCAATTCGCCCGGCATGCCCTATCTGCCGAACGTGATGAGCAAGTTCATGGCGATGGGCTTTTCGCTGGAGCAGGTGGTGACCATGGCGACCACCGCGCCGGCCAAGATCATCAACCGCGCGCCGAAGCTCGGCACGCTGCAGATCGGCGCACCCGGCGATGTCGCGATCCTGGATCTGGTGGAAGGGCCGGTCACCTTCGTCGACACCCGCAACAACAAGCGCGACGGCAAGGCCCTGCTGAAGCCGGTCCAGACCGTGATCAACGGCGTGCCGTTCGGCCGGCCGTATCAGGCGCCGTTCGCGGTGAGGTAGCCGGAGATCGCAGCCGGCGTTCACCGGCCGGGCCAGCTCGTTTGATCCGCATCAATGCGACAACTCGGGCTCCTGGCAAATATGTCAGGAGTCAAGGATTGAGCGCGGCGAGCCACATCATGCGATCCCGGACTTCATCAAGCTTTTGCACCCAGGCGCTTCCGCTTGACGAGGATGTTCGTCCAAATCGTGAGAGCGAATTCCTCGGCTTGCTCGGCGATCGCGTGCGCGAGATGCGTGCGGTCTGCCACATGTCGCGCCGGGAGCTCGCCCGCCAGTCGGGCATTTCCGAGCGCTACGTCGCGCAGATCGAAGCCGGCAAGGGCAATGTTTCGATCGTGCTGTTGCTTCGCATCGCCTATGCCATCCGCCGCGCGCAGGACGATGCCGCCTGACACTCGCCCGGCAACGCCAGCTGAAGTCACTCCCGCGCCGTTGTTGCTTGCCGCTTGGTCGAAGACAGTATCTCGGCGGTCACGTCTTCCACATGATGCAACAGATAGTTGTCGTGAATCGGGGAATTGATCGGCTGCGAGTGGCGCTCGACGAATTTGCCGTCGGGATCACGGATATCGTAGCGCTGCACCGCCATGGCGTGCGGCTGACCGGTCTTCACCACCGTGCGCAGCGAGGCGTAGAGGTTGCTGACGCCATCGGCGAGCGCGTCATCGGGATTGTCCGGAAAGATATCGAACAGCGACCGGCCGACGACGTCGCTCCGCCTGGTGAAGGTCGCCTGAGCATAGGCGTCGTTGATATCGACGATGCGCAGCCCGGGGTTGAGGTCGAGCAGCATATAGGGGGGCGACGAGGCTTCGAACGCGGGCTGAAACTGTTGCTTGATGGATTGGGTGTCGCCGTGCCGCCGGCGGCGCGCCTCAAGCGGCGATTCCTCGGCGCCCGACAGCGTCGATTCCAGCAGGGCGAGATCGCGCCTGGCGGAGAGCAGCAAGGCCTGCAGCGTTCGGCGCAGCGCAGGGTCCGTCGCCTCGTTCAGGAGTTTCTGAAAATGAGCGACATTTTGTTCGCAAATGAACCTCTGCATCCTCCGTCCCCTGCCAGAAGCTGCCAGCAGCGCGGTGGCGACGTTACCACCGCAACGTTACGGATATATTGGCCCGAACAGCCCGTTGCAGACAAATCACAAATTGAGCGGGAACCCATGCTGCCGAGAGGGTCTCGCTTGAAGAAAATTCAGACCTGAAGCTGTTTCTCCACATTCGCGCTCCGTGCCGGCACGCCGAATTCCCGGCGACACACCTCGGCGAGCATGGCCACCCCTTCGCGGATTTCCCGATGCGAGGGACTGGCAAAACACAGCCGCAGCCGGCTGCCGGCATAGGCCTTGTCGGTCGACCATTCCGGTCCGGGGTTGATGGCGACGCCCGCTTTGAGCGAGGCCTGGTAGAGTTTTAGCGCATCGACATTGTCGGGGAGTTTGACCCACAGGAAAATGCCGCCTTTGGGTTCTTCGAATTCCGCCGATGTGCCAAATTGCTCGTTGAGCGCCTCCATCAGCGTGTCGAGCTTGGCGCGCAGGCCCCGCGTCAGTTTCGGCACGTGCGAGGTAAAATGCGGCGCGCAATATTCCGCCAGCACCATCTGCTCCAGCGCGCCGCTTCCGGCATCCGTTTTCAGCGCCAGCAGGCGCGACAGTACGTTCCAGGGTGCCACGATGAAGCCGACCCGCAACGCCGGCGCGATCGACTTGGAGAATGACCCGATGTGGATGACGTTGGCGCATCTGCTCATGGAATACAGCGCGGGCGGGCGCGCTCCGTCCCAGATCAGGTCGGCGTAGCAATCGTCCTCGAAGATCGGCACGCCGTACTGTTCGGCGAGCGCCAGGAGTTCGGTGCGCCGCAGCTGCGGCATGATGGTGCCGGTCGGGTTCTGCACGGTCGGGATGGTGTAGATGTATTTCGGGGTGACGCCGCGGCGCTTGAGATCGGCGAGGACGTCAGCCAGGATGTCCATCCGCATGCCCTCGCCATCAAGCGGGATTCCAAGGACATTGACGCCGAGCCGCGTCAGCCGGTTCAGCGCACCCTGATAACTGTCCCGCTCGACGATCACGGTATCGCCGCGGGCGAGCAGCGTCGCGTTGACGAGGTCGAGCGCCTGCAGCGAGCCCGAGACGATCAGAATGTCGTCCGCGGCGCAGGCGATCCCGGCATCGCGCTCAAGTTTCGCAGTGAGAAATTGGCGTAACGGAAGGTAACCCTGGGGCCCGCTGGAGAGCCCATAGGTCGCCAGCGTCCTGCCTTCGCGCCTGAGCACGGCATTTACCGCTTCGGTCAGGCCCTCAACGGGCACCTGATCCGGATCGTTGTTACCGCCGACAAAACTGTATTTGGCCAGCCCAGTCCATTTTGCCGCTGGCGCGGGCGATCCCGCGGGCAGCAAGGGCGTGAAGTCAAACATTGCGGAGGCCATGCGCGCCGTCTCCCTTGTTCTTTATTGGTTCCGACCTTAAGCAAGTCTGCAGGCTTTGTCGCCATCGTACCGCTACACCGCCGGAGCCGTTCTGCCCTGCGTAATGAAGCTGGCGCGGGCATGCGAGTCCGGCTAATGCTCGCCACGCGCAAAGTGAGACCCTTGAATGGCCGACCCGATCCAGGAAGTTCTGCACGCCTTCGCCAGCGGCCAACTCGTCGTCGTCACCGATGACGACGACCGTGAAGGCGAGGGCGATCTGATTGTCGCGGCATCGCTGTGCACCGCCGAGAAGATGGCGTTTATTATCCGCCATACCTCGGGCATCGTTTGTGCGCCGATCACCACCGAAGACGCGCGCCGGTTCCGGCTCGATCCCATGGTGGCGCACAACGAGTCCAATCACACTACCGCCTTCACTGTCTCGATCGACTACAAGCCGGATGGCGGCACCGGGATTTCGGCGGACGAACGGGCGTCCTGTTGCCGGGCGCTGGCCAATCCGAACGTCGGCGCCAACGATTTTGCCCGACCCGGTCACGTGTTTCCGTTGATTGCGCGTGACGGCGGCGTGCTGCTGCGCTCGGGCCATACCGAGGCGGCGGTTGATCTCTGCAAGCTGAGCGGCCTGCCGCCGGTCGGCGTCATCAGCGAACTGATGAACGACGACGGGACGGTGATGAAGGGCGAGCAGGTGGCGCGGTTCGCCAAGGCCCACAAGCTCAAGCATGTCACCATCGCCGACATGATCGCCTACCGCCAGGCACGCGAAAAGCTGATCGAACGTGTTTCGACCTTCACCGCGGAGAGCCCGATCGGGCCACTGCAAGGTTACGCCTATCGCTCGCCGTTCGACGAGATCGCGCACGTGGCCTTCGTCTATAATGGCGTCGGCGACGGCAAGAATGTACTCACTCGCTTTTACAAACCCAACATCGTCAGGGACATTTTCACCGGGCCGGCGCGCATGCAGGCCGTGCTCGCGCATTTCAAGAGAAACGGAAGCGGTGTGCTGGTGTACTTGCGCGATGGCGCCGCCGGCGTGCCGGTGTCGCCGCTGCCTGAGGAGAAAACCGCGGAAGCCGACCGCAACCGGCAATGGCGCGAGGTCGGCGTCGGCGCGCAGATCCTGCGCGATCTCGGCGTTACCTCGATCCGGAATTTGACGTCGTCGGTGCATGACTACAAGGGACTGTCCGGTTTCGGCATCGAGATCGTGTCCAGCGAACAGCTTGAAGGGTAGGTTTTGTCATTCCGGGACGGCTCGCAGAGCCTGACCCGGAATCTCGAGATTCCGGGTTTGCTCGTTTCACTCGCGCCCCGGAATGGCGAAGCCAATCCATTTGCGCTTCGGCCCTCGGCGCTTTAAAATGAATAAAGCGATGCGAAAGGAATTTTCATGAGCGTACGCCCTCAGACCAAGGACAAGCCGTCCCCGGTGAATTTCCAGTGGGACGATCCGTTCATGCTCGACGAGCAGCTCACCGAAGACGAGCGCATGATCCGCGATACCGCGCGCGCCTATGCGCAGGACAAGCTGGCGCCACGCGTCACCAAGGCCTATCTGGAAGAGAAGACCGATCGCGAAATTTTCAATGAGATGGGCGAACTCGGCTTGATCGGCATCACCCTGCCGGAAGAATATGGCTGCGCCAATGCAAGCTACGTCGCCTACGGCCTGGTGGCGCGCGAGATCGAGCGCGTCGATTCCGGCTATCGTTCGATGAATTCGGTGCAGTCGTCGCTGGTCATGCACCCGATCTACGCTTACGGCGACGAGAACCAGCGCAAGAAATACCTGCCCAAGCTTGCCACCGGCGAGTGGGTCGGCTGCTTCGGCCTGACCGAGCCGGACGCCGGCTCCGATCCCGGCGGCATGAAGACCCGCGCAGAAAAGACCGCCGACGGCTACCGGCTGACCGGAACCAAGATGTGGATTTCCAACGCGCCGATCGCCGACGTTTTCGTGGTGTGGGCGAAATCGGCGGAACACAACAACCAGATCCGCGGCTTCATCCTCGAGAAGGGCATGAAGGGCCTGTCGGCGCCGAAGATCGCCGGCAAGCTTTCCTTGCGCGCATCCGTCACCGGCGAAATCGTGATGGAAGGCGTCGAAGTGCCGGAAAGCGCGCTGCTACCCAACGTGTCCGGCCTGAAGGGGCCGTTCGGCTGCCTCAACCGCGCCCGCTACGGCATTTCCTGGGGCGCGATGGGGGCTGCGGAAGACTGCATGGCGCGCGCGCGGCAATACACGCTCGACCGCAAGCAGTTCAATCGGCCGCTGGCGGCGACGCAGCTGGTGCAGAAGAAGCTTGCCGACATGCAGACCGACATCGCGCTCGGCCTGCAGGCCTCGCTCCGCGTCGGGCGGTTGATGGACGAAGGCAAGATGGCGCCGGAAATGATCTCCATCGTCAAGCGCAACAATTGCGGCAAGGCGCTCGATATCGCGCGCATGGCCCGCGACATGCACGGCGGCAACGGCATCCAGATCGAATATCACGTGATGCGCCATACCGCGAACCTGGAAACCGTGAATACCTATGAAGGCACCCACGACGTCCATGCGCTGATCCTCGGCCGGGCCATCACCGGCATCCAGGCGTTTTCGTAACGTTGACGAAAATGCTCGTCGTGACCTCAATCTCTGGTGTCATCGCCCGCGAAAGCGGGCGATCCAGTACTCCGCGGCATCGTGGCTTGTCTCTGCTGCCAGCGATTACTGGATACTCCGCTTTCGCGGGGTATGACGACCGCGGCTGTTCCGCGGGACTCGCCAACGATGCCACGTAGGAATTCCATGGCCGACAACGACGACGTCCCCTTCAACCGCAACTTTCAGCTCGAGCCAGGCGTCGTCGATGAAGTGCGGCCCGCGGTGCGGCGGATTCTCTGCAACAATCCGAGCCCGTTCACCTTCACCGGCACGGTGAGCTACATCGTCGGCCAGGGCAAGGTCGCCATCATCGATCCCGGCCCCGACAGCGAAGCCCATGCGCAGGCGCTGCTCGATGCCGTGCGCGGCGAAACCGTGACGCATATCCTGGTCACCCACACCCACCGCGACCACTCGATGAACACCGCGCGGATCAAGGCGGCAACCGGCGCTGCCGTCTATGCCGAGGGGCCGCACCGGGCGTCGCGGCCGCGCTTTGAGAGCGAGAAGCATAATCCGGAATCGGGTGCCGACCGCGACTTCAGGCCGGACATCGAGGTGCGCGACGGCGAGACCGTCGAGGGGGCGGGGTGGGAACTCGAGGCGGTCGCGACCCCGGGTCACACCGCCAATCATCTGGCGTTTGCCTGGCCGGAGCGAAAAATGCTTTTTGTCGGCGATCATGTGATGGGCTGGTCGACCTCGATCGTGGCACCCCCGGACGGATCGATGATCGACTACATGGCCTCGCTGGAAAAGCTCACGGGCCGGAATGAGGATTTGTACTTCTCGGGCCACGGCCCTGAAATCCCGGAAGGTCCGCGCTATGTGCGGTTTCTGATCCGCCACCGTCAGGCGCGTGAGGCCTCGATTCTGCACCGCCTTGCAAAGGGGGAAGCGGATATTCCCACCATCGTGCGCGCGATCTACATCGGCATCGATCCGCGGCTGACGGGGGCTGCCGGCTATTCGGTGCTGGCGCATCTGGAGGATCTGGTCGGGCGAGGGATCGTGGCGACCGACGGCGACCCGGTGATCGGGGGGAGCTATCGGTTGGCGGCTTCCTAGCAAACGTCATTCCGGGATGCGCCGACCGGACTCGGATATACCCGAGTTCGGCAAATATCAATAGCCAAGTCGGCAACAGCCGACTTGGTTGGCGCAGACCCGGAATCCAGAAATTGCCGCGCGAGATTCCGGGTCTGGTCCTTCGGACCATCCCGGAATGACGAAGACGTCACTTCTTCACGACCTTCGGCGGAACCTTGGCGGGCAGCGGTGGCTTCTTGACTGCCGGCTTGAGGCTCGCGTTGTCGACCGCGTTGTTGATGTCGTCGGTCAGCTTGCGGACGCGCGCGGCGTTGCTGCCGAGGTCACTCTCGAAATAGCGGGACGAGGAACGGATATCGACGCGGGAATCCTCGCCGTCGGGCGTGACGCGGATCGACACGTCCTCGCGGAAACCCATGATCGGGGTGCGCGCCACCGCTTCGATGCGGCCGATTCGGCGCGGCGGCTGCGGCGCGCGCTCGTCGATCACCAGCCATTTGCGCTTGGTGACCAGTTGCAGCGTGATCTCGTAGGCCCGCTGCACCGGGACCTCGAGTTCGACGGTCTCGATGTCCGGATAGGCGATCCGCTGCTGTTCGGCCGAATACAATCCGGCATAGACGGCGGTGTTGGTGCCGTCGCCGGTGCGCAGCCGCGCCAGCGCTTCGAAGCGCGGCGGGTCGATCGGATCGGTGGTGATGTCGTGGATCGGCGGCAATTTGCGGTATTGCAGGCCGAGATAGGCGGGATAGGCCAACATCACGACGTCGATGAAGAATGCCAGCAGGATGCGGCTCATGCCGCGCGAGCCGTTTTGCCAGATCGCGGCCGCGCCGGCGAGGCCGACCAGAATCGAAAGGCCGGCGCAGGCCAGCGCGCCGAAGAAGGTCGCCAATGCCGGTTTCATTTCGAGGAAGCCGAAGCGGACGATGATGATCGAGACCAGCACCGCGACCACCGAAAATACCGCCAGATTGCGCGCCCAGGACGCGAGGCTCGACACGGGCTCCGATTGATAGGGAGCAGAAAACCTGCGGGTCATCGCTTCAATTCTGCCAGGCTGGAATCTTGCCGGCCCAATTGGGCCAGGCTCTCAAACTGCCCGTTTGAGACCACGGACTTGCGTCAAATTCAAGGGAATTTGGGCGGCGTAGATCTCCCTTGCCCCGCGGTTGCGGGGGCGAGACGAGCGAAGCTCTCTCTTAGAGGGCCGGGGTGAGGGGCTGTATCGGCAAGTTCCGAAGTTGAAGCCAGCGCGGTAGCCCCTCAGCCGGATCGCACCGGACGATGCGGAGCCTGTCATCGGGCGCGCATTCGCGCGACCCGTTGGCATCGCCGAGGCGATCTAACCTCTCCCCGCGAGCGGGGAGAGGTTAGGAGCTCACGCCGCCGCGTTCGGGAAACTGTAGGTCTTGAACTGGTCGCGTAGCGCGGTCTTCAGGATCTTGCCCGTCGCGGTGTGGGGAATGGCGTCGACGAACTGGATGTCATCCGGCATCCACCATTTGGCGATCTTGCCATCCATGTATTTCAGGATGTCCTCGCGCGTTGCCTGCTGACCCTGCTTCAGCTGCACGATCAGGAGCGGACGTTCGTCCCATTTGGGATGGTGGACGCCGATCACGGCAGCTTCGGCGACCGCCGGGTGGCCGACCGCCAGATTTTCCAGATCGATCGACGAAATCCACTCGCCGCCGGATTTGATCACATCCTTGGAGCGGTCGGTAATCCGCATGTAGCCGTACGGGTCGATGGTGGCGACGTCGCCGGTGTCGAAAAAGCCGTCCTGGTCGAGGATGCTGGCATCGACCCGGAAATAGGCCTTCGATACCGCCGGCCCTGCGACTTTCAGGCGGCCGAACGTCTTGCCGTCCCACGGCAGTTCCTTGCCGGCATCGTCGGTGATCTTCATCTGGACGCCGAACGGCGGGTAGCCCTGGGTCTGCAGGATGTCGAGCCGGGCCTCGCCGGTGAGTTCGGTGAAGGGAGGCTTCAGCGCTGCAAGGGTGCCGATCGGGCTCATCTCGGTCATGCCCCAGGCGTGGCGCGTCGCCACGCCCATGTCGACGAACGCCTTGATCATCGAGCGCGGCATCGCCGAGCCGCCGCACACCACCATTCGCAGGTGAGGCAGCTTCACTTTGTTGGCGGCCATATGATTGAGCAGCATCAGCCACACCGTCGGAACGCCGGCGGTGTGGGTCACCTTCTCGGTCTCCAGCAGTTCGAAGACCGAGGCGCCGTCGAGCTTAGCGCCGGGCAGCACCAGCTTGGTGCCCATCGAGGGGGCCGAGAAGGCGATGCCCCAGCTGTTGGCATGGAACAGCGGAACCACCGGCAGCATCGTGTCGCCCGCGCCTGCGCCAAGGGAATCGCCGGTGTTGGCCATCAGCGCATGCAGCACGTTGGAACGATGCGAATACAACACGCCCTTGGGATCGCCCGTGGTTCCAGAGGTGTAGCACATCGCGGCCGCGGTATTTTCGTCGAAGGTCTTCCACTTGAAATCGCCGTCGGCCTCCGCGATCCAGTCCTCATAGGCGACCGCGTTCTTCAGCGTGGTCTGCGGCATATGTGCCTTGTCGGTGAAGACGATATAGCGTTCGACGCTGGGAAGCCGGTCGGCGATTTTTTCCAGGATCGGCACAAAGGTGATATCGGTCATCACCACGCGGTCTTCGGCGTGGTTGATGATCCAGGCGATCTGATCGGGAAACAGTCGCGGGTTGACGGTATGGCAGATCGCGCCGATGCCCATGATGCCATACCATGCCTCGAGATGGCGCCAGGTGTTCCAGGCAATGGTGGCGACGCGGTCGCCGAGCTTGATGCCGTCGCGGTCGAGGCGCTGCGAGATCTTCAGCGCGCGCTTGTGGATTTCGGCATAGTTGGTGCGGTGGATGGGGCCTTCGACCGAGCGTGTGACGACCTCCTGTGTTCCATGGATGGTCGCCGCATGTTCGAGAATACGGTGACACAGCAAAGGCCAGTCTTGCATCAACCCACGCATACGGAAGTCCCTCCTCAAGTTGCGATCGCTTGCCGCGATTTTTCACGGAATTGCCATGAAGTTTAGCGCGTCGAATGCGTGCCGCAAATGGCCTTGTCGCGGCTTGCGCTGCGGCGAAACGGCAACCATTGCCGCCGTGGCGGCACTGCTGATGCTCTGTGGGCAACCCGATTCCGCCGCCGCGGCGCGTCGGTCCGCTCAGGCACCATGGAGCATCCTGTTCGGGGATAACAGGCCTAAGCAGCGCCGGGCCGTGCTCAGGGTATCCATACCCCTGCCGAAGCCGCGTCCCGCGGATGCGCCGGTGGCCCAACCAGAAAAGCCCGCCGTTGCAAAACAGACCCCCGCCGAGGCTGATAAGCCGGCCGAGCAGGCTGCGCCGGCGCCCCAGCCCTCGGCCTGCCGGCTGGCGCTGTCAGAGGCGATTGCCATCGCCCCCAGCATTCCCGATATCCATGGCGCCGGCGGCTGCGGTGGAGAAGACCTGGTGCGGCTGGAAGCCGTGGTGCTGCCCGACAAGGGCCGGGTCGCGGTCAAGCCGGCGGCGATCCTCCGCTGCACCATGGCGTCGGCGGTCGCCGACTGGATCCGCACCGACATGGCGCCACTGGCAAGGAGCCTCGGCAGCGTCATCACCGACCTCGACAATTTCGACTCGTTCGAATGCCGCGGCCGCAACCGCGTCGCCGGCGCCGCCTTGTCCGAACATGGCCGCGCCAATGCGCTCGACGTTCGCTCCGTCAAGCTCGCCGATGGCCGATCGATTTCGCTGACCGACCGCACGGTGCCGCGCGAGTTGCGCGAGAGCGTACTGCATTCAGTGTGCGCACGGTTTGCAACCGTGCTGGGGCCCGGCTCGGACTGGTACCACGAGGACCATATCCATCTCGACCTGATGGAACGGCATAACGACTACAAGATCTGCCAGTGGAACGTATGGGACCCGCTGCCGCATACCGCGCCGCTATTGCCCGCCGAGCGCCCGGACGACGCGCCGTCGCGCCAGCTCGCCGCCACACCCGACGCCGCCAAACCAGACGGCGTCGCGCCGGATAGCGGCGGCGGCAAGTCGCCAACCGACAAGGCGCCAGCCAACAACCCGCCAACGAAAAAGCGCCGGTGAAACCGGCGCTTTTGTTCTCGACGAACCGAGCAACTGGTTTACTGCGTCACCGGCCCGATGCTGGTGGTACCACCGCCGAGCGCCATCTGCGAACCGGATCCAAGCGGCGTGTCGCCATGGTGCGGGGCGAGCACGACGACGATGGTGCCCATCTTCACCCGGTTGTACAGATCGATCACGTCCTCGTTCGTCATCCGGATGCAGCCGGAGGAAATCGACTGACCGATATATTCCGGCTGGTTGGTGCCGTGAATCCGGAACAGGGTGTCCTTGCCGCCCGAATAGAGATAGAGCGCGCGCGAACCCATCGGATTGTCCGGACCCGGCGCCACGAAAGTGGGAACGCCGAGACGCTCGATCTCGCTCTTGGTCGGATGCCAGGGCGGCCATTCGGCCATGCTGCCGATCTTCGCGATGCCTGACCACGCCATGGCTTCCTCGCCAACGGTGATGCCGTAGCGGATCGCCTTGCCGTCGTTCTGCACGAGATAGAGGTAGTGGTTGTCGGAATCGACCACGATCGAGCCGGGCGCTTCCTTGCGGTGATACTCGACGATCGCACGGCGGTAGCTTTCCCCGGGCTGCACGTTCTCGTAACGGACCTTCGCCAGCAATTCCTTGTCGCGCGGCTTGAAGGCGCTGGAATTGGTCGCCTCATAGTTTGCCGTTTCCATGCAGCCCGACAACATCAGGCCGGCAGCCAGAACAGCCAATCTTAGTGTTAGCGACGACATGATGTAGGTCCAATCGAAGGCCTTGCGTACGCGGCGCCACATTGCGCCTCAAACGCCACGATTCTGTTAGCCGCATTATCGCCGAAATTGGCAATAATTCCAGCGCTTAGATGCTTGTCCCGCGA
>NZ_SSNA01000214.1 GCF_004799445.1 Bradyrhizobium sp.
ACATCCCGCGCGCTTTCATTCCCTTCGTTTGCAACGCGGATCGGGCCATCACCAGCGCCCGTTTGCGCTGGGCCGGCGTCATGAGATCAAACCCGTACGCCCTGGGGTCCGCGTGAGCATTCCACTTAGAGGCAAACTTTGCGTAGTCGCTTTCCGGCAAGCCGGAATGTTCAAAGGCTACCAGTTGCGCTTGTTTCATTCGGCGCAAAGACAGCGCCGATTTGGCGACATCGACCGCAGCCGCGTTGCTGATATTAACGCTTGGATTGCCAGCAAATGCCGCTGCTAACTTGTCATTGGTCCCGCTGTTGCCGTTCTGATTGACGAAATCGGTTAGATATTGTTTAGCCTTGTCATAGATCGCGACATCATCTTTCAGGCCCTTGAAATCAGCGCCGGGAATATTTGAAAGAACGAACGATTTAAGATGATTGATTGACTCTGTGCCGGGGCCGCTTCCCTTCGTTCCAAGTTTTTCAAGTGCGGGAATCGCCTGCTCCAGCGGGAAAACCTCTTGCTTAAAGTTCAGGCTGCGATTGCGAGCATCGGCAAGCGATTTGCCGGATTCGGTGCCGGCCACTTGTTGAGCTTCTACGCTACCCGGTGGCGGCGCGGCCACGATTGAGCCGGGAGGCTGATAGCCGGATCGTGCGCGGACGGCTGGCGCGGGAGCGGCGGGCATGGGTGCGGGCGCTGGGGGCGGTGATGCGCCACCAAGTAGCCGATTAGGTGCCGCTTGTGGCGGCGCTGGCGGCGTTGGAGGCTGCAAATTGTTACCGGGCAATTCCAGCGGAGCGTTACCGCTGCCGCCAACATAGGTCTGCTTGTTATTGGCGCCATATTGAGGGGTTGTCGGCGGTACAGTGTTTGGCTGATATCCGCGTTCTTCGATCGGCCCATTGCCGAATGCTGGAGCGCCATAGAACTTAGTTCCGCCGCCCGTTGAAACGGCTTGTGTCCGCCCAAGATACGCCTGCCCCCTCTGCCACGCATCTAGCGTTTGAGCGTGCACGTTCTGAATTGCCTGCCGCTGCATCATCGGATCGCGCGGCAAGCCCTGCATAAATTGCACTGCGTGTTGCGCCGACATGGCATCGCCTTTTGTCAAGCGACCGAGCACGTCCCAGAGTTTTGGGGTTATATCTTTCTGCCCAAGATCGGGGTCACTGAGCAGCCCTGCGGCGGCATTGTTGACCATGCCAAAGCGTTCTGTCGCGAGCTTGATGGAGTTTTCCTGAACGGCCTGCTGCTTAAGCTGGTTTTCGAGCAGCTTGTTCGACATATCAAACGGGCTTTGAAGAACGTTATCCCGGTAGCTGGAGACATCAACTTCAGCCATATGCCGCCCCCGCAAAACGGGTCACGTCAACGCCATCAGCCTTAAGCCGATCAGCAAGCGCCACGCGGATGAAATCGCTGCGCGACATCATGTGAGAGTCCGCCGCCTGATCCAGCAAGCGCGCGAAAGATTTGGGCGTTCTGATTTGCAGAATCGCGTCGTAAGTCAGCCGGGCATGCGACATTGGCCACCTATTCGGTGTTGAATCGGGGTTCGGTTTCCGATTGCCAGCGTCGAATTGCTTTTTGCCGGTCCCAAAATTGGGAGGCACAGGCGCCGTTTCGTCCCCTCACGGCCTCCGGGGGTTACTTTCACCAAGCAGTCCCCGGTCCTGAAGTGGGGTCAGTTGAGGCCATGGGTTTCGACGCCATGGATTCAGGATGAATTAATATAGTCCGTAATGCGGCCCGCGTATAGAAGAATTACGCAGCACAAACCTGAGTCATTTTGTCGCATATACGCAAGGCGCCAAGGTTATGGCGCTCCCAATATTGCAACAGTGGCAAATTTAGACCGATCGAATACTTGCGGATTAGGTGTTGGCCCGAAGCCTGACGCCCGGTTGTCCGTGGTTTAGAAATTCAATTCCAGCGCTTTCCAGCGCCGTCATAACCGCCCGAATCGTATCGAGCCCACTCCCCAACGTCGCCGCTCCCTTGCCTTCCATCGCCGAAATCGTGGTGACGTTGACGCCAGCCGCCGTTGCTAATTGGGTCTGACTAAGCCCCGCAAGCGCCCGGGCGGCCTTAAGCTGGTTTCCAGTAGTTAGCATATCGGCTTTCCCCTTTATCTAAATTACCGTACCCAAAAATATATTGGGTAAACCCATTGACGGCAAGGGCCAATACTCTATAGGGTAAACCCATAATTAAAATGGGTGTAGCCAAGATGAAACAGTCAATTCAAGCCGATGCAATGCGCCGGGCCTGGGCCATCTTCCGCCAGACCTACAATTTCCCCGCGATCAAGTTTTCCGACATTGGCCGCAAGTGCTTCGCTTGGGCACTGCGGCAGGCATGGGTTGAAGCCCGGGAGGCCGCCCGGGTTGCCGCGCTCTCGCCCGCCGCCAAAGCTGACGGCATCGAAACGCTGCAATCCCTCATTTCCCGCGCCGGCTACATCGACAGCGGCCCGCAATGGAAAGCCACCGTTGCCGCGCACCGCGACGAAATCCGCCAACTGCAAACCGTATGAAAGGAGATCACCGCCAACCACCGTATCCATGCGCCGCAGATTGCCGCGCATCGAAAGGCGGGCCGGACGAATGCGCAAACACTCGCCCGGCCCTTCACCAACACCCAGAACCCCATTTTGCAAAGGAAGCTGAACGATGGCTAAAGCCAAGAATAGCACGAAAGCCCCGCCAGCCCGCATCAAAACCGCCGATGATGCGCTGTTCAAACTGCATGATAATTTCTGCAAGGCATACGCCGCGATGCTTTGGCTTCGGGGCGGATCAAGCGTCCCCGTGAAAAACGCGACCAAGGAGGAAAAGGCGCTTGAGCGGAAATGGACCCGCGCGGTTGACATCGCCACGGAAAAAGCACGGGCCGTTGTCGGTGCCCCAGCCCACACCCTTGAGGGGATGCTGACGAAAATTCACGTTGCGGGCTTTACCTTCGATGATTTCAAAAGGGGCAGTTTCAGTATGCCCTATCACGGGCTAATCTGCGCCAACGGCAAGCCCCAACAGTGGGAGCCGACCGAGGTTTTCGAGCCGAAAGACGAAACCAAGCTGATTATTTCGTTGCGCGCCGATCTACAGCGCTTCGCCGGGAGGCGGGTATGATCGACATTGAAGAAGAAGCAAGCGCGATCTTCGATCTTGCTACCCTTGTCGGCGTTCTTACGGCTGGACCGGATGCAGACACCGCAATTGAGGGCATTCGTCTGATAATGATCGAAATCAGAGATCATGCCGCCAACATAAAGCGAAACACGGGAGGCCAGTCATGATCGAGCTTAACGATGTAGACGGCCCGCTACAGGATATCAAATATATGGCAGAGATCGCCGCTGAACTTAGCGACAATCTCGACTCGAATCACTCCCGCCCCGGCTTTTTCGAAATCTCACTCTCGGAAGGCAACCGGCTTGCTTTTTGCTGCAACGATATGTTGCGACGGATTGAAGAGTTAATGGCGTCTCTCTCTTCCGTCCGCCGAGCGAGGAAACGCGCCTAGCCCCTAGCAAGTTGTCATCCAATCCCCGCCCGGTTGCATCACGCGCCGGGCGGTTTCGTTTGAACGTAGCGCCAAACGCTATGGGCGAGTCACCTATTCGTTTTCCGCGCCTCGGGCCCCAACAGGGTGCGGAAACAAACCAAAACGCACCAGCGGCCATTTCTGAGTCACCCAGGGGCACCGTGGGTTTGGAGGACGGTCAGGGAATCGAACCCACCGCACAAATTCACTCGCGGTTTCGGTTTGCCATCATCGCCAAATCATCAAACAATTCAGCGGTACAATACGGGCCAAGGTTTGCCACTCTGCTGCAAATTGTTGAACGAAATCAGCGAAGCGATAAATCCCACCCCTTCCGCCAATTATGGCGCCAAGTCACCAACGTCCGGATCGAGCGGGAGCCTCTTTCTGGGCGGTCTCGCAATAGGATGTTGACCGGCCGCTATGCTTTGGGCTCCTGGCAGATTGACGACCAGGTCGGTCAGTCACCGGAGCCCCGAAATCCCCGGCGCATTTGAGACTGTGCAACCTATGCTGGGGTTCTATGAATAGACGTCTCTAGGTCCCTACGGTGCGATGTCTGGAAGCGGTTCTTGAGCGTTTCACCACGCCCTCATCGTACCGCGCTGCCTTCCGCTCCTTCACATCTGATACCGCGTGAAGAGTTTTCGTTCCGCGGTGAGAGGCATATTCCTTGCCGTCGACTGGTGCGACGTGCGGCGGATCTCTGTCGAGATAAGGTCGCCCGATTCCGAACTCCTTCTCATGTGCATCGATCCAATTCCAAAGTTTTTCAGTGGAAATCAATCGCTGTGTCCGTGTCCCGCCATTGACGCTCACGACATCGGCCGCAAGCCCGTGGCCATAGCCGCCACGGGTGCTCCCTCCATGATACGATCTGTCAGTGGCCGCCTTCAGGCCGCTTGCGATCGATTGACGGTAGTCATCGCGGAACGCGCTGGTTATGCCAGGCGACAGCCCGGCCTGCTCCGCAGCGTGAAGCGTATGGAAGAGCTTTTGTTTGAAGTCTTTATCCATGCCACCAATCACGTAGTCCATCATTGACATGCCGGTCTTTTCCGCCGCCTTTGGATCCTTCCACGCGAAATCCTCATTGACGGGCTTGGTAAAGGTTTTCGTGACGGTCACTGTTTTGCCTTTCCTCTTGACCATCACTTTCCTGAGCTCCTGCACCTTGATGGTGTCCTCCTTGGGCGTCCGTTGGTAAAGCGCCCACAGGTATTGGTCGATGCAGATGTCGACCACCATGCATTCGTCCCGAATTTCGATGGAGCTCACGGCATCCCTGGTGTCCTGAGGCATCGCATTGGTCGTGTTCGCTGTCGCCACCTGCGCGGGCGCTGTTTCGGACGGCAACATCTGCGACGAATCGGTCAACGCGGCCTCCACGATCGATTTCGGCTCATCCGAGGCCGCCGTCTTGTCGGTGTCCATTCCCCTCACTGGTTCGGCGGTTGTTGCAACGTCGACGATACTGGAGTTGTCCAATGCCCGCGGCTGCGACGCGTCCGCGCGCTCGAAATCGGCGGTGAGAAATGGTGCAATTCGGTCCGGGGTTGGCGCTGCGGTGTTCTCGATGCCGGCCGAAGCGAAGCCTGCAAACCAAGCGATAGCCCCCGCTCCGCACAACACCGCCGCCATTGTTGCAGATCGCTGTGGGTTCATGATCCCAATCCCCTAACGCTCCAGCCGAGTCAGCTTACCCTGTACGCTTCGGGCCGATTTTCGGCTCACGATAGGATTACGCAATGGCGAAAGCTGCGGCTTGTCAGTCTTTCCCAAAAGGTGTTGCTCGTATGCAACGCGCCGCCGCAAGCAGCTTCATCGCGCTTGGTGTTCCAGGTTCCCGGAACTCCATCGTATCTAGGTCGCCTGTACCACGACCGAACGGAAACGCTGGATGGCGAGGCCGAAGAACAAGGCCCCGATGGCGGCTACCGCGAGGAATTGCGGCCAGACCACGTCGAGCCCGGCGCCGCGATAGAGAATTGCTTGCGCGAAGGCGACGAAATGCGTCGACGGCGATATCTGCATGAATTTGGCGAGCCATGGCGGCATGCTCTCCAGCGGAGTATTGCTGCCCGAGAGCATATTCATGGGTAGAAAGACCAACATGTACAACAAGCCGAGTTGGGGCATCGACCGCGCCACCGTGCCCAGGAAGATTCCGATCGCGGTCGCAAAGAACAGGTAAATCACGACGCCGACCATGAACAACGGTATTGAGCCTGCGACCGGGATGCCAAGTATCAGGCGCAGCACCAGGTAGAGCGACAACCCCACCGCCACTGCGATCACGAGGCCATTCGCCCAGACCTTGGACATCGCGATCTCGAACGGCGTCAGCGGCATCACCAAAAGATGATCCATGGTGCCGTGCTCGCGCTCGCGCACGACGGCGGCACCGGCCAGAATGATCGCCAGCATGGTGATATCGTTGATGATTGCCATCACACTGGTAAACCAGGCCGTCGTCAGGTTGGGGTTGAACGCGATGCGCACATCGAGATTCACAGGCGACGGCCCGGTACCCTCCGCATGGGAGACGAAATCGGAGATTTCGGTGCCGATGATCTGCTGCGCGTAGCCGGAACCAAGGCCGGCCTGCACCATCGCGGTCGCGTCGACATTGATCTGGAGCACCGGTTGGTGTCCCGCCAAAACGTACTCTTCGAAGTTCGGCGGGATATCCAGCACGAAGGTGAATTTTCCCGCGTTCATCGCAGGAATGATATCTTGCTCGGCGATCTGTTTCGGCGACTGGAACAACGGTGGGAAGAAAGCATGGGCAATTCGGCGTGAAAGTTCCGACTGGTCCTCATCGACGATCGCGATGGAGGCATTGTGCAGCTCCTGCGAATTGCTCCGGGCCTGCAAGGTCACCGCCAGCGAAAATGAATAGACCACCAGTCCCAAAAGAACGAAATCGTGCATGAAACTGCGCAATTCCTTGACGCCAAGCCAATAGATATTTGCGGCCTTTCGCATGATCCGGACCCTAACGCTCCTGTTTGCGGAGCAGCAGAATGCTGAACGAGGTCAGAACCGGGACAAACACAATCAGCGCGAGCAGATCGACGCCAAGATCCGCAAAGCCCAACCCCTTGGTGAAGGTACCGACGCTGATCGGCACGAAATAGGTCATGGGAAATCCGCGGCCGATGATTTGGGCCCCTCCGGCGAGCGAGGATACCGGCGTCATCATGCCGGCGAACTGGGTCGCAGGCAGAACGGTCAAGATTGCGGTCCCGAACAGCGCGGCGATCTGGGTTTTCGTGAATGCTGAAATCAGCATGCCGTAGCCGGTCATCGTCGTCACATAGACCAACACGCCCAGGAGCAAGGCTGGAAAGCTTCCCTTGAGCGGTATCTGGAACACGAACAGCGCCATCAGCAGCATCAGGGTGAAGTTGGCCATCGCTACCGCGATATAGGGCAGCTGCTTGCCGATCAGGAATTCGAGCCGGGTCACCGGCGTCACATAGAGGTTGGTGATTGAGCCGAGTTCCTTCTCCCGGACAATCGCCAATGCCATCAGGATCGCTGGAAACAGTGCGAGCATCAGCGACATGGTTGAAGGCACCATCGCATAGATGCTGTCGAAATCCTGATTGTACTTGAACCGGGTTTCGATGGTCGCGGGCGGGGATACGGCGGGTTGGGTCGTCTTCACCGCCGGATCCCGCAGGTACAATTGGTGCATCCCCTGGAGATAACCGCGGATGGTTTCGGCCCGAAACGGCATCGCGCCATCGATCAGGGCGCTGACCCAGACCGGACGACCGCGCTTGATATCGACGCCGAAGTTGGGTGGAATTTCAATCGCCGCCGAGATGTCGGCGCTCTTAAGGCGCTTGTCGAGCTCGTCGTAGGTGCTGAGCGGCGCCTTTTCCACGAAATAGGTCGAGCCTCTGAGTTCTTCCAGATAGGCGCGGCTCTCGTGACTTTGATCGCGGTCGAGCACTGCAAAGGACAGGTTATTGACGTCCGTCGAGACTCCGAATCCGAATACCAGCATCAGAAACGTCGTTCCAAGCAGGCTGAACCCGAGCCGGATCGGGTCGCGCAATAGCTCAAGGGCCTCCCGGATCGTGTAAGCGAGCAAGCGCTGCAAGCTGAACACGGGATGATCCGGCTTCGTGGATCGCACCTGATCCAGGAGCACGCGCGGTTTGGCAAACTCCTGGATCGTGGAAGCGCGGGGTCCCGATGCCGTCTCGAGATAGCCGATGAACGCCTCTTCAAGGGTGGCGGCGCCGCGAGCCCTGGTCAGTTCAGCCGGCCTTCCCGTCGCCAGGACGCGTCCGGAATCCATCAGCGATACTCGGTCGCAGCGTTCAGCCTCGTTCATGAAGTGGGTCGACACAAAAATCGTCACGCCTTGATTGCGCGACAGATCGATCAGCGCTTCCCAGAAACGGTCGCGCGCAAGAGGATCGACACCCGACGTCGGCTCATCGAGGATGAGTATTTCCGGCTCATGGACGATGGCGATGGCCAGCGAGAGCCGTTGGCGAATTCCCAATGGCAGATCCAGCGTTCGCTGATCGAGATAATCTTCAAGGCCGAACTGTCCGACCAATTCGGCAATACGCTGCGCCGCCTTTTGCGTCGGCAGATGAAAAATGCGCGCGTGAAGATCGAGGTTTTGCCGGACCGTAAGTTCGGTATAGAGGGAGAATGACTGCGACATGTAGCCAACGCGATAGCGCGAGCTGATGTCGTTGGCGTCGAGGACCTTTCCGAACAGAAGCGCCTCGCCGGCCGAAGGCGACAGCAAGCCTGTCAGCATTTTCATCGTCGTGGTCTTGCCGCAGCCGTTGGAGCCGAGAAAGCCGAAGATCTCGCCACGTTCGATCGTGAAGTTCACCCGGTCGACGGCGGTGAAATCGCCGAAGCGGCAGGTCAGGTCGCGGGCTGTGATAATCGGCTCGTTGTCGAAAATCCGAAGCGGCGGTATCTGGAGGGATCGCGAGCCGTTACGCAGCTCTTCCGGAAGCAGCGCAATGAAAGCCTCTTCGATCGTTATGGCCCCGGTGCCGTCCCTGAGTTCGGCGGGCGATCCGGTTGCCAGAACCTTCCCGCCATTCATCGCCGCCAGCCAGTCGAAACGCTCGGCTTCTTCCATGTAGGCGGTCGCGACGATCACGCTCATGCCCAAACGGCGAGACCGTATGCGGTCGATCAGCTCCCAGAACTGCCGGCGTGAGAGCGGGTCGACGCCGGTGGTGGGTTCGTCCAGGATCAGCAAATCGGGATCGTGAATGAGCGAACAGCACAGACCGAGTTTCTGCCGCATGCCGCCTGACAGCTTCTTCGCCGGACGATCCTCAAATGGCGCCAGGCCCGTGCTGTCGAGCAGTTCGGCAATGCGCCAATTGCGCTCGTCGCGCGATTGTCCGAACAGTCGGCCAAAGAACTCGATGTTCTCGCGGACGCTAAGGTCCGGATAGAGATTCTTGCCCAACCCCTGCGGCATGTAGGCGATCCTGGGACACACCGACGACCTGTGACTGGCGTCTGCGATGTCGCCGCCGAGGACAATGGCGCTGCCGGACTGATTTTGACGTGCGCCCGCGATGATGCCGAGAAGTGTGGATTTCCCTACTCCATCGGGACCGATCAGCCCGACCATGCAATCGGCCGGTATGCTGATTGTTACGCCGTCCAGCGCTTTGACCTTGCCATATCTTTGCGTCAGGCCATCAAGCACGGCGACGAAGCCGGCCTGCCCCCCCGTCACGGCGAGCCTTTCAGGTTTTCAGGCCACGCGACATCCGGATCGGCGCGAAGGTAGGCGACCCCAGGCAAGCCGCTCCGTACCGACTCGGCGTGAACGCGAGAACGCTCGGGATCGATCCGCACGCGAATCCGAAACATCAGCTTGTCGCGCTCGCTCTGGGTTTCCACCGTCTTCGGGGTGAACTGCGCCTGGCTCGCGATGAAGGAAACCTTCGCCGGAATCGGTATATTCGGATAAGCGTCGAGCAAGATCCGCGCGTCGGTGCCGACCTTGATTTTTCCCGATTCCAGGGTGGGCAAGTAAATGTCCATGTAGACATACGAGATGTTCAGCATCGTGAAGACCTTGCCGCCGGCCGGAAGCACTTCGCCGATATTCGCCAGCCGATACTGAATCCGGCCGTCGAGCGGAGCCACCAGGTCATTGTCGTTGATATTCACGGTGTAGAGCCCGACGTCGTGCTGGTTGGCTTCCAGCAGGCGTTCAGCTTGTGCAACCCTGTTGGTCGCGGCGTTTAACGCCGCGTTCGCACCGTCGAGGGCTTGTTTGCGTTGATCGAATAGTTCCTTTGTCGCCCAGCCGTTCTTCAGCAGGCCCTCGGTCCGCTCCAGCTCCTGCGCCGCCAGCGTCCGCTGCGTCCGCTGCTGCTCCAGATTGGCGGTGGCTTCGGCGATCGTTTGCCGCGCCTGCTCCACCTGCGCCTGGGATTTCTTGAGTGACTCCTGCAGGTCCCTGCTATCCATGCGGGCCACCACCTGTCCCGCGGTGACCATGTCGCCGATGTCGGCGCGTAGTTCCGCGATCCGGCCTGGAAACTTGGTGCTGATATCGATTTCATCGGCTTCAAGTCGGCCGTTACCAAAACTTATGCCCGGGGGCAGTTGCGACTGAGAGTGCTTCCACCAATAGACGCCGCCTCCTCCAGCGGCGAGAAGGACCGCAAGAAGCCCGACCGAGAACCGCAGCCGCCGGCTGTTCCGCGCCGGTTTCAAAGGTACGGTCACCGGCAGATTCGAGGTCGCGACGACGGGGCGAGCCTTCTCATCGGTAGTGCCGGCGGCTTCGCCGGTGCGCGTATTCGTCGACTTCTTCTTATCGATATCATCCATTAGCGGCTGCAACTTCGTCTCCACAAAGCAATCTCATTTCTGTTGAGAGAATTTGGCACTGGTCTGTCGGGCGGGTATTGAGCGATATCAAACGACGCGCGGCCGCAGGCCTTAAGGGGAACCTGACCCTGCCCAAATGATTGGCTTTTTGCCCTAAAGACCTATGGAAACTTTGATCACGGGACTTTCTGGCGCAGAAGCGAAGCGCAGGCTTGGGCAGTTTGGCCCCAATGTCACCCCGGATGTCGCCGTTCATCCGGTGCGCCTGATTCTGGCCAAATTCCTGGCGCCAGTTTCAGTGCTGCTGGAGATCGCGATCGTCCTTCAATTGGCGCTCGGCGAATATGTCGAGGGCGCGATCATCGGCGTTCTCTTGGTATTCAATTCGGCCATTGGCGTTTTCCACGAGAACCGAGCCCAGTCGACGATCGCGGCGCTCAAGTCAGGACTAGCACTCAGAGCTTCGGTCCTGCGTAACGGCGTTTGGGCGATTTTGCCGGCCGCTGAACTTGTGCCGGGGGATATCGTCAAACTCAGCCTCGGAACGGTAGTCGCCGCGGACGTCCGGATTCGCGATGGTTCGATCCTGCTCGATCAATCCATGCTCACCGGGGAGTCCCTGCCCGTGGAAGCCGGGCGCGGCACCGAGACCTATGCCGGTGCGTTGGTTCAGCGCGGCGAAGCGATCGCCGAAGTGCTGGCCACCGGGGTTCGCACCAAATTCGGCCGCACCGCGGAGCTCGTGCGCACGGCCTACGTGGTCAGCACCCAGCAAAAAGCGGTGTTTCGCGTCGTTCGCAATCTTGCCGGCTTCAACGGCGCCGTCACCGTGCTGCTGATGGCCTACGCCTACCACATCGGGATGCCGCTGGCGGAGGCCATTCCGCTGGTGCTCATCTCGGTTCTGGCCTCGGTTCCGGTGGCACTGCCCGCGACCTTTACGCTTGCGACCGCGATCGGCGCGCAAGCCCTCACACGTGTTGGCGTGCTTCCGACCCGCCTCTCCGCGGTCGATGAAGCCGCGAGTCTCGATGTGCTTTGCATTGACAAGACCGGCACCCTGACGCGCAACGAACTGGCCGTGGCCGCGATCCGCGCGATGCCTGGCTTCGACGAAGCCCATGTCTTGGCGCTCGCCGCGCTAGCCAGCGCCGAGGGTGGCCGGGATCCCGTCGATACCGCGGTACAGGCCGCCGCAGCCTCGCAGCAAATGAACTTGCTTCAAAGCGGCACCGGCCTTCCCACCGTCACCAGCTTCACGCCGTTCGACCCGGCTACCAAGATGTCGGAAGCGCGCGCGCTCGACGGCGATGGCAACGCGCTGCGCATCGTCAAAGGCGCCTTCGCGGTGGTGTTCGGGCTTTCGCAACCGGCGCCGGCCGCGGAGCAGGCTGCCAATGAACTGGAAAGACACGGCCATCGGGTCCTCGGCGTCGCGATCGGGACCGAAACCGCCATGCGCCTCGTCGGACTCGTGGCCCTCAGCGATCCGCCGCGCAGCGATTCAAGGGAGATGATCGATCACTTGCGCGCGCTCGGGATTCATACCGTGATGGTGACCGGGGACGCGGCGACGACCGCTGCCTTCGTCGCCGACGCGGTCGGATTGACCGGCGCCGTTTGTCCGCCGGGCGGGATCAACGATCGGCTTGGCCCCGAAGATTTCTCGGTTTTCGCTGGCGTGCTGCCCGAAGACAAGTTTCGCTTGGTCAAAGCGTTTCAGAGCCGCGGTCACACCGTCGGCATGTGCGGCGACGGCGCGAACGACGCGCCGGCCCTGCGTCAGGCCCAGATCGGCATCGCGGTGTCATCGGCCACCGACGTCGCCAAGTCGGCCGCGGGTATCGTCCTCACCGAGCCCGGGCTTGCCGGCATCGTCGCCTCGGTTCGGGAAGGCCGGATCACATTCCAGCGGATCCTGACCTATGCGCTGCGGTCGATCGTTCACAAATCCCGGCAGGTGTTGTTTCTCGGATTCGGCCTGATCCTGACCAAGCACGCGATCCTGACGCCGACGCTCATGGTTATTTCGATGATCACCGGCGATTTTCTCGCAATGTCGTCAACCACCGACAATGTCCGTCCCTCGCCCATGCCAAATTCCTGGCGGATTGATCATCTCACCATTGTCGGCATTATCATTGGACTTTTCGATCTCGCCTTCTGCGTCGTCATCCTGGCCTTCGGTTCGATGGTGATGCACTTTGACATCGATACCTTGCGCACGTTGACGTTCGTTACGCTCGCATGCAACGGCCAGGCTGTATTTTATGTCGTCCGCGAGCGAAAACGCATCTGGTCTTCGCGGCCGAGTCTGCTGGTGATCCTCTCAAGTATCGTGGACGGCTTGGTCATCGGCACGCTGGCGCTGGCCGGAATATGGATGACGCCGCTCGCGCCATCGGTCGTCGCGGGAATTTTGGCCACGGCCATCGCCCTTGCCTTGGTCATGGACCAGATCAAGGTGTGGCTCTACGCCCGGTTCAAGATGGTTTAGCAAGGCTGCCCGCGACCACCCTGAGGCCCGGCTGGCTCCTCCGGGTTCAGTTCCGCCTTGAGGTGTCTTTCGGCGCTGCGGCAAAAGTCACGCCGATCCGCTTTTGCTGGATCCACACGATGCTGCATTCGTGGATCGAAGAGTCGCTCGCCATCACCAGGCGAAAGTGCGGAGGAACGAAGGCGGGATTCTCGACATCGATGGCAGCGCCCTCGGGTGAGATATTTCGCACCATGCAGCTCATGACGGATCCCCCGGACGAGACGTAGGCCGGTTCGTTTATTTCAGTCCGCGGGTGCTTTCGCTTCTCTTCCATCGGCCCGAGCCTTGATCCCAACTCACCGGGCGAGATTAGCGCCAAACCTTAAACAAATTAACCGCCGTTGCTTCGATCCAAATGAATCGGAAGCTGTAAGCGCCATTTTTTGCCGCACCGGCCGACGAAATCCGATCGGGCTCGCACGCCTGCGGGGGGCTTGGCTCCGGGCCTAATCTGCCCGGAGCAACATGGGGCCGGCGGAAACCCGGAACGGCTGATGGCTTTTTGCACAAGGACCCCCGCGTGTCGCCAGGCTTCCGCCGGCCGCATTCGCAGGTTAGCTTTGTCGTCACCGCCGGTGCGTAGGCGCGACGCCGGCTCAACCAACATGCGCCAACGGGAAAAACGCCATGTTCGAGATACTCGATCGACGGACGAGTCTGACCGGTAACCAGATCAAGATCCTCGTTGCGGCCATCATCGGCGACGCGCTCGAATTCTTCGATTACTTTCTGATCGGCTTTGTGCTCGCCTTCCTGATTGGACCTTGGAAACTGACCTTCGGCCAGTCCGCCACGGTGCTGATGAGTTCCGGTATTGGCGCCATCATCGGCGCCTATGTCTGGGGTTGGCTTGCCGATCGCATCGGCCGTCGCAAGGTCTTTATCGGCACCGTGCTAAACTTCTCGATCGCGACCGGCCTGTTGTATTTCACGCCCGACAATGGCTGGATCTACCTCTCGGTGATGCGTTTTTTCGTCGGCGTCGGTGTCGGCGGGCTCTATTGCGTGGATCTGCCGCTGGTGCAGGAATTCATGCCTTCCTCCAAGCGCGGTTGGGCCGGCGGCCTTGTCACCTGCGTCATCCCGCTCGGCGTTGGCCTCGGCGCCGTCTTGGGTTCGTTGGTCGGCAGCGGCGAGTGGCGGCTATTGTTCGCCGTTGGCGTACTGCCCGCCCTGCTCGTGCTGTTGGTTCGTGTCTGGGTCCCGGAGTCGCCGCGTTGGCTGTGTCGCCAGGGCCGCTATGAGGAGGCGCGCAACTCGCTGGGCTGGGCGCTGCAGATGGCGCCGGCATCGCTGCCGTTGCCGACGGCCGCAGACGCCGGCCCGATCGTCAGCAGCAACTGGCTTGACCTTTTCAAATATCCGCGAAGCCTGATCGTCTCATGGCTCGGCAATGCCGGCGCGCAGACCGGCGTCTACGGGATCACGCTCTGGGCGCCGGCGCTGTTTGTGGTGCTGCTGAAGGTCACACCGCAGGAAGCCGCCAAGATGATGATCCTGCTCAGCGTCTTCGGCTTCGTGGGGCGTCTGTCGTTCTCGTTTTTCTCCGAACTGATGGGCCGCCGCAACGCCGGTGGCCTGCTGGGCTTCGGCGCGGGGGTGCTGACCATCGTGGCCGGTTACAATTACAATGCCATGTTCATGGGCGTATCGGCGTTCTGGCTGCTGCTGGCAGTGGCTTTCTTTTTTGCCGACGGCGGCTTTGCCATCGTCGGGCCCTACGCGGCGGAAGTCTGGCCGTCGCATCTGCGGACCTCGGGCATGGGTTCGGCCTACGGCTTCGGCGGCATCGGCAAGATCATTGGGCCGGTGGGCCTCGCCTTGATCGTAGGCTCGGGCAATTATCTCAAGCCTGACGTGCCCTTACCGGAGATTCCTCTTGCTTTCGTTTATCTCGGTTGCTGGTTTTTGATGGCCGGGACGGTGTATTATTTCTTTGGGCTGGAGACCCGGGGCAAGTCGATCGAACAGATCGACAGGGAACTGGCGGTCTCCACCTGATTGCTGCACCAAACCAATCCGTCGGCACCTGCGGACGCGGGCACCGATGCGACCTGATCTTTGTCTGGGGAGAAACACCATGCCGCTCGGCGGACTGCAACATTACACTATCGAACCCGCGGATCTCGAGCGCAGCAAGGACTTCTATTGCGAGGTGCTCGGTTTGCAGAACGGCGACCGGCCGCCGCTCGATTTCCCCGGCTACTGGCTTTATTTCGGCGGTGTGGCCACCGTGCACCTGATGGGCACGCGCCAGCCGCGCGAAGGCATCGTGGTGCGCGGCACCGAGAAGAAATACGAAGACACCGGCCGCCTCGACCATATCGCTTTTGCCGCCACCGATGTTGAAGGGGTACGCAGGCGTTTGCAGTCCAAAAACGTCGCATTCCGCGAGAGCATCGTGCCGCGCACCGGCGACACGCAGTTTTTCCTTTACGACCCCGACGGCGTCGGCGTGGAGCTGAATTTCCCGAAGACCTGAGACCATCCGGACACGACATCGCGGCCCGCTGGCCGCGATGTTCTGTTTGGCACGGTCCGCGGCGAGCCAAATCGCGACAAGGTCATGACCCAGCCATATCTCGGGCGCGAAGCGGTCAGCTTTTCTTCAATTTTGCATGACGAGTTGAAGGGCCGCACCGCTGCGGCAGGATAGCCGGGTGCCGCGCCTTCCACCTACCCCAGGGCCTGTGCGCCCGGCTATTCGCGGGCGCAATCGCCCTGGCGGCGGGCGGCCGCGGGGATTTCGTCGACGTCAGCCGGGCCATGCTTGCGGCCCGGTGGCCTTAAAGGCGTTTCTCAGCGCCAGCCGCTACCCCCGGTATCCAGTCCGAGGGCATGCTTCGCTCAACAGCGCCCTAGTCAAGCCCGCGCTCGTGGCTCAGGCGCACCATTTCCTGAATAAAGATCGTCTTTTGCTTGTCGTCGAGGCTGGTGAACAGCGGCTCGGCCGCGTCCGCGACGGCGCGTTGATCCACGGCGCGATCGTTGAGAAACTGGGCCTCGTTGCGCATCTGCTCGACAATATCGTCGGGCGGATCACGCTTTGCCCGCGCAATTCTAAGATTGAGACGGTCAGCGCCATTATGGCCGAGATAGTGCATCGCGCTGTTGAACGCGGTCCAGTGCTTTTCCTGCTCGGGCGTCAGGTTCAATTCGGTTTTGATCCGATCGATGTCTGCATCGCTGTTGGCGACGATCTGCTCGGCTGTCAGCTCCGGTTGGCCCGGCTGCGTGAGAACGTCCACCGGCTTTGCTGCTGTTGCTTTCGCGCCCTTGGCGGCTTTGGCATTTTTTGCGGGACCGCTCTGGGTCTGCTTGGCGCCGTTCGCGGGGGCCGCTGCCTGCCCTTTTTGTTCACCGACACCGAGCACGCCGGTAAACACGCCGACCACCCCGCCGATCGCGCCCCCCAATACGCCGCCGACGGGTCCGGCCGCCTTGTTGCCCGCCTCGGCTCCTTGTTGAACTCCCTTGACCAACCCTTGCGCGTCTGCCGGCTGAGGAATCCAGAAAAGCGTGACGACCAGTGCCCCAAGCGCAAGGCGCAGTCTTTGTTGCACGCGCGCGGCCGGCATCGGGCTGATCATCATGGGGTCTCCCAGGTCGATTCGAAGATAGGGTAACGGCGCTGTTGCAGCGAATCCGGACTTTACCGGTTTCGCGGCAAGCAAGTCTACCACCGCGCCAGCAGGAACGGCGCCGACGATCCCCGTGATTGGCAGTGGACCACGACAATCGGCTCCTGCTAAACGATTTGTCGACGTCGTCCCTCGACGGCAGGATCAGAAGAAGAAGCCGACAGGCAGCGCAAGGAACCGGGCTGGGAACTGGCGATGGCGACCAACAAGAAGAAAATCTTCATCACCGAATCGATGTCACTGCCGGGACGCGCCCTGCTGAGGGAACGCGGCGATATCGAACTCGTCGAATTTCCTAACTTGATCTCTGCCAGCGACTTCGAGGCCATGCTCAAGGCGCAAGCGCCGGTTCACGGCGTGGCGCTCGGCGCCACCCGTTTCGGCGAGCCCGAACTCGAGGCTGCGAAGAAGATCGCGGTCGTGACCCGGATCGGCGTCGGCTACGATGCCGTCGATGTCGCCGCGCTCAGCCGTCGCAAAATCCCGCTGATGGTGGCGGGAACCGCCAACTCCCCATCGGTGGCGGAGCAGGCGT
Source organism: Bradyrhizobium sp. (assembly GCF_004799445.1). Classification (GTDB taxonomy): domain Bacteria; phylum Pseudomonadota; class Alphaproteobacteria; order Rhizobiales; family Xanthobacteraceae; genus Bradyrhizobium. Next base: position 17,111 of record NZ_SSNA01000214.1, read on the forward strand.
TGTTCATGATGCTGACGCTGGCCAAGCGCGCCGTCGAGATGCACGCGCTGGTCAGGGACGGCCAATGGAGCACGCGGCTCGGCAAGCTGCCTTACGACTTGTTCGGCAAAACGGTCCTGATTGTCGGCTTCGGGCGCATCGGGACGCGAACCGCGAAGCGTTGCCTGGCCATGGAGATGAGCGTTCTGATCTACGATCCCTATAAGTCCCCCGACGAGATCAACGCCGCCGGCTGCGAACCCGTCACCGACCTCGATGCGGCGCTGCCGCGGGCCGATTTTGTCAGCATCCACTGCCCCAAGACGTCGGAAACCATCGGAATGTTCAATGCGGCGCGCTTGAAGCGCATGAAACCATCGGCCTATCTGATCAACACCGCGCGCGGCGGAATTGTCGATGAGGCGGCGCTTTATGACGCGCTCTCGTCCGGTAGGCTCGCCGGCGCGGGTCTCGATGTATTCGAGCAGGAGCCGCCGCCCGCAGGTCATTCCTTGTTCGAGCTTCCCAACGTCATTATTGCCCCGCATGTCGCAGGCGTCACCCGGGAAGCCGTCGACCGGATGAGCGAACAAACCGCGCGCAATATCCTGAGCGCGCTCGATGGCGAACCCATACGCCAGAACGTGATCAATCAGGACGTGCTCGGCTGATCGGGGCTTGATGGCATGCGGCCTTTGCCGACGGCTTAGCCGGGTTCGGCGCCTTACCCCCGGGGAACCATGGCCTTCAGAGAATATGGCAGCTATGACGCAGTCGGTCTGGCCGAACTCGTGCGGAAAAGGCAGGTCAGCGCCGGTGAATTGCTGGATGAAGCAATTGCGCGGACCACCAAGGTCGATCCGCAAATCAATGCGGTCGTCGTAAAGCACTACGACTACGCCAAGCGGCAAATCGACAAGGGACTTCCGGATGTCCGTTCACCGGCGTGCCGTTTCTCTTGAAGGATCTGGAGAGGGGACGCGGACCACGTCGGGCGCGAGCATCTACAAGGACCATATTGCCGCTCATACCGGCACCCTCGCCCGGCGCTTCCTCGACGCCGGCCTGACGATCTTTGGCAAAACCTCCACCCCGGAATTCGGATTGCTGCCGACCACCGAATCCCGCCTGTTCGGTCCGACGCGAAATCCATGGAATCCCGAGCACTCTTCCGGGGGATCTTCCGGCGGCGCCGGGGCGGCGGTGGCCGCGCGCATTGTTGCCGTGGCGCATGCTAGTGACGGCGGCGGTTCGATACGAATTCCAGCCTCGGCATCGGGCGTGTTCGGATTGAAGCCGACCCGGGCGCGCAATCCGATCGGTCCCGAGCGCGGTGAAGGCTGGAATGGATTTTCCTGCGGTCACGTGCTGAGCATCAGCGTGCGCGACAGCGCGGCCATGCTCGATGCGATCCATGGACCGGAGCCATCGAGCCCTTATAGGGCGCCACCGCCGGAACGGCCCTTCGCCGAGGAGGTCGGTCGCGACCCCGGACGGCTGCGCATCGCCTTTACCGACAAGTCGCCTTTTGGCGACGCCATCGACCCCGAAATCGCCGCGGCGGCCCGCGAAGTCGCGACCCTGCTGGCGCGGCTCGGCCATCATGTCGAGGAGCGCGCGCCGGTGCTGGCGACCGATCCGGCGGTCGTGATGGCGCTGATCGTGAACGCCCATACGGGGCTCGCGGTCCGGCTCGCCAGGCAGCAATTCGGCCGTGCCGTGACGGATCAGGATTTCGAAAACCTGACGCTCGCAAGCGCGCACAACGGCGGCAAGGCCACCGCGATCGACTATACGGCGGCGCAACTTGACGCCTTCCGGATTTCGCGGGGGCTGGCCACCTTCTTCGAGACTTGCGACGTGTTTCTGTGCCCGACGCTATGCTTGCCACCCCTGTGCATCGGTGAGCTCGACCCGATGTCGCAGGATCTGTCGCATATCCCGCCCATTCTGCGGCGCTATATGCCGGCAACCTCGATGTTCAACATGTCAGGCCAACCGGCGATGTCGGTGCCGCTCGCATGGAACGCCGCCGGATTGCCGCTCGGCATGATGTTCGCTGCACGCTTTGGCGACGAGGCGACGTTATTTCGCCTGGCGGCCCAGCTCGAACAGGGACGGTCCTGGAATAATAAGATACCGCCGGTTTGCGCATGAGCCGACAAAACTCAGCCGCAATCAGGGCCGAGGAAAGCATATCGGCGCGGGCGACCGGACCCGATTCCGGCGCCGCGCGCTGACTGTGGAGACTGAAATATTGAGTCAGAGCGACCCCACCGATCATGCTCTCGCGGCCATCGCCAGCATCCTCGATGCTCCGGAGGCGGATCGCGAGCCTGAAAGGGCCATCCATCGAGAAAAGCCCGATACTCCGGGACGGATCGAGGCTGACGGCTATTCGAAAGTGGGTCCCGGCCCGATGGCGGCGATCCGTTTCAAATGGACCGTCCGCCGCGAAAGCGATGGCCAATACTTCGTGGATGAAACCATCGGCGATAATTCGCAGCCGGTCAGCAACGGGCCGATGTCAGCGGATGCGGCCACAAGGTTGGTTGACGAGCGCGAGCGCGAGGCGCGACAGCGATTTGAGACGCTCAAGAGTGAAATGGTCGGACGCGCCGCCGCCGCGAATGTGGTGGGCCGAGATGGCGGCGAAATCTAGCTCCGTCGTCCCTCCCCGACTCGACGCTCACTGAGTCGGCTTGCGCTCGGAATTTGGCGTTCCCAGAAAATCCTTCTTGACGAGATCGACGCCGCAATGCCGCAGGATGTCGTAGGCCGTCGTGAGATGAAAGAAGAACTGCGGCACGCTGAAAGTCAGCAGCAGGGATCGACCGGTGAATTTTCGCGTCGAACCGTTTCGAAATGTGAAGACGACTTCCTTGTCGGCGGCGGCGTCGATTTGCAGCGGCTCAATACTCCCCACGAAATCCCTCGCTGCCGCGATGCGCGCCTTGAGTTCGGCAATGTCCGGCTCGGTGTCGCCCAAAACCGGGGGATCCACGCCGGCCAACAGCGCGCAGGCGAGGATCGCGTGCCTGTTCGCCTCGGCCACCTGGCGCGCGAGATCGTACATATTGGGATAGAGGCGCGCGCGCAGCAGGATTGAGGGATCGATTTTTCGGGTTTCGGCGTAAGCAACCGCATGGTCGAGCAGGTCGGACATACTGCCCAGAAAATGCGTGAACACCCCGACTGACGATTGGTGCATTGTGATTGTCACGGTCGCGATCCCCTCCGCGCGAAGCGACGTCCGGATAGGCCGGATTTGCTTGCAAGTCTATCCAGGCGCGGCGCTGAACCAGCGGAACGCTGCGATGTGCCCTGGGCGGATCATGTGCGAAAATTTCCCCCTGACATTGGGCACATCGACCTCGCAGCGGATCTGGCGGGTTGCGCCGCCTGCTATTCGCCGACCTTCGCGGAATATTCCGCGTCGGTGACCGGCTCCATCCAGGTCGCGTGACTTCCGTCCAGCGATTCCTGCATGGCGAGGTGGGTCATGCCGTTGGTCGGAGAGCCGCCATGCCAATGCTTTTCGCCAGGCGGAATCCAGACCACATCGCCAGGCCGGATCTCGCGGATCGGCCCGCCCTTGGTCTGAACCCGGCCCAGGCCTGAGATAACGTACAGCGTCTGACCGAGCGGATGCGAATGCCAGTTTGTCCGCGCGCCCGGTTCAAAAGACACGCTGTTCACCACGACCCGTGCTGGCGCTGGCGCGGCGGCGATCGGGTCCTGCCAGACAGTGCCCGTGAAGTATTCCTTGGGCGCGCGACGGGTCGGCCGAGAGCCGGCGGGATGAATGTCCATTGGTGTCCTCCTGCGATCACGCCATTCGGGCTACTGGATTATTTTTTTGACGCCGCGTAGCGCGCCTTGGTCTCGGCGTTCATGGGATAGAGGCCGGGCAGCACGGCGCCGTTGTTGACCTGGTCGACGATCCAGGCCTCCATTCGCTCCTGCTCGGCACCTTCGGCCAGAATGAGGTCTAGAAAGGCCTTGGGGATGACGACGGCGCCGTCCTGATCGGCGACGATGATGTCGTCGGGGAAGATCGCCACGCCGCCACATCCGATCGGCTCGCCCCAGCCGACAAAGGTCAGGCCGGCGACCGAGGGCGGCGCGGCATAGCCGTCACACCACACCGGCAGGCTGGTGCCGAGCACGCCCTCGAGATCGCGTACCACGCCGTCGGTGACCAGCGCGGCGACCCCGCGCTTGACCATGCGCGCGCACAGGATATCGCCGAAAATGCCGGCATCGGTGATGCCCATGGCGTCAACCACCGCGATGCAGCCATCGGGCATGGCTTCAATCGCGGTACGGGTCGAAATCGGCGACGACCATGATTCCGGCGTCGCCAGGTCTTCCCGCGCAGGCACGAAACGCAGTGTGAAAGCCGGTCCGACCAGCCGCTTCTGCCCTGGCCGAAGCGGGCGCGAGCCCCGCATCCAGACGTTTCGCAGGCCCTTTTTAAGAAGAACGGTGGTGATGGTGGCGGTGGAAACGCGCGAAAGCGTTGCGATGGCTTCGGGGGTCAGGGACATCGAAAAAACGGCTCCGGTGCAGATGGATCGGGCGGGCATCTTGCGGGGCGCGGCCATCGCGTCAAGTGCCGTCGCGAACTCTTTGCCGCAGCCATGCATGGCAGGTGCGTAATCAAGGCACCTTATCACGGATCTGCGGATTAGTTTATTGACCCTGCTGGCTTATTTGCGCCAACGGGTCGCGCGAAAGCGCGCCCGATGCTAGGCTTCGCCGAATTCCACTTCACAGCGTCAGAGCATGCTGCCGACCGAAGAATTATCAAGCCATGACTGCTACACTCTCCCAACCCCGCCTTTTGCCAAGTGGTGACGGCGCCGTCACGGTAGAATTCAGCCGCACCATCGACGACGCCGCGAACCGGCGGGTGCTCGCGCTCGACCGTACGCTGGCGCGTGAGCCAATCCCCGGCGTGACCGAAACCGTGCCGACCTATCGATCCCTGCTGGTTCACTACGATCCGACGCAGATCGATTTCGATGCGCTGGGCGGGAAACTCGGCGAGCTCGCGCAACAGCCGGTCCCGCCGACGGAGGAAACGCGACGCTGGCGCATTCCCGTGGTGTATGGCGGCGAACATGGCATCGACCTTGAGGATGTCGCCAAGACGCTGGGCACCACGCCCGATGAAATCGTGGCGCGGCACATCGCCGGCGACTACCGCGTCGCCATGATCGGCTTTACGCCGGGCTGGTCCTACCTCAGCGGCCTGCAGGATTCGCTGCAGATGCCGCGGCGACAAAACCCGCGGCTGTTGACCCCCGCCGGCACGATTTCGATCGGCGGCGTGCAGACCGGCGTGCAGTGTCTTGCCGGCCCGAGCGGCTGGCATTTGCTGGGCCGCACGGCTGTGCGGACCTACCAGTTGCACCGCGATCCGATCTTCCTGCTGGAACCCGGCGATCGCGTGACGTTTTCCGTGGTCGATGCCAAGACGTTCTTGGAGCAGGATCGCGCGGCAGAGGGTGGCGAGATTGTCGCGGAATTGATCGCCGCATGAGTACCCTTGTCATCGCAGCGATCGGGCCGGCAAGTTCGGTGCAGGACGGCGGACGCTTCGGCGCCCAGCGTTACGGTCTGACGCCGAGCGGCGCCATGGATCGGCTTGGGCTCGCCGCCGCCAATTGCCTGGTCGGCAACACGTTGTTTGCTCCGGGAATCGAGATCGGACCATTTGGCGGGGCGCTTGTCGCGCGCGAAGGCGCCGTCCGTGTCGCGCTCGCCGGCGCACCGCGTTCCGCCGAAATCTCGGGGCGCGCGGTCGCCTGGGACACGTCCGTGACGATCGCGGATGGCGAGACGCTGAAGCTGGGTCTCGCCCGCGGCGGGTCTTTCAGTTACCTCGCGATCGAGGGCGGGATTGCGGGCGAGCCGATGTTCGGAAGCCTGGCCGTGAATGCGCGGGCCGGACTCGGCAGCCCCTACCCGCGTCCGCTGCAGGCCGGTGACGAATTGCAGGTGGCGGCCGGGAGTGGCACAGCCGAGCAGCGGATCGATCTTCCTGCCGCGGTGGATGGCCCGATCCGCGTCGTGATGGGACCGCAGGATGACGAATTCGGCGACGGCATAAACCTGTTCCTGGATAGCGCGTGGAAAATATCGGCAACCAGTGATCGCATGGGGTACCGGCTCGAGGGCCCCGTGATCAGGCATCTGCACGGCCACAATATCGTCTCCGACGGCACCGTGAATGGCAGCATCCAGGTACCCGGCAACGGCCAGCCCATCGTGCTGATGTCGGACCGCGGCACCAGCGGCGGCTATCCCAAGATCGCGACCGTGATAACCGCCGATTTTGGCCGGTTCGCCCAGATTCCGGCCGGAACCGGCTTCAGGTTCAAGGCGGTCACCATGGCCGAAGCGCAGACCGAGGCACGCAAATTCGCCGAACTATTGCGAACCCTGCCCGATCGGCTCCGTCCGATCGAGAGTTTTGATCTCAACATCGAGGCGCTGCAAGATGCTAATGTCGCCGGCGCCGCGGTCAGCGCGGTCGACGCCAGAACGTGGCAGATCGCATCGCCTGCCGATGCGCTGACGCAGGACTAATCCGGGCAACCAAAAAACGGACAAGAAACATGAAAACAGTCGATCTGAACAGCGATCTCGGCGAGAGCTTTGGCGCCTGGGAAATGGGCAACGACGCCGCCATGATTGATGTCGCCACGTCGGTGAACGTCGCCTGCGGCTTTCACGGCGGGGATTATGACACCATGCGCAAGACCGTGGAATTGGCGAAGGCGCGCGGTGTCAGCGTCGGCGCGCATCCCGGATACCGCGACATTCATGGCTTTGGCCGCCGGCCGTTTTATGGCATGAAGGCCTCCGAGATCGAGAACCTCGTTGCCTACCAGATCGGCGCCCTGCAGGCGATCGCGACCCTGGCCGGCTACAAGGTCACCCACGTCAAGGCGCATGGCGCGTTGTCGAACGTCGCCTGCGAGGAAGACACCACTGCGCGCGCGATTGCTTCCGCCATCAAGGCGGTCGATCCCAATCTGATCTTTGTCGTATTGGCCAATTCCAAGCTGGTGCAGGCCGGCGAAGCGGCAAACCTGCCGATGGTGCACGAGGTATTCGCCGATCGCGCCTACGATGACGACGGCATGCTGGTTTCGCGCAAGAAGCCCGGATCAGTGCTGCATGACCCGAAGCAGATCGCCGAACGCGTGGTGCGAATGATACAGGACGGCGCCGTGGTCTCGGTGACGGGCAAGGTGATCAAGATGCGCACCGACACGGTCTGCATTCACGGTGACACGCCGGGTGCTGTCGATATCGCGCGCGGGGTCCGGATGGCGCTGAAGGACGCCGGCATCGATGTGGCGCCGTTCAAGAGGGCGGGTTAGCGCAAAGCACGATCAGAACGGATGAACTGAAAGCGTGCCGAATAAAACGGCCGCGATGACGGCGAGCGAGCCATAAAGCGCAGCCGCGTGAAATCCTGTTCCGGTTTTTCGGGACAGGGAACGCGCGTAAAGGTGAAGGCGGGCTTCCGCCGATAGCTCGCGCATGGTCGATCTCCAACCCGGCATCCGAGATAGTGGAGTACCGATCGCGGTTGGACGCAAGAGATTGCGAAAAATAGCGATACGAACGCTCCGACAGACTCCAATCGCAGGCAAAAATTCTCCGCGGCGGATTCATCTGAGAATTTTATTCGTTCGAATTTGCCATAACGGGAACCGGTTCCCATCCCGGTCAGTAGACGTCCTGCTGGAACCGGCCCTTCTTCTTGAGTTCCCCGACAAAGCTGACGGCCTCGTCGGTCGAGCGTGCGCCGTGTTGCGCGACGATATCGACCAGTGCGCGCTCGACGTCCTTCGCCATTCGTTTGGCATCGCCGCAGACATAGACGTTCGCGCCCTCGGCCAGCCACGTCCATAATTCACGGCCAACCTCGCGCATGCGGTCCTGCACGTAGAATTTCTTGTCACCGTCGCGCGACCACGCCAGCGACATCCGCGTCAGCAGCCCGGCGGTTTTCATGGCGTTCAGTTCGTCGGCATAGAAGAAATCGCAACTGCTGCGCTGGTGACCAAAGAACAGCCAGTTCTTGCCGGGCGCGCCGGTGGCCTTGCGGTCGAGCAGGAATGCGCGGAACGGGGCGATGCCGGTGCCGGGTCCGATCATGATGATCGGCACCTTCGGATCCTGCGGCAGCGCAAAGCCGTGTGCCTTCTGCACGTAGACCTGCACCGGATCGCCCGGCTGGATGCGTTCGGCGAGGAATGTCGAAGCCAGTCCAAGCCGCTTGCGCTTGCCGACCACGTACCGCACGCAGTCGACCGTCAGCGACAGCTTGCCAGGAGTGGCGTTGTGCGACGAGGAGATCGAATAAAGCCGCGGCTGCAGCGGCTCGAGGGCTTCGACGAAGACTTCGGGGTGTGGGCGAACGCCGGAAAATTTCTGCAGTGCCGCCATCACATCGAGAGTGGCGGCGTCGCCGTCGGGGTCGTCTCCCTGCGCCAGCGCGCGCGCTTTCTCGCGCTGAGCCCCGCCCGTAATGAACGAAATCAGCTCGAACAGCGAATCCGGCGCGGGCGCGAGCGATACTTCGTCGGTCAATACCTCGCGCAGCGTCTTGCCTCTCACGGCAGTGGTGTGCGAAGCGCCGAGCAGGGCAATGACCTGGTCGACATGACCGAGATCATTGCGTGCGAAAATTCCGAAGGAGTCGCCGACGACGTAGTCGAGGCCGCTTCCGGTAAGGTCGAAATCGATGTGCCAGGTTTCCTTTTCCGATCCGGCCTTGTTGAGCAAGCGCCGCGACAGGAACGTCGCCGGCGCTGGATTGTCGCGCGAACGGCCCAGTTCCACGGCGACCACCGGTGTCGCTGCGGCGGGCGCGGCCGCCGTGCCGGGTGCTACCGCGGGCGCTTTTCCCAGTTCCTCGTGCAGCGCCTTCAGCATCCGGGCGGTTTCCTTGCCGCCGGGCACGCACAGGTTCAGGCGCGCTTCCGCCTTGCTCGCGATGGCCTCGGAATAGTCGTTGCAGTTATAGCCGCACTGGCCGCAATCCTGCTGTGCCATCGCCGCCATCATGCGCCGGCGCATCGGGCGTCCTTCGGCGAGCTTCATGCGGTCCGCAATCGGCATGGTTTGGTCGTGCCAGGGCGCTTCGCCGTCGTCACCGTCACCCGTCGGCCCCTGCATGACGGCGGCGCCCTGCTCCGCCGACAGCGGCGCCGTACCATCCGTCGACAGCAGCCCGACGAAGAAGCCGTTCAGCCACGAGCGCTGCGCCTCGGAAAACGGCGCGCTGGCGGGGATAATCTCGATCTTCGGTGGAGGCGTCATCTGATTCATGTGGAAGTCTCTGCGTCCGCAAGTTTGCGCAGCGTCTCGCCATCATGGCGCCTTGCGAAGGCAAGGAAAGTTTCGTCCGGCGATGCGCGATGGGTAAGATACGCCTTGAGCAACTTCTCGACCGTCTGCGGCGCGTCCTCCGCCTTGATGTCGTGGTAGACCTCCTGCCCAATCTCGGCATTTGGGCCGAACCCGCCGCCTGCGAACAGGTGATAGCCCTCGACGGTATCGTCCTGTTCGCCAGCCGGCACCTTGGCGGCGATCAGGCCGATATCGCTGATGTAATGCTGGGCGCAGGAGTGGTGGCAGCCGGTCAGGTGGATATTCAGGGGCGTGTCGATTTCGACCCTCGGCTCGCACCAGCCGCCAATTTCGGCGGCGTGGCGCTTGGTGTCGGACGCCGCGAACTTGCAGCCGGCATTGCCGGTACAGGCGATCAGCCCGGCGCGGATTTGCGACGCCTTGACCGGCAGTCCCATCGCTTCGATGGCTGCAACCGCGAGTCCCACATTTTCGTCGGCCACGCCTGAGATCAGGAGGTTTTGCCAGACCGTCAGACGAATTTCGCCGTCGCCGAGATCGCGCGCGATCTTTGCAAGGCCGCGCATCTGCTCGCACTCGACTTTGCCGACCGACAGCGAAACGCCGATCCAGTTGAGGCCTTCCTGCTTCTGCTGGTGCACGCCGATATGCGCCATGCGGTCGAAGGCCGGCCGCGGCGCGAAGGCCTCCGCCGGCACGCGGGTGAAGGCGTGACCGAGTTTTTCCTCGACCAGAACAAGGAATTTCTCCATTCCCATTCCGTCGATGACATATTTCATGCGCGCCTTGAGGCGGTTGGTGCGATCGCCGGTGTCGATGAACGCCCGGACGATTGCGTCGGCGACCCTGGTCGCGTCCGCCGGCCTGACGATGATGCCGGTCGCCCTGGCAAAGTCCCTGTGGCCGGTAATGCCGCCTATCCCGAGGCGAAACCAGACGCCGGGCTCGACGCCAAAGCCGTCCTTCACTTCCACGGCTGCGAAGGCGATGTCGTTGGTGTCTTCCAGCACCGCGATCTTGCCGGCGCCGTCGAACGCGACGTTGAACTTGCGCGGCAATCCAGTCAGCGAGCGGTCGTTGAGAATGTGGTAATGCCATTCGCGGGCATATTCGCGGGTGTCGATCAATTCCTGCGGATCGATCCCGGCCGTCGGCGTGCCCGTGACGTTGCGAATGTTGTCGGCACCCGAACCGCGCGAGCACAGCCCGAGATCCTGGATGCCCTCGATCAGGGCGACGGTGTGCTTCGGCAGCACTTCACGCAGCTGAAGATTGGCGCGGGTCGTGACATGGCAATAGGGTCCGCATAGCCGCTCGGCAAGATCGGCCAGCCCGGCGAACTGCCAGTGCTTGAGCACGCCATTGGGAATCCGCAGCCGGCACATGTAGGAGTCCTGCGTCGGCGCAACGTAAAACAAGCCGTAATAGCGCCAGCGAAAATTATCCGCCGGCGACGGCGGCGCGTTGGTCAGCGCCTGTTGCTTCAATCGCGGATAGGCATCGAACGGATGCTCCTCGCGCTTGAACTTTTCCTGATCGACGAGCTTCTTGCCTGACGCGAGAACCTTGTCCTGCGCCTTGAAATGCGCTGCGTCGGGTCCGATAGGCTCGGCGCTGGTCTTGCCCGCGGCGCTGCCTCCGAAGCCGCGACCGACCTTGCTGATCTGCAGGCCGGTGGCAAAACCTTCGAGGTAGCGTTTCTGCTCCTCGGTAAAGTCGATTGAGACGGTTTCTATTTTCATGCTGCGCAACGATGCCGTTATTCTGCGGAAACTTGAGGAATCAGCACCGGCGCCGTCGATAGGGCTGGGCGCGCCGGCTTGAAGGTCGCGTAGAGCGCGAGACCGGTGAAGACGAAACCGCCGACGAGATTGCCGAGCGTTACCGGAATTTGATTCCATACCCACCATTGGTAAACGCTGACCTTGGCGCCGAGCATCATGCCGGTCGGGATAATGAACATGTTGACCACCGCATGCTCAAATCCGAGCGCAAAGAACATGAAGATGGGCATCCAGGTCGCGACGATCTTTCCGATCGTCGAACTGGTGGTCATGGCCATCACGACGCCAAGACAAACCAGCCAGTTGCAAAGGATGGCTTTGACGAAAACGCTGACCATTCCCGCCAGCCCGATCGCCTCGTTGGCGATGGTCTTGGCTTCGGCAATGCTGACGATGCGCGCCGCAACCCCCGTCGGCTCGATCTTGCCCATGTTGGTGAGCGTGATCGCAAGCAGACCGCCATAGACGATGCTGCCCAAGAGATTTCCGAGATACACCCATGCCCAGTTTGCCCCGATTGCGCTCCAGGTGGCCTTGCCTTCGAGCCGCGCGAGCGGCAGCAAGCCGAAGCTTCCGGTCACAAGTTCGAGTCCAAGCAGCACGATGATGATCAGACTGACGGGGAAGATGATCGCACCGACCAGCGGCTGTCCGGTGGTGACGGCGCCGCTAAACGCCAGGCTGGTGGCGGCGCCCAGCAGTGCTCCCGAGAGTGCACCGCGGATCAGAAGGTCGCGCGGCGCCAGCGCCAATTTCTTCAAACTGACGTCGATCATTGAGGCGACAACGTCGGCGGGTTTTGCGTAATCCATGTCGAAGCTCCAGCTGCCACGCGTAGGCGTGGCGACAACGAGGGAAAGGGCGTTTGATCGCTCGGAAATTCAATTCGAAGGGCAGCGCCGTATCGGAATTTTCTGAGCGATCCGATCAGCCTCGTTGCTGCGGAAATCCATCTTGGACAACGGCCAGCTGGCGACTACGGCGGCTGGCTCATATTTTTCTATTCACTGACTCATATTTTGTTATTCAAATAGTGTGCCAGTGCAGCAATTTTATAAATGCACGCAAAATCAATAAGTTATTTATATTGCATCGCAGCACAGTTAACAAAGGTGGCGCCCCTTCGAAAGGCAAACGCCTAAAAAGTGGATAACGAATCATCTTGCCTAATTTCTGGGCTGATGGCTTTGCGGTTCATGGAACCCGGCGGGAGACCTTGAACGAGGCCAGATACCCGGCCATATCCACTGGATCGAAGGCGGGTCCGGCGAAGGCTCCGACGGAGCCAACTGCGCCGCGGTCGGTCTGCCCACGTATTCCCAATGCGGCATCGTAAAGGTCGGGTCTGAACACACCCATGGCGATGGCAAGAGCTTCGGGGCTGATCGCAGCCTGCCCCCAGCGGACCATTTGCGCGTAAAGCCAGGCGGCCTGCACGGGATCCGGCCGTGGCGCGCCCTCTCTTCCCACCAGCAGATAGCGGCTGCTTTCGCGGATGGTTCCGTCAGGGGAGATCTTCAGGCGGCCATCCAGCGTACGGCGGATGACATCGGCCTCGACACCAATCCGCTCCGGCTGCGCCAGAATGCTTGCCACTTCGGTCCGATTTTGCGGCTGCTCGATGAATTCAGCGGCGCGAAAGGCGGCCCGGACCAGTGCCGCGACCAGCTCGGGGTTCTTCTCCGACCAGCTCTGCCTGACGGCGAGCACCTTCTCGGCCGCGCGTACCAGAATGTCGGAAACGAAATGGAGGATCAGTCCAACGCCGCGATCGACCGCGATCGAATTCCAGGGCGCGCCGACGCAGAACGCGTCGACCTGGCCACTGGCAATGCTGTCGGCCATGTAGGGCGGCGGCAGCACCACGAGGCGAATGTCCTCGTCCGGGTCGACGCCTCCGGCCGCCATCCAGAACCGCAGCTGATAGTTGTGGGTGGAGAACGGAAACGTCATGCCGAAGGTCAGGGGTTCCGCGCCGCTCCTGCGACGCGCGGCGACGACGCGCGCCAGCGCCAGCGCCGTGGCCATCGGATCGAAGCGGTCGCCGTCGATTTCCGCCATGATCGCCGCGTGCAGCGCCGGCGACACCGTGATGGCGTTGCCGTTGAGGCTAAGATTGAACGGCGCCGCGATCGGCACCTTGACATGTCCGAGCCCGAGGCTGGAGGCGATCGCGACCGGCGCCAGAAGGTGCGCGGCGTCAAACAGGCCGATATTGAGCTTGTCGCGCACATTCGACCATGACACTTCCCGCACCAGGGTGACGTCGAGCCCCTCCGCCGCGGTAAAACCCTTGTCGACGGCGACGATCAGGGCGGCGGCATCGATCAGCGGAATGAAGCCGATGTGGAGCGGTTTGGTCATTTCAGCAACTCCGACGCCGTCAGGATCGACTGTGCGATCTCCCCGATCTTCTTTTTCTCGCGCATCGCCGTTGACCGCAGCAGGACATAGGCCTCCTCTTCCGTGAGGCCTTTCAGCTTCATCAGAATTCCCTTGGCGCGGTCGATGACCTTGCGGTCTTCAAGCGCGGATTTGGCGCGATCGAGTTCATCCTGCAACTTGGCGAAGGCGTTGAAGCGTGAAATGCAGAGGTCAAGGATCGGCTTGAGCCGTTCTTTCTTCAATCCGTCGACGATATAGGCGGAGACGCCGGCGTCGACGGAAGCCTGGATCGATGCGGCATCGCTCTGATCGACGAACATCGCGATCGGCCGGCGCACCGCGCGGCTGACCTGGAACATTTGTTCCAGAACGTCACGGCTGGGGTTTTCCAGGTCGATCACGATGACGTCGGGATCGAGCGCATAGATGCGACTCAGCAAACTCTGCATTTCGCTGATGTGCACGACATCGGTAAAGCCCGCCTCCCGCAATCCCTCCTGAAGGATCGCGGCGCGGATCGGGCTTTCGTCAACAATCACGATTTTAGGAGACGACTCGGCGCCCATCAATCACCCGCATTCCGGCGACCTATTCATAGCACGCCACTGGTCGGCTCAAAGCCTTGTAATTATGAGCAATTGGGACTAGCTCCTGCCTGTCAATCAGGCAGATCCAGCATGCAACAGGCCGCCGCGCCCAAAGTCAGTTTTGTTTCATTGGGATGTCCCAAGGCGCTGGTGGATTCCGAGCGTATCATCACGCGGCTGCGCGCCGAAGGCTACGAGCTGGCGCGCAAGCACGACGGCGCGGATCTGGTCATCGTCAATACCTGCGGTTTCCTCGACAGCGCCAAACAGGAGTCGCTCGGCGCCATCGGCGAGGCGATGGCCGAGAATGGCAAGGTCATCGTCACCGGCTGCATGGGCGCGGAGCCCGAGCAGATCGAGGCCGCCTATCCCGGCGTGCTGTCGATCACCGGACCGCAGCAATACGAAAGCGTGCTGGATGCTGTGCACCGCGCGCTGCCGCCGGTTCATAATCCCCACCTCGACCTGGTGCCGCCGCAGGGCATCAAGCTGACCCCGCGGCACTACGCTTATCTGAAGATTTCCGAAGGCTGCAACAACCGCTGCAGCTTCTGCATCATCCCGAAGCTGCGCGGCGACCTGGTGTCGCGTCCGGCCGGCGAGGTGTTGCGCGAGGCGGAAAAGCTGGTGACCGCCGGCGTCAAGGAATTGCTGGTGATCTCGCAGGACACCTCGGCCTATGGTGTGGATATCAAATATGCCGCCAGCCCCTGGAAAGATCGCGAAGTGCGCGCCAGATTCTTCGATCTCGCAAAAGAGCTCGGCGAATTCGGCGCCTGGGTGCGGTTGCAATATGTCTACCCCTATCCGCATGTCGACGAAGTCATCGGCCTGATGACGCAAGGCAAGGTGCTGCCCTATCTCGATATTCCCTTTCAGCACGCCAGTCCGGAAATCCTCAAAGCCATGAAGCGCCCGGCGGCCCAGGAAAAGACGCTGGCGCGGATCAAGCAGTGGCGCGAGCAATGCCCCGATCTGACGCTGCGTTCCACCTTCATCGTCGGCTTTCCCGGCGAAACCGATTCCGACTTTGCCTATCTGCTCGACTGGCTTGAAGAGGCCGAGATCGACCGCGTCGGCTGCTTCAAATATGAGCCGGTCGCGGGCGCCGCATCGAACGCGCTCGGCCGTGCCGTGCCCGAGGAGGTCAAGCAGGAGCGCTGGAACGCGTTGATGGCGCGGCAGCAGAAGATTTCCGCGCGCCGGCTGAAGCGCAAGGTCGGCACCCGGCAGCAAGTGATCATCGACGAGATCGGCCCGACCGTTTCCAAAGGCCGCTCCAAGGCCGACGCGCCCCAGATCGACGGCGCGGTCTATGTCTCGAGCCGGCGTCCGCTGCGCGTGGGCGAGATCGTCACCGCGAAAATCGAGCGTGCCGACGAATACGATCTGCACGGCAGCGTCGCCGGTTTCTGATCTGTCGGACAGCGCGTTTTCTTCACGCGAACCGGCATCCATGCCCGGATCATGTCCGAGGGCAGGCTTCGCTCGGCGACGCCATCCGCCTTGACAGCGCCGGCCGTTCGGCTGTATGGCCGCGTCATGAACCTGAACCGGACCCAACTCCGCGCCACTTTCCGTCGTCGCTCCGCCGACGATGATGGGTCGCGCCGTGTCCGACGACAACGCTGATTAACTAGTTCAGCAACGTTTTCGAGAAGGCCGCCCCCTTAAAAGTGCGGCCTTCTGGCGTTTTGGCCTGCCTTTTCATCTCACCCAGGAGTTCGACATGACCAATGCCACGCATCCGTTCGACGCGCTGATGGAGATCACGGCGCGCCCGCCGACTGTATTCGTGCGCGGCGAAGGTTCGTTGTTGTGGGACGACAGCGGCAAGCGTTATCTCGACTTCGTCCAGGGCTGGGCGGTCAATTGCCTCGGTCACTCGCCGGCCGTCGTCGCCGAGGCGCTGGCCGCGCAGGCCAAGCTGCTGCTGACGCCAAGTCCGGCCTTCTACAACGGCCCGAGCCTCAAGTTGGCAAAGGTCCTGGTCGATCACAGCTGCTTCGACCAGGTGTTCTTCACCAATTCGGGCGCGGAGGCCAACGAGGGCGCCATTAAGCTCGCCCGCAAATACGGCGTGTTGCGAAAGAACGGCGCGCACGAAATCATTACATTCGAAGGCGGCTTCCACGGCCGGACGCTGGCGACCATGTCGGCCTCGGGCAAGAAGGCCTTTGAACCGCTGTTCGAGCCCAAGGTGCCGGGTTTCCCCAAGGCCCGGTTGAACGATCTTGCTTCAGTGAAGCGCCTGATCACCGAAAAAACCATTGCTGTGATGCTGGAGCCGATCCAGGGCGAGGCCGGCGTCTGGCCGGCGACCGATCAATTCCTGCGCGACTTGCGCGATCTGACCAGCGCGCGCGGTCTGTTGCTGATCGTCGATGAAATCCAGACCGGCATCGGCCGCACCGGAAAGCTTTTCCATTACGAGCATGCCGGGATCGAGCCGGATATCATGACACTCGGCAAGGGTATCGGCGGCGGGGTTCCCCTCGCCGCGCTGCTGGCCACGGACGCGGCGTCCTGTTTCGAGCATGGCGACCAGGGCGGCACCTTCAACGGCAATCCCCTGATGTGTGCGGCCGGGCTTGCGGTGATGCGGCAGGTGGCGGATCCGGATTTCCTCAAATCGGTGGCCGACACCGGCCTTTATCTGGAAAGCGAGCTGCAGCGAATGTCCGCGCGCCATGGTCTCGGCGAGGTCCGTGGCCGGGGCCTGCTGCTGGCGCTCGATCTCAAACATCCCATCGCCGCCTCGATCGTCGCGCAGGCTTTCCAGGACGGCGTGCTGCTCAACGCACCGCGACCCGACGCGCTGCGTCTCATGCCGGCGCTCAACGTCACGCGGGAGGAAATCGCGCTCATGATCGATGCACTGGATGCTGTCCTTGCCAAACTGGGCGCGGCAAGGCGTGTGGCGTAATAACTTCGTCATGCCCGGCCATAGCAGTCTGCGCGCAGACTGCGTAAACTTGTCTGCGATGCCGGGCATCCACGTCCTTGTCAGCAAGTGGGTGCGAAAGGCGTGGATGGCCGGGACGAAGGCCGGCCATGACGCAATTGAAAGTGCGCCTACGGCTTCAAAATCGATGCGCCGGTCGTGGCCCGGCTTTCCAGGTCGATATGCGCCTTGGCCGCATCCTTCAGCGCATAGGCGTGGTTGATCGGCACGTGCAGTTTGCCATTGATCACGGCGGCGAACAAAGTGTCGGCGCCTTCCAGTAATTCCGAGCGCTTGCCGACATAATCGTTGAGCTTCGGCCGGGTCGCAAACAACGAGCCGTGATTGTTGAGTTCGGCAATCGAGAACGGCGGCACCGGGCCCGAGGCGTTGCCGAAACTCACGAACAGTCCGCGCGGCTTCAGACAGGAGAGCGAGCCCGGAAAAGTGGTCTTGCCGACGCCGTCATAGACCACGTCGCAGAGTTCGTTGCGGCTGATCTGTTTTACACGCGCGACGAAATCCTCGTCGTTATAGAGAATGACGTGATCGCAGCCATTGGCGAGCGCGAGGTCCGCCTTGGCCTTGGAGCCGACGGTGCCGATGACGTGCGCCCCCATCGCCCTCGCCCATTGGCATGCGAGCAGGCCGATGCCGCCGGCAGCGGCGTGGATCAGCACCCGATGGTGCGGCTCGACCTTGAAGGTCTTGTGCAGGAGATACCAGACCGTCAGTCCCTTGAGCATCAGGACGGCACCCTGCTCATAGGTGATATGGTCGGGCAACTTGACCAGCTTCTCCCAGGGGATATTGCGCTCGCTGGCATAGCCGCCAAGATTGAAATAATAGGCGACGCGGTCGCCGGGATGAAAATTCGTCACGCCGGAACCGACAGCAAGAACCTCGCCGGCGGCTTCATTGCCGGCGATGAACGGCAGTCCCGGCGCCTTGTAGAGGCCGGTGCGGTAATACACGTCGATGAAGTTGAGGCCGACGGCATGCTGGCGAATGCGAACCTCACCGGGTCCCGGCGCAGGAACGTCAACGGCTTCATAAACCAGGGCTTCCGGGCCCCCCACCTTGTGCACCCGCACGGCCTTCGTCATATCGGACTCTCCCTTGGCAATTCCTCTTGCCTTTGATTTCTGCGATGGAGCGAAAGCCATCGAGGCCGCAATGTCAACTCGATGATCCCGGCGAACCCCGCGAGATCAATTAGTTAATGCCCTTTTTGCGGTTACGCCTGGCGAGGACGTTAAAGAGTTCAACCGCGGCGGAAAACGCAATGGCAAAGTAGATATAGCCGCGCGGGATGTGAAATTTGAATCCGTCGGCGACGAGCGCAACTCCGATCAACACCAGAAACGCCAGTGCCAGCATCTTGGTGGTCGGATGCTCCGACACGAATCTCGTGACCGGCCCTGCCGATACATACATGATGATAATCGCAATGATGACCGCCGCGATCATGATCTCGAGATCCTGCGCCATGCCGATCGCGGTGATGATGGAATCCAGCGAGAACACCAGGTCGACGATGATGATCTGGATGACCACCCAGAAGAACGCGCCGGGCCTTGGCGTAGCTTCGCCCGCTTCGTCGCCCGCTTCCACCTCGGCATGAATTTCGTGGGTCGCCTTCGCGATCAGGAATAGCCCACCCCCGATCAGGATGATGTCTCGCAACGAAAACCCGATGTCCCTCACGATGATGACGGGCTGCGTCAGGCCGATCAGCCACACCAGCAGGCTGAGCAGGAGGATGCGGAATACCAGCGCCAGCGCCAGCCCGATCTGCCGCGCGCGCTTGGCCTGCCGCTCGGGAATTCGCGAGACGATGACCGACAGGAAAATGACGTTGTCGATGCCGAGAACGATTTCCAGCGCCGTCAGCGTCAACAATGCCGCCCAGGCTTCCGGGCTCGTCCACAGTTCGATCATGCGTTGAGCGACCTGACGAGCCGGATCGCCGCGTCGCACCCCACGACATAGACAGCGATCGCGCAAAGCCCTGCGGTCACGGGCAGGCTGGCATGGAAATCGTCGGTCAGCGCGACCATGACCAGCACCGCCCACACGCCGATCAGCGACAATGTCAGCCACCGCAGGCGCACGACGCGGATCGGGTGAACCACGTTGAAAGGAACAAACGTGAGCACGATCAGAACGGCTACCCCAAGGCTCGATAACGCCGGCGGCAAATGCAGCAGGAACAGATAGAACGCCGCGATATTCCACAACCCCGGAAAACCGCGAAAATGATTGTCGGCGGCCTTCATGCGGCGATCGGAGAAATAAAGCGCGCCTGACACGGCGATGCCAGCGCCCAAGAGCGGCGCCGCCAGCGGCAGCAGCAGGCCGCTTGCCGTGATGGCGTAGGCAGGCACAAAGACGTAGGTGACGAAATCGACCACGAGGTCGAGCACCTCGCCGGACCAGTTCGGCTGCACGCGCACGACATCCAGCCGCCGCGCCAGCGGACCGTCCACTGCGTCGATCACGAGCGCCACCCCGAGCCACCAAAACATCGCGGCCCAGTGCTCGCGAACCGCTTCGAGCAGCGCGACCAGGGCGACGCCAGCACCCAATGCCGTGAAGATATGCACCGAAAACGCAGCCGCCCGCACGAGCGGCGGTGCTGGCAAGGCCTCCTGCTGGTTTTCCTGGTCCATTTGCGCTGCAGTGCTATCAGGAATCGCCTCGATTTGTACATCCGCGGCGACCGCGCGGCGCTACCGAATTCGGCGGAAACAATGGAGGGGGTGCCGGGCTTGAAAATGCCGCCGGGAACGTCAATTGTCCCGGTATGAACGATACATCTATCACCTACGACGTCGTCGTGGTCGGTGGCGGGCCTACCGGGCTGGCGGCTGCGGTTGCGCTGGCGCAAACAGGGGCGCGCGCGGCGCTGATCGCCCGGCGCACGCCCTATGCCGACAACCGGACCACGGCGCTGTTGGGCGGTTCGGTCGATTTTCTGCAGGGGCTGAATGTGTGGCCGCGCTGCAAGGACAGGGCGGCCGAGTTGCAAAAGATGCGCCTGGTCGACGACACTGGGCGTCTGATTCGTGCGCCCGAAGTCCGATTTTCCTGCGACGAGATTGGTCTCGATGTGTTTGGCTACAACATCGAGAACCGCTTGCTGGTATCGGCGCTGGAAGAACGCGCCGCCGAACTTTCCAATCTGACCCGGTTCGACGATGACGCTGCCGAGGTCAGCCCGGAAGACGAGATCGTCAGGATTCGCCTGGAACATGGCGGCTTGCTGTCGGCGCATCTTGCGATCGGCGCAGACGGACGGCAATCGCTTTGCCGCGAGGCCGCCGGCATCACGGTCAAGCGCCGCGAACTCAATCAGGCGGCGTTGACTTTCAATGTCGGTCATTCGCGGCCGCACCGAAATGTCTCGACCGAGTTTCACACGCCGCAGGGGCCTTGCGTATTCGTGCCGCTGCCGGGCGACCGCTCGGGCGTGGTGTGGGTGTCGTCGCCAAAGGAGGCCGAACGGCTGATCGCGTTGAGCGACGATGAACTGTCGGAGGCCGCCGAAACCCAATCGCATTCGATTCTGGGCCGTCTTCGGGTCGAGCCGGGGCGCCATCTGTTTCCGCTGGCGATCGAGCAGCCCCGACAATTCGCGAAAGCCCGTATCGCGCTGGTCGGCGAAGCCGCGCACGTATTGCCGCCGATCGGCGCGCAAGGCCTCAACATGGGTCTGCGTGACGCCGCCGATATCACCGACATCGTACGAGACGCATTGGCCTCAGGTAAAGACCCCGGCGCGGCCGAGGTACTCGATCGCTACGCTTCGGCGCGGCGCGCCGACGTCGCCAGCCGGACGTTCGCCATCGACATCGCCAACCGTTCGTTGCTCAGCGCGTTGTTGCCGATGCAATCGCTTCGCGCGGCCGGCCTGCATCTGATCGGTTCGTTCGGACCGCTTCGCCGCCTTGCCATGCGCGAGGGACTGGCGCCGTCGTGGCGGCCACTACGCAGTGGCCAAAACTCTAAAGTTTAGTCAAGACAAAGTCTTGAAACAGCAGTTTTCGGTCGCCCTGCCATAGCTCAAGCGTCCAAATGCCGGGGACTAGCACCCACTCCTCCCCAAGCTTCCAGTAGAATACTGGGCTCGCTCCGATAGGTCGGCTATCGGTGTATTCGTCGCTGAATTTGGTGGTGCCGGTGGTGGGAGATTTGAGGCCCGGTTCCGGATAACGCCAAATTATCCTGATAGGCGCGTTGGCGCCAGCCGGCTTGCCGATAATGTGTACCTGCACGCCAAACACCGTTCCCAGCTTGATCGATATGTTCTTCGAGACTGAAACGATCTTGGGCGCTCCTCCTTCGAAGCGCTCCCCGGTTGAAATGTTGTCATCCGTTACCTTTTTGACCTCACCGAGCGAGACGACGCCTGGCCTGACATTGTCGAGCCGGTCGATCCGCGGCGTTTGCGCTTGTGCAAATGAAAGACCGCTGACGACGAATATGACCGCCAAAATAATCCGCATGAATGCCCCCAATCTTCAATACACTAACGATACGAACATTGAGCTCGGCGTCAAATAGGCTTGTCGTCATCGTCGATGATGGTCGTGGAGGCAACGACGAGCCTCAGATTCCGTCGACTCGCTTCAGGGAAACGTGAGCCGCCCGGTCTGAATCAGCCACATCGCGGCGGTCAGCGTGATGACCGACGCGAAGGTTCCGATCAGCACGGCGACGGATGCGGGTTCAATCCAGGTGTCGTTCTGCCTGGCGATGACAAACACATTCAGCGCCGGCGGCAGCGATGCCATCAGGACCGCGGTGGCGGCCCATGGCTGCGGGAACGGCCCGAACAGCAGCATCAGCCCAAATACCACCAGCGGATGGGCCAGGAGCTTCACCGCAACCACCGCAGGCACTTCCCAGGGCACCCGGCCGAACGGGCGCAGTGCGACAGTCACGCCGAGCACAAACAGCGCGGTCGGCGCCGCGGCGTTTTGCAGGAACGACAGCGTATTGTCGATCGCAACCGGTGGGTGGATATGCAGCGCCGCGGCGAGCGCGCCGGCGCAGGCCGACATGATCAACGGATTGAGCATGATCTGTCGTGCCAGGACGCCGAGCGTCTGCAGCCAGTGCCGGCCCCCGTCATCGGTCAGCGCGATCAACAGCGGCACGATCGAAAACAGGAAGATGCTGTCGCAGCAGAAGATCAGCGCGGTGGGCGCGGAGGCCTTGGCGCCCAGCACGGCCAGCGCCAGCCCCGGGCCCATATAGCCGATGTTGCCGTAGCCGCCGGAAAGGCCAGCCAGCGTCGCTTCGCGGAACGAGAGCCGTCCCAGCAGCCGGCCCGCGGCCATGGCAAGGGCGAAGGCGACCGTCGTACCCAGAGTGGTCGCGATCAGGAATGGCGGGTTGTTGAGTTCCTCAAAGGGTGTTTTTGACGTGATTCCGAACAGCAGCGCCGGCAGCGAAACATAGAGCAGGAAGAAGTTCATCCAGGCCAGGCCCTGCTCGGGGAGGCCCCTCACCCTGCCACAGGCGTAGCCGATGAAGATCAGCCCGAAATACGGGAGCGCGAGGTTGAGGATGTCGACCATAGGGCACGTTTCTTTTCATCATTGTTGGCCCCGACGGCACCTGGCACGGACCAGCCACAGCAAAGGTTAATTCACCCGTTTGCCTCTAGCATCGGCCACAATCATGGTCTATTCGACGAGATATGATCAAAGCGCGGACCGCCAAATTTCAGATCGGACAGATCGTCCGTCACCGGATCTTCTCGTTCCGGGGCGTGATTTTCGATATCGATCCGGAATTCAACAACACCGAAGAGTGGTGGCTGGCGATCCCCGAAGAGGTCAGGCCCCGCAAGGATCAGCCGTTCTATCACCTGCTCGCCGAGAATTCGGAATCCGAATATGTCGCCTACGTTTCCGAACAGAATCTGCTGCCCGACGATTCAGGCGAGCCGATCCGGCATTCGCAGGTCGCCGAGATCTTCGTGAAGGATAAGTCCGGCGGCTATCGGCCGCGCAATCCGTCGCTGAACTAACAGCCCCCGCCGGGCCCGGCGCGACAGGCAACACCCGCGCAACAAAAAAGGCGCTCTGATCGAGCGCCTTTCTGTTCGTCAATAAGAGCCCGGTCCTATTTGGCGGCCGGATTGGCGGCCGCAGCACCGGCAGGCTGGTTGGCTTCAAGCTTCTTGCGCGCTTCCTCGGCGCGCTTCTGCAATTCTTCCTGCAGTTTCTTCTGGGTTTCCTCGAACACCTTCGGGTCGGTCGGAGGCCCATCATAGGCCTTGGCAAAATCGGCCAGCGGCAGCGGCAGGGTAATCGGCTGGTTGTTGGAGTTGATCGCCTGAATCACCAGATTCTGCCCCTTCTTCAGGTTAGCGAGCAGTTCCGGGGTCACTTCGTAGTCCGACATGCAACCGTTCTGGAAGCAGATCACATAGGGGCTCTGCGCTGGCGGATTGTTGTCGACGATGATGCGGGTGCCGTGACCCAGCAGCATGCCCAGCGGGAGCGTCACGCGCAGGATTTTCTTGGGCTCGCCTTCGGGCTCGATGACGACGGCCGCAATGACCGGCTGGCCGGACTCGATGCGGCCGTCCTTGCCCGTAAAGCAAACCTGTTTGGCATTGGCATCCTGACCCTTGAGACAAAACTTGGTCCAGGGCGCGTAGATCAGTTGGACCTGTTGGTCCGCTGACTGGGCCGGCGGAGTTGCCGCCGGCGGGGTCTGCTGCGCCGTCGGCGCGGGCGCTGCAGGAGCGGCCTTCGGCGCGGCCTTCGGTGCGGCCTTCGCCTTCGGCGCGGGTGTGGCGGGTGCCGCAGGTGCTGGAGCCTGGGCCCGGGCGTCCGGAGCAAGCCATGTGGCTGTCAAAGCCGTCACTGCCATCAAGGCGAAGACCCGCCCACGCGGCCAGAACGGCGCGGCCAACATACGGAAATTCATTGCGGAAAACCCTTTCTGAACGGGAGCGCCCGAAACCGCTGCAGGCACCGACACCTAGCCGTTTGGGCGGCTGTCTCCTTGCCAATTGAGGCAGATGCGTGACAGGCCCCGCCCCCTTGGTCAATTGCACGCCTTCATACAGGCACGGACGAAAAGATCAATGCCGACAGGCATCCTTGGCGCATGTCGCGGCTCGGCCCTGACGGCTATGGTAAAATGCGCCAGTGGACGATACCGAATCAAATCAGCGCGGCAGATGGCAGGTTCCAAAGCGCGGGCGCGTTGGCGCTTTGGTCTGTGGCATGCTCGCTTTCGGCCTCTCGGTTGCGACCGGCATCGGCGGGGTGTCGGCGGGCCAAAGCCACGGCATTGCGATGCATGGCGCGCCGGCATTGCCGGCCGATTTCACCCATATGCCCTACGCCAATCCGGACGCGCCGAAAGGCGGCCGGCTGGTTCAGGGCGTTCTCGGTACCTTCGACAGTCTCAACCCCCTCATTGTCAGGGGCCTTGCGGTGCAGCAGATCAGGGGCTTTGTCATCGAGAGCCTGATGGCCCGGGGCAACGACGAGGCGTTCACGCTGTACGGACTTCTGGCCAAAACCGTGGAGACCGACGACACCAGAAGTTATGTCACCTTCCGCCTCGATCCCAAGGCGCGTTTTTCCGACGGCCGGCCGGTCACAGCCGAGGATGTGCTGTTCTCATGGGCTCTGCTGCGCGACAAGGGACGTCCCAACCACCGCCAGTATTATTCCAAAGTCGCAAAAGCCGAAGCGCTCGACCCGCTCACGGTGCGGTTTGATTTTGGCGGCGTCCAGGACCGCGAGCTGCCATTGATCCTCGGCCTGATGCCGGTATTGCCGCGGCATGCCATCGATGTCGCGACTTTTGAGGAGACCTCGATGACGGCGCCGATCGGTTCCGGCCCGTATCGTGTCAGCGCGGTGAAGCCCGGCGCGAGCGTGACGCTGACGCGCAATCCCGATTACTGGGGACGTGACCTTCCGGTCAACAGCGGCTTGTGGAACTTCAACGAGATCAGGCTCGACTTCTATCGCGAGGCCAACGGCCAGTTCGAGGCCTTCAAGCGCGGCCTTTACGACTTCCGCGTCGAGACCGAACCGCTGCGCTGGCACGACGGATATGATTTTCCGGCTGCCCGCAGCGGCGAGGTGATCCGCGACACCATCAAGACCGGGATGCCGCAGCCGTCCGAATTTCTCGTGTTCAACACCCGGCGGCCGGTGTTTTCCGACGTCCGCGTACGTCAGGCTTTGACGCTGCTGTTCGATTTCGAATGGATCAACCGCAATTACTTTTTTGGGCTCTATGGCCGCTCGGCGGGCTATTTCGCGGGCTCCGAGCTGTCGGCGTACGGTCGCGCCGCCGACCAACGCGAGCGCGAACTCCTAAAGCCCTTCGCATCGCAAATCCCGGCCGACATTCTCGAAGGCAGCTACCGCCTTCCCGTCACCGACGGCTCCGGCCGCGATCGCGCCACGCTGCGCAGCGCACTGAACTTGCTGTCGCAGGCGGGATACGATCTCGATGGCACGGTGTTGCGGCAACATACGACCAGGGCGCCGCTCAGCTTCGAAATTCTGGTGACCACCCGCGATCAGGAACGCATTGCCCTGGCCTTTACGCGCGACCTCAAGCGCGCCGGCATCGAGGCATCGGTGCGCGCGGTGGACGGCGTTCAATTCGATCAACGCCGGCTCGGTTTCGACTTCGACATGATCCAGAACCGCTACGATCAGTCGCTCTCGCCGGGCAACGAGCAGTTCTTCTACTGGGGAAGCGAGGCTGCAGATCATCAGGGAACCCGAAACTATATGGGCGCCAAAGACCCCGCCATCGACGCGATGATCGCGGCCATGCTGGAAGCGCGGGACCATCGCGCCTTTGTCTCGTCGGTGCGCGCGCTGGACCGCACGCTGATGTCCGGATTTTACACTATCCCGCTTTTTAACGTTCAGGAGCAATGGATCGCCCGCTGGAATCGGATAGAACGTCCTGAAGCTACCGCCTTGACCGGGTATCTGCCGGAGACCTGGTGGCAACGAACCCGTGTCCCAACCCAAGTGATCCAGTGATCCAGACCAACGTATCGCCGACGCTTGATGGGCTGTTTCGCCGGATCCTGGCGCGGCAGCCGGATGCGCCGGCCTTGCTCGATCCGCTCAACAAGCAGCGCATCACGGGCCAGCCGCCCAAACGCCTGACCTTCGCGCAGGCCGATCAGGCGATCTCGGCGCTGTCGGCCCACTTCATCGAAGCTGGTTTGCCGGTCAATTCCGTGATCGGAATCCAGTTGCCCAATACCGTCGAATTCATGCTGACCGTGCTTGCCGTCCTTC
The DNA here is from genome assembly GCF_004799445.1 of Bradyrhizobium sp. Classification (GTDB taxonomy): domain Bacteria; phylum Pseudomonadota; class Alphaproteobacteria; order Rhizobiales; family Xanthobacteraceae; genus Bradyrhizobium. The sequence goes on from NZ_SSNA01000214.1 coordinate 43,500, forward strand.
GGGCCGGGTTGATTGTCGCCCTGCTTCCGCAGCTCTGGCGGCAGGCGGAATTGACGATGGCGCTCAATCGCACCGGGGCGCGCGCCATCGTGACCACCAGCAGCATCGACGGGGTCAACCATGCCGACCTCGCGATGAACGCTGCGGCGGAGGCCTTCTCGATCCGTCACGTCTGCGGCTTCGGTGATGATCTGCCGGAAGGCATGGCCTCGCTCGACCTCGCTTTGAACAGCGGATCGGCAACCACGCGCGCCGTCACGCTGGACGGTCGCAGGGCCGCGCTCATCTCATTTGACGTGACCATTGACGGCTTTCGCGCGGTGCCGCGGACCCATCTGAATTTGATCGCCGGCGGACTGGCGGTCTTCCTCGAGAGCCGGGTGGCACAGGGTGCAAGCGTGATGTCGGCATTCACGCCGTCGTCATTCGCAGGCCTGACCTCATCGCTTCTGCTCTGGCTGCTGTCAGGGGGCACGCTGGCGCTGCATCATCCGTTCGACGGCGACATCCTCGAACGGCAGATCAACGATGATGGTTGCGATACCCTGGTCGCCCCCGCGTCGATGGCATTGCGGCTGACCGAGATGGATATGCCGTCACGCCTGCCGACGCTGCGCCATGTGATCGGCCTCTGGCGTACGCCGGAACAGGTCGCATCGAGCAGCCTATGGACCTGCGAACAGGCTCTTTTGACAGACGTTTATCTGTTCGGCGAAGCCGGATTGTTCGGCGCCTGCCGAGCCAGCGACGGCATGCCGGCGCCCATCCTGCCGGGTCCGCACGGCGCGCCACGCAACGTTCCGGGCACATCCGTCGCCGGCGAGACCCTGCTGACGCCAGGGGGAACGCTGGCTTTGCGGGGACCGATGGTGGCCGTGGCGGCTTACGCGCCCGCGCCCCCGGCGAGCGACTCGCTGGTGCCGCGACCGTCGCGCGACTACGTCGACACCGGCTATGCGGCCCGGCTCGACCGCTCGACCGGGGCGATCTGTATCACCTCGCCACCCTCGGGAATCGTGGCGGTCGGCGGCTATCGGTTTCTGTCCCAGGATCTGCAGGAATGGGCCAAGCGGCTGGGACAGGGCGCGCTGCTGACCGCGTTGCCGGACCGATTGAGCGGTTTCCGTCTTGCCGGACGCGCCCAGGACAATGCCCGCGGCCGCGAAGCGCTTAGCGAGCTCGGGCTTAACCCCCTGATGGTGGAAGCCTTTCGCGATCGGGCTCACCCGGTCTAGTTCAAGTCGAGGGCTTGTGTTGACGCGGCATTAAGACTGGCGAACTAGGGTCGCGGCTCCGGTCGAAGCGCGTTGATCCGAGTTCCAGATGTCCCTGCAAGGCCCGATCATCGTCGTGTCAGCCGCCAGGCGGCCCGTCTTCGCGGCGGCGCTTGACGATGCGAAGATGTTTCCGATCATCGATACGACATGGGACGACGCATTGGGCGCGGTGGCGCAGCTGCAGCCGGCAGCGGTCTTTGTCGAGATGTCCGATACCGTCGAACCCGGCTTCGAGCCGCTCGCCAAACACATCGCCGCGCGGCAGCCTTATGTTCCCCTGATCGTCATCGATCCCAGAATATCGTTGCCCGAAAATGCCATCCCGTTCTCGCAAGCCGGAGGCGGTGCGGATCGCCTGACGGCGCGCCTGCGCGCCGCGCTGCGGGTTCGGACATTGCACGCCACCGTGATGCGCCGGCTCGATCATCAGGCGGCGGCCCGACCGGCCATCACCAGCGTAGATCCGGTTCGCGACGCCACCGTGCTCCTGATCGGACGAGGCACGGCCTATCCCGCGCTCTCTGTCGTGCTCGGTGAGCGGATGGGGATCGTCGGGGCGCTGAGCATTGAAGCCGCGGCACGACACCTCAACACGCGCGACATCGACGGTATCGTGCTCGCCGAAGGTTTCAGCGCACGCGTGGTCGATGCCTTCCTCACCGTGCTGGCGGAGGATGCACGCTTCCGCAATCTGCCCGTGGTGGTGACGCTGGACGGATTGGCACCGGCGTATGATCTGCCAAACCTTGAAATCGTCTCCGGCGATCCTGCTCGCATTGCCGCCAACGCCTTGCCGCTGATCCGTCAGCACGCCTTCGAGGCGCATCTCAGCCGCACCCTTCGTTCGATCGACGCCGGCGGACTGCTCGATCCGCGAACCGGTCTGCTGACGGCGGCGGCGTTCAAACGCGATTTCACCACCGCCGTCCGTCAGACCCTCGCGCATGGCGGCGGATTGTCGGTGGCGCGCTTTGCGTTCGATCCGACCCATCCGCGCGCGCAGTTCGACGGCGCGCGGATTCTGAGCCGCCTGATGCGGCAGATGGATTTCGGCACCGCCCAGGACGACGGGTCGGTGATCGTGGTGTTTGCCGAGACCGACTTGCGCACGGCGCACGGGATCGCCCGGCGGCTTTCCAGCGTGATGCGGCATACCGCCCACGGCAAGCGCGACACCCGGTCAGAGCCGGCCGTCACGCTCGCGGCCATGCAGCCGTCGGATACGGCGCAGTCCCTGCTCGCGCGGCTGTACGACGAAGGCCGCCGCGCCGCGTCGTAAGCACTCCAGATCCTATTACCCAGACATCGAACTACGCCGCTTTCCGATCCTCGGCGAGATTGGCGAGCTGGCGCAGGATTTCGGTGGTGCCCATCAGGCGTTCTTCCGGGGTCTGCCATTCCTGAAAGAACACCACCTTCATGTCGGGCCGCACCCGCGCGGCCTGGCCGTGCTGGCGGATGAAATAGACCAGACGATCCGGCTGCGCGAATTTGTTGTCGCGGAAAGTGATCACCGCGCCCTTTGGCCCGGCATCGACCTTCTCGACATTGGCTCGGCGACAATAGGCCTTGATCGCGGCGACCTTGAACAGATAGCGCACTTCGTCGGGCAGGACGCCGAAACGGTCGCGCAGCTCGGCGGCGAAATTGTCGATCTCGTCGTCGGTATCGAGATCGGCCAGCCGCCGGTACAGCGACAGCCGCACCGAGAGGTCGGCGACATACTCTTCGGGAATCAGCACCGGCATGCCGATGGTGATCTGCGGCGACCAGCGGTCGGCCGCGGGCTCGATCACGCCGGCCTTGAGGTTGAGGATCGCCTCTTCCAGCATCGACTGGTAAAGCTCGAAACCGACTTCCTTGATATGGCCGGATTGTTCCTGGCCGAGCAGATTGCCGGCGCCGCGGATATCGAGATCGTGCGAGGCGAGCTGGAATCCGGCGCCGAGATTTTCCAGCGACTGCAGCACCTTCAGCCGGCGCTCGGCCTGCGCCGTGATTTTTTGCTGCGCCGGCAGCGTGAACAGCGCGTAGGCGCGCAGCTTCGAGCGCCCCACCCGGCCGCGCAACTGATAGAGCTGCGCCAGCCCGAACATATCGGCGCGATGCACGATCAGCGTATTGGCGGTGGGGATATCGAGGCCGGATTCGATGATCGTGGTCGAGAGCAGAATATCGTATTTGCCGTCATAGAACGCCGACATGATGTCCTCGATCACCGTCGGCGCCATCTGCCCATGCGCTACCGCGACCTTCATCTCCGGCACGTTCTTGTCGAGAAAGTCCTTTACCCCCGCCAGATCCTCGATGCGCGGCACCACGTAGAAGGCCTGTCCGCCCCGGTAGCGTTCGCGCAACAGCGCTTCGCGGATCATCAGGGGATCGTGTGGTGCCACGAAGGTGCGGACCGCCAGCCGGTCGACCGGCGGCGAGGCGATGATGGAAAGTTCGCGCACCCCTGTCAGCGCCAGTTGCAGCGTGCGCGGGATCGGCGTGGCGCTCAACGTCAGCACGTGCACTTCGGCGCGCAGTTGCTTCAACCGCTCCTTGTGGCTGACGCCGAAATGCTGCTCCTCGTCGACGATCAGAAGGCCAAGATCCCTGAACTTGATCGACTTGCCGAGCAGCGCGTGGGTGCCGACCACGATATCGACCGACCCGTCGGCGAGGCCCTTCTTGACCTGCGAAAGTTCCTTCGGCGCGATCAGGCGCGAGGCCTGCGCGACATTGACCGGGAAGCCGCGAAACCGCTCGGTGAAGGTCTTGGCGTGCTGACGCGCGAGCAGCGTGGTCGGGACCACGACGGCGACCTGTTTGCCATCGAGCGCGACCGCGAAGGTTGCGCGCAGCGCTACCTCGGTCTTGCCGAATCCGACGTCGCCGCAGATCAGCCGGTCCATCGGACGGCCGCTGTCGAGATCCTTCAAGGTGGCATTGATCGCGCCGAGCTGATCCTCGGTTTCCTCATAGGGAAAGCGCGCGCAGAATTCGTCATAGAAGTGGGGCTGCACCGGCATCCTCGGCGCTTCATGCAGATGACGCTCGGCGGCAATCTTGATCAGTTCGCCGGCGATCTCGCGAATGCGGTTCTTGAGTTTTGCCTTGCGCGCCTGCCAGCCGCTACCCCCCAGCCGGTCCAGCTCGACATTGGCGTGGTCCGAGCCATAGCGCGACAGCAGTTCGATATTTTCAACCGGCAGGAACAGCTTGGTCTCGGCGGCATAACGTAATTCGAGACAATCATGCGGCGCGCCGGCCACTTCCAGCGTCTGCAGTCCGACAAAACGGCCGATGCCGTGCTCGACATGAACCACGAGATCGCCGGCGGCGAGACTGGTGATTTCGGAGATGAAGTTGTCGAGCTTGCGGCTTGCCTTGCGCGGCCGCACCAGCCGGTCGCCCAGGATGTCCTGCTCGCTGATCACGGCGACGTTGTCGGTCTCGAAACCGGATTCCATGCCGACCACGGCCAGCATCGCCTCGTTGCGGGGCGTGGCCTGCACGGTGCGCCAGGAGTTGACGCTGGTCAGATTGAGAAGCTTGTGATCCCGCAGCATGCTGCCCATGCGGTCGCGCGAGCCTTCGCTCCACAGTGCGATCACGACCTTCTTGCGGGCGGCCTGCAATGCCTGCACATGCGCCGCCACGGCTTCGAACACGTTGACCGAGCTGTCATTGCGCTCCGGCGCAAAATTGCGGCCGGCCCGCGCGCCAGCGTCGACCACGTCGGCAGTTCCCTCGGGCATCGCGAACGGGGTCAGCCGTGCCAGCGCGGATGCTTCCAGGCGCCCGCTCCATTCGGCTTCGGTCAGATAGAGCCGGCCCGGTGGCAACGGCTTGTAGATCGCGCCGCCGCCAGGATGCTCCAGCGCCTCGCGCCTGGCCTCGTAATAATCCGCGATCTGGCTGAAGCGCTCGCGCGCGGCGTCCTCGCTCTGCGGCTCGATCGCAATCGGCGCGTCCGCGAGGTAGTCGAACAGCGTATCCATCCGCTCGGCAAACAGCGGCAGCCAATGTTCCATGCCGGGATGGCGGCGGCCTTCGCTGACGGCCTCATAGAGCAGATCGTCGCGCTCCGGCGCGCCGAAGGCGGCGACATAGCCCATGCGAAAGCGGCGAATGGTCTCGGTGACCAGCTGGAATTCCGAAATCGGGACCAGATCGAGCGAACGCATGTCCAGCAGCGTGCGCTGGGTTTCGGCATCGAAGCTGCGGATCGATTCCAGGCTGTCGCCGAAAAAATCGAACCGCACCGGCTGATCGAGCCCGGCCGGGAACAGATCGAGGATGCCGCCGCGCACCGCGTATTCGCCGGGCTCGCGCACGGTCGAGGAGCGGTTGTAGCCGTTGTGCTCAAGCCAGGCGACAATGGAATCCATCGGCACGACATGGCCGGGCGCCACCGACAGCGCCTGCGCCGCGATGGTCTGGCGGGCCGGCACCCTCTGCAGGATGGCGTTGACCGTCGTCAACACGATCAGCGGCTTGTCGCTGCCGGCCAGCCGCGACAGCCGCGCCAGCGTGGTCAGCCGCTGCGCCAGGACGCCGCCATGCGGCGAGACCCGGTCGTAGGGCTGGCAATCCCAGGCCGGAAACTGCAGCACCGGCAAATCGGGTGCGAAGAATTCCAGCGCCCGGGCCAGCTGCTGCATCCGCGGGCCGTCCCGGCACACGACGGCAAGGCTGACGGCCGGTGGCTTCGGCCGCGCCGCGACCGCGCGCGCGAGGTCCGAAACGACAAGACCTTCGGCGCCCTCGGCGACATTGGCGAAGGTCAGCGCGCGGCCGGGGCCAAGCAATTGCGCGGGCGATTGGGCAGGCTGCTTCATTCGGCGTGATCCGCCGGGTGAAATGACTTGATACGGTCGAACAGGCCGTTGGCATAATCCGGCGCCGGCGGCCTCTTGCCGGTCAGCGCGGCATAGAGATCGGGGTCGGGCACATCCATCAGAAATTCAAATTGCGCCAGTTCGTCGTCCGAGAGATTGGCGATCTCGGCGTCCGCAAAGCGGCCGAGAATGAGATCCATCTCGCGGGTGCCGCGATGCCAGCAGCGAAACAACAGCCGCTTGCGGCGGTCGTCCAGCCCGCCGCTCGATCGTGTCGATCCCGTCATTGTTCCGATTCCAATCCGAACGCCAAAAGCCCGGACGTGCCGGGCGGGTTGATATAACGTCGTGATCGGCGAATGTCAGCCCTTGTTTCGGAATGCGTGGTGAGCGCAGAGGCTTGATCGCAAGATAGTCATGGCGATTTGCGCCCTGGCTTCGATGCCAGCCGCAAAAAAAGCCGTGGATGCCCGGCATAAAGCCGGGCATGAGGAGCGGGAACGGTCATAGGCTTTTCCAATGCGCCCTGCTCTGCTCAATCCGTTGTTCGCGCCGGTCACCAGCCTTGCCGGGGTCGGGCCGAAGCAGGACAAGCTGTTTCGTTATCTGCTCGGCCGCGACGAGACGCCACGGCTGGTCGACCTGTTGCTGCATTTGCCGGCGAGCGTGATCGATCGCCGCGCGCGGCCGAAAATCCGCGACGCGGTGGTGGGAACCGTGGTGACGCTGGAAGTGACGGTCGACCGGCATCGGCCGACGCCGCCGCGCAATGCGCGCGCGCCTCATCTGGTCTATGCCAGCGACGACACCGGCGACGTGGTGCTGACCTATTTCAGGGCGCAGCCTGGCTACGTCGAAAAACTGCTGCCAGTGGGCTCGAAGCGCTACGTCTCCGGCACCCTGCAGATGTTCGACGGGGTGCCGCAGATCGTGCACCCCGACCGCGTCGTGGACGAGGCAGGTTTTGCAAAACTGACGGGCATCGATCCCGTCTATCCGCTCACGGAGGGACTGGCGCTCGGCTCGCTCAAGCGTGCGATGGCGCAGGCGTTGCAGAAGCTGCCGCATCTGCCGGAGTGGATCAGTCCGGAAGTGATCCGCCGCTGCGAATTTCCCGACATTGCGCAAGCGCTGAACCGCGTCCACGTCCCGGTCGAGCTGACCGATATATTACCCGATGGTCCGTTTTGGTCGCGGCTTGCCTTCGACGAACTGCTGGCCGGTCAATTGGCGCTGGCGCTGGTGCGGGCGCAATTGCGCCGGCCGGCGGGTGAGCGCAACGCGGGCGACGGCCATTTGCGCAGCAGGATCATCGACGCGCTGCCCTATCCGCTGACGTCGTCGCAGCAACAAGCCGCCGCCGCGATCGCGGACGATCTGCGCCAGCCGGTCCGCATGTTGCGGCTGCTGCAGGGCGACGTCGGCTCGGGCAAGACCGTGGTGGCCTTGCTCGCCGCCGCTGCCGTCACCGAGGTGGGCAAGCAGGCAGCGCTGATGGCGCCGACCGAAATCCTCGCGCGCCAGCACATCAAGACCATCACGCCGCTGGCCGAACGCGCGGGTTTGAGGGTCGCGATCCTCACCGGACGCGAAAAGGGCAAGGAGCGGCGCGAACTGCTGGCGCGGCTTGCCGCCGGCGAGATCGATCTTCTGGTCGGCACCCACGCGCTGATCCAGGATGACGTGATCTTTAAGGCGCTGGCGCTCGCGGTGGTCGACGAGCAGCATCGCTTCGGCGTGCGCGAACGTCTCGCGCTGACCGCCAAGGGCGAGGCTGTCGATGTGCTAGTGCTGAGTGCGACGCCGATTCCGCGCACGCTGGTGCTGACCTATTTCGGCGACATGGATGTTTCCGAGCTGCGCGAAAAGCCCGCGGGACGCCAGCCGATCGACACCCGCGCGGTGCCGATGAGCCGCCTCGACGAGGTGATGGAAGCTGTCGGCCGCGCGCTGTCCGCCGGCAAGCTCGTCTACTGGATCTGTCCGCTGGTGGAGGAATCCGAGGCCGAGGGCACCGAGCATCTTACCGACGCCACCAAACGCTTCGAGAGCCTGCAGCTGCGCTTCGGCGACAAGGTCGGCCTCGTCCACGGCCAGATGAAGGGCACGGAAAAGGATCGTGTGATGGCGCAGTTCGCCGCGCACGAGATCGGCCTGTTGGTCGCCACGACGGTCGTCGAAGTCGGCGTCGATGTCCCGGCCGCCACCATCATGGTGATCGAGAACGCCGAGCGCTTTGGATTGGCGCAACTGCACCAGTTGCGCGGGCGCATCGGCCGCGGCTCGGAAGCATCGACCTGTGTGTTGCTCTACAAAGAGCCGCTGGGCGAAATGTCGACGGCACGGCTCAGGGTGATCCGGGAAACCACCGACGGCTTTCGGATCGCCGAAGAGGATCTGAAACTGCGCGGCGAAGGCGACGTGCTGGGCGTCCGGCAAAGCGGCCTGCCCGGCTACCGGATCGCACGCTCCGATGTACACGCCCAGCTGATCGTCCAGGCGCGCGACGAAGCGCTGCGCATCATGAAGGACAATCCCAAACTGACGGGCCCGCGCGGCGAGGCGCTGCGCTGTCTGCTCTATCTGTTCGAGCGCGATGAGGCGATCCCGCTGATCGGCGCGGGGTAGCTGGTGCACCGCCCCGTTCCGAAAATTGGCTTTTTAGCGGGGGGAGGCAATAGCGGAATCTCGAAACGCCGTGGCCCAAGCACGTTGTCCCTCCGTATCGGGAACGCGCACCCCTCGCGCCCTGCCGATCGCCTCGAATGCCTCTGCCGGATCGGCCCCGGAGCAAACGAGCGCGCATGCCGCAATGAGAGAAGAGCGTCCGATTCCGGCTCGACAGTGCACTGCGACAGCCCTCCCCTCACCGATCTTTGTCGACACCGCTTGAGCAAGGGCCATAGCGTCGCGCAATGATTCCGGCACGCCCCGGTCCGGGATAGGGAACGAAACGAACTCCATGCCCTGCTCTCGGCAGAGACCTGCCTCTCGATGAAGACCGAGCTCGGTGACCTCCTCCTGTTCGAGGAGACTGATGACGATATCGATACCCTGGGTTCGCCATCCTGAAATCTCGTCGTCGAGCCAGTCGCCCGCACGTGGGCGGGCCGTGATCGCTAACCGCCCGGCCATCGGCAGGTTGATCCAATAGACTTGTGGGCGCATCGCGGTTCCCCATGGATTCGCGGCAATCGACCATAATTTAGGGGCGTCTCGAATGCGGTATGCCGGTTTCCGCGTCCGTCGCCAAGTCTCGCTTATCGGCCCCAGCCACTTGGACGCCGGCGCGACGTATGGCGGATGTGGGTAATATGAATTTCGTCTTCGGCGATCGTGTAGAAAATGAGATAGCGCAGCCGCGCGGCAACAGTCACTCGGGCGTTTGGTTCATCCGTTGCACGACCTTCGAACGGATTGTCGCCGAGATTTCGCGAACGTTCGACAAGACGCGCAACAAAGCGCGAAGCGATATCCGGGCTGTCCTGACTGAGATAGGCGTGAATTTGAGCTAGGTCGCGCTGCGCTGTCCGGGTAAAGCGAACCTTCATGCACGATGGTGCAAGCGATAGAACTCGTCCATTTCTGCGTCAGACGCGAAGTCGCCACGCCGCGCGTCTTCCATTCCGGCACGCACCGCGGTTCGCTCTTCGTCAGACAGCCGATATACACCGCTGCGACGTGACTCGATTTCGCGAGCGACCTCGGCAAGCTCCTCCTGGTCTTCTTCGGGCCAGGACTGAACCCGCTCCAGCAATGTTTTCGTTCCTGGGCTCATCACCCCAATATAGCATAACCGGACCATTTTGCCACTTCTGAGCCGCAGAAAGCCTCACTCCGCCTTCGCGGCTTCCGGCTGCAGCGAGGCTGCATTGGCGACGCGCGCGGCATTTGCCATCCCGGCCAGGGCGGCGATCTTCTTCTGTCCGTCGGAACCGGGCTGCACCACGCCGCAGGACATGATCAGGGTGGCGGCGTCTTCGGCGCTCATCTCGACCTCGATGATCTTGCTCTTCGGGACATAGAAGAAGAAGCCGGTGGTCGGGTTCGGCGCGCAGGGCAGGAACACCGAGATATGCTCATCATCGCCGGGAAGATTGTTGGCGATCTCCACGCTCGGCGCCTGCGAGATCAGCACGATCGACCACATGCCCGGAGAAGGAAACTCCACCAGCCCAACCCGGCGAAAGCTCGATCCCTGCCCCGAGAACAAGGTCTCGAACACCTGTTTCAGGCCGCGATAGATCGCGCGCACCACCGGCATGCGCCCGAGCAGCCGCTCGCCGAGATCGACCAGCGTCCGCCCTATCAAATTGGCGGTGAGGAAACCTAGCAGCGTCAGTGCGATGACGGCGACGATCAGCCCCGAACCGGGCAGCCCGAACGGCAAATAGGTTTCCGGCCGGTAGGCGATCGGCACGAACGGCCGCACCAGCCCGTCGACCCAGGTGACGAACCACCAGGTCAGATAGAAAGTGATCGCGATCGGGCCGGCGACGATCAGGCCGGTGAGGAAATAGTTCCGGAATCGGGCCATCAAGCCGTGGTGGACTTCCGGCGGAGTATCTGCCGGCGGCAGGGGCGGAGGCAAATCGTCACGGTTCATCGGGGTTCCAGGTCGGTCGAAGCGGTCATTATCAAATGGCAGCTAAGGTATCCTAGCAGACTTTTGAAGACCCGCGCGACCAACGCCGACGGCCCCGGTTCTGATTGAGTGAGGACCCCGGCTCTAATCTTCTGTTTTGACGCGTTTTCTTCACGCGACCGGTACTCACCCCGGACCAAGTCCGAAGGCATGCTTGGCTGGAAAACGCCGTAACGCGGTTATTCCACCGTTACCGATTTCGCGAGATTTCGGGGCTGATCGACGTCGGTGCCCATGATGACGGCGGTGTGGTAGGCCAAAAGCTGAACCGGGACGGCGTAGACCATGGGCGTAAAGGTTGCGTCCATGTCGGGCAGCACGATGGTGACCAGCGATTTCACGGTCGCCTCCGCCGCCCCCTTGGCATCGGTCATCAGGATGATGTTGCCGCCGCGGGCTGCCACTTCCTGCATATTGGAGACGGTTTTCTCGAATACCCGGTCGTGCGGCGCGATCACGACCACCGGCATGTTCTCGTCGATCAGCGCGATCGGCCCGTGCTTGAGTTCGCCGGCGGCATAACCCTCGGCGTGGATGTAGGAAATTTCCTTCAGCTTGAGCGCGCCTTCCAGCGCCAGCGGATAGCTGGTGCCACGGCCCAGATAAAGCACGTCCTTGCACCTGGCGATGTCGCGCGCCAGTTTTTCGATCTGCGGTTCGGTGGCAAGCGCCGCCGCCATCAGCCGCGGAATTTCGACGAGGCCATGTACGAGCTTGGTCTCGTCGGCATCGGACAACTCGCCGCGCGCCTTGCCCGCGGCGACCGCGACCGCGGCCAGCACCATCAACTGGCAGGTGAAGGCCTTGGTCGAGGCGACGCCGATTTCAGGGCCGGCCAAGGTCGGCAGCACGGTCTCGCTTTCGCGCGCGATGGTGGACATTGGCACGTTGACCACGGACAGCGTGTGCAGGCCCTGCGCCTTGGCATAGCGCAGCGCCGCCAGCGTGTCGGCGGTCTCGCCGGATTGCGAAATGAAGATCGCCAGATCGCCCTTGCGCAGCGGCGCCTCGCGATAGCGGAATTCGGAAGCGACATCGAGCTCGACCGGCACGCGGGCGAGCCGCTCGAACCAGTATTTGGCGATATAGCCGGCATAGCTCGCGGTGCCGCAGGCCGTGATCGAAATCCGCTGGATATCCTTGAAGTCGAACGGCAGCTTGACCGGGAGCGCCACACGCTCGGTCGCCATGTCGACGTAGCGGGCCAAGGTGTGGCCGACCACTTCGGGCTGCTCGTGAATTTCCTTGGCCATGAAGTGGCGGTAATTCGCCTTGTCGACGAGGAACGACGACGCACCTGATTTCAGCACCTCGCGATTCACCACAGCACCGTGCTCGTCATAAATCACGCCGACTTCCCGGGTCAGAACCACCCAGTCGCCGTCCTCGAGATAGCTGATGGTATCGGTAAAAGGCGCCAGCGCGATCGCGTCCGACCCCAGATACATCTCGCCATCGCCGTGGCCGATCGCCAGCGGCGAGCCCTTGCGGGCGCCGATCATCAAATTGCCGTGGCCCTTGAACACGAAGGCCAGCGCGAACGCACCGCGCAGCTGCGGCAGCGATGCCTTTACCGCATCCTGGGGCGAAGCGCCCTTGAGCAGGTAGAAATTGACCAGATGGGCTACGACCTCGGTATCGGTGTCGCTGGAAAATTTGGCGCCCTGCTTTTCCAGCATCTGCCGGAGCTCGCGAAAATTCTCGATGATGCCGTTGTGGACGACCGCGACATTGTCGGTGGCGTGCGGATGCGCATTGCTCTCGGTCGGCTTGCCGTGGGTGGCCCAGCGCGTGTGTCCGATGCCGGTATGGCCCGCGAGCGGTTCGGCCCGCAATCTCGTCTCGAGATTCCTGAGCTTGCCTTCGGCGCGGCGGCGCTCGAGATGGTCGCCTTCGAGCGTGGCAATGCCGGCGGAATCGTAGCCGCGGTACTCCAGCCGCTTGAGCGAATCCACGATCTGCTCCGCCACCGGTCCGCGCCCGAGAATGCCGACAATGCCGCACATGCGGGGAATATCTCCCAATCGACGAAAAAAGCGCTGGCATCTCTTAACGAGTATCGCAGATGCCCAGATACTCAATAATTATTGCGGATTGAAACAGCGTTAAGCCGAAAGCTTAACAAAGCGGACCATTATCCGCCCTTCGGCGCCTTGCCGCGCGTTTTGATCTCGCGGTATCGCTTGGCGCCGCCCTCGCGATTGGTCTGCTGGCTGCGCTCCACCGCGAGCGCATCGTCGGGCACATCGCGGGTGATCACCGAGCCTGAACCGATATAGGCCCCGGCGCCGATCTTGACCGGCGCCACCAGCGACGAATTGGTGCCGATGAAGGCGCCCGCGCCGATCTCGGTCCTGTGCTTTGAAATGCCGTCATAGTTGCAGGTGATGGTGCCGGCGCCGAGATTGGCATTGGCGCCGACATGGGCGTCGCCGACATAGCTGAGGTGATTGACCTTGACGCCGGCCTCCAGCGTCGCGGCCTTGGTCTCGACGAAGTTGCCGATCCGCGCGCCCTCGCCAAGCGATGTCCCTGGCCGCAGGCGCGCATAGGGGCCGACCGAGGCCTTCTTTCCGATCGATGCCTGCACGATATGGGAAAAGGCATGGATCACCGCGCCGTCCGCTATCGAAACGCCGGGACCGATGACGACAAAGGGTTCGATCGTCACGTCCCTGCCGAACGTGGTGTCGGCGGCGAGGTAAACCGTCTCGGGCGCGATCAGCGTCACGCCGGCATCGAGCGCGGCCTTGCGCAAGCGGGTCTGCATGACCTGTTCGGCCTCGGCGAGCTGCGCCTTGGTGTTGATGCCGCGCACTTCATCCTCGCTGGTTTCGATCACAACGGCCTCCAATCCCAGGTTCCGAACGACGGCCACCGCGTCGGTCAGATAATATTCGCCCTTGCTGTTGGTATTATCGATCTTTTCGATGATTTCGAGCGCCTTGCGGCCGTCGAACGCCATCACGCCGGCGTTGCACAGTGTAATCGCGCGCTCCTCGGGACTGGTGTCGGCCTGCTCCCGGATCGCCACCAATCGGTCTTTCTCGACCACCAGCCGGCCATAACCGGTGGGATCGGCGGCGCGAAAGCCCAGAACCGCAAGCGCAGCACCCTTGGTCAGGGGGGCACGCAAACGCTCGAATGTGGCGGCCGAAATCAGCGGCGTGTCGCCAAAGGCAATCAGCAGATCGTCGGCGCCACGGACGATGGCATCGCGGGCCGCCAGCACTGCATGCGCGGTGCCCAGACGCTGGCGTTGAACGAAGGTCGCGGCATCCGGCCGCACACGTTTGGCTTCCAGGGCGACCGCCTCGTGATCCGGTCCGATCACCACCGCGAGCGAAGCGCCACTCCCGTTCGGGGCTGCGCTGAGCACATGCGCCAGCAGCGACTGACCGGCCACGGGATGCAGGACCTTGGGCGCCGCGGAGCGCATGCGGGTA
>NZ_SSNA01000215.1 GCF_004799445.1 Bradyrhizobium sp.
CCAAAAATCTTTTCGAATTGACGCAGATTTTGGAACCAACTCCATGATATTCATAATAGAAATTCTTGGTGAGCCTGATCGCCGTGGAAACGCACGCGTCATCGAACGCCGGACACATACCGGTCCGACAATATCCGAAGCTCTTCGAACCGCTCGGGCCAACTTACGTACGCCGCCGCCGAGTGCCTACAGCTTTTCAATGAAGGCTGACGGAAAGGAAGTGGGACGCTGGCAATGGAGTGGTGACGGCAATAAAACCGACGTTGTGGCTGACATTGAATCAGCAAGGTCTAGGTCACGCACAGAAGACGACGACTAATAAAGTTAAAGGCTCTTCTCTATTTTCAGTTTTCCTGCTGCGACTTCAACTTGAAGCGGCCCGGTCGCGTTCCCCCGTCGGTACGCGCCGGGCCTAGCCAGTCGCGCGTCTGATATGACCGGCTAACGCTTTTATGACGCAGTGGTGTCAGTTTGAAAACGGGCTGTGTCCATTATTCCTAGGTTTTGTCGGCTGCACCGTCAGCCGAAAAGCCACTTCGGTCTTGCCGTTTAAAACCTCAAGAAGGTGGTCGCAGGTTAGGCAACGGAATCCGCCCTGAGCACCAGGTCTCGTAACCAACTCGATGCGGCGGTAGCCCGCCTTGCACTTGGGACAAGTGACATCGGACTTTATCATGTCCCGGAGGCTACCACCCCCTGTGAGATCAATCAAAGCGCCTTCAAGGTCGTCCTATTGGGGAGGGCTTGCTCCCCAGTGCGGCGTCACTGCCTGTTATCGCACTGTCACCAAGAGCGGCTAATGTGACCTGTTCAGAGGTCGCCAATCATGGGCCGACTTGTTTCCGGATCGCGCTTTTTCATCTTTTGGTTCTTGGGTTCAGCCGCCTACTTTTATTTTGCGTATACTTCAGGAAAAGACGCCCCATGGTGGCTCTTGGTGTTCGGAGCAATCGCACTTGGCCTCGACTGGCGCGAGAGGAATGGAGGCTGGATTTCAGATTAGCAGCCGCTAAAGGGTGCTGCTCTAAATCGATCAGTTCGTTCCCCGTTCTCAATTGCCCCCGAGAACGGGGAGATTTTTCAGAGACCGGTCAATGTCAGATGGTAATGGGCGGTTTAGTGGCAACAACCATGCAAGGGCCGAAATCCAGGCTGCCGTTCGATATCTCGTCAACGGAGCTTCCATGAACGCCCGGGGCGCGTTGGTGCAGGAGATCATCGAGATGGTGCACCGTGTCGCGAACGGACTGCCGCCTGGCCAGACCGATCCCGTGGACCATGATTTGCCCGGTGGATAGCCTGACTAGAACCCGGGTCGCCTCGCTGCTGAAGGTGAAAAGTGCCCAATCAACCTAATGCAAAGTGGACGCTCGCAGAGGGAGGCGCATGGATTTTAGCGCGTCCAGGCAATGGGCTTTCCGGCAGGTAGAGTCGGAGATGGAGGTCCGATGTGGGTCAAAAGCACCGTTTTGACCGTAGTGCGGCCATTTCCGCTCTACCTCGATCAACAGACATCGTCAGACCGCCCCGGCATGTCCGGGTGGTGCCAAAGTGGGAAGTCGCGCTTACTGGCAGATTGATAGCGCGGGGGCGGTGGTCACATAGTTCCCTGCGATGCGAGCCAGGGCAGCAGCACGATCTTGCCGCCGAGCCCGCCAGCGTCGATTCGCGCGTGAACATTTTTTGCGGCTGCTAGTGGTTCGCGACCGATAACTATCGGATGAATGGCACCGTTGCGGAGCAACTCGAACAAAGCAGCCATGTCAGCCCTAAATTCTTCGGGGTGCGACAAGCGGCGATCGGTGATGCTGTACCAAAGGGCACGACGGCCATGGAATAGGAAGCTCAATGCGCCCCATAGCTTCAACCGCGCCAATCCCAGGCCAGCCGCGATTATGCTTTCGCGCCCGATTGCCATGGTCTGGGAGCCATAGCCGATGAGGATGCCTCCCGGCGCGAGGCAGGCGAAGGACCGGCCGAAATGCGACCCGCCGATCGCATCGAATGCCGCATCGACGCCGGCGCCGCCAACTCGTCCCGCTGTGAGTTCACGCACCGAAGCAACGAAGTCACCGGCCCGATAGTCGATTGCGGTAGCACCAAATCGCTCAACTGCCGCGAGGTTCGCTGCTGAACACGTACCGATTGCCTTGAGGCCAAAATGACGCGCGAGATCGAGCATCGCCGTACCGACCGTACCTGATGCGCCGATGACGAGGATCATCTCGCCGGGAAAAAAGCGACGATAGCGCGTGAGCATCTGGAAGGCCGTAAGGTAGGCGAGCGGAATGCAAACGGCCTCTACCGCATCGACGCCATCTGGAACAGGCACAAGAAAGCGCGCGGGCCGAATTGCATATTGCGCGTAACCACCGACCACGCAGAGATCGGCAACGATTTGCCCCTCGCGCGGCGAGACCACACCGGAGCCAGCCTTCTCGACAACACCCACTAGCTCATAGCCCGGAGTGAACGGCAGCGGTCCCTTGAAGTCTGGGTACCGGCCACGCCGAATGAAGCTGTCAGTGAAGCCGGTCCCGGCTGCGAGAACCTTGATGCGCACCTCGCCGGGGCCGGGATTGGGGATGGTCGACTCCTCCGCCAGTTCCAAGACCTCGGGGCCACCGAACCGGGACATGCGAACGTGTTGCCATGACATGAGAACAGCTTGGCACACTCGAGTCACGGTAGCGAGATCAATCGATTGCCGGCGCTGCCCTTGGATGTCGGTCGTCGATCGGACTTCCTCATCGCCGAAGGAAATCGATGTCCGCTCGGGGTCAAGAGCGCCGGTTTGAAGTCCCACCGGTTGCTTCCGGTCTAGCCCAATCAAGGGACATCGCGAGACAGGCCCGACTGGTCCGGTTGGTGCCAAACTGCGACATCGAGGATGCGGGGGCGTACAAACAAAAAGCCGCCCGAAGGCGGCCTTTCAATTCAATCCTGCTGATAGTAGATCAGACGGCCATCAATGCTGGCTTTGACTTGCGACAATAGGCCATGAAGCCAACGCCTGCGAAACCGATGATCATCAGGCCCCAGGTTGCGGGCTCGGGCACCGCGGGCGACAGGAACGCTTCGCCTGCGGGATTGCCGAGGCCGGTGACGATCGGCGTCAGGGTGCCGTCGCCGTAGGTGTTGGCGTTGAAGGTCCCGATGCTGCCGTTCAAGCCGTTGGAGTCCTGCGCCGCCGAGTAGCCGTTATCGGAATTGAAGTCGCCGGTCACGGCGTAGACCTTGTCGGTGGTCTTATCGGCGACCAGCAGCGTGCTATTGCTGGTGCCGCCGAACGCCGTGTCGTCGACCATGGCGTTAGTGAGCTGCAGCACGCCGACCGACTGGCTGGCGGTGCCGATGTTCTTGACGAACACCAACTGGCCATCGGCTTGGCTGGTCAGCACGACGCGGCCGTCCATGGTGATCGACAGGCTGTCGGGATCCTGCAGGTTGAGCGTCGACGGCGCGCCGGCATTGAGCGGCGTGGCGCTGGAGTTGCCGGCGAGCACCGGCGTGGTCGATACTGTGGTGGCGCCGGGCGTCGCCAGCACGATGGCCACGCCGGTGTTGGGGCTGTTGGCCGGGTTCGACGCGCTGAGATAGGCCTTGCCGCCGACGAAGGCGGCATCGTCGAAGCCGCCGCCGCCATTGACCGACGCGATGCTCATCGGCGCGCTCTTGGCGAGGTTGCCGGGATTGATCAGCACCAGGTTGGCGTTAGCGTCCTCATTCTGAATCGCCCACAGCTGATTGGTGGCGGCGTTGTAGCGCAGCCCGTCATTGTGCCCATCGACGGTGGTCGACTGCAGCAAGGTGCCGCTCCTGCTGAACTCTGCGATGGTGCTGGTGCCGCTGCCGCCGGTCTTGGCGGCGGTGTTGCCGTAGCCGACGAAGACGTTATTGCCCACCACCTCAACCGAGTCCGCGTTGCTGGTGCCCGCCGGGCCGTTGGCGAACACGCTGATGGAAAAGCCGGGGGCCGCGGTCTGGGCCTGCGCCGTACCGGCAAAGGCGACGATGGCAGTCGCCGCCAGCAGCGATAGGGCCAGCGGCGTGACTTTGATTGGCGACGCATTCGCCGACGGCGAAAGCGATGACAGCTTGTTCATGAAAGGCTCCTTATTCGTCATGAGGGCTAGGCTTCGCATTGACGGCGGCATCGATGGCGACGCGGGCGCGTTGCCCGCACGCCGTCGCATGTCCGCCTAGCGCCAAAGGCTAGCCGTGCTGCATGACGGAAATGCTACGCCCGCACCTCGAAATTTTTTTACAACGCGCGGAACATTCTTCGTTTCAGCACCACGAGACGCCCGGATTCCGCCATTGAGCCCGTGACCGGTCGCCTGAAGGCCGACGGCCATCTCCGCCGGTTGCTATCTCAACGGCCGCGCCGGCGATGCCGCCCCGTTGCACACGGACCCAAGTGTCGGGCATCTCGCCATGTCCGAAAAGAAACTTCGGAAGTCG
Source organism: Bradyrhizobium sp. (assembly GCF_004799445.1). GTDB lineage: Bacteria > Pseudomonadota > Alphaproteobacteria > Rhizobiales > Xanthobacteraceae > Bradyrhizobium. Next base: position 4,465 of record NZ_SSNA01000215.1, read on the forward strand.
CGCCGTCAAAAAGCGTCAAACAAAAAGCCGCCCGAAGGCGGCTTAATCCAGCGGTGATCAAACTCGACCTATTTCAGCGAAGTATTGATCGAGGTGAACTTGGTGTTGAGCTTGCTTCCGAGCCCGTTCACGACGGCGATGATGGCGAGCGAAATGCCAGCGGCGATCAGGCCATACTCCCTTAAGGAGATCGGGAGATTTCGTGCGCGAATAGCGGCTCTGCTTCAGGCACAACTGAAAAAAGGCAGCCGACCACCTGAACTTTATAAAGGTTAGCATTGCTGGCCGTCTCGGATTGCATGTCCGTTTCGGGTCCAGGCCGTGTGGAAACGTTTTTCGTACCCCAATAACTGCAAGTAACCGGGCGTGATGGACCTCGACGCGATCGGCTGAGCCTATTTTTGCTGTATCGGGCCTGGAGACAATCCGGGCGCAGCCTCGGGCCATGCTGAGCGACCCTAACGGTCTCACGGCGGGCACCATGACGCGCTCCTCAAGCCCGGATCGCCGCGAGGAACGGTTTGATACCGACGATGTTCATCACGCGCGTGAGGTTGTAGGCGAGCACGTGCAACGCCATCTCAGTCGCCACTTTGGGCAGCGTCTTCATCAGAAAGTGCGTCGCCCCCATCCGCATCTTCAGCG
>NZ_SSNA01000216.1 GCF_004799445.1 Bradyrhizobium sp.
CAAAATCTGCGTCAATTCGAAAAGATTTTTGGACTCTTGGCAATACAAACATCTTATTCCTTAAAATGAGCATCGCAATATCCAAGGTCCCGAATCCGCGATTCTGTCACATGTCCGCTCTAAGAGGATAACCCGGAAGATTTGGACCCATAGCCGACCTCAGCCCGCTCTCGGGCATCGCCTTTGAACCCAAAGAAATATGGTGACGCTCACTGGAACAAACGCGGGACGCGACGTTATTTCGGTCCGGAGTCATAGACCTTAATCATTGACCGGACATCAGCGCGGGCAAGCTCAAGCTTGGAAATGACCGAAGGCCAGAGTAACCCGCGCTGCTTTTTGGCCCGCTTGATAAGTTTTCGCAATTTGTGCTCGAACTCGTCGACTGCCGTTTCTGTGGTCTTCAGTTCACCCATGTGAGCCAGCCCTCCATAGGCCGTGATACCAACACCCCGCCAAATTCGAATGTTTATCTGCTTCGCAGGCGCGCCAACAAAGGCGCAGCCGCCTAACCTGAATCAGCCAAAATTGATGGTGAGCGAATTGGGGTCGGAGAGGGCGGCGCAGGGATGGACTTATACTTTTGTTCCAACGGCATGACCAGCCGATAGGCTTTCAGCTTGGGTTCTTGCCAAGATTCCAAAAGTTTACCGCAGACGACGCATTCAGCCCGCCCTGGGCGTCCTTTCGCCGACATTGATTCGGCGACTTCATAAACCGATGCGCACCATGAGCAGGTAAAGTCTGATATTTTCATAGGAATTATAATCTACACGCTTGTTGGCCGCGCGAATTGTTCTGAATCAATGCGGCACCACTAAGGACGAGCCCAGCACTTGGCTTTCATGTTCCATCGTCAGAGTATTGATGGCCGCCGTTTCCAAGCTCATCAGGCTTCAATCGAATCCGCCCTCCGGTTCTTTCTTCGTCGTGGCAACTCGCATTGGCGATGTCTCTTCATGGCACTTTTCGGACCTCACGCGATCTGCGACGTGAGTCCGGGATACGCCGGGAAGCGGACATCGCTTATCCGCAGATCCGCTAACCGATCAGAATCCCGACCGCTCGCATGTCCGTCTCTCTCGCAGCGTCTCACGCGCCGCCAGGCCCGCTAGAGGACCCGGGTCAAGTCCGTGCAAGGCGGGCGTTGGGAAAAGCGACCCGACGGGCAAATCACCTGGGCGATTGACAGCCCCGAGTGCAGAAATGCATGTTTGAGCGTCACTATACCCTCTGTCGGGGAGATGCCGACTCGAAGGTCCGGTATTGGTCCGCGCGCCGTGACACGCCGATCTGGAAACTTGAAGCGGGGCGGCCTAACCGAATGATCGTGCGATGTGAGAAAGCATGGCCATTGCCGCTTGGGTATAGCGGGCGCTGTTAAAATGCTCATCCGCAAAATTGAGAAAGAGGAGAGCAACCACGATAGTCATTGCGACTCTCATGAGCGTATTTAATTCATAGACCCGTTATTGCTTCGTTAACACCTGCAGGCGTTCGACACTCGCGACGGCAGATTAGGACACTTCCCGGTTCCGGTAATGGAACACCGTATTCTTCCGGTGTCCTCAGTGCATGTGGAAAACACTAAGCTGGCTCTTGCCGGGGCTGAATTTCATCCCGTACAAATTTGTACCGGCAGGGCCGCGCTAATGCGGCCCTTCTTGATTCCGGCGCTCGCGGTGCGAAACTAGGACAGTGGTGTCCGAAGGGGTGACGCCTCCAAACCAGCGAAGGTTTAGGGCCGTAACCCCGAGGGTCAGGATCAAAAGGGTTGGCGGCCTCACTTCGTCTCCGATGCAATACGATTGCACCCGAAACAGCGAAACACTTTGATTAGAGGTTTACATCCGATAGCGGGCAGCTTGCCCACCGGCTGCATTTCAGCGTGGCAATTTTCGCATTCGCGGGTATCCTGGACTTCCTCAGCCATCCAGCGGTGATGCGCGCGAAACCAGTCGGAAAAATGAAGATTTGCTCCGTAAGACTACGGCTCGTTGGCCTGCCGCACGAGCAACGCGGCCCGAGATTGTCGACAAACTTGAAATCAAGAGGGTTTGTATAGCACAGGCATTCAGCGCCCTTTGCGCGTTGCGACTGTGTTGCGAAAGTTCGGCGACGTGCCGGATGAATTGAGCGCGTTGCGATCAAACAGCGATAACGCTGGCAACCGAACTTGGTGACACCTGTGCTTCAACACATTGCCGAACTATGTCCGTTGTCGGGGGTAAAGCGGGCTCACGGTCGACATCGCGGAAACGACGCGATTGACCCATTTCGGAAATGGTAGAGCGATTCCCGCGGAGGGCAAAAAGTAGCAATCAGTGCTACACTCGGCTCAAAGACGTCGAACATCTGCCCCTCTGAAGTGTGGCCGAGGAGAGAAATTGATGACCGATAGCACCTTGTACCACGAGGGGAACCGCCGGCTGCAGGATCAGTTTGATAGCCGTCGGATTTCCGATCGCCTGGAAAAACTCACTCGCACAGAGTTCACACCCGACGATCGGGTGTTTATCGAGAGCGCGCCGTATTTCTTTCTCGCGACAGCAGACGCCGAGGGACGGCCTGATTGCTCCTTTAAGGGCGGCCTGCCTGGGTTCGTGGCTATCATAGGGCCGTCCGAATTGGCCTTCCCCGACTACGACGGCAACGGTATGTTTAAAAGCATGGGTAATATTCTGGTAAATGCCGAAGTCGGCATGCTGTTCATCACCATACATGGGAAACCTCAGCGCCTGCGCGTCAACGGCACGGCAACGGTTAGTCGCGAAGATCCACTCCTCGCTCGGACTGTCGGCGCGCAGCTTATCGTCCGTGTCACCGCTCGAGCGATCTTTCCGAATTGTCCGCGTTACATTCCGACCATGCAGTTGATAGATGCTTCGATCTACACGCCGCGATCGGGCTGCGACCCACC
>NZ_SSNA01000217.1 GCF_004799445.1 Bradyrhizobium sp.
GTGGTCCAGCGCATCACGGTGACCGACGGTACCGTGGCGTTTTCCAACCTGCGCGATCACGTCGACAACCGCATCGAAGGCATCAACGCCGACGCCCTTGTCGGCGCCGATCGCAAGATCAGGGTCACCGGCGGCGCGCAAGCCGGCGGGCATCCGCTCAAATTCGACATCAAGGCCACAGCGCCCGCGCCACCGCTGGAGCGGCAGAACGTTCCGGTCGAACTGACCCTCGAGGCGCGCGGCCTCCTGCAGGCGCCATTGTCGGGCAAGGCCGAGGTCCGGCTCAACGGCACGGTGGTCATGATCAACGGCCTCACCGGCGTGATCGGCGACGGCGCATTCAATGGCTGGGCGTCGGTCGATGTCGCGAGCAAGCCGCTGCTCAAACTCGATCTCGACTTCCAGCGCCTCGACATCGCGGCCAGCCCGGCCGCGCCGCAGGATTCGCAAGGCCCTTCGCAGCCTTCTTCGTCATCTTCCTCGCAACCCTGGAGCAACGCCACCATCGACCTCGCCGGGTTGAATTATGTCGACGCCCAGATCCGTCTGTCGGCCGCCGAACTCAACATCGGAACCGCGCATTTCGCGCCTGCCGCAATCGACGCCACGCTCGCCGCCGGCGTTGTGAAATGCGCGATTTCCAATCTCGGCGCCTATGGCGGCCAGGCCAACGGCGAACTCGACATCGACATATCCGGCGGCACCCCCTCTTACGTGATGCGCAGCGATCTCATCGGCGTGCGCGCATTGCCATTGCTGCGCAGCGCCGCCGGCTTCGACAAGCTCGACGGCAAGCTGCAGGCGAAGATCGCGGTGCGCTCCAATGGAACGAGCCAGCGCGCGATCCTGTCGAACCTCGACGGCACGGTGTTTGCGAATTTCCAGGACGGCGCGATCCGGGGCCTCAACGTCGCGCAGATGATCCGCTCGCTGACCGCGAGCCCGCTGTCGGGATGGCAGGAGGGCAAGGAACAGACCACCGACCTGACCCAGTTGTCGGCCTCGTTCCGCGTCGAGAAGGGCCAGGCCACCACCAGCGATCTCAACCTGGTCGGGCCGCTGGTCAGGATGACCGGGGCGGGCACGGTCGACCTCGGCACCCAAATGCTGGCGTTCCGGGTCGAACCAAAGCTCGTGATGACCACCGAAGGCCAGGGCCGCGCCGCCGACCCGGTCGGGTTCGGCATCCCCGTGGCGATCGAAGGGCCATGGGCCGAGCCGCGGATCTATCCCGACATGGCCGGGATGCTGGACAATCCGGACGCGGCCTATGCCAGGCTCAAGGACATCGGCAAGGGCCTGTTCGGACCCGGCGGTCTCGGAGGGCTTGGCGGCGGCGGCTCCAGCGGAGGCGGTTCGAGCGGCGGCGGATTGTCCGATACGCTCGGCGGCAAGCTCGGCGAGACCCTGGGCAATCTGTTGCAGCAGGGATTGGGCCAGGGTCTCAATCAAGGGGCCAACCAGGGCCGCGGTCAGGGGCGCGGCCTTCCGGCGCCGTCGCCCTCCCCGGCGCCCACCGACCAGGCCGCGCCGGCGCCAGGTGATCCTCCGTCGCAAGCCCAGCAGAACAGCCAGCCGATGAACGACGTGCTGCGGCAGTTGTTCAACCGGTGAGAGTCTAGCTACGCACATCACTTCCACCGCCGTCGCGGCGCCCGACCCCCGACCCCTAAGAGCGAGCTTCGTCTCGACCCCGCACGCGCTGCGCGCGCGGGGGAGGGGAGCTGACTCCGGCCGGACCCTGCCGAACTGTGCTAAATAGCTCCTGGCTGATGACAGGAATGCGCGCCCGCAAGGGAGGTCTGCGCGACGAGAGGCCGGATGGTTGGGGTAAAGGACAGAGGCGGGTTGCTGCGCGGGGGCCTGTTCGCCAAATATGTCACGGCGCTGGTCGGGCTCGTGGTGTTCGTGCTCGCGGTCAACGGCGCGATCGAAACAGGGATCAGCTACCGCGCCACCAAGACCACGCTGACCGACGCGTTGGGCGAGAAGGCCGAAGCCACCGCGCGGCGGATCGAGCAATCGGTCGCCGATCTCGAGCGCCAGATCAGCTGGGTGACCCGGGCGAGCGCCGTGACCCTCGACCAGCACCGCGCCGACTACGCCCAGCTGTTGAACCAGGTGCCGGCGGTATCCCAGCTCTCGCTGCTCGACGGCTATGGCCGCGAACAGCTCAAACTGTCCCGCGCCGCGATTTCGATCGGCAGCAAGGCGGATTTTTCCCGCGATGTCCGCTTCACCGACACCGTCAGCAAGAGCGTCAGCTACGCGCCGGCGACGTTCCGGGACTCCCGCCCCTTGATGTCGATCTCGGTATCGCATTCCGGCTTCAATGCCGGCGTCACCGTCGCCGATATCGACCTGCGCTTCCTCAGCGATTTCCTCGGCGACGCCCAGGTCGGCAAATCGACCTTGGCTTATGTGGTGGATTCGCATGGCCAGGTGCTGGCGAGTTCGAGCAAGGGGCCGGAGATCGGCAAAAGTCTCGCCACCCTGCCGCAGGTCGCCGCCGTCATGGCGGCAGGCGGCACCGCGCAATCCTCCGGCAAGGATGCCGAGGGCAATTCGGTGCTGAGCGGCGCCAACGCGGTGCCGAAACTCGGCTGGCACGTGTTGTTCGAGCAGCCGACGGCGCACGCGCTGGCGCCGATCCGGGATCAGCTGACGCGCGGCGCGCTGTTGATCGCGCTGGGCCTTGCGGTCGCGATTCTCGCCGGCACGATGCTGGCCCGCCGCATGCTGATTCCGATCACCGCGCTGCGGCGCGGCGCGCGGCGGCTCGGCGAAGGCGATTTCAGCCATCGCATCGAGGTCCACACCAACGACGAGCTGGAAGAACTCGCCGACCAGTTCAACGGCATGGCCGGCCAGCTCTCGGAAACCTATGCCGGCCTCGAGACCAAGGTCGAGGCGCGCACCCGCGACCTCGCGCAGTCGATCAACGAGCTCAAGGTGCTGGAGGAAGTCGGCCGCGCGGTCGCCTCCTCGCTCGATCTCAACGCCGTGCTGCCGACGGTGGCGGCGCGCGCGCTGGAGATCACCGGTGCCGACGCGGTGCTGATCTATGGCTATGATGCCGCCACCCGCCGGTTCAACCTCGCCGAGGCGATCGGCATCGACAAATCAGCCGAAGGCCAGCACCTCGCGATCGACGAAGATGCCACCGTGCTCGGCGAAGCCGCGAGACGCGGCGAGCCGATCGCGATACCGGATCTCACGGGGGCTGCGGAAACGTTGCTGCGCGACGTCGCGGTGACGGCCGGGTTTCATTCGGTGCTGGTGGTGCCGCTCGTCGACCAGCAGGGCGTGCTGGGATCGCTGGTGGTGCTGCGCCACGCCACCGGCGAGTTCTCGCCGAACCTGATTGGGTTGATGCGGACCTTCGCGCACCAGGCGGTGCTGGCGATGCGCAATGCGCGGCTGTTCAGCGAAGTCGACCAGAAAGGCCGCGAACTCGCGGTCGCGCATTCGACCGTGCAGCAGCAGGCGGCCAAACTCGAGGCGCAGACCGAGCAGCTCAGGGATTGGAACAAGTCGCTGGAGGAGCGGGTCGAGAAGCAACTCGCCGAGATCGAGCGCATCCGAAAACTCGAGCGTTTTCTGGCGCCGCAGGTGGCGCAACTGATCGCCTCTTCCGACGGCCATGATGCGCTGCTCGACAGCCACCGCGGCGAGGTCACCGTGGTGTTCTGCGATTTGCGCGGCTTTACCGCGTTCACCGAGGCGACCGAGCCCGAGGAAGCCATGAACGTGCTGCGCGAATATCACGCCGCCCTTGGCGAATTGATCTTCAAATATGAAGGCACGCTCGACCGCTATGCCGGCGACAGCGTGATGGTGCTGTTCAACGCGCCGATCCAGTTTCCCGACCACACCAAGCGCGCGGTGCAGATGGCGGTGGAAATGCGCGACGCCATCGGCGCCTTGACCGAGCGCTGGCGCAACCGCGGGCACAGCCTTGGATTCGGCGTCGGCATCGCGCTCGGCTATGCGACGCTCGGGCAAATCGGTTTCGAGCAGCGACTCGAATACGCCGCGATCGGCAGCGTCACCAACCTCGCCTCTCGCCTCTGCGACGAAGCCAAGGCGAACCAGATCGTGGTGTCCAGGCGCGTCTACGGCATGGTCGAGCCCTGGGTGGAGGGCCGGCCGCTGGATGATCTGCAATTGAAGGGATTCAATCATCCGATCCTGGCGGCGGAGATTTTGCGCTGGCGCGGGGAAGAGGCTGAGGCCGCGGCGCCAGCGGAGATGCCGGCAGAAACCGCGGCGCGGCGAAGGAAGTAGGAG
>NZ_SSNA01000218.1 GCF_004799445.1 Bradyrhizobium sp.
CGCACGACCGCAGCGCATCCAACCGGGCCGGCTCGATTTCAAGACTGCGAGCAGGCACATCGAGGCTCGCGAAAAGGCCGGCAATAATGCATCACGGGTCAAGATTGCCGACGAGCTTGCTCACGAACGACTTTGTTCGACGCGGCGAGACTTCAGGCATTGCAACAACGGTCGGTTGGATCACAAACGCATGCACACCCGGGGTGCGCGCGCAAGCCGCGCGTCGTTCCGACTACGTGACCCTCTTGCGCAATTTGCCGTTCCATGTCCCGGACTTGCCCGATAGCGATGCAATAGCTTTCGAGGCTGCCGAGATCAGCCGACGTAAGAATGCGCCGCTTAGTCAAGTCGGGCATCACGCGCCGCCATTCCGCCTTGGCGTGTTTGGACAGCCTGCCGGGTGCGCCGATCACGGCGTCAAGGTCGTTGCGACTGGGCGCTAGCTCTGGTTTACGACCCCTCATGCTGCAACCCTATCGACAAAACCCGAAACTCGCGTCACGATTGAAAAATGAGCAACTACTGGACCAAAGCTGCGGTTTTTTCGACGGCCATCATGATCGTCGTAATGAGCGTTTGGGCGGGCGTATATGGCCCTATCTGGCACGCGGCCTGGACTGCTCAGCCAGCGGACTGGCTCGGCTTTTCTGGCAGTGTCATTGGCGGATTTATGACTCTCTGCGCAGCGGGAATTGCGTGGCTCGCCGTTAGAATGCAGATAAGGAACGACCGTGAAATTGCTGCGCGCGGCCATTTTGCGGCCATGCGTGCCATAAAGTTCACCCTGCGTCCGGTTTTGGAGAGCCTTGACGTTGTGTGGGGAATTTTCGACGAAACCACGCAATTCAAAGGAACAGAAGAGGAAAAGCTTGATCGGACTACGTGGCTTCAATCCATGCTCTATGCCACTCCACCGCCGAGTGTCCTTGACGACTTGAAGAAGCTCGGTCCGGGCCTTGATGCGGACAGCGCTATTTTGTTCGAAAACGTTATTCTGAGGCTCTCCAATTTCTACAGATTGATGACCAGATACTCCGAGCAGACCGAACGCTCGGGCGAACTGAGTTGGCGAATGAATGATATTAAAATCATGCGCCTTCAGATTGGCCTTTTGAGAGATGCCGTCGAGAAATTCGAGCCAGCTTGGGCAAAGATATTTCAGCAACACAAAAAGATGCCTCTCGACAATTCGACTTACGCCGACGTTATGAGGAGTAGTTACAAGCTTTGGGTTGCTGAGGAAGCAAGTAGGCGCGAGAATGCGGACCATTGAGGACCTGCTTGCCGCAACCCTCTCGACAAGAACCGGAATGCGCGGCAGGTTTTTGGAATGAAACCACACCTTCCCGGTCTTCCGACCTTTTCGGCCCTGATGCTGTCGGCGATTTTGACCGTCTGGCTTGGTCTTTGGGGTCCAATTGACCTGAATAAGCTCCAGCCTTGGCAGCCTCTTTTGGTAGGTTTGTTCGCTATAGTCGCTGCGATCATCGCGTATCGAGGCGCGACTGCTATCGTGCGATTTAATAGAGAGACCCGTGATCGCGACGAGCGGAGGAAGAAGCTCGGCATTTATCTCCGAGCTGAACATACCTGCAATCAGTTGTCCGACCGAGCACAGAGCCTTGCCGAAAAGACGCGGGCGCGTTACCTCGGTAGCCGAACCATAGATATTGATGAATTAAAATAGTAACGGACGTGCCAGACATGGCTGAGGCGTGGGCGAACCTGGAGCTTTTTCCCACAAAAGCAGCGTTCAGACTTTCGCAGGTGCAATCTTGCATTCGGACGCTGAGCAACTTCGTGGCAAGTCAACCGCCAGAAACATCTTGGGAAATCGGCCAAGGTATTCCGTATTCTGCACAAATGAAGGTCACGAATGATTTGGCTAACGACCTTCGGAGAGCGTGCGAAGATGTTCTCGCGGAAATACAACCGATCATTCTGGCCATGTCCGAAGAAGAACATGGCTGAAAAATCGCAACTGACTGACCGCCGCGCGGGATGCCATTAGCCAAATACTTGGGATGAAGGACTCTTTGGAATGAACCCAATGTCCATCTAATCGTTCGGCAGGGTAGCCAGACCAAGACAGCAAGCCTTTGCCCGTCGGGTTGCGGCAGATTGGCACGACGGGCAACAATCCGGTTCACCGACACCCCAAATCAATGGCCTAATTCGCCCCGTCCCGTTCCGACAAGAGGGGCGGTCGCGCGTCGTCACGAACGCGGGATGGGATGTGGTGGACGCGAGAGCGTCGGCGCGCCATTGATGTCGCAGGGCGGGTTGAACCTCGTGAGCGATGTGCAGGCGCGCAAGACGAACGACGTTGTAGCGTACGGCAAAACCGTATGGTCCTGACACCCGTTGCTGGTGCCAAGTCGGCGGTGGCTAACCCAGACCCGACCGGGTTGGGCAGCCGCAAAAGCCGCCGACGACGGTGACAAGACGAATTCGTCGCCGGGGAGAGCACGGCATAAGCCGTAAAGCCATTACGCAGGGGATGCCGGATGCCTCCGCTGAGCCCGTATGCTCGTGCGCGCACCCACTCTCCATTTTGCGTACGAGACCGCGGGTGCGGCGTGCACCCGGCATTCCCTGCGCCCTCCCGTTTTCGAGGGCAAACCCTGTCAAGACTCGGGCGCATCGCGCCGCGGGACCGCGAGGTCATGCCCGCCATGAAGCACTGCGTTTATGAAGATCTGTTCGGACGGAAGACCAATGATACCAACGCACTCGACCGTCATCCTGAGGTGCCCGCGCTCTTGCGCGGGCCTCGAAGGATGGCCGCGAGTCCATGCGTGTTGCCATCCTTCGAGGCTCGCTTCGCTAGCACCTCCCGAGTGAGCGCAATTGCGCTCATCCGGGGATGACGAGCCGGTTCTGTGCCATCGCCCATAAATTCAGCAGCCCTGCCTAAATCCTGGCATCGGACCATCCAACTTATTGTGCGCCCCGAGACAAGCCTTCGGCGGGCGGGCGACCGTAGGCTCCCTTCGCACTTGGAACATGGCATCGCCATGACAACGTCGAAGGAGAGAGCAGATGCTTGAGCGGTTTTTGACCAAAGCGCGGACGCGGCGGCCGCAGCCCGCCGCAACGGCCGGATTGCGTAATGCTGCGCTGGTTGTGTTCCTGTTGGCAGGCGTTGGCGCGCCGGTGTCCGCGAACGCCGCCGCGCCGGCAGGGTGCGCGGCCTTGCAGGCCAAGTACCCGGATCTCAAGGGCAAGACGCTGGTCAACGCCATCAATCCGCATACGCCGGGTTATGAGGCGATCGATCCGAAGGATCCGAACAAATATGTCGGCTTCGACATCGACCTTGGCGAAGAGATCGGCGAGTGCCTCGGCTTCAAGCTGACCTACAAGGCGGTCACCTTCGCAGCGCTGCTGACGACGTTGTCGAGCGGGCAGGCCGATATCGTCATCTCCGATATCTATGCGACCGAAGAGCGCGCCAAGGCGGCCGACTTCATCACCTATTCAAAGGTGTTCGACGGCGTTCTGGTCGCCAAGGGCAACCCGAAGAAGATCACCGGCATTAATGACTCGATGTGCGGCGCCGCCGCGGCGGAGAACACCGGCTTTGTCGAAGTCCCGCTGGTCCAGGCGCTGGTTGCGCCGTGCAAGGCCGCCGGCAAGCCCGAACCGACCCTGCAGCTCTATGAAAATAATGCCAACTGCATCCAGGCGATCCTCGCCGGGCGTGCCGACACCTATGTCAACGACGTCAACACCGTTGATCAGGCGGTGAAGGCCAACCCCGACAAGCTCGAAAAAGCCATCGCGGTGACCATTCCCTATTCGGTCGGCATCGCGGTTCCCAAGAACAAGCCGGCGTTCCGCGACGCCGTGCTGGCGGCGCTGATCGAAGTCCAGAAGGCCGGGATTCACAAGGAGCTGCTCAAGAAGTGGGATCTTGATCCGAACAACTTCAAGGAGCCCGACATTCTTTCCGTCAACTAGATCATGATCCGATTAGGTTGGATCGGATCATGATCTCATCTCCTTGTTTGAGCATGATCTCCGCGCAAACGCGTTCCGCGTTTGTCGCGAGGGAAAACCGGTTCCCACTTTTCCGGATCATGCTCTGATGTCGCTGTTCGTCCACTATTTCAGCCTGCCGTACCTGCTCGAGGGCATCTGGTTCACCGTCGTGGTGACCGCGCTCGGGCTGGCCGGCGGGCTGATCCTCGGCCTGGTGCTTGCGGCGATGCAACTCAGTCGCTTCTGGATGCTGGCGGCATTCGCGAGGGGCTACACCGTGATCTTTCGCGGCACGCCGCTGATCCTGCAGATGGTGTTCGCCTATGATGCGTTGCCGCAGATCGGGCTGAAGCTCAGCGCGATCGGCGCCGCCGGCCTCGCGCTGGCCGCCAATGAAGCGCCCTTTATCGCTGAAATGCTGCGTGCCGGCGTGTTGGGCGTCGATCGCGGACAGGTCCTGGCCGGCCAGGCGCTCGGCATGACGCCGGCATTGTTGATGCGACGCATTATCGCGCCGCAGGCGATCAGGACGATGATTCCCGCCTTCGGCAACGAAACCGTCAGCGCGCTGAAGAATTCCTCGCTCGCCAGCGTCATCTCGGTGCAGGAGCTGACGCTGAGAAGCACGCAACTGGCGTCCTCGACCTTCGATTTCTTCTCGATCTTCTTCGCCTCCGGCCTGATCTATCTGGGGCTCACGACCGCGGTCAGCGTGATCCAGTTGTTCGTGGAACGCGCGCTTGACCTCGATCGCGCCACGCCGCAGGGGCGTCTTGCGGTCTTCCTGCCGTGGCGCCGGGTCGATCTTGCGACCAAGCTCAGGCTAGCCGAACAGGCGGCGGCGCCGACCGCCCCGACGCAGGTGCTGCCCGATACCCCGCTGCCGCCACCGCGCCCGACCTCACGGGCGGATCGGGCCAGGCACGCCGCGATGGTCGAACGCAACAATGTCGCCGTCGAGGTGACCGATCTGCGCAAGAAATATGGCACCCAGCCCGTGCTCGACGGGCTCGATCTGACCGTGCGGGTCGGCGAAGTCGTGGCCCTTCTGGGACCCAGCGGATCCGGCAAGAGCACGCTGCTGCGGTGCATCAACCATCTGGAGAATTGGGATTCCGGCATGGTACGCGTCGGCGGCCGCCGGCTCGGGCACCGCGATGACGGCAAGCCTTTGTCTCCGCGCGAGATCGCCAATGAACGCGCCGATGTCGGCGTCGGCATGGTGTTTCAGCAGTTCAACCTGTTCAGCCATTTGACGGCCCGGGAGAATATCGCCGGACCGCTGCGCTGGGTTCACGGCATGACCCGTATCGATGCCGACCGGCGCGCCCGCGAATTGCTCGAACGTGTCGGCCTCAGCCACCGCGCCGATGCGTTGCCGCGCCACCTCTCCGGCGGGCAGCAGCAGCGGGTCGCGATCGCCCGGGCGCTGGCGCCCAATCCGAGCGTGTTGTTGCTGGACGAGCCGACTTCCGCGCTCGATCCGGAACTCGTCAACGAGGTGCTGGAGGTGATCCGGCGGCTGGCGGTCGATGACGGGCTGACGATGATCATCGCGACTCATCAAATTCGCTTCGCCGATGACGTCGCCGATCGCGTCGCGTTCCTTTCCGGAGGTTCGATCATCGAAGAGGGGCCGGCCCACGACGTCCTGACCAATCCGCGCAACCCGCTGACCGCGCGCTTCCTCAGCATCATGGAAGCGGACAAGGCGCCGGAGAGAACCGCATGATCGATCCATCGCTTTCCCTTTCCCAGGAGGTACTTGCATGAAGCACTTGACGCTGCCGGTATCGCCGGCCTCCGTTCACTGGGGATATTTCAGCAAGAAGGTGACGCCCGCTTTGACGCTGCGTTCGGGAGACCGCGCCACCATCGAGACGCTGACGCATCACGCCAACGACGATTACGAGCGCATGATCGCCAACGATCCCGGCGCGGAAAGCGTGTTCCACTGGACCCGCGAGCACAAGGCGGTGGTCCGCCGCGGCGCCGGCCCGACGCAGGGGCCGTTCATTCGCGGGTCGGGCGAGGGCGTCGGCGTTCACCTGTTGACCGGGCCGGTCGCGATCGAGAATGCGGAGCCCGGAGACGTCCTCGAAGTCCGCATCCTCGACATCCGGCCGCGCCCCAGTTGCCATGCCTGCCATGCCGGGCGGTGCTTCGGCTCCAATGCCTCGGCGAACTGGGGTTTCCATTACCATGACCTGATCGAGGAACCGAAGCCGCGCGAGGTCATCACG
>NZ_SSNA01000219.1 GCF_004799445.1 Bradyrhizobium sp.
AACCTGGCATCGGACCTTGTCGAAAAACGCGAGCGGATTGATGAGGCGAACGGCATTTTCTTGCTCGCGGGGCGTGGGAAGTTTCGGATATCGTCAAGCAGCGCCCAGCTGTATTTGGCCGCGCGAAAAGATGCTTCCAGGAATATTGTGTAATACCAATTGGTTATACTGGCTCTTGGATCGATCGCCGGCGCCCGCCATTCGAGGCCGGGCCGCCGTAAATTTGGCCGCATTTGGCAGCGCTTTTGGTCGTCTCGTCGCTGCGGTTCGCGGCATATGCAATCTGAATAGTCTGCCCCGGTGATGCCCTGTGCTAGTCGGGTTGGAATTCTCTGCCTGCAGAATAATAAAGGAAAACGATGCGTAAATTTTTCTTGGTAGTCACCCTGCTGTCGCTGTCGGCCCCGACCGGTGCCATCGCCGAGCCAACGCCGCAGCAGCAGCAGCGTAGCGGCACACCGGAGGAGCAAAAGGCCTGTGCTCACGATGTCCAAAAATTTTGTCGTCCCGTCATGAATGATGACGACCTGACCGTTCTGGCCTGCCTTCAGCAAGTTCGCCCCAAATTGACCGTGGCCTGCAATAAGGTTCTGGTCGACCACGGGCAATAAGCGCGTTCAGCCAGCCGCCGCCGGGCCGTTATCGGCCTAGCTCGGAGGCGAACTCAATCTGCGGGAGATCGCGGATGGCATTGGTTTTGGTGTCGTATTCCCCTATATGGGGTCTGCGATCCCTACGCATGCGCGAGACCCAAGGTGCATGCTATGCCCATGAGAATGTAGCAAGTTTTTTGATGACCACCGCGAGCGAATTGCGATCCGGCAAGACTCACCGCGACGAAAATTTTCCGGTCGCGTCGTGGATCATCCACCCGCGCCATCGGGGATTGATCCTCGCGTTCTACAATTTTGTGCGAACCGCCGACGACGTCGCGGATCACGCTACGCTCGGTGGGCACGAAAAGCTGGCCTATCTCGATCTGCTTGAAGCCGAGCTGCTGGGCCGCGGTGATAGCCAGCCCGAGGCGGTCAATCTGCGACGTGCGCTGGCCGAGCGCTCGATGCCGCCGCGCCATGCCCTCGATGTGCTGATCGCCTTTCGGATGGATGTGACCAAGCTTCGTTACGAGACATGGGATGAAGTGATCCACTATTGCCGATACTCGGCGATGCCGGTCGGCAGGTTCATGCTCGACGTCCACGGCGAGAGCACGTCGACCTGGGCTGCATCGGATGCACTCTGCGCCGGTCTGCAGATCAACAATCATCTTCAGGACTGTGGCAAGGACTACAGGAATCTCAATCGCGTCTATCTTCCGCGCGACGCGCTCGCCGCCGCCGGGGCCTCGGTGGAGTCGCTCGGGGCCGCCCGCGCGCCGCCGCCACTGCTGCAATGCCTGCATGCGCTGGCGGCCAGGACCGAGATTCTGCTCGACGAAAGCAAATCGCTCAGCGCCGAAGTGAAGGACCTCAGGCTGGGGCTTGAGATCTCCGTGATCGAGGCCTTCGCCGACAAGATCGTCGGTCTTCTGAAAGTGCGCGATCCCCTGAGCGAGAAGGTGCATCTCGGTCCAGCCGAACTGCTCGCCTACAGCCTCGGCGGAATGGTCAGCGAGTTGACCCGGCGGGCGATCGGACGTCGGCCCGTTTCAAAACCGGCGGCCGGCGCATGACGCTTGAGACGGCGGAAGCCCATGCGAGTTACGGGACATCGGCGTCGGGCAGTTCGTTCTACGCGGCGATGCGGATTCTCCCGCACGCGCAGCGCGAGGCGATGTTTCAGATCTACAGTTTTTGCCGGCAGGTCGACGACATCGCCGATTCCGACGGCCCGCGGCCGGAACGGCTGGCGGCGCTGCAACGATGGCGTGACGATATCGACGCGCTGTATCAGGGCCATCCGCCGGCCCGGTTGCGGGACTATGCTTCGTCGGTTCAAAGCTTCGGCCTGCAACGCGAGGATTTTCTGGCCATCGTTGACGGCATGGAAATGGACGTGCCGCAGGACATCCGTGCGCCCGACCTCGCGACGCTCGATCTGTATTGTGACCGCGTCGCCAGCGCGGTCGGACGGCTGTCGGTGCGGGTGTTCGGTCTGGCGCAAGACGATGGAATCGACCTCGCGCATCATCTCGGCCGTGCCCTGCAGTTGACAAATATCCTGCGCGACATCGACGAAGACGCCGCCATCGGCCGGCTTTATCTGCCGCGCGAGGGGTTGCTGCATGCGGGCATCACCTCGACCGATCCGCTCAAGGTCATCTCCGACCCGGCGCTGCCGAAGGTATGTGCGCCGCTGGTGGCGCGGGCGCGCGCGCATTTCGAGAAAGCGGATGAAGTCATGGGCCGCAATCCGCGGCGCGTGGTGCGCGCGCCAAGGATCATGTCGAAATATTATCGCGCAATTCTGGAATTGCTCGTCGCTAGAGGGTTCGCTGTACCGCGCAATCCGGTTCGTCTCAACAAGCTGGCCCGCATGGCCATCCTTCTTCGCTACGGCTTCATCTGATGCAAAAGATTGTCCACATCATCGGCGCTGGAATTTCGGGCCTTTCGGCAGCCATCCGGCTGGCGAACGCGAATTACAGGGTGAATCTCCACGAAGCCACGCAGCAGGCCGGCGGTCGCTGCCGGTCATATTTCGACGCGGCCACCAACCTGACCATCGACAACGGCAATCACCTTTTGCTCTCGGGCAACCGCCATGCGGTGGCTTACGCAAGGTCGATCGGCACCGAGGCCGGGCTGGTGGGACCGAAACGCGCCCAGTTTCCCTTCGTCGACCTGACCACCGGACAGCGTTGGCAGCTCGATCTGGGAGAGCGCCGGCTGCCGCTGTGGGTGTTCGATGAGGCTCGCCGGGTGCCTGACACCGGCCTGCGTGATTATCTGGCGCTGATGCCGCTGATTTGGGCAGCGCAAAGCAAACGGGTCGCGGATGCAATCCCCTGTGAGGGAACGCTGTATCAGCGGCTGGTACAGCCGCTGCTGCTGGCGGCGCTGAACGTCGACCCGCCCGAGGGATCCGCAGGCCTTGCCGGCGCCGTTGTGCGGGAAACCTTGCTGGCGGGCGGCCAGGCTTGCCGGCCGCTGATCGCGCGCGACGGCTTGAGCGCGGTTCTGGTCGAACCCGCGATCAAGCTGTTGCGGGACAAGGGCGCCAGCATCCAGTTCGGCCATGAGCTGCGCGAATTCTCGCTTTCGGCAGGTCGCGTTGGCGAACTGAAATTCGGCACCGACACCGTCACCGTCGCGCCCGATGATGCAGTGATCATGGCGGTTCCGCCGCGCCCGGCCGCGTCGCTGCTGCCGGGCCTCAAGACCCCGACCAAATTCCGGGCGATCGTCAATGCCCATTTCCGCTTCGATCCGCCGAAGGACATGCCCCCGCTGATCGGGCTCGTCGGGGGACTGGTGGAATGGCTGTTTGCGTTCCCGCAACGCCTGTCGGTCACCATCAGCAATGGCGACCGGCTGGTGGATATGCCGCGCGAGGAACTCGCGCAGGCGATCTGGCGGGATATCTGCAAGGCCGGGGGCGTGCAGGGCGAACTGCCGCCCTGGCAGATCGTGCGCGAGCGCCGCGCCACGTTCGAGGCCACGCCGGAACAAAATGCGCTTCGGCCGGGCGCGGTCACGGACTGGAAAAATCTGTTTCTCGCCGGCGACTGGACTGATACGGGGTTGCCGGCAACCATCGAAGGGTCGGTGCGGTCGGGTAACCGCGCCGCCGATCTGGCCCTCGCCATGCGGCAGGCCTGATCGGATGGTAGGCCAGACCCAGGCTTTCGGTGAGACCGGACGGATAAGGGCGGGGATGTCGGACCAGATGCATTCCGGAAATAGCCCAGGTGGAAGCGAGATCGATGGCGCCCTGGGGGCGAGTATCGGATCGGCGACGCGTGCGTTGCTCGGCTACCGGCAACCCGACGGACATTGGGTGTTCGAACTGGAAGCCGATTGCACCATCCCGGCGGAATATGTGCTGCTTCGTCACTATCTGGGCGAGCCGGTCGACCGCGTGCTGGAAGCCAAGATCGCAAATTACCTGCGCCGGGTTCAGGGCGCCCATGGCGGCTGGCCGCTGGTGCATGATGGCGATTTCGAGATGAGCGCCAGCGTGAAAGCCTATTTCGCGCTGAAGATGATCGGCGATTCCGCGGACGCGCCGCACATGGTCCGTGCGCGCGAGGCGATCCGGTCGCGCGGTGGCGCCATCCACAGCAACGTTTTCACGCGCTTCATGCTGGCCATGTTCGGGGTGACGACGTGGCGCTGCGTGCCGGTGCTGCCGGTCGAGATCATGTTGTTGCCGATGTGGTCGCCATTTCATCTCAACAAGATTTCCTACTGGGCGCGAACCACGATCGTGCCGCTGATGGTCTTGGCGGCATTGAAACCGCGCGCCAAGAACGTCAGCGGCGTGGGCATCGATGAGCTGTTCCTGCAGGATCCGCGCTCGATCGGCATGACGGCCAAGGCGCCGCATCAGAGCTGGGGCTGGTTCTTGCTGTTTCGCGGACTGGATAGCGTGTTGCGGACGATCGAGCCGCTGTTTCCGAAGAAGCTGCGCGCGCGCGCGATCGATGCCGCGATCGCCTTCATCGAGGAACGGCTGAACGGCGAAGATGGGTTGGGTGCGATCTACCCGCCAATGGCCAATGCCGTGATGATGTACGAGGTGCTCGGCAAGCCGGCGGATTATCCGCCCCGCGCGGTCACGCGAAAGGGGCTCGACAAGCTTCTGGTGATCGGCGAGCACGAGGCCTATTGCCAGCCCTGCGTTTCGCCGGTGTGGGACACCTCGCTGACCTGTCATGCCCTGATCGAAGCCGGCGGCGAGGAGGCATTGCCGCCGGCCAAACAGGGTCTGGATTGGCTGGTGCCCAAGCAGGTGCTGGACGTCAAGGGCGACTGGGCCGTGAAGCGTCCGGAGGTTCGCCCCGGCGGGTGGGCGTTCCAGTACAACAACGCCTACTACCCCGACCTCGACGACACCGCGGTCGTCGTCATGGCGATGGATCGCGCGCGTCGTTCCGCGCCAAATCCCGCCTACGATGCCGCGATCGCCCGCGGCCGCGAATGGATTGAGGGGATGCAGAGCCGCGACGGCGGCTGGGCCGCCTTCGACGTCAATAATCTCGAATATTATCTCAACAACATCCCGTTCTCGGATCACGGCGCGCTGCTCGACCCTCCGACCGAGGATGTCACGGCCCGCTGCATCTCGATGCTGGCTCAACTCGGGGAGACCGCGCAAAGCAGCAAGGCGGTTGCGGACGGGATAGATTATCTGCGCCGGACCCAGCTGGCGGAGGGGTCGTGGTACGGCCGTTGGGGGCTGAACTACATTTATGGCACCTGGTCGGCGCTGTGCGCGCTTAACGCCGCCGGGATGGATCACCAGGACCCGGCGATCCGCAAGGCCGTGGACTGGCTGGTGTCGATCCAGAACAAGGATGGCGGCTGGGGCGAGGAAGCCACCAGCTACCGGCTGGACTACCGGGGATTCGAGGGCGCCCCCACCACGGCCTCGCAAACGGCATGGGCCTTGCTTGGTCTGATGGCGGCGGGCGAGGTTGGGCACCCGGCGGTTGCCCGCGGCGTGGAGTACCTAATAGCCACACAGACCGAAAAAGGACTGTGGGACGAGCCGAACTACACGGCGACGGGCTTTCCTCGGGTATTTTATCTGCGCTATCATGGCTATCCGAAGTTCTTTCCGCTCTGGGCGTTGGCGCGGTACCGGAATCTAAGGATCACCAACAGCAGGGTGGTAGGGGTCGGAATGTGAAATTGGGGGCGGGGGACGGCACGTCCGGGGGCAATCGAATTGACCCGCGGCCGGTATTGATTGTGACTGGTCTGGTGCAGGAGGCCCGCATTGCGGCCGGGCCGGGCATGACCGTTATCTGCAGCAGTAGCGATCCGCAGCAATTGCGGGCGCTGCTTACGGTCTTCGATCCCACGACGATCAGGGGCGTGATCAGCTTCGGCGTGGCCGGCGGACTGGATCCCTCGTTGAAATCCGGCGACATCGTGGTGGCGACGGAAGTGCTGGCCGGCGACGCCCGCTGGCTGGCCGGTCTGGCGCTGAACGAAGACCTGATCGCCAGCGTCGCGCTCGGCCGCCGACGCATCGTCAGGGGCCGTCTTGCGGGGGCGGAGCAGGTGGTCTCGGCCCGGCACGTCAAGGCCGCGCTGCACTCGCAGACGGGGGCTGCCGCCGTCGACATGGAAAGCCATATCGCCGCCGCCTACGCCGCCGAAGCCGGCCTTCCGTTTGCGGCCTTGCGCGTCATCAGCGACCCCGCTAGCCGGGCCTTGCCCGCGCTGGCGATGGCCGCGATCAAGCCGAACGGCGACATCGATCTGCGCAAGGTTCTGCGCGGGGTTGCGCGCAATCCGACGACGCTGCGCGCGCTGGTCTCGACCGGAATCGATTTCAATCGCGCGCTGCGCAGCCTACGCGGCTGTCGAGGCTTTCTGCTGGGCGGCGAGGGCCTCGTCGCGGCGGATATCTGACAGGCGCTTCTGCACCTCCGACGAGAAGATGTACTGCGCCGGCCGCTGGTTTTCGAGGCTGATCTCCGGGGCCATCGGTCCCGTGGTGCGCACGCCGCGCAGCGCCACCCAGAGCGCCTTGAACGGATTGCCCAGCGCGGCCTCGGCCGCAGTCGGCTCGTAACCGCAATGCGCCATGCAGTCGGCGCACTTCTCGTACTTGCCGGTGCCGTAGGTTTCCCAGTCGGTGGTTTCCATCAGCTCCTTGAAGGTCTTGGTGTAGCCTTCGCCGAGCAGATAGCAGGGCTTCTGCCAGCCGAAGATATTGCGCGCCGGCATGCCCCAAGGCGTGCATTCGTAGTTCTGATTGCCGGCAAGGAAATCCAGGAACAAGCCGGAATGCATGAAATTCCACTTCTTGCCCTTGCCGAGCGCGAATACGTCGCGGAACAGCTTCTTGGTCTTGGTGCGGTTGAGGAAGTGCTCCTGGTCCGGCGCGCGTTCGTAGGCATAGCCTGGCGACATCGAAACGCCGACCCCGAGTTCTGTCGTGAAGTCGAGGAACTTGGCGATGTCCTCGGCGGCATGTCCATCGAAGATCGTGGCATTGACGTTGACCGTGAATCCCTTCGCCTTGGCGGCCTTGATCGCGGAAACCGCGCGATCGAACACGCCCGTCTGGGAGACCGCCTTGTCGTGATGGTCCTTCAAGCCGTCGAGATGCACCGAGAAAAACAGATAGGGCGACGGTTCGAACAGATCGAGCTTCTTCTCCAGCAACAGCGCGTTGGTGCATAGCGACACGAATTTCTTGCGCGCCACCAGACCACGCACGATCTCGCCGATCTCCTTGTGGATCAGCGGCTCGCCGCCGGGGATCGCCACCATCGGCGCGCCGCATTCATCGGCGGCATCCCAGCATTCCTGCGCCGACATTCGGCGGTTGAGGATCGCGTCGGGATAGTCGATCTTGCCGCAGCCGACGCAAGCGAGGTTGCAGCGAAACAGCGGCTCGAGCATCAGCACCAGCGGATAACGTTTCCGGCCCAGCAGCTTCTGCTTCATCAGATAGGCGCCGATACGCATTTCCTTGAAGAATGGTATTGCCATTACAGGTTTCTTTCTGGACTCAAGTAGAGGAGTGGATCAGCCCGCCGCTAGTTCAGCAGGAAGCCGAAATTCGATATTTTCTTCGCGGCCTGGAAGCACTGACACCGCGACCGGTCCAATGCGCCTCAGGGCCTCGATCACGTCGTCAACAAGTACCTCCGGGGCCGAGGCGCCGGCGGTGATGCCGACGGCCTTGGCGTCCTTCAGCCAATCCGGGTTCAACTCGCTGCCATCAGCAATCAGGTAACTCGCAACGCCGACTTCGGTGCCGATTTCGCGCAGCCTGTTCGAATTGGAACTGTTGTTGGCCCCCACCACCAGGATAACGTCTACCAGCTTGCTAAGGTCCCTTACCGCAGATTGGCGGTTCTGTGTCGCATAGCAGATATCCCGGATGTCCGGGCCCTGGATGTCCGTAAAACGCTGCTGGAGGGCCGCAATGATGTCCTTGGTATCGTCCACGCTGAGGGTGGTCTGGGTGATATAGGCCACCGGCGTGTCGGCCGGCATCGTCAAAGCCGAGACATCATCGACGTTCTGGACCAGCAGCACGGGGCCGGGGACCTGACCCATGGTTCCCTCGACCTCCGGGTGGCCGGCATGGCCAATCAGGATAAGCGCCCGGCCCTTCGACATATAGCGCTTGCCCTGGTTGTGCACCTTGGTCACCAGCGGGCAGGTGGCATTGAGGACCGGCAGGCCGCGCGCCGCGGCCTCTTCCTCCACGCTCCGCGCCACGCCGTGGGCGCTGAAGACCGTAACGGCGTGAGGGGGCACTTCCGAGAGATCCTCAACGAAGATGGCGCCTTTGTTCTTCAGGCTCTCGACCACGTATTTATTGTGGACGATCTCATGCCGCACATAGACCGGCGGGCCATATTTTTCGAGCGCGCGCTCGACAATTTCGATCGCGCGGACGACGCCTGCGCAAAACCCGCGAGGCTGCGCAAGATACACTTCCATGGGACGCCCGTTACGCAAGTTGCACCAACTTCATTCCGTATCTCCGTCTGGCTCGGACAATTGCAATATCCGCACCAACCTCCGTCAATGTGGAGGAGCAGCGCTTTGTGTCAAAAAAACACCGGCTAGAAAAGGCGGATCGCAAAAGGGTTCTGTCCAGGGCGCAGCTGTTAGGTTGCGCTTTTGGTCGGATTAGGTGCTATATTACCGTAATTCACAAACCGCAGCCGATGAGCGCTTCGCCTCACTTGTTCGTCACTTCGCGGGCAATCTGCGTAATTGCGCCCCTCCGGCATGGTTTCGGCGTGTTTTGATCTATTTTGGCATGTTCCTGTAGAAGAAATGCTCAAAAACAACATTAGATTGGACCGCGGAACTCCGCTAGACAGCGGGCGTTTCCGGCAGGCTGTTAACATTAGAAAGAAAAAATGTGCTGACAAGTATTGTTGTATCGATTGTCAAAGCCTGCACACGGTTTGCCGTCTCCACCGTCCTGATCGCACTCATCCTGGCGATCGCAGCGGGCTTCTATACCGCCCGAAAGTTTGAGATCAACACCGATATCAACACGTTGATCTCGCCGGATCTGGATTGGCGCAAGCGGGACATTCAATTCGACGATGCTTTCGACCGCGACAGGACCATCCTGGCCGTGGTGGAAGGACCGACGCCGGAACTCACGAACTCGGCGAGCGCCGCCCTCGACCAGAAACTGGCTGGCGATACCAAGCATTTCGAATCGGTCCAGCCGCTTGGCTCGGGGGAGTTCTTTGAAAAGAACGGGCTGCTGTTCCTGCCGGTGCCCGAGGTTGCCCGTCTGACCAACCAGTTCGGATCCGCCGCGCCGCTGATCGAGATCATGGCCGGCGATCCCAGCCTGCGCGGATTGACCGGTGCGCTGGAAACCGGATTAGCCGGCATCAAACGCGGCCAGGTCAAGCTTGACAGCACCGAGCGGCCCTTCAACCTGATCGCCCAGACGGTCGAGAATGTGCTCAATAACGGTAGCGGGACGTTCTCCTGGCGCGAGCTCGTCAGCGATAAACCTCTGACCGATGCCGATCGCCGCGCCTTCATCGAATTCAAGCCGATCCTCGATTTTAATGCGCTGGAACCGGGAAAGGCCGCGACGGACGCCATCCGGCAGGCCGCCAGCGATCTCCATCTCGCCGGGGAATATGGCGCGCGGGTCAGGCTGACCGGACCGGTTCCGATCGCCAACGAGGAATTCGCGACCGTTGCCGATGGCGCTGTCGTCAACGGTATCGGCACCATTCTCGTCGTGCTGTTCATTCTCTGGATGGCGCTGCATTCGGTGAAGATCATCTCCGCGGTATTCGCCAATCTCTTCATCGGCCTTTCGATCACCACCGCGGTCGGACTGTGGATGGTCGGATCGCTGAACCTGCTTTCGATTGCGTTCGCCGTCCTGTTCGTTGGATTGGGCGTGGATTTCGGGATCCAGTTCAGCGTCCGCTACCGGTCGGAACGATTCAAGAGCAACGATCTGCAGACGGCGCTCGAGAAGGCGGCTGAATATTCCGCAGTCCCGCTATCACTGGCCGCAATGGCGACGGCGGCCGGATTCCTTTCGTTCCTGCCGACCGACTACAAGGGTGTTTCGGAACTCGGGAAGATCGCCGGTGTCGGCATGCTGGTTGCCTTTCTCTCCAGCATCACGGTGCTGCCGGCGCTGCTCAGTCTGCTCAATCCTCCCGGGGAAAAGGAACCCGTTGGCTACGCGTTCCTCGCGCCGGTCGATCATTTCCTCGAAAAGCACCGCGTCGGCATCATTGTCGGGACCCTGCTGATTGCGGTTGCCGGCCTGCCGCTGCTGTATTTCCTCAGATTCGATTTCAACCCGATCAATCTGCGCAATGCCAAGGTCGAATCGATTGCCACCTTTCTCGATCTGAGGAGAGATCCCAACACCGGCGCCAACGCCATCAATGTGATGACGAACTCGGAAGCCGATGCGAAGAAGATTGAAGCGCGGCTTGAAAAGGTACCGGAAGTCCTCCGCGTGATGTCGCTGGACAGTTTTGTGCCCGAAGAGCAGCCGGAAAAGCTCAAGCTCATCGCCCAGGGCGCCAAGGTGCTCAATCCCGCGCTCAACCCCGAATCGATCGATGCTCCGCCGTCGGACGCGGAGAACGTGGAGGCCCTGAAGGGAACTGCGGATAGTCTGCGGAAGACCGCCGGCGACGCCAAGGGGCCGGGGGCAGTGGCGTCGCGGCGGCTCGCCGACGCCTTGTCAAGGCTCGCCGATTCAAATCAGTCCGTGCGGGACAAGACCCAGGCCATCTTCGTCACCCCGCTGAAGGTGGTGCTCGATCAACTCAAGAACGCGCTGCAGGCCCAGCCGGTCAGCCTGAAGACGTTGCCGGCCGATCTGGTGCGTGGCTGGAAAACCAAGGACGGCCTGACGCGCGTCGAGGCGCAGCCGCGCGGCGACCCCAACGACAACGACACGCTGCGCAAGTTTGCCGGAGCGGTTCTGGCTGCCGAGCCGAACGCGATCGGCGGACCGGTATCGATTCTCAAATCCGGCGATACCGTCGTCAAGGCCTTCATCCATGCCGGCCTGACGGCGCTGGTCGTGATCGGTTTTCTGCTCTGGCTCACCTTGCGGCGCATCACCGACGTGCTGTTGACGCTGGTTCCGCTGCTGGTGGCCGGAGCTGTGACGATGGAAATCTGCGTGTTGATCGGGCTGCCGCTCAACTTCGCCAATATCGTCGCGCTGCCATTGCTGCTCGGCGTCGGCGTGGCATTCAAGATTTATTACGTCACGGCATGGCGCGCCGGCAAAACAAATCTGCTGCAGTCGAGCCTGACGCGGGCCATATTTTTCAGCGCCATGACGACAGCCACGGCGTTCGGCAGCCTGTGGCTGTCGAGCCATCCGGGGACTGCGAGCATGGGCAAGCTGTTGGCGCTCTCGCTGCTCACGACGCTTGCCGCGGTGTTGCTGTTTCAGCCGGCGCTAATGGGCAAACCGCGCGATGTCGGGGAGTAGGCAGATATCGCCGACCGGATCAGCCGACGGTGCGGCCGTCGCCTGTTTTTGACCGGAGGTTTTCGCGGCCGGGCTGACGGATCCCGTGGTCTTCGGCGCGGCCGGGGACTTCGGGGTGCCCTTGGCCATGCCGTTGGCAGGGCTCGAGGGAATTGGACCTGCGACGCGGGTCCAGGTTTCCCCGCCGCAGAGAAAGCCCAGCACGCAGCCTTGAATTTCAAGCTGGTCGGATCCGACCGGCTTGATCGTCGAACTGTAGAATTGTCCGTCCTTGGCGTTGTAGACTTGGCCTTCCCATTGATCGACGCCAGCTTTCTTCTTCATGTCGATCAGGATCGGCATGCCCAGGGTCGGCCTGCTCTTTTTTGAGACGTCCGGATTGTTGGTGTCGTGCCCGCCCGGGGTCTTTTCCCAGGCCACCGCCCCCCACATGCTGCCGTTGCACTCGGCGACACGGATGTTGGCGACGCCGTCGGCGACCTTCCAGTCGCCCGTCGGATCCGCCGCCAGGGCGGACGCGGGTCCGGTCGCCAAAAATATCCCGGTAAATATTACTTTGCGCATGATGTTTCGTTGGCAGTGCAACATGGTTTAAACCTGTGCTTAATTAGATGATGCGGTGGAAGGGCAAAACGCCGCATTGAGCGTTTTCAGTTGACGGAACGGCCAACAATCGAAGTATGTAGCTGATGCCATATTCAAATCTAGACGTTTCCGAGATGTTTGCAGATCGGCAGTCGCAGCGCAGTTCCCTGCATGCGCGCCATTTGAACGAACAACTGGTACGGGTCCTGAAGACGATAGGCTATGATGTCGGCTTTCAGAAGGGCCAGGGCCAGTACCTGTTCGATCGCGACGGGGCTCGCTACCTCGACTTACTCAGTGGTTTTGGCGTTTTTGCGATCGGGCGGAACCATCCGGCGCTGCGCCAGGCGTTGAAGAGCGTTCTGGACAGCGATCTGCCTAATCTGGTGCAGCTCGATGTTTCGACCCTGGCCGGGGTACTTGCGGAACGGCTGCTCAAATATGTCCCATATCTGGACAAGGTGTTTTTTGCCAATTCCGGCGCGGAATGTGTCGAAGCTGCGATCAAGTTCGCGCGCAGCGCCACCGGCCGGCCGGGTATCGTCTACTGCGCCCATGCTTACCACGGATTGACCTACGGTGCGCTTTCGCTGACCGACGATCCCAACTTCCGCGGCGGGTTCCAGCCGCTGCTGCCCGGATGCACCTCGATACCGTTCAATGATCTTGCCGCGCTCGAGCAGGCATTGTCCTCGCGCGAAGTTGCCGCCTTCATTGTCGAGCCGATCCAGGGCAAGGGCGTCAACATGCCCACCGACGAATTTCTCCCGGGCGCGGCCGCGCTCTGCCGCAAGTATGGCACCTTGATGGTGGCGGACGAGATCCAGACCGGAATGGGTCGAACGGGGCGGTTTCTCGCGGTCGAACACTGGAATGTCGAACCCGATATGGTCCTGATTTCCAAGGCGCTGTCGGGCGGTCATGTCCCGGTCGGCGCATTGCTGACCCGCAAGGCGATCTTCGACAAGATTTTCAGCCAGATGGATCGCGCGGTCGTGCACGGATCGACCTTTGCCAAAAACGATTTGGCGATGGCGGCCGGAATCGCCACGCTCGAGGTACTGAAGTCGGAGAAGCTGATCGAGGCCGCGGCCAAGCGCGGCGCCGAGCTTCGGCTGGCGCTGACCCGAATGGTTCCTGGTTATGAGCTTTTGAAGGAAGTCCGCGGCAAGGGACTGATGATCGGCCTGGAGTTCGGCTCGCCGAAGTCGTTGCGGTTGAAAGCGTCATGGAACGTGCTCGAAACCGCCAACAAGGGCCTGTTTTGCCAGCTCATCACGGTGCCCCTGTTCAAGGATCACAAGATCCTGACCCAGGTCTCCGGCCACGGCAGCCACACCATCAAGCTGTTGCCGCCGCTGACCATCACTGAAGAAGATTGCCGCTGGATCGAGACCGCGTTCGACCAGGTGATCGCTTCCAGCCACAAGGTCCCGGGCGCGATCTGGTCGCTCGGCAAGACGCTGGTCGACAACGCCGTGCGCAGGTCGGCGTAACGTTAGGTCTTCCTGTAATCCTGTTTCCGTAGCTATCTCCTGCCGCGTTTGTGGTCGACGTCGCTCGCGTATGGCAGGCGCGCGTCGTGACAGGACATTTCTTGCAGATCAGCGCCCATCCTCCAGAATCATGGTTGCGCCTTTCTCGGCAATCATCGCGGTCGGGGTATTGGTATTGCCGGAGGTGATCGTCGGCATCACCGAGGCATCGGCCACGCGCAGTCCCGCAATCCCGTAAAAACGCAAGCGCTCATCGACGACCGCCATCGGATCGCCCGCCGTACCCATCTTCGCGGTTCCCACCGGGTGAAAAATCGTGGTGCCGATATCGCCGGCGGCTTTCGCCAGCGACGCATCGTCGTCGCCGACCGACGGGCCCGGCAGAAATTCCTCGGGGTGATAGGGCGCGAGTGCCGGCTGCTTCATCAGCCGCCGCGTCGCGCGGATGGCATCGGCGGCGACCTGACGATCTTCGCCGGTCGACAGATAGTTCGGCGCGATCGAGGGCGCCTGATCCGGCAGCGCCGAGCGAAGGCGCACGGTGCCGCGCGAGGTCGGCTGCAGATTGCAGGCGCTCACCGTGATCGCGGGGAAGCGGTGCAATGGATCGCCGAACTTGTCGAGCGAGAGCGGCTGCACGTGGAACTGGATATTGGCGCGTTCGCGATGCGGATCCGAACGGGTGAAGATGCCGAGCTGCGACGGCGCCATGGTCAGCGGACCGCGGCGGCGGAAGGCATAATCGAGGCCCATCAGACCGCGCCGGATCAATGAATAATAGGTCTCGTTGAGCGTGCGTACGCCATCGACCTTGTAGATAGCGCGCTGCTGCAGATGATCCTGCAGATTTCGTCCGACGCCTTGCCGGTCCAGCACACTGTCGATCCCGAGCGGGGTCAGCCATTCCGCCGGCCCGATGCCGGAGCGGTGCAGCACCTGGGTTGAGCCGATCGAGCCGGCGCACAGGATCACCTCGCCCTTGGCGCGGGCCTCGATGACTTCGCCACCGCTGGTGAAGCGCACGCCGGCGGCGCGGCCGTCCTCGATGATGAGGCAGTCGACCAGCACGTCCTTTTCAAGCCGCAGATTGGCGCGCTTCAAAGCGGGCTTGAGGAAGCCGCGCGCCGACGACCAGCGGCGTCCGCGCTTCTGGTTGACGTGGAAATAGCCGACGCCCTCATTGTCGCCGGTGTTGAAATCCGCAATTTTGCGAATTCCCATCTGCTCCGCCGCGTCGCCAACCGCGTCCAGAATGGCCCATGACAGCCGCGGGGCTTCGATCCGCCAGCCGCCGCCGGTGCCGTGGTGCTCGCTGTCGCCCAGAAAGTGATCCTCAAGCCGGCGGAACGCGGGCAGCACATCGTCGTAACCCCAGCCGGCCAGCCCGAGCTGGCGCCAATGGTCGTAGTCGGCGGCCTGTCCGCGCATCGAGATCATGGCGTTGATGGCGGAAGAGCCGCCGATCACCTTGCCCCGGGGATAGGCCAGCGAGCGGCCGTTGAGGCCGGCCTCGGGTTCGGTCCGGAACATCCAGTCCGAACGCGGGTTGCCGATGGCGAAGAGATAGCCGACCGGGATGTGAAACCAGATCCAGTTATCGCTGCCGCCGGCTTCCAGGATCAGCACCCGGTTCCTGGGGTCGGCCGACAGCCGGTTGGCAACGATGCAGCCGGCGGTGCCCGCACCAACGACAATGTAGTCGAAATCACCGTCAAGCCGCTTCATAAGCCACCACCACGCCAGCCATCCCCGGGAAACAAGGCCATAGCGTCGCGATGGCCCGCTGTACAGCGCCGCGCGGAGTATTGGGCGGGTCGTGGCTAGCGTGCTAGACAGGCCAAATACCCCGAAGTTTGGACCGAGATTACCCATGCCCATCGTCAATCGCGTCGCTGATCTGCAACCCGACATCCAGGCCTGGCGCCGGGATATCCATGAACACCCCGAATTGCTGTACGATGTTGACCGCACGGCGGCTTTCGTGGCGGAGCGGCTTCGTGAGTTCGGCTGCGACGAGATCGCGACAGGACTTGGCCGCACCGGCGTCGTCGGTGTCATCAGGGGTCGCAAGGCTGCCGGCCAGCGCGAGATCAGGGGGATCGGGCTTCGCGCCGATATGGATGCGCTGCCGATCGTGGAGGCGACCAAACTGCCTTACGCCTCCAGGACGCCGGGCAAGATGCATGCGTGTGGCCACGACGGCCATACCGCGATGCTGCTTGGCGCGGCCCGCTATCTCTCGGAGACCAGGAATTTCGCCGGCGACGCGGTTGTCATCTTTCAGCCGGCGGAAGAGGGCGGCGCCGGCGCAGCGGCGATGATCAGGGATGGCTTACTGGACCGCTTCGCCATCGATCAGGTTTACGGCATGCACAACGGCCCGGGCATTCCGGTCGGTTCGTTTGCGATCCGGCCCGGTCCGATCATGGCCTCCACGGATTCCGTCGACATTTCGATCGAAGGGCGCGGCGGGCATGCGGCGCGTCCGCATCTCTCGATCGATTCCGTGATGGTTGGCGCCCAGCTGATCACGGCGTTGCAGTCCATCGTGTCGCGCAGCGTCGATCCCCTGGAATCCGCGGTTGTTTCGATCTGCGAATTCCACGCCGGCAACGCGCGCAACGTGATCCCGCAAACCGCCGAGCTGAAGGGCACCGTCCGCACCCTGACGGCCGAGGTACGGGCGCTGGTCGAAAAGCGCGTGCGCGAGGTGGTCGACGGCGTGGCGCGCATCACCGGCGCGAAGATCAACCTGAAATACGAACGTGGCTATCCGGTGGTGGTCAACCACCCCTCGCAGACGGATGTCGCGATCCAGGTGGCGAAGGAGGTTGCCGGCGACGCCAATGTTCAGGAGATGGTGCCGTTGATGGGCGGGGAGGATTTCGCCTTCATGCTGGAGCAGCGGCCGGGTGCGTTTATTTTCTGCGGCAACGGCGACAGCGCGGGCCTGCATCATCCGGCCTACGATTTCAACGACGAGGCCATCGTCTTTGGCACCTCGTACTGGATCAAGCTGGTCGAGAACACGCTGGCGGCGTGACGCCTCGCGACGGAGTTTCAAAGCTATATATCCCAGGTAACAAGGCCCGCGCACCACGCGGGCCTTTCTCATGTCAAATCCGCCGTATCATACCAACGGCCGCGACCATTGACTCACTACGTCATCCTGAGGTGCGAGCGAAGCGAGCCTCGAAGGATGGCAACATGCACGGACTCGCGACCATCCTTCGAGGCCCGCGCGAGAGCGCGGGCACCTCAGGATGACGGTCATTGTCTGGTGCCGTTGGCATCAGAACAGGCGCGAGAAGATCACGTACAACGAGCCCGATATCAGGATCGCCGCCGGCAGCGTCAGCACCCACGCCATCACCATGTTGCGGATGGTCGCGATCTGCAATCCCGATCCGTTGGCGGCCATGGCGCCGGCGACGCCGGATGACAGCACGTGCGTGGTGGAGACCGGCAGGCCGAACATGTCGGCAGCACCAATGGTGGCGGCGGCAACCAGTTCGGCGGAGGCGCCCTGCGCGTAGGTGAGATGCGTCTTGCCGATCTTTTCGCCGACCGTCACCACGATGCGCTTCCATCCGATCATGGTGCCGAGGCCGAGCGCCAGCGCCACCGCGATCTTCACCCAGGTCGGGATGAACTTGGTGGCGCTGTCCAGCGAGCCCTTGTAGGCGTTGAGGATGCCGATCTCTTCCTTGTTCAGGTCGTTCTCCTTGTCCTTCATCAGGAAGCGGATCGCCTCCGAGGTCAGATACATGTCGTTGCGGGTGTTGCCGACCGCCTCCGCCGGCACCTTGTTGAGCGAACCGTATTTCTGAACCTGGTCGCCGACATCCTTCACCAGCACGGCAAGCGAAGGATAGGTGCCTTCGTTGAGCGTGTGCTGCGACACATATTGGGTCACCGCCGGGCGCGGGTCGCCGATGATGCTGTGGCCGGCGCCCTTGGCCGCAATCACGCTGGCGGCCGCGGCCGAGTTCTTCTCGAACAGCGCCACCTGCGAATCCGGCAAGGCGCGGTTCAGCGCGTAGGCCGTCGGCACCGTGCCGATCAGGATCAGCATGATCAGGCCCATGCCCTTCTGGCCGTCATTCGAGCCGTGCGCGAAGCTGACGCCGGTGCAGGTCAGGATCAGCAGGCCGCGGATCCACAGCGGCGGCGCCTTGTTGCCTTCCGGCGCGGCATAGAGCGCGGGGTTGCGGACGATCAGTTTCAGCACCAGCAGCAGCACGGCCGCGCAGACAAAGCCCACCAGCGGCGACAGCAGCAGCGCATAGCCGATTTCGGTGGCCTTGCTCCAGTCGACGCCGGAGGTGCCGTCGCGGCCGCGCATCAGCGCATTGGCGACGCCGACGCCGATGATCGAGCCGATCAGGGTGTGCGAGCTGGAAGCCGGCAGGCCGAAATACCAGGTCCCGAGATTCCAGATGATGGCGGCGATCAACAGCGCGAACACCATCGCGAAGCCGGCGCTGCTTCCGACCTGAAGGATCAGTTCGACCGGCAGCAGCGAGACGATGCCGAAGGCGACGGCGCCGGTCGACACCAGCACGCCGAGGAAATTGAAGAACCCCGACCACATCACCGCGAATTCGGCCGGAAGCGAATGGGTATAGATCACGGTCGCGACCGCGTTGGCGGTATCGTGGAAGCCGTTGACGAACTCGAAGCCGAGCGCGATCAGCAACGCCACCATCAACAAGAGATACGGCAGATAGGTCGTGACCTTGGTGCCGGTGGCATCGACATCGACATAGATGCTGTAGGCCACGAACAGCAGCCCGACCGCGAGAATGCCGAAAAAGATAATCATGGTCAGAGGATTGAAGCCCTTGTCGAGGTTGGGCCGTGAGGCCGGCTGGATCGGCCCGCCGTCTGTGCCGTCGATCGGCTGGTTGAGTGCAAAATCGGTCATCTGACGCCCCTGATACAGTGAGCGTTCATCATTGCCGCAGGGATTTGAAGGTTAGATGACAGCGGCGGAGATATCCAAGGTGCTGGAACGGGCATCGAGGCATTCGGGGCTACGCCGCGGTCCGATAATGACAATTGACGCTTCCACCGTCATTGCGAGGAGCGAAGCGACGAAGCAATCCATCTTTCATTGCTGAACCAAAGCTGGATTGCTTCGCTCCGCTCGCAATGACGACCAAACACACCTTCACATTCTCGCGGCGCGTTTCGCCCGAGCTATGCCAGAAATCTTCCGCCCTCCAATCAGAGGGCGCAGGGAATGCCGGGCGCCCGATGCGCCCGATAGCCGCGTATGCAATGGCAGAAAGCAAGAAGCATACGCGTTTGTCAGGTCACACCGGAATCACCCGGCATTCCCCGCGCAATGGTTTACGGCTTATAGCGCGCTCTCCCCGGTGACCGGGCTTTCTTGCCACCGTCATTGACGGAGTTGCCTCCACCAA
Organism: Bradyrhizobium sp.; assembly: GCF_004799445.1. GTDB lineage: Bacteria > Pseudomonadota > Alphaproteobacteria > Rhizobiales > Xanthobacteraceae > Bradyrhizobium. Next base: position 19,106 of record NZ_SSNA01000219.1, read on the forward strand.
CTTGATGCCAGCGTCGGGGCATCAGGACCACACGTCTTCGCCGTCCTCGTCGAACCACGCTCGTCAGTCGTGGCTGCCGCGTCCATCGCATCTCACCGCACGTTCGTGACGATCGCGATCGCCCCTCCTTCGCCGTGAGACGCACGGATTTAAACCAATGATTTGCCCGACGGCGAAAGCGAAATATTTTTCGTTCAGGCGCTAGACACGAAAATCGCAAAATAGCCTGTCGGGCAAATCAGCTCGCTCTGTGAACACTCAGAAAGACGATTTGGGCGCGTACTCATACATTCGGTTCATGTCCGCTTCACTCCGAAAGCGACGCAATTGCTGTAGCAGCGGAGCGTCTCGAAGTGCCGGGACGGGATATTCCAACACCTAGACCACAGCAACGATGACGTGTGCCTGAATTTTGGCGGCAACCTCGCCGCTGCCATGTCTGTCTGCAATCGCGGATGCGGCGTAGTCGGTTGCAGCTTCCAGTTTTCCCGCGTCTCTGGCCTCGATTTCGTTGCGCAGAACAGTTCCCTGACAATAAGCAACGGCCGGAACGCGCGGCGAGGATGCGCGGCTTTGTTCGGCTCTCGTCTCGATCACCACGCGGGAGAAACCTGCGTCCTCCAGCTCGCGACGGATCAGTCCCGTATCGTGGTAGCCGTGCGGCGTGCGCGCCAGAAAGCGCGGCGGATCGTCCGGAAAAATCTGTGCGAGAGCATTCGTCACATCATCCGCAAATACATTCTCCTCGATACGATCCCATACGTTGAATAAAAAAAGTCCTCCGGGCTTCAGGACTCGCTTTGCTTCGCGGTAGGCAGATGAGCGGTCGGGAAAGAACATCGCGCCGAACTGACAACAAACGAGATCGAAAGCCGCATTTTCAAACCGTAGCGCCAGAGCATCCGCCTGGCGCCATTTGATCCGACTGTCGGGAGCTTGTCGCGAAGCGGCGTAGTCGAGCATCGGCTGGTTGAGGTCGGTTGCGATATAGCTTGCGCCGGGGGACAGTTTTGGCGCCAATGCGCGGGTGACAACCCCGGTGCCCGCGGCGATTTCCAAAACGGCGCTTGGCGACAAGGACGCTGCTTGTTGTGCAAGGTCTGCGGCGAACGGCTCGAAAATCAGCGGAACCATATAGCGGTCGTAGTTTTCCGGAATCGAGCCAGCGAACAGCTTGTCCGTTTCCAACATTGCTATCGCCTTGCCCTCCGTTTGATGGTTCGCGAGACTAGCATATAATTGTCCGGCTTGGGTCGTTCATCGATCGGCGTGATTTTCCCGAACACGCTTTGCGCCGGCGGGTTTATTACGTGCAAGAGCTTGCCGGAAGCGACGGTCCGTGGGCCCTAATGCGTGAACTTTGGAATTTGTTGGGCGAAGCCGTCGAAGCACCCCAGTCGGTCGTTGATGTCGACGATGTGGCGGCAATCCCGGATGCCCTTGACGGGCGGCGGATTCCGGTTGGGTTCCGGCCTGACGGCAGCGTCGTAGCAATTCAGCCGGGCTTGGGGATCATCCAGGATCTTGAGACATTTCTGGGCCTTTTCGGCGATCGAGACGCCTTTCGACGCCACCTCCTCGGCTGGCGCGGCTCTCGGCTTCATTGGCGCGGCCGGCTTTTCCGCGGCTGCCGGCGGCGGCGTTTGGGCCAAAGCCGCCGGGACCAAAGCCACGAGGGCAAAGGCGGCCACCAGCGACAGCACCGTGATCGGCAGCTTGATCCTCATGTCAGTTTCCTTTCGCCTTTGAACCCAGCTTACAAGGCGGCGAAAAATTTGAACTCTGGCGGAAGTGGTGTCCACAAGAATGACGGAGGTCTAGACGAGGGACAGCATGCGCCCCTTCAGGTCGCGCGACGGCGCCCGCGTGGCTCAAACTGAGCGAATACGGTCCTTATGCGGGCTTCCGGCGTAAGGTATCCAACATCAGCTTGCCCGAGCGAGGGAGGATCTTCATTGGCATTGGACGCACTACCGGCGATCAAGTGCTTTGCGATAAATCGTTCCGCTGGAATTTCCAGGCCGCCCAACCAGGACTTGGGGTTGGTCGTTAAACGGCGGAAGCTCTCATCCGGGCCGAAAACGGTATGACTAACGAATAGCAACAACGCCAAAGCCGGCACCGCAATAGCGGTCTCTTTATAGAACGACATTTATCCGCGCCTCCAACAGGAAGCGCATAATGGAACGCTTGCATCAACACCGCTCTAACCAGCGAGGCGATAATGCTGCAGCGGTTACTTGGCGGTTAGCATTTCGCGAAAATTTTAATCAATTGCAGAAGCCTGATGCAGCGATGAGCGGAAGCGGCGTTTGCACTCATCGAAGCGCGCCTTTCGACGGTGAGCCGGTAACTTCCGGTCTACCCCGATAAGCGGACCTTTCCCGAGGCCGTCGGCATGTCTCAAAGGTGCCAATAACGGTCATGCGCAAAAAGTAAAGGCACCGATTTTTGTACCTAACCCAAGACGGCGCAGAGTACCATATTTGGCTTGCATTGTGGGCGTCTGTTTTGAATAGATAGGTCGGAATGTACGCTTCTGAATCGGCCTTACATCGAAAGCAGCGGCAGGTTCCAAGGAAGCTCGTATACATCGCTCGCTCTAAATGTTGGCAATGAGCCGGTACGACACCGAATTATTCTAATAACTTTTGCCCGTTCCAAAACAATATCTCTGCTTCTAGCTTTTTTTGCGCCTCGGCTCGGTTGAGCACAGTCAATTGCCGCGTCTGAATGTCAAAGATCACCGCCGTCACGAGCGTTCCGTCGCGTCGAACACGAAAGACATACATATTGTCTGGGTTGTTATCTGGCTTGCGTAAACTGACCACAATGTCCTGATCGTTTCCGCGACTGACGGCCATAAAATGAAGGATTCCGCTCTGTGTTTCTTTGTAGACTTCTTGCCGACTCGGCCAGCTTTGACCGGTAGCAGAGAGACCTAAGGCGTTTGCTATTAGTGGGGGGATGTCTCGCTCGATCCCTTCGCGAGCGATCAGGCCGAGTATCTTGGAAAGCAGTTCGGGAGTCAGCGCCGAGTTCTGAGCTGAGACACAGGTGATAGTCGTTGCGAATGCCAGCATCACCAAAACGGCCAGCGACGTAAGACGATTGGCCATCATTTGAAATCCCCCGACTTCGAACGATCAAGCGCAGCGTTGCAGATTGCTGTCCGCTTGCGGCGCGAGGGCCGTGCTACTGCCCCACCACCCAGAACACTAAGAAATTCAGCCGCCGCATGTCTGCCCCTAAGGCTCAATAGGCGGCATCCTAACGGTTGGACCGACGACTTGACTAGGGCATCCCGACACTGCCGCCAGACACAGCCAATGTCTCAGTTGGGTCATAAGCGGAAGTCGCTCAGGCTAAACGGCGTGTCGGTTCTGCCCGCAGGAGCGGACATCGTCAGCTGGACCGACCATGCTGGAAAGTGCTGGGAACAGATTGTGACGGATTTGACTCGCGCGAATCCTCACGCCGCGTGCGCCGATTTTCGCAACAGCGCCGCGGCAATCCTGAGATCATCGAGAAAACGTTGGTATTCCCGCGCCTTGGCGGCTTCATCGGGCAGCCGCAACAGATAGGACGGATGCACCGTCACCAGCGCCTTGATCCCGTCATCAAGATCGATCAGGCGGCCGCGGTTCTTGTTGATCGGCGTGATTTTCCCGAACACGCTTTGCGCGGCGGTGGCGCCCATCGCCACCACGAGCGCCGGTTTGATCGCGGCCAGTTCGCGTTCATACCATGGCCGGCAGGCCCTGATTTCCGGCGTCGTCGGCTTCTGGTGCAGGCGGATCTTGCCGCGCGGGACGAACTTGAAATGTTTGACCGCATTGGTGACGTAGACTTTCTTGCGGTCGATGCCGGCTTCCTCCAGCGCGCGGTCGAGCATCTGCCCCGCCGGTCCGACGAATGGTTTGCCGGCAAGGTCTTCCTTGTCGCCGGGCTGCTCGCCGACCAGCATCGCCGGCGCATGCGGCGGGCCTTCGCCGAACACGGTCTGGGTCGCGTCTTTCCAGAGCGGGCAGGCGCGGCAATGGGCGGCGTCTTGGCGCAGGGTCTGGAGGCTGGATGACGCAGTTGCCATGGGGGTTTCCTACGAGGATGGCGGGATGGTTAGATAATTATTGCCATGCACGCTTCGCGCAATCGCGTGAGCCTTGCTTACAAGCTCGCGGGCAAGCGCCAGATAGTTCTGACATTCGGGAAAAAGGGGTTTGCCGCCGATGGTGAATTGCTCTGGTCGTGGCCGAACTGGTTGTGCGGGCAATGTGGCCGCCCATTGCAGCGCTGTATCGTCGCTGAGGCTCGGCTCTAATGGTCGGCTCTCAGCATCGGGAATGCGACTGGTTGGATTAGCCGCGTGAATCTGCCCGAAGGGGCCATGGACCTTACCTTCGATATTCGGAGAGCCGAGTCGGTGCTCGGAAACGTTCCGTTCGGTCGTCAACGGGTGGTCGGAAAAGGCTTTCTTGTCAGCTCGAAACTGATCTGAAAAGTCCGTCCGGCGTCGCTGTTCGTCAGGCGAAAGGCCCTGCCACCAAACTCGCATTTCCGCGCTTCCGCGATGGTCATCACCGAAGCAGGCTTCGATGATCCAAGCAACACTGCGCGCCTTGGTCAGAAACGAGTCGACGAGCGAGTAGAACGAACTCTGCCAATCGTGACCGACAATTGCACCGGAAGCTTCCAGGACAACCGCCATATGCGTTCGCTCGGGTCCTTGAAGGCACCTCGACATGTCTGCGAGCAGGGTCTGCGCTTCGCCGAGCTTTGCCTCCACGCGAGGCCAGAGATCATCTTGAGTTGTGATCATAGCTCAATTTCTCGCATTAGACTGGTATCCCTCGTTCCCTACCGCTCTCCCGGCCACCACCTCGAGGGCGGATTGCTCCCCGATATCTTAGTCGGCCGCAACGCGATCAGATGGCTGCGCTTGTAGGGGTAACCACGGACCTGCGTTGAATATCCGTAGATCCCATTGGGATCGCTCATGAAAAACTAAACCCTCAATCCCGATTGACTCTCCTGCCCATGTTAGCTTTATATTAGAACATATCATGAACAAATGAGCCAGCCGCGGGTTCTCCCTGAACCGAACCAACAGGCGGCCCAACCTTCTTAAGGAGCGGCGCGGATGACCGGCGCACGCACGAACACGCTTGCGAGCTTGCGCGGCAATATCGAGCGCATCGAGGCGCATGGCGAGGCGTATTCGCCGCGCCGGGTGGCGCTCGGGCATGCCGACGCCGACGCGACGCTGCAGGGCGGCCTCGCTTTGGGGGCGATGCACGAAGTGTTTGCGGAGGCCGGCCGGCAAAGTGCCGCGGCGACCGGTTTTGTCGCCGGGCTGGCGGGCCGGGCGGCGGCAACGAAACTTCCCCATCGGCCGCTGGTGTGGATACGGCAGGATTTCACCGAAATTGAATCGGGCGCGGTGTCGATGAGCGGGCTGAGTGAACTCGGTCTCGATCCCTGTCTTTTGGTGACGGTGCGCGCCGCCGATGTGGACAGCGCGCTGCGGACGGCCGCCGACGCGCTGGCCTGCGATGCGGTCGGCGCCGTCGTGCTGGAAGTCTGGGGCGGGGCGCGGCAGCTCGACCTCGTCGCCAGCCGCAAACTGACGCTGGCGGCGCAGGCCTCGGGCGCGACCTGCCTGGTGCTGCGGATGGCGGCGGAGCCCCAGCCGTCGACCGCCGAGACCAGATGGATCGTGCGCGCGGCGCATTCGCCGCCCGCCGCCCCCTGGAGCGCGTGGGGCGCGCCGGTGTTCGACGCGCAGCTTGTCCGCAACCGTCATGGCCCTGTCGGCCGCTGGATCATGGAATGGAAATGTGATGAGTGCCTTTTCGGAAAACCGGCGGCGTATCCTCAGCCTGTGGCTGCCGCGCCTGCCCATCGACCGCATCAAGCGCCAGCTCGCGCAAGAGGTAGCGTTTTCAAGCGAAGTGGACACCGGTTCGCGTAAAGAAAACGCGTCAGAAAAAACAACGAAAGCGTTTTCAAAAGAAGTGGTTACCGGTTCGCGTGAAGAAAACGCGTCAAAGCAAGTTAAAGCGTTTTCTGAACCCAGCATCGTCGTCGCCAGGCAAAACAACGCGCTGCAGATTTTTGCGCTCGACGACGCGGCCGCGCGTCTCGGCCTCGATGTCGGCCTGCCGCTCGCCAATGCCCGCGCCATCTGCCCCGAGGTGCAGGTGTACGATGCCGATGAGGCCGCCGACGCTCATGCGCTGAACGCCATTGCCGCCTGGTGCGACCGCTTCACCCCGCTGGTGGCGCTCGATCCCCCGTACGGCCTGTTTCTCGACATCACCGGCTGCGTGCATCTGTTCGGCGGCGAGGCCGCGATGATGCGGCTGTTGTGCGGTGCATTGACCGCGCAGGGGTTTGCGGTCAGCGCCGCCATCGCCGGCACCGCCGTGTGCGCGCGGACCCTGACCCGTTATGCCCATGGCCGCATCGTCCGCGCCGGCGAGGAAGCCGATGCGGTGAGGCCGCTGCCGGTGTCGGCGCTCGGCGCTGAGGCGGCTGTGGTCACGGGCCTGCGCCGCGCCGGCCTGAAAACCATCGGCGATGTGGCGGACCGCGCCCGCCATGAAATCACCGCCCGATTTGGCGCTGGTTTCACCGCGCTGCTGGAACAGGCGCTGGGGCAGGGCGATGCGCCGATCAGCCCGCGCCAGCCGCTGCCGGATTACATCGTGGAAAAGCGGTTCGCCGAGCCGGTGGCGACGGAAGTCGTGATCTCGGCGACCTTGTCGGGGCTGGCCGCGATGCTGGTCGCGGCGATGGCGCAGCAGGGCAAGGGCGCGCGGCGGCTGGAAGCCCGTTTTTTCCGCACCGATGGCGCGGTCCGCACCATTGCGGTCGATACCGGCCAGCCCGTGACCAGGGGAGAGGTGATCGACCGGCTGTTTCGCGAGCGGCTCGATGCCTTGAGCGATCCGCTCGATCCCGGCTTCGGATTCGACCTCATTCGTCTGTCCGCAAGCCGCACCGAAATCGTCGTGCAGCAGCAGCGCGATCTCGACGCCAATGTCCACGACAATGACGAACTGGCCGCCCTGATCGATCGCATCGCCGCGCGCATCGGCGGCAAGCGCGTGGTCGTGCACCTGCCGCAGGACACCCATATTCCGGAGCGCGCGGTACTGGCGGCAGCCGCGCAGCATCACCTGGCCGCCGCCGCGCATGCCGTCTGGCCGGCGCGGGCCGAGGGCGAGCCGCCGTTGCGGCCGTTGCGGCTGTTCGAGCGGCCGGAACAGATCAAAGTCATCGCGCAGGTGCCGGATGGGCCGCCGGCGCGGTTTGTCTGGCGCCGCGCCACCCACGCCGTGGTCCGCGCCGAAGGTCCCGAACGCGTCGCCATGGAGTGGTGGCGCGCGGAAAACGCGGCGTTGACGCGGGATTATTTCCGCGTCGAGGACGAGGCGGGTTTGCGGTTCTGGCTCTATCGCGACGGACTTTACGACCGCGAGATCGTGCAGCAGGAGGGCAGGGCCGTGCAGCCGAACTGGTTCATGCATGGATTGTTCGCGTGACCGCTCCGGCCTACGCGGAAATCGGAATCACGACGAATTTCTCATTCCTGCGCGGCGGATCGCATCCGCAGGATTACGTGCATCAGGCCAGCAAGCTCCGGCTTCCCGCCATCGGCATCGCCGATCATAACTCGCTGGCCGGCCTGGTGCGGGCTTACAAGGAACTCGAGCATCCCGACGTCAAATTCAAGCCAAAGCTTCTGATCGGATCGCGGCTGGTCTTTATCGACGATACACCGGACATCCTGGTCTATCCGCGCGATCGCGCGGCCTACGGCCGGCTATGCCAGCTGCTCACCCGCGGCAAGCGCGGCGACGGCACCGCCAAGGGCGAGTGTCATCTGAGGCTCGATGATCTGCTGGAATTCGCCGAAGGGCAGCTTCTCGTTCTGGCGTTGCCGCATCGTTTTATGGAGGCCGGGGCGCTTGCGGTGCTGGAGCGGCTGCGGCAGAGCCGCGCCAACGGCGTATGGCTTGCGGCGAGCCTGCTGTACCGGGGCGATGACCGCCGTCGTCTGGCGCGGCTTCATGGCATCGCGGCATCAGCCGGCGTGCCGCTGCTGGCGACCAATGAGGTGCTGTATCACCATCCGTCGCGCCGCCCCTTGCAGGATGTCCTCACCTGCATCCGCGAAAAGACCACCATCGAGACCATCGGCACGCGCCTTGAAGCCAATGCCGAACGTTACCTCAAGCCTTCGGGCGAAATGGCGCGGCTGTTTTCCGACGTGCCGGAGGCGATCGCGGAAACCATGCGGTTTGCCGGCCGCATCGGCTTTTCGCTGGATCAGCTCAAATACCAGTATCCCGACGAGCCGGTGCCGCCGGGCAAGACCGCGCAGTGGCATCTGGAAGATCTGACTTGGGCCGGCGCGCACAAAAGATTCCCGGTCCGGATTTCGCCCAAGACCAAAAAGGTCCTGCACAAGGAGTTGCGCCTGATCAGGAAGCTCAACTACGCGCATTACTTTCTCACCGTGCACGATATCGTCCGTTATGCGCGCGCGCAGAAAATCCTCTGCCAGGGCCGGGGATCGGCGGCGAACTCGGCCGTCTGCTATGTGCTCGACGTGACTTCCGTCGATCCGACCAAGGTCGATCTGTTGTTCGAGCGCTTCATTTCCAAGGAGCGGCTGGAGCCGCCCGATATCGACGTCGATTTCGAGCATTCGCGGCGCGAAGAGGTGATGCAATATGTCTACCGGCGCTACGGCCGGCACCGCGCGGCCATCATCGCCACCGTCATCCACTACCGGCCGCGCAGCGCGATCCGCGACGTCGGCAAGGCGCTGGGGCTGACCGAGGACGTGACCGCGGCGCTGGCCGATACGGTGTGGGGAAGCTGGGGCAAGGGCCTCGACGAAAAACAGGTCAGGCAGGCGGGGCTCGATCCGCAAAACCCGATGGTCGAGCTCGCGGTCGAACTCGCCAGCGAGCTGATCGAGTTTCCCCGGCATCTGTCGCAGCATGTCGGCGGTTATGTGCTGACCCAGGACCGGCTCGATACCTACGTGCCGATCGGCAATGCCGCGATGGACGATCGTACCTTCATCGAATGGGACAAGGACGATGTCGACGCGCTGAACATGATGAAGGTCGATGTGCTGGCGCTGGGGATGCTGACCTGCATCCGCAAGTGCTTTGACCTGATCGCGGACCACAAGGGCGAGCGTTACGAGTTGGCGAGCGTCCCGCAGGACGTGACGCCGGTCTACGACATGCTGTGCCGGGGTGAATCGCTCGGCGTGTTCCAGGTCGAAAGCCGCGCCCAGATGAACATGCTGCCGCGCCTGAAACCGCGGGTATTTTACGACCTGGTGATCGAGGTCGCCATTGTTCGCCCCGGTCCGATCCAGGGCGACATGGTGCATCCCTATCTGCGCAGGCGCAACGACCAGGAGAAGGTGGTCTATCCGTCGCCGTCATCAGCGCATGGCGACAAGGATGAATTGCGCCGGGTGCTGCACAAGACCCTCGGCGTGCCGCTGTTCCAGGAACAGGCGATGCGGATCGCCATCGAGGCCGCGAAGTTCACCTCCGAAGAGGCCAACGGCCTGCGCCGCGCCATGGCGACATTCCGCAATGTCGGCACCATCGGCAAGTTCGAAGCCAAGATGGTCAACAACATGATCGCGCGCGGTTACGCCCCGGAATTTGCGAAAAACTGTTTCGACCAGATCAAGGGATTCGGCTCTTACGGTTTCCCGGAGAGCCACGCCGCGAGCTTCGCGCAGCTGGTCTATGTCTCGTCATGGCTGAAGCATTTTCACCCCGATGCCTTTTGCTGCGGGTTGTTGAATTCGCAGCCGATGGGCTTTTACGCGCCGGCGCAGATCGTCGGCGACGCCCGCAAGAACGGCGTCGAGGTGCGCGAGATCGATGTGTCGTTCAGCCATGCCCAGAATATGCTGGAGGAGCGAAGCGGGAAGTATCACGCCGTGCGGCTCGGTTTTCGCCAGATCGACGGATTCAGGTGGGCCGATGCCGACGAGGCGCGGCTGAAGCGAAGCTTGCTGTCATTCCGGGACGCGCCGCTAGGCGCGGACCCGGAATCTCGAGATTCCGGGTTCGTCGCTGCCGCGACGCCCCGGAATGACGATGGGGAGATGGAAGACTGGGCCGAGCGCATCGTCGCCGCGCGACAACGCCGTCCGTTTACCTCGCTGGAGGATTTTGCCCGCGACACCGGTTTGCCGAAGCGGGCGCTGATCCTGCTGGCGGACGCCGATGCGTTTCGCTCCATCGGGCTCGACCGCCGCGCCGCGCTTTGGGCGGTGCGGCGTCTGCCTGATGACGTGCCGCTGCCGCTGTTCGAAATCGCCACCGCGCGCGAGCAACCCGACGAAGAGGCGCAGCCCTTGCCGCTGATGCCGCTGCCGGAGCAGGTGGTAGCCGATTATCAGACCATCCGGCTGTCGCTGAAGGGCCACCCGATGGAATTCTTAAGGCCGGGGTTTGACCGCGAACGCGTCATCGCCTGCGCCGCAGTTTCCGATGCCAATGACCGGCAATATGTCCGCTGTGCCGGCGTGGTGTTGGTGCGCCAGCGCCCGGGCAGCGCCAAGGGCGTCGTCTTCATGACGCTGGAGGATGAAACCGGCATCGCCAATATCGTGGTGTGGCCGAAGGTGATGGAGCGCTTTCGCAAAGAAGTGATGGGCGCGCGGCTGGTGCTGGTCGAAGGCTATATTCAAAGCAGCCCCGAGAAGGTCGTGCATCTGGTCGCCGAACGGCTGTTCGACCGCTCCCGCGATCTCGTCGGTCTTGCCAATGACGCATTCGGCCGGAAACATCCGGTGCCGGTGGGCCCTGCGCTGGTCGAGCCGCTCAATGACGATCCTCGCGAGCATGTCGACAATCCGGCCCAGAAAATCCGCCATCCCCGCAACGTGCGGATCCTGCCGCCCTCGCGGGATTTTCATTAGGACCAGCCGCCATTGCGAGCGAAGTCTCCGAAGCCAGTCATTCCGGGATGGTGCGTTAGCACCAGACCCGGAATCTCGAGATTCTCCGATGTGCAATTGCACATCGTAGTTCGATGCTTTGCATCGCCCCGGAATGACTGCTTCTTGCTTCGCTTCGCTCGCAATGACGGTGAGGCCGCTTTCGCGGATGATGACAGCTTGATAATTTCGCGGCATCCTCTGAAGGAATCACCATGCCAACGCCCCGCGAAATCCTCGCCGACCTCTGGACTCTGGCCGGCGGCGAGCCTGCCGCACTCGATGCCGTGACGCTGACGGGAGAAGAGCCGCAGCTGCCGTCGTCGTTTCGGCTCGCCGCCGCGGCGCAAGCCAGCATCGCCGCGGCCGGGCTCGCTGCCGCGCATATCCATAAATTGCGCAGCGGGCAAAGCCAGGATGTCGCGGTCGACATGCGCCACGCCGTGGTCGAATGCCGCAGCGAGCGCTATTTGCGCGTCGACGGCAAGCCGCCTCCGCCGGCCTGGGACACTATCGCCGGCGTCTACAAGACCCGCGACCGGCGTTTCGTCCGGCTGCACACCAACTTTCCCCATCACCGCGATGCGGTTTGCCGGGTGCTGGACTGCAAGGCGGAACGCGACGATGTTCAGGCCGCGCTGCTGCAATGGGACGCCGAGGCCTTCGAGACCGCGGCCTATGCCGTGGGCGGCGTGGTCGCGATGATGCGCTCACATGACGAATGGTCCGAGCTGCCGCAGGCCAGCGCGCTGGCCGCATTGCCGGTGATCGCCATCGACAAAATCGGAGAGGCGGCACCGAAACCGTGGCGTGCCGGCGACCGTCCGCTCGCAGGCGTCCGCGTGCTCGATCTGTCGCGGGTGATCGCGGGCCCCGTTGCGGGCCGTACGCTCGCCGCGCATGGCGCCGAGGTGATGCTGATCTCGGGCCCCGATCTGCCGGCGATTCCCTGGCTGACGATCGATACCGGCCGCGGCAAGCTGTCGAGTTTTGTCGAGCTCAAGAGCGAGCAGGGGCGGCAGACGCTGCGCGAGCTGCTCGCACAGGCCGATATTTTCTCGCAAGGCTACCGGCCGAGTTCGCTGGCTCACCTCGGCTTCTCGCCGGAAGAGGCGGCGCGGATCAATCCGGGCATCGTCTTCGTGTCGCTCTCGGCCTACGGCCACGCCGGGCCATGGGCGGAACGCCGCGGCTTTGACTCGCTGGTGCAGACCGCGACCGGCTTCAACCACGCCGAAGGGCAGGCCGCCGGCGTCGATGGACCGAAGGAATTGCCGGCGCAGATCCTTGATCATGCCACCGGCTACCTGATGGCATTCGGCACCATGATGGCGAAGGCGCGCCAGGGCAGCGAAGGCGGCAGCTGGCATGTCCGCGTGTCGCTGGCGCAGACCGGACGATGGCTGTGGAATCTCGGCCGGGTCGCCGATGGTCTTGCGACCGAAGATCTGAAGGGCGAGGCGGTCAGCGCTTTTGTCGAAGAGGTGGCTTCCGGCTTCGGTCCGCTGCGGTCGATCCGGCATTCGGCGCAGTTGTCGAAAACCCCCGCATTCTGGGCGCTTCCTGCGATGCCGCTCGGCAGTCACCCGCCACACTGGTAGCCGCATGGGGCATATGCCCACAATTCCTGCCCACCCGGATTGTGGTTGACGAGGCATGCCCCGCCGTCCCTTGATGGCATCCAGGGATGAAACCGCGGGGAGGTCGCCATGCGGAACGCGGAACGCCAAACTCCAACCAGTCCAATCAGGACGTCCGATCAGATTCTGGGAGAAATCCGCGACTATTGCCGCGCGACCCAGACCGCGGAATCCACCTTCGGACGATTGGTCGTCAACGATGGCAAGCTGGTCTCGCGATTGCGCGACGGCGCCAGGATCACCACCGGCACGCTCGACAAGGTCCGTGCCTATCTGTCCGAGCGTCGCAGCGCGCCATCATTGGCGCGACACGAACCGTCCGCGGTCGTCAAGCCGATCAACGGCGCCAACGCGGCGGCCGACATTGCGCCAGCCGGCTTCCGGTTTTTCGACAACCGGCAGAAATATCTTCTGTTCGTCTCGACCTGCAGCGAGAAGACCGAGATCGCCAACCGCGTTTCGCTCGAGCTCGGCAATCTGCAGCCGTCACCGCCGGCGCTGCGGATCTTCGACGCCGGCGTCGGCGACGGCACCGTGCTGTCGCGGGTGATGCGGGCGGTGCACGCCCGCTTTCCGACCATGCCGTTGTATGTCGTCGCCAAGGAGATTAGTTACGAGGACGTGCGGCTGATGCTTGAAAAGATGGCGGACCGCCTGTTCGAGCATCCCGCCACCGTGCTGGTCGTCACCAATCTCTATTATGCCGAAGCGCCCTGGCTGACGCCGCGTTCCACGACCTCGGCGCAAAGCCTGATCTGGAAGGATGTCGCGCTGTCGGGCAATACCGCGCACGGCTTTGCCGATCAGATCGGACAGCTCGAAGGCTTTCTGGCCGAAAACTGGCGCGCCGGAATCAGTCCGACCACCGGCAATCCGGTCTATACGCGCCCCATCATCCTGACCTTGCGGCGCGAGGATCACTCGTTTCTGCTCGACCCGATCATGCCGCGGCCCGGCCGCGTGATGGCCGACTACGATCTGGTGATCGCCTCGCAGCCCTATCGGGCGCGGGCCAGCGTCGAATTCAAGGCCTCGAAGGTGGTGACCCCGCTGGTTCGGTCGCTGCGACCCGGCGGCCGGCTGATCGGCATCCATTCGCACGGCCACGACCCCGGCATCGAGATCATCGAAAACGTCTGGCCCGGCGACGATCCCTTCAAGACCGATCGCTATGCCATCCTGCGCCAGGTCAAGCACGAACTCGGCGCGGAGGCGCGGCATTACAATTTCAACGCCTCCTCCGACGCCCGTTCGATCTTTCGCTATCACATGCACACGCTGCCGGACGAGGTCAGCGGTCCGATCGGAACGTCAACGCTGTTCGCGGCGTGGAACGCCGCCATCTATGTGGCGCAAATCGAGGACGTCAGGCTTTCGGAGGTCGTCCGCGACGGTCGTTACCTCGAAGCCACCGACCGGGTGCTGAAACAGCACGGCGGTTTGTGGTTCAACGATGAAACCTATGTGATCTCGCGCCGCCGCGCCTAGCCATGATCCGGGATCGAGCCATGACCGCACCTGATCAGGCTTCATCTGGCGAACTCGCCCAGCTGCTGTCGGCGGCCTCGGTCGAGGTTTCGTCGCGCGGACATCAGCTACAGGAGTTGCGGGACAATTTTTGTCCCGGCACCGATGTGACGATCACCTTTCTGCCCGGCGACGACTACCGTCACAATGTCGAGACGGCGGTCGCGTTGCGCCGTGCCGGTTTCAACCCGGTGCCCCATGTCGCGGCACGCGAAATGCCGTCGCGCCAGGCCCTCGACGACTTTCTGTCGCGGGCGCGGGGCGAGGCGGATGTCACGCGCCTCCTTCTGATCGCTGGCGACGTCGCGGCTGCGAAAGGCCCGTACCGCTCGGGCCTCGATGTCTGCGCCAGCGGATTGATCGAGGGACGCGGCATTGCGCGCTTGAGCGTGGCCGGCCATCCCGAGGGCCATCCCTATCTGACGGCTTCCGCTACCTTAAAAGGGTTCGAGGCGTGGCGCGACTGGGGGCAGCAGGCAAACATCGACGTCGATGTCGTGACGCAGTTTTGCTTCGAAAGCGCGCCGATCCTGGGCTGGATCGGCGAGCTCGACGCGCGCGGCGTCAACCTTCCCGTCATCGTCGGTCTTGCCGGACCGGCGAGCCCTGCGACGCTGATGAAATTCGCGCTCCGCTGCGGCGTCGGCAATTCGATGCGGTCGCTGCGCGGCCAGATCGGCCGTTTCGGCCGGCTCTTGACGGAGACCGGGCCGGACGAGGTCGTGTGCGGCTTGCAATCGGCGCCGCCCACCGCGACGGCGTCGATTGCCGGGTTTCACCTGTTTCCGTTCGGCGGACTGCGCAGGGCCGCCAACTGGTTGCGCAGCTTTCCTCAGGAAATGCTGCGGCCGATGGCGCAGCCGGCGTCGCGCGCCGACTCTCAGAACCCGTAAAGCCGGACCGGATTGTCGACCAGGATCTTCTTGCGGACGCCTGCATCCGGTGCCCACACCGCGAGCTGGTTGAGCAGGCGGCCGTCGTCGATCTGGTACAGCGGCGTCAGCTCGGTCGGCTTCTTGTCCGGAGAGATCGTTGAATTCGGGTGTGGCCAATCCGTGCCCCAGACGAGGCGGTCGGCGTTCGCGGCAATCAGGGCCTTGGCGAACGGCACCGCATCGGGATAGTCGGGACCTTTGTTCGAGAGGCGGTAAGCGCCGGAGATCTTTACATAGGCCTTGCCGCTTTTCACGGCCTCGATGAGGTCCGCCCAACCCGGCTGTTCGAGGCCGAGCGCTGCATCCGCACCGCCGAAATGGTCGAACACGACAGGGACGGGCGAGGAGGCAAGCACATCCTTGATGGACGAGAGCAGCGGAAGATTGGTGTAGACCTGGACGTGCCAACCGCGTCCCTTCACGCGTTCGATCGCGGCCTCCAGGCGTTTGCGTCCGATGCTCGGATCGTTGACACCACTGGTGGCGAGGTTGACGCGGATGCCGCGTATGCCTGCTTTGCCCATCGCGTCGAGATCGCTCTCCGGCGTCTTGTCGTCGATCACGGCAACGCCGCGCCCCGTGTCGCCACGGAATTTGATGCCCTCCAGCGTTGCCCGATTGTCGGTTCCGTAGACGCTCGGCGTCACGATCACCACGCGCTCGATGTGCAGCGCCTTGTGCAGCGCCGCCATCTCCTCAGGTGATGCGGGCTCGGGCGTGTAGACGCGGCCGGCGAAGAACGGATATTTTTCGGGCAAGTGAATGTGGGTGTGGCAGTCGCAGGCCCCGGCAGGAACGTCGAAGTTCACCGGCGTCGTGGGTTGTGACGCCATTGCCAGCGCGGCTCGGTCGGGCATGGCTACTCCGGCGGCAATTGAGGCAAGCAGAAGGTCGCGTCGGTTGAGCATGGGTCGTCTCCTCGGTTCGGCTTTTCATTATTCGGCGGCGGCGGCATTGGCGCGCGCCATGGCGGCGGGATCGCCCGCCGCGCGCGCGGCAAAGAACGTGATGACCGCGCATGCGAACGAACAGGCGGCCAGGAAATACAGCCCGGCTTCAAAGCTCTTGGTGGAATCCTTGATCCAGCCGACGATGAAGGGGCCGAAATAGCCGCCAAGATTGCCCGTGGCATTGATCAATGCGATCGCGCCTGCCGCCGCCGTGCCGGTGAGGAATAGCGAGGGCATCGGCCAGAAGGCGGCGCGCGAGCCGTAGATGCCGACGGTGGCCGCGGACATTCCGATCAGCGCCCAGTAGGAAGCGCCGGACCACGCCGCGAAAGCCAGACCAAGGGCGCCAAGGGTCGAGGCCGCGATGAGATGCCAGCGGCGCTCCTTGTTGCGATCGGATGACCAGCCCCACGCGATCAGGCCGATGGTGCCGATGATGTAGGGCACCGAGGACACCAGGCCGGTCATCATGTTGGTGAGGCCGATACCCTTGATGATTTGCGGCATGAAGAAGACGATGCCGTAATTCGCCGTCACGCTCATCAGATAGATCGCCGAAAGCGCGACGACGCGGGGGTCGGCCAGCGCCCGCATCAACGTCAGGCGGCCGGCGCTTTCGACCTGGCGATTTTCGCCATCGATCCGCGCCTGCAGCCAGGTTTTTTCCTCTGCGCTGAGCCAGTCGGCGCGCCCCGGCCGGTCCGTCATCACCTTAAGGATGACAAAGCCGAGCAGGATGGCGGGCACGGCCTCGATCAGGAAGATCCACTGCCAGCCCTTGATCCCGAGCACGCCATCCATTTCGAGAATGGCGGCGGAAACAATCGACGCCACCGCGTTGGCGACCGGCTGGGCGATGAACAGGGTCGAGATCACCCGGCCGCGATATTCGGAAGGAAACCAGTAGGTGAAATACAGGATCATGCCGGGAAAGAATCCGGCCTCCGCCGCCCCAAGCAGGAAGCGAATGATCAGGAAGCTTGTCGCCCCCGTGACAAAGGCGGTGAGGCCCGAGATGATCCCCCAGGAGATCATGATCCGTGCGATCCAGATCCGCGCCCCGACCTTTTCCAGGATCAGATTGCTCGGAATCTCGAACAGGAAATAGCCGAAGAAGAAGATTCCGGCGCCCCAGCCGTAGATATAGGCGCTGAAGCCGAGGTCCTTGTTCATGGTCAGCGCGGCGAAGGAAATATTGCTGCGATCGATATAGGCGATGCAGTAGGCCAGCGCGACGAGCGGCAGCAGCCGCCAGGACACCTTGGCGATGGTCCGGCGCTCGATCGCCTGCGTACCCTGCGCCGTGGCCATGAAATTCCTCCCGTTCCGCGCTTGTTCCGCGCCTGTTGATTATCGGCAGCGTGAACTTTTCCTAACCCGTCCGCAAGACGGTTGTGCAAGGCTAGTTGAGCTTCGGAACGAATAGCTTCGCGTCGTCTTCCAGCAGTAGCCGGTCCCGCACCAGTTGCTGCGCTGCTTTCGCTATCGCCGCCGCGCGATCGCCATCGTTCGGATAACGTTCCGCCATCGACCGGCGTGGATCGTTGTTCTTCAGCCGTTCCGCGCGGGTTGCCGCGAATGGAATCATGCTGCCGTTGTTGTCGCACAATTCGCCTTCGCCAAACCCCGCCTTGCGCACGTTCCAGCCGGTGTGGGTTGCCGCCGGCACTTCCAGCGTCGGCAACCGCACGCCGGCGAGGTCGCGGCCATCGGCATCCGTCTTCGGCACGAAGACCGGATAGGCGGGGCCCTTGGCGGGCGGCATCTCATCGGATTTGAGCAGCGTCGGCTGCGCAATTCGGCTCGGATAGGCGAAGCCCGCGATATGAGGGAAACCGACCTTGTCGATCGCAGGCGGCACCAGCGTTGCGTTGCTGCGGCTGGGGTAGCGGCTGTTTGGCGGCAACGCGCCCTTGCTGATCCAGCCATCCATAGCAACCAGCAAGGCTCGCACCGAGGGGCCTGCATTCAGGGGATTGGTGGGATAGGCGCAGGTCTTCGCCATCTCGGATTTGGCGTTGGCGAGCGAGTAGTGCTGCAGGTTCGACAGCAAAAAGAGCCTGACATTGCCGGGCATCGTGAGCGCTCTGCCTTGCGTGTCCGTCACGACAAGGGAGGCGCGCTGCTGATAGAATTCGAGCTCGCTGTCGGTCTTGATGATCTTTGGGCAATTGCCGGCTGCAAGGCAGCGTGCCAGGAAGCCGTCTTTCTTTCCCGAGAGCCTGTCGGTGATCACGGGATAGGTGAACGGAAAATCCGCGCCGGGATACAGCATGTCCGCATGTTCGTAGGGCGACCGGCCGGGTTGGCTGAAGCGGTAGTTGGTGAAGGTCTTCTTGCCCCCGGAGATATGCGGCATCAGCCCTTCAAAGACGACGCGGCCGGCCTCGTCGGCATTGAAGCCAAGATAGAGATAGTCGTGCAAATAGCGGCCGCTCTGCGACAGCCCAACCCGATCGCGCGGTCGATCTGGCCGGCGACGGGATTGGCGGTCCCCGCCGCATCCGCTTTCTCGTTGCGAAGGAATGAGACAATGTCGCGGGTGGCGGCGAAGCCGAGGCCCATCACCTTGGGATCCTTGGCGGTGTAGATGAACTCATAGATCGCGCCGGCATCGAAGCCTTCCGGACGCTTGATCGCGATCTTGGTTGGTCCTTCGAATTTGACTTCGAGGCCCGCGGGCGTCGCACGCGGATCGGCCTCGCGCTGGCGCACGCTGATTTTGGCATGGGTTGGATCGAGGTCGGCGGCGGGATAGCTCAGCGTGGCGCTGGCGGGATTATCCATGTGGTCGAAGATGAATTCTTCACGCGCAAGCCCGCTGACGCCGGGCACGACAGGCGGCGTAAAGGTCATTCGCCCGCCACCCGGCGCGACGTCACCCTGCCAACCGCTCCACACCACCGTGTAGCCGCGATTCATCAGGAAACCATTGCCGCCGTCAGCGGCTTTCGCGAGATCGTTGGTCACGACCGGAATGTCGTTGAACAGCGCAAGGCCGAGCTTGCTGCCGCGATTGAGCACTTCGTAGAACAGCCGGCGGTTGCCTTTGGCGGCGACGGTGGGGCGCAGGATCTCGACATCGGTGACGGCTTCGACCAGACCTTGCGCGTTGCGCGGCGCGCGGTCGAGGTCGGCGATGATGGTATTGTGCGGATTGTCGGGCGCCACCGCGATGGTCGCGCGCGCGACGATACGGTCATAGGTGCCGACCGTGCCGAAGGTTCGTCCCTCGAACGCCGGCGATTCCACGCGCACAATCTCGAATTTGATGACTTTCGCGGCGCAAGGGCTGCCAAGACCACTGCCAAGAGCGATGATCCCGGCGATCAGAATGATCGCGCGCTGCAAATGTCCCATGGCGTTGTTCCCGATGCCTATGCCCGACGTGACTCGCCACGGCCTTCGAACTGAGACTACAGAGGGAAGCGTCAGGCGGGAAGGGCCTTGCATTTGATGCATCGCTGCAGTGCGATTCAGGCAAGCTGCACTGCGATGGCCCTGCGGACAGCGGCCCTTTGGTCTTCCTTGACCACCGCAGATGGCGCCGCTGAGAAGGTCGATCGTGTTGATTGAAATCAAAACGGAAGGACACCACCGTGCGTTAGTTGGGAAATGCGACCGCTGCCACCAGAACGGACCGACATAATCTCCCGTGAGGAGGCCGGGACCCTTCCCGGACTCTTCGCCAGACGCGTCGACCGTAGCCCTGATGCGGTTGCCTACTGCGAGCATCGGGATGGTGTTTGGAAAGAGCAGACATGGCGAGAGATGGGACAGCGCGTCTCTTGCCTCGGAGGGGCGATGGCGGGCAGCGGGCTGCGGCCCGGCGATCGCGTCGCGGTCTTGCTGCCGAACGGCACAGATTGGGTGGCATTTGACCTTGCGGCAGCGGCCAACGGCCTGATCACGGTGCCGCTTTATGCGCATGACAGCCCTGAAAGCATAGCTTTCGTGCTTGCGGATTCGGGGGCCCGGCTCTGCCTCATCGATACCGCGGCGCGATGGAACACCCTGGCGCCCTTCGTCGACGCCAACGCAGCCCTTGAGCGCGTCTGGGTGAGGGAAGGGCTTGATGGGATACCCGTTTCGCCGCACCGCCACCGGCGGCTCTCCACGCTCCTCGGCGCTCTCGCGGAGAGCCGGCCCGACGCCAGTGCGTTGCGCTGCGCTCCGCAGGATGTCGCGACAATCGTCTACACGTCGGGTACGACGGGTCGCCCGAAAGGCGTGATGCTCACGCATTCCGCCATCCTGTGGAACGCTGAAGCGAACACGAAGCTGATTCCGCCGCTGCCGGGCGACATCTTTCTGTCGGTCTTGCCACTAGCCCACGCGTTCGAGCGCACGATAGGCTACTACTTGCCCATGATGGGAGGCTCGCGCGTTGTCTACACTCGCTCTGTCGAGGGATTGCAAGAGGACCTCACGACCATCCGCCCAACGGTACTTGTCGCCGTTCCGAGGCTGTATGAGCGAATCTACGAGGCGGTGCGCCGCGAGGCGGAAGCCAGTCCATTAAAGCGCCGGATCGTGGCGCTGGCTGCCAGCCTCGGCTGGGAGCTGCATGAATTTCGGCATGGCCGGGGCCCGGCGCCTGGCTTCGTTGCGCGCGGGATGCTCTGGCCGTTGCTCGAACGCTTGGTGGCGCGCAGGGTCCTTGCCGCGTTGGGAGGACGCCTCCGCGTGCCGATGAGCGGCGGGGCCGCGCTCCCGACCAAGGTTGCCCAATTCTTCGCCGGCCTTGGCTTGCCGCTTATCGAGGGCTACGGGCTGACCGAGGCCGGGCCCGTTGTCACTTCGACGGCCATCGAGGGCAGCCTGCCCGGTTCGGTCGGTCAACCTCTTTACGGCCTTGAAGTTAGACTCGGC
The DNA here is from genome assembly GCF_004799445.1 of Bradyrhizobium sp. Taxonomy (GTDB): domain Bacteria; phylum Pseudomonadota; class Alphaproteobacteria; order Rhizobiales; family Xanthobacteraceae; genus Bradyrhizobium. The sequence goes on from NZ_SSNA01000219.1 coordinate 40,020, forward strand.
GAGCAATCGGAACTCATCGTGCGATCGCCGGCGGTCATGCAGGGCTACTGGCAAAATGAGCAGGCGACGGCCCAGGCCCTGTCGCCGGATGGGTGGCTCAGGACCGGCGACATCGCGGAGATCCGAAACGGCAGCGTGTTCATCACGGGCCGGCTCAAGGAAATACTCGTTCTCTCGACCGGAGAGCACGTCGCGCCGAGCGCCGTCGAGGCGGCGATCCAGAACGATCCGCTGTTCGAGCAGGCGTGTGTCATCGGCGACCAACGGCCCTGCGTCGTTGCAATCCTCGTGCTCAATCGCGAAGGCTGGCTACGGCTTGCGCGTGATCTTGCGATCGACCCTGCTGACCTCGATGTATCCGTCGCGACGGATGCGATCCTCTCACGCATCTCGGCCCAGACGCGCGGCCTGCCGCCCATCTGGCAAGTGCGCGCAATCCTCGCGACCACCGCTCCATGGACGATCGCGGACGGAAGCCTGACGCCCACCCTCAAGGTCAAGAGACGGGTGATTGAAGCGCGTTTCAAGGAGCAGATCGATTCTCTCTACCGCCGCGTCGCAGAGCAACGGCAGTCCGCGGCATCGCGTCGTCGCGGTTGAGATCACGCGCGGTCGCCGGGGCTTACCATCAGCGAAGGCCGCAATGCTGTTCAGCCCAGCTCCTCCGCGACAGCCTTGCGGACGGCCGCCCGTTCGGACATTCGGTGTCGGTGATCCCTAAGCTTTGGAAACCGGGCGATATCCACGCTGTCTGCCTCCATCCACTGCGCCAGCGTGAACAAATAGGGGTCGCAGACCGTATAGCTGTCGCCCATCACCCACGGCCCCTGCAGCATCTTCTGCTCGATCAGCTCGAAGCAGGCTCCCACGGAGTCCGGCACCTTGCGTTTCATCGCCTCTATCGCGGCCGGATCATCGGCCCAGCGGGTCCCACGCATGCGGTGGGCGTGGGCCACATGCACCGACGAGCACAGATAGCTGTTGAAAGCCTGCACCCCGGCAAAGCGGAAGGGATCATCCAGCGGCGCGAGCTTCGCCTTTGGAAAGCTCTGGGCAATGAAGGCGAGCATCGCCGGCGTCTCCGTCAGTATCCCGCGCTCGGTGACCAAAGCGGGGACGCGTCCCTTCGGGTTGATGGCGAGGTATTCCGGCGAGCGTTGTTGGTGGGCGGCGAAGTCGATCCGCACCGTGGAATATTCGGCGCCGGCGTCCTCCAGCGCGATGTGAGATGCCAGCGCGCAGGTGTGAGCCGCGTAGTATAATTTCATCATCGAGTGTTTCCTCTTGTATCAACGGCACAATACAATCACCGTCATCCTGAAAGTCCCACTGCTCGCAATGACGATAGCATAGCTCATTGCTCCGGGCTGCATTCTTGGTTAGCTATCCCTCTTGTCTCGCCCGGTTAAGGAAATGCATGCCGAAGCTGTTTTCCGATCCTGAGGCCATCGCCGAGGATATCATCCGCGACGTCGGCACCAATCTGGTGGTTGGCTTGCCGCTTGGCCTCGGCAAGG
>NZ_SSNA01000022.1 GCF_004799445.1 Bradyrhizobium sp.
GCGGAAGACACCGGCCTGATCGTTGAGCTCGGCGAATGGGTGCTGAGAACCGCTTGCGCGGAGGCGGCCAGCTGGCCGGATCACATTCGCGTTGCCGTCAACGTCTCGCCGGTTCAGCTGAAATACCAGAGCCTGGCGCTGAAGGTCGTGGGCGCGCTTGCAGATTCGGGCCTTCCGGCAAGTCGCCTGGAACTCGAAATCACCGAGGCGGTGCTGATCCGCGACGACGAGGCGGCGCTGGCCATCCTGCATCAGCTCCGCGCCATCGGGGTTCGAATCGCGCTGGACGATTTCGGCACCGGCTATTCCTCGCTGAGCTATCTGAAGCGTTTCCCGTTCGACAAGATCAAGATCGATCGCTGCTTCATCAGCGACGTTGCGGAAATCGACGGCTCTTCGGCGATCGTGCAGGCGGTGGTCAATATTGCCGCCGCGCGCAACATGACAACGACCGCCGAAGGCGTCGAGACGCTTGCGCAAAAGGAGCGGCTGCGCGCGCTGGGCTGCACCGAGATGCAGGGCTATCTGTTCAGCGCCGCCAAGCCGGGTCCGGAGGTGAGGAAGCTGTTCGAGCCACGCGGCGCGCGCGCGGTGGGCGTGGCTTAGCCAGTATCAACCGATTTTAGCCGGGAAATGCATTCCCGGACCTTTCGCTTTAGCCCTTGCAGGCCGTTGCCGAGGCCCGGCCAATCGGCTAAATGCCCTCGATGCTGCGGGGCTCAGTTCTCGGAACTAAACAACGATCGCTACGCGCGCGACAATGAAATCGATGCGCCCTTTATTGCACCATCGGAGCTGATCGATACCGACTGTTTGTTCCCGTGTGTCGTCACAGAAAGTTTGGCTTTGAATGCTGCAGCACTGACAATGACGTCGAATTGACCATTGCCCGCGCGTCCCTCGACGCTACCGCCCACGTTTCGAGTGATCTCGTTCCATGATCCGGAAAGCGACCCGTCTTTCGCAAGCACATCGCTCTTCAGCTCAAACTTATAGCTGTCACTGGCGCAGACCAAGTTTTGATTGAGCCCTGTGCCATCTCCGCTGACAGCGTAGGTGGCACGGCAGCGGATCCGTTCGCTCCCTCCGCTGTCGAGTGAGATAGTGCCGCTTCCTGACCACACGCCAGCCATTTCGGCAAACGGGCCCGATCCAGCAAACGTCGTTGAGCTGGAACATAGCAAAGCTGCAAATAAGGTCGCAGCAATGATCCGGGGTCGCAAAGGTTTCGAACTAGCTTTCATGAGCATTGCGTTGAGCCTTTCAAGCTTGGTGGCAGAGCCAGCCCATCGAGTGAGCGGCGAAGTTGTTATGGCCGTGTCTAAAAAGCTCTTTCCTGGGCGGGAAGCCCCAGACAAAAATTGGCGTCGTATTGCCTGAAGTCGCTAGGGAGCCAAGGAAGGCGTGCCGAGTTCGATCAAGTGCCGAGGCAGCGTTTGGTTCCACAGCGATTTGTCTGGGGCATTAAGGGCGGAGCGCACCGGGCGCAAACAGGCACGAATCGACCCCGAATCCAGGACATCGCTCATCCGTAGCGGTCGTCGGGTGGCCCAGTCGTGCCGGGAGCACCTTGCTTCGGCTAACCAATCAGCTCGGTCAATTGTTTAAGTTATCTGCGTCTGTGCGGTAGTTTCAATACAGCTTCGGGAGGGGCGCACTATAAGATCACTTTACTGCGGCGTTGTTGCGGGTTTGATGGAGGGCGCGCCTTGCTCCCTCTCGCTTTAGCCCTTGCAGCCCGTTGCCGAGGCCCGGCCAATCGGCTAAATGAACCTCCACGCACCCGTAGCTCAGCTGGATAGAGCGTTGCCCTCCGAAGCTGGATCACCTCGATGGTGAAATTCCTTTGAAATCAAGCTTAGGCAATGGATTTAGGGGTCTCTCCCGCTCGGAGGCACACCCGGGCCACGCTTGTTTGCGTCTTTAGAGCTGACCTACTGCCCAGAGCTTCTAGCCCTTAGAAAAATACCTAACGTCCTTTAAAGGGAATTCAGTGCTTCGCGCGGTCTACGATTGGACAATAAAAAGGGCAGCTAGTCCTGCCGCTGAAACATGGCTTGCAATTATCGCGTTCGTTGAAAGCTCGATTTTTCTAATTCCGGCTGACGTTCTTTTTGTGCCTATGGCGATCGCGAGGCCGTCGAAAGCTTACCGCTATGCGTTAGTGGCTACCGTTGCGTCGACGCTCGGCGGCATCGCTGGATATTATCTTGGCCACTACGCCTACGAAGAGATCGCAAAGCCCGTGCTCGTATTTTATGGCAAGCTTGCGGTTTTCGAGCAATTGAGGTCATCGGCCAGTAAAGACGCGATTTTGCTGATGCTGGTAACTTCGGGCCTCGCTCACTTGCCTCCTATCAAGGTCGTAACGATTTTGTCCGGGGCGGCCGGAATCAACTTCGGCTTTTTTGTCGTCTCATGCATTGTCGCGCGCGGGATTCGCTTCTTCGCTCTCGCCTGGGCGCTCTCATACTACGGAGAAGCGATTCGTGATTTTATTGAAAGGCGATTGGGCTTGTTAGCAGGGGCGGCGTCCGCGGTAATCTTGGCTGTGTTTTTTGCAGTTCGGTATGTAATTTAAATCGATCTTCAAATGCAGTAGATGCATTAAGGCGATTTACCTGATCCCCACGAACCAGCGGAACAGAAGATCGAACTCCAGCCTCTCCATCAACTGGCGTTCCGAGCGGATCGAATAAAACGCTTGCAGCAACATCGCCCGCAACAGCTTCTCCGGCGGGATCGAGGGGCGCCCGATTGGCGAATAAACTCTCTCACACACCCCGCGAGGGTGCCTTCCCATATCTGCATGCTTCCGATGCTCTGCCCAGAACGCTTCACTTCCAGCGACTCCCATTTATGAAGAGTTGCCGGAAGGTCGTACAGGATCGGCTCGCTCGTTTGAAACATTAGCGCCTCGATTTCTTCGCCTTCTTTTTAGTAGCTTAGAGAAAATCCCGCAACCGGGCGAGTTCAACGATATGATCCGCTGACAAAACCGCGCGAACTAAATCAGACTGCGGAGCGGTATGCATCTCATACAGATCATGCTGATTTATAGGCATCGTAAGAAACTTCCGAATGCATTCATCGAGAGTGCCGTCAATTATCAAATAGGAACGGGCGCCGAGGGAGGCGCTAACGCGTTCGTTGTTGACGGACGGCCATTTTCGGAGAACTGCGGGAGCATCGAAATTGATTTGAACGCCGGTATCATCCATTCTTACCGCTTCGCCTTCTCGCCAATGCTACCGGTCGCAGTTTCAGCTTCACAGGTGGCTTTGCCTTGTTCCGCAGCCCGGCACTTGTAGAGGTTGCCGCTGAGCCGATCGACCAGCCACGCAACGTCTTCGTTGGAAGTCTCAACCGCGGTGAACCGCGTTCCGGCGGCGAACATGAGCGTAGAGAGTAAAATAGAAGCTGCAATTATCAACGCGCCAACGATTGAAGGGAACCTGGGGTAGGAACTTTCAGAATCCCTACTTCTTTGATTTTCGCTTAGCCTTCTTTGCTGATCGAACACTGGATTTCTTTGCTGTCTTTTTAGATTTCTTGGCTGCTGATTTTGTCGCAGCCTTCTTCGTTGTTTTTGTGGCCGCTTTCTTCGCAGGCGCCTTTTTTGCAAATATCTTCGCTGATTTTTCAGCGGTCTTCTTGACCGTTGTTTTAACGGTCGTTTTTGGCGCTTTCTTCGAAGTTGATTTCTTTCGAGGCGAGATTACCACAAACGGCGCCATCACGGGGTCAGATACAACCCCGTCACCAGCCATGCGCGTATACGTGACTGCCTCCCCGCCTGGCTTCAAGGGTTCGGGCTCCATCGCGTGTTTCGCGGCATCAGATACGGTGCTCGCGATGTCCTTTACTGTCTGCACGGTCTTCTCAACGATTGATTTTTCTTTATCGTCGTCCATGGCGCCCCTCCATTGGTCTGAAGCGTCACCATAGCTCATTTCTCCTTCAGGTTGCTCTGGTATTTTGGGAGGACGACCCCAAGAATTCATTCAGTGGGCCATATTACAGCGTTTTAAGGGCATCTAATCCCTCGTGTAATCGAGGGTTAGGCGTTTGGGATCTCTGAAGGTGCGGTCTTTCCTGTAAGCAGGCTGTAAGAGCCGTGGGCTGCAAGGAACGCTGCCAAAGCCTCAATCGCCATGACCTGGCCCAGGCTGGTGAGAGAGTTCACGTCCATCTTTTCGTGCGACCGACAAAGAAGACGGGCTCAAACCCCACTCCCTTCGTTTACTGCGGCCAAGTTGACTTCGTCTCCTGGAAGGGGGACGGACCCATCTCCATAACATGGCGATTGCGTGAAGCAGTTCCTCCCTCACTCCACGGTGTGCTCGGCGTGCCCTAATAGATGAAGCGGCGGAGCGTTCACAGCGGCACAATGACCGAACTTTCGGCTTACAGACGTCTCGTCCACGCAGATTGGAGCACCTCGCCAAACAAGCGCTGGGTAGCCGCCGCAGTTCGGAATTCGATCGGTTGGCGAGTTGGGCCCCCGTCAGGTCGACAATACCGAGCTATTCCTCGGCGATCTCCGGAAAGGACCTGGCCCAACGCTTGCAGGTTTCGATTTCCCGATTGGGTCGCCAGAGTCTTATGGTCAAAGGACGGGCCTGGCAGATTTCTGTAAAGAGCGCTACCTTAAACACGATAGACTGCCCCTCCGAAGCTAGCCTAAGTGTCGAACGTTCAATCTCCAAACCTCCTGCCGAATGAGCTTTGTCCGCCCGGGCGCAGAATAAGGATACCGTTAGTAGAATGCCTTCGCCGCCCGATTGGACGCTCGCGCTACAAAAACAACTCAATTCATTCGTTCGTGAGGCTTGGTTGGATTACCAGTCGAGCCCGCAATTTCGGAAAGCTTGGTGCATAGGCGAAGCTAAACAAGGAGAGATACGCGCTAGGATAGAGCAAGACATTCAGAATATGCCGCCCGACCGGGTTGAGTTTCTCGAGGATCTTTGCTTTGAACTGTCTTGGCAATTCTGCGTCCTGATATTGCCCGGCTTTATGAGCCAAACACGAAGTGACCCTGCGGAGGCCGTTCTGGATGGTCTTGCCACAGCAATGGGATCGATTCCCGAACGTTCAGCATCAAGAACAGAGTCAAAGCGACGTCTGACGGGCATTATCGATCAGTTGACTCAGACGCTCGACGAACTCGCGCGCGAGGGCCGAGAAACCGATCTTCTCGCATATTATGCCTCTGACAAATTGGCGACTCTATTGACCGCCTCCCCACTACGTGAGGGTTTCCTGCGACCGCTGCTCATCATGATAGCAATTCTTCTGGCAGTCTTTGAGAGATTTAAGAGTAATCATTTCGATCATCAGATCAGAACCTTTATGGGCCAGGTTTCCAAACTGACTGACCTATCGGCGGCCGATTTAACAAGTTTTGTCGGTGACGTCGCCGCGCAAGTTCGGACTGTTAGTTTCGAGGGAGAGGCGCTCAAACGTTCCGAAGAAGTTCTTCGAATGATGCGAGCGGGCATCCCAGCTCGCGGCATAAACGACCGCAAGAGTGACGCTGCACCCGCTGGAACGCCGCGACCCGAGGCGGCGAGCCGTGAACTGCCCTCGGTGCCCGCCACAGAATTGGACAGCGAATTCGACAAAGCCATTTCCGAGCTGACCGGCATGATTGGTTTGAGTGAGGTAAAGAAGGAAGTTACTTCGCTTGCGAATTACATCAGAGTTCAACAGCTACGGGCGGCAAATAATCTAAAGCAGCCCCCCATTTCGCTGCACCTCGTGTTTTCTGGGAGCCCGGGAACAGGCAAGACTACCGTCGCCCGCCTGGTGGCGAAGCTTTACAAAGCGCTGGGGATTCTTTCCTCAGGACACCTTGTCGAAACGGATCGAAGTGGCCTTGTGGTTGGTTATGTCGGTCAAACCGCGACTAAGACCAAAGAAGTGGTAGATAGCGCGATGGATGGTGTGCTGTTCATCGATGAAGCATACAGCCTTGTAAAGGACGCACCGTGGGACTTCGGTCCGGAGGCAATAGAAACACTTCTAAAGCTCATGGAAGATCACCGCGAGCGTCTTGTGGTGATCGTCGCTGGATATACGGAGCCGATGGCTGCGTTTATTGCTTCGAATCCCGGACTCCAAAGTCGGTTCACAAGGCGGATCGAGTTCCAAGACTATACGGCCCAGGAAATGCTTCAGATATTCGAGAGAATAGCCTACGTTCACAATTTCGAACTAGCTCCAGGTGCCGTCGGAACGCTTCTAGAATACTTCGAAAGTGTTGCAGGAGATGATGGATTTGGAAACGGGCGCGGTGTTCGGAACGTCTTCGAAGCCTCGACTATGCGCCATGCGAATAGAGTCGCCGCGATGGCGCAGCCCACTTATCTTGATCTAACGACACTCACCGAGCCGGACGTCTGCACTACCAAGCCTGGGGCCCGCGAAGTTGGCCCGATGGACGATCTATCTGCCGGGTATAACGAGGACGGGTTCAATGATCGCTCCCCGCAATCCGAGTCGGCATTTGAGATGGGCGACCGGGTATTTCACCAAAAATTTGGGTATGGCATTGTCTCCGAGATAGACGGGATCAAGCTGACGATTGAATTCGAGAAGGACGGACCACGACGGGTGGTCGATAGTTTCGTTGAAAAGGTTTGAGTTACGGCGACTGAGCCGTTGATTTGACCTCGGATACACAAATGAAAGTGGAAGGCTGGATCCTAAGTCAGCTTAGTTACCCTCCAACAAAGATGTGCACAACCCAGGGGTGATTGCCCGTTAGTCCGTCAATTTGGCTAACACGGGGCGGAAGGCGATTGGTGCACCAGCGCAATGCTTTACAAATGTCCACCGCTCTCGGATACCATCGTTTTTTCCGACAACGCGCGGCTAGCAGCGCGGCTTTCGTGCGTGCTTGCCAAACCAAGGGCATATCTTCCCGTCATCGACGGGCCCCGCATGCAGCGGCCCGATCGCGAAGCCGAAGTCATTCATCGCACCAACGCTGTAGCGCGTTCAAGGGCCAGACGTGTCTTTCTTGCCGGGCTTACGGATAAGTCTGCAGACGCACTTACGCAGAAACTGCCACGGGGGCGCTGCATCCGCGTTCACGAGGCCGACGACCTCGACGGCTTTGCGGCGGCGGGGATGGCGCTTGGGCCACCGCTGATCTGGGGTCGTGATCGTATCGGCATCGGGTTGCTTCAAGCGCTTCGCGGGCGGCGGCCTATCGTATTTGAGGATCGGGCGTCCCCAGATGGACATGTTCCACCGAAGCGAGACCATCTTGTCGTTTGCGAGGAAGGCGACGAGCTGGCGCAAGTCGTCGCGGCCAACTATGCCTACGCTTTGGGAGCTGGCTTGTTCTTGATTCAAGAGACCCCGAAAGACCACGTCGAGCAAATCATGGAGCGTTTTTATTCGGTCTATGAAAGCCGCGATCAGTCTCCATCACAGGCATTGTGTGAGCTTCGCGATGAGCTGCGAGGCATCGCGGCCGACGTTCCTGTTCCAAAGGACGGCTCAATCACTTTCATATCGGACGGCCTTCCCTTTGGATTCGCCTTCCCAGAGGTCCCGTCAACGCATCTCTTCAGCTATCCAGGCCTAGGGATCGCGACGCTTCACGGCTTCGCTGCCGAACAACAGGGCACCCGCGGGGTTCAAGTGGCGACGCTGGTCAACCCGGAAACAACGGCCGCACCCGAAATAGACGCGGCGGCAAAGATTCTGTCGCAGCAGCGGCTCTTTGTGCGCGTTTATCAGGGTCAAGGGGCTGATGTGACCTCGGTTTCGGAAATGATCGAACTCTTTCCCTATGACTTGTTGATCATTGCTACTCATTGTGGTGACGTTTCGGGCCATCATTGGACTTATGATTTCACTGATTCGGAAGGGCTCCCACGCAAGCTCGTTGTCGACATCGCGCTCGGGATTGGGCGGACAGAGGACGAAGATCTCCTACACGTCACGCAGTTCATGCGTTTCGTTGCCCTCGACGGCGTGCCATGGAATGACCGAGAGCAGAAAGCCAAACTCTATGTCGGCACTGCGATGACCGACTTCATGGACCTGACTCGCGATAGCAATGATGAAAAGTTACGGCCGACAATCAAGGACACGGTCTCCCGCGTTATCGGCTCGGCTGCAATGAAGATGCACGACAACAACTTCATTGCGCTGCCCCGCTCCCTCGCTAACGAAAGCACGCCGATTGTCATCAATAATGCATGCGTCTCTTGGCACAGGCTCGCAAGCAATTTTATGTTTGGCGGAGCGCGCGGATATGTGGGAACGCTCTTTCCCATCTCCACAACGGAGGCGGAAGAGGTGCTCTTACGGGCCCTTGGAAAGCACCATGGCAAGATGCTGCCGCATGCGTTCTGGTCGGCCCAGCGTGAGGCCTATGGCGACGGCCCGCGCCGGCCCTACGTCGTTGCGGGGGTTTACCCACAGCGCATCCGTGCGACCGTTGCCGACGTGCCAGCCTACATCACGAGTGAACTCAACCGCGGACGCGATGCCTGGACGAGGTATCGTGACCATGCCGGACCGCACGAAGCGCAACGCAAGCGCACCGTCGACGCCCATGTCAGGTTTTTCGAACGTCAGCTCGAGTGGTTTCAACGGCGGTGGTGATACCTTGGGGAAGTGACCGACATGTAATTCGGAACAGGCAGATCTAGGCGGCTCGCCTGCTCACAAGCCGAAACGAACATCTTTGATCAATCTGATGCGGCTTAGAGCTTTGCCTGCGCACGGCAACGCGTCCCGAGTGTGTCGCCACTCGACGATGACCGGACCTCCTTGATCCCATAGGTCTTTCCGAATCCTCGCTCAGGCTGTGGCTCAAACGCGGCACATCAGCGGCACAATGGTTTAGTTGCGGGCCGATAGGGATAGTCCTTGGCACCGAGTCGCTGGCGTCCTTCACTCAGTAAACAAGAGTGACTTGAGCAGCAGACAATGGCGACCATCAGAAAACTACGGGGTCGCTGGCAGGCACAGGTCCGACGTCGGGGCGTGGCACCGCGAGCCAAGTCATTCAACTCAAAAGCTGACGCCCAGCGCTGGGCCCAGGACCTCGAAGCGGAAGCCAACCGGTCTGGCTGGGTCGCTGATACGCGACTTGCTGAGAAAACGACGCTCCGAGAGCTTCTCACTCGTTACTGCGCTGAGGTGACGCCAGGCAAGCGTGGGGCTGTTTCCGAGGCATCACGGATTAACTCGATATTGCGCTGCCCCATGAGCCATCGGACCCTCGCCAAACTGACGAGCGCTGACATTGCGACTTATCGAGACGAGCGCCTCAAGAGTGTTGCGCCAGCCACAGTCGTCAGAGAGCTCAATACCGTCAGCCACGCTATCGAGATCGCGACCCGCGAGTGGGGTCTTTGGTTGCCTCGCAACCCCGTGAAGCTTGTCAGACGTCCCCAAGTCCCCCGAGGGCGCACTCGGCGCCTGAAAGCTGGTGAGGAAGCTCGTCTGCTCGCTGCATGTGACAGCGGGCGAACCCCCTTAATGAAGCCCTTGATCATTCTCGCCATCGAAACGGCCATGCGCCGGGGCGAAATGCTCGACCTACAATGGCAGCACGTCGACCTCGTTCGCTGCGTGGCGCACCTTCCCTTGACGAAAAACGGTGACTCCCGCGATATTCCACTGTCGCGGCGCGCGGTAGCGATCCTCAAAGAATTGATGGCTAACAAGGGTCGCGACGCTGACCGAGTTTTTCCGATCACGCCGAACGCTGTTCGTCTCTGTTTCGAGCATCTTCGGGTTCGAGCTGGAATGGATGACTTTCACTTCCACGACCTCCGGCACGAGGGCGTCAGCCGCCTATTCGAGAAAGGGCTGAATATCGCCGAGGTGTCGACGATTTCCGGGCACAAGGAGCTTCGTATGCTCCAGAGATACACGCATTTGAGGGCCGAGGACTTGGTGAGCCGATTGGGATGACCCTCGGCAAATCCGCAGCGCGGCACCTGCCAAGAATCGGCGGTCTAGTGGCCGACTGCCTGGGGAACACGAAGTCCTAGAAGGTTTTCCGGCCCCTATCCCTGTGCGTATTGGGTCGGCAGTGATTTTTTCCCACGGACCTTGGAACAAAACAACTCGTTTATGCGCCACGCAGCCATTCATTTAGTTTTGACCATCGTCTACGCCCAGAGACATTCCGAACAGCGATGGCGACAGCCTTCTTCTGACCGACCAGCACGACCAGTTTCTTGCCGCGGGTGACACCGGTATAGAGCAGGTTTCGTTGCAACATGGCGTAATGCTGGGTCATTACCGGAATCACAACCGCTTGGTATTCTGAGCCCTGGCTCTTGTGGATAGTCGCGGCGTAGGCAGGCACCAGCGTGTCGAGTTCGCCGAACGCGTAGGTGACGGCGCGGCCGTCGAAACTGGTCACAAGCTCCCCGTCGTCGAGATCGACCTCGTCAATGTATCCGATGTCGCCGTTGTAGACCTCCTTGTCGTAATCGTTCTGGATTTGCATCACCTTGTCGCCTGGCGCGAAAGTCCACCCGAAACGCTCGATCTTTTGGTCACCCGCTGGATTCAAGGCTGCTTGCAGCTCAATATTCAGCGAACGAGCGCCAACGCCGCCTCTGTTCATCGGGCAGAGGACTTGAATGTCGCGGATGGGATCGAAACCGAAGCGCGCGGGAATCCGGGTTTTCACGAGCTCGACGATGCGCTGCACGGCGATTTCCGGCTCTTCTGCTTGGACGAAGTAGAAATCGCTATCGTTTCCAGGCGGGCTAAGATCGGGAATTATGCCTTGGTTGATACGGTGGGCGGTGGTGATGATGCGGCTTTGTGCGGCCTGCCGGAAAACCTCGGTCAATCGGACCACGGGTATGGCGCCAGACGACATTATGTCCGCGAGCACCTGCCCCGGTCCTACGGAGGGGAGCTGGTCAATATCGCCAACGATCAAGAGAGCCGCGGTGGCAGGCACTGCCTTCATGAGCGCCTGCTTCAGCATGACGTCCACCATGGAAGCTTCGTCGATAACCAGCAGGTCACAATCGAGGGGATTGTCGTCGCCGCGCTTGAACCCTCCCGTCTTGGGGTCAACTTCGAGCAGCCGGTGGATGGTTTTGGCCTCAAAACCGGTCGCCTCGGTCATGCGCTTGGCGGCGCGGCCGGTTGGCGCACACAGCAGCAGCTCCACGCCTTTTGCTGCAAGGATCCGTAGGATGGCTTTGACGATAGTGGTCTTACCGACCCCTGGCCCTCCGGTCATCACCAGGGTCTTCGACATCAACGCGAGCTTAATGGCAGCGACCTGGCTTTCGGCAAGAGCAAGCCCGATCCGTTCCTCGACCCACGGCAAGGCCTTATCTGGATCGATCCACGCCCAGGGGAGCTTACCGTTGGCAATTTGAACCAGGCGTTCGGCAATGATGCGTTCGGCCCGATGCAGGCCGGCTAGAAATACACAACGTGTTTCGCCGACACTATCGGCAACGACGCTACCCTCTGATGTTTCGAGATTCAGCGCCGCCCGAACGAGTTCTACCGGAACCTCGAGCAGCTTCTCGGCCAACGGCACCAATTCGTCGGTCGGCAGGCCACAGTGCCCCTCGTCCATTGCCTCGGTCAGGGCAAACGAGATGCCGGCCCGGACCCGGATCATGGCTGTCTTCTCGATCCCGAGCTTCATGGCGATCGCGTCGGCTGTCTTGAAGCCTATACCCCGGATGTCCCTAGCCAGCCGATAAGGGTTCTCGGACATGACCTGCACGGCATCGGCGCCATAAGTCTTGAATATCCGCACCGCCCGCGCCGTGCCGACTCCATTGCTGTGCAGGAAGACCATGATTTCGCGAATGATCTTCTGGTCGGCCCAGGCGGTGGTGATGCGGCTGGCTCGGACAGCGCCGATGCCAGTGACCTCACGCAGGCGCTCGGGCTCCGCCTCGATCGTATCGAACACCTTCTCGCCGAAGGCGCGCACGAGCTTCTTGGCGTAGACTGGCCCAATGCCGCGTATCATGCCCGAGCCGAGGTATTTCTCGATGCCCTCGAGCGAGGTCGGCTCCGATGTCTTCAGAAACTTAGCCTTAAACTGTTGGCCGTGGGTGCGATCGTTGATCCACTCACCAGACGCCGTAATCCACTCGCCAGCGGAAATAACCGCGGCATGTCCGATCACCGTAACCAATTCTCGGTGCCCACGTGCCTTGATTCGCAGGACGCAAAAGCCGGATTCGTCGTTGTGGAAAGTCACGCGCTCGACCGGGCCCGCCAAGACTTCCTGCGTAGTTGGTTGAGGCTGAGGTTTCATTTAAAGCGCGCTTCAATGGTCGCGGGTGCGGAGATCAAAGGTGATGGGCTCAATATAGATTGAGGCCATTCCGCATCAGAATAAAGGGTGCTGTGACAGTTACCGGCCATCGAAGAAGAGCATCAAGCGCATGGTTGAGAAAATCCATGCACTGACGGACCTGAGACGAATCCATTCTGTGTATTCAGAAATTCTCCAATTTGAAATAAGTTCATAAAGCGACAGGGTGTGATCATTAAAAGGCGCTGTGGCTGCTTTGTGGCTTTGCGTGGGCAACTGAGTCAAAGGGCGCGCGATCAACTGTCTGAGCTGTGCGGTCGCGGACATCCGGGACTGGCTTGGTGGGACGGCTCCGGAATGGCCTTCTGACGGCTTCGACGTCGAAGCACCAACCGGACTCGACTCAGATCTCCCAAACTTTGACGCGAGTGCGAAGGTTCGAACGCTATAATAGCCAAACGAAAAGCCGCCCCTCCGCCGAGGGGCGGCCATTTAGAAGGATCAAAGCGTGATGTCGTCACGATCTGCCAAGGGCTATTATAGCGATAAAAGCGAACAATCACAGAAAGATCGGGGTGCGGGTGATGCTCTCCTCGCCGAGAATGTCACCGCGGGCCCGGTCGATGACGATTTGTTTTTCGATCTGCCCCCGGGCACCGAAGTTGAGTCGACCGACGAGATCATGGCTGCCCTCTATGCTACTGACGATGTTGTCACGCCTGATCCCGTGGCGCCCGTAGCTGACTGGTTGACCGATCTCCGTGAACTGGCGCGGAAGCATGGGCCTTTTTCGGCGGCCCAAATCCTCCGGATAGTGCGTGAGTTGGACGCTCCCGGTAGCGAGCCGAGCCGATGACCGAGCGGTCGAAAAATGTTTTAGCATTGCGGTCGAAAGATGTTTCGGCCCGTGAACGCCGATCCTCCGCAAACGATGCGATAATCATAACAAAAATGCGGTGTTTCCGGGTTGGCGACGATCCTCACGCCTCCCCATCTTCAGTTAGCGACCCTTTACCCTCTCTTACTACTCCTACATCCCTCCCTTCAGACTCTACAAAAGTCCGCGCGCCAGCTAACGACGACCTTATCCCAGTCTGGTCCCTTACCGGCAATGCCGTGACAGCATTGACCGCGACCGTGGCGTTACAGATCTCAGAAACGCCCGCTGTTGCGTTCACGTTCAATCTGACGCCGGATGCCATCGCTGAGGCTATGGCCGCACCTACGGGCTTCCTAGACTCCCTAAAGCGTTCTTTCGACCTGGAGCTAAAGCGGGCGCTAAAGGGTGCCGCTCTTCCCTATTGGTTCGTCATCGATGTTGAACATGGACGCCTTCACATTCATGGGGCCTTCCTTTCGCCAGCAATCAACCTCCCGGTGCTGCGCAAGATCAGGGACGCGATGAAGGTCGCGTGGGGTGAGTGGCAAGGTCCGGGCAAGCACAAGCAGCTTAGGTTCAAGCAGCTCTATAGCGACGATTGGGCAACCTATTGCCTGCGCAACCAGCGTGCGGTCGCCAAGATTATCGGTCCCCGCACCTTCACCATCAATCAGTCGCTACGTCGGGATGCGGAATGGGTCTACGCTGAAATTCGCCGGATCATGAGGGAGGGAGTTTATGCATGACATGCACACAACAGGAACTCGATGACGCCAGGGCTGAGGGTGTTCGCGCAGGACTATCAACGGCATTGAAAGCTGTTCAGGAGGAACTCGACCGCGCTCAGAGAGAGGTCGATTACGCGAATAAGGACACAAGCACGTTCGCGGCAGGCAATCGAGACCGAGCAATCTTGCGGCGGGACGTTCTCGCGAAAATTAGGGACGAGATACCCAAGCGCTAAGCGTGGAATAGCGTGTGAAATAGTCAATAACTACTTGTTTGACACGATTCAGCCGACCTGCGAATCAGGATGCGCGGATTACCCACCAGGCAAGAGAGCATCACACCATGGTTGAGATTTATATCGCAACTGCGAGAGCGAACCGCCTTGCTGAAGCTATCGCGGCCCTGGAGCCATGCTCCTTTCATGGACGTATCACGCCTGATCAGATCAAGATCGTC
>NZ_SSNA01000220.1 GCF_004799445.1 Bradyrhizobium sp.
AGACCGTTTCGGTTTGCGGCTCGACGCCCTGGTTGGAATCGAGCACGCACACCGCGCCGTCAAGCACGCGCAAGCTGCGCTCGACTTCGATGGTGAAGTCGACGTGACCGGGGGTGTCGATGATGTTCAGACGCTTGCCGTTCCAGAACGCGGTGGTCGCGGCGGAGGTGATCGTAATGCCACGCTCCTGCTCCTGCTCCATCCAGTCCATCGTCGCGGCACCTTCGTGCACTTCGCCGATCTTGTGGCTCTTGCCGGTATAATAAAGGATGCGCTCGGTGGTCGTGGTCTTGCCGGCATCGATATGCGCCATGATACCGAAATTGCGGTAGTCCTCTATGGCATGAACGCGGGGCATGGGTTGTTCCTTAAGATCCGTTGTTTCGCCGTTACCAGCGATAGTGCGAGAAGGCCCGGTTGGCTTCCGCCATCCGATGCACGTCTTCCCGCTTCTTGACGGCGTTTCCCCTGCCATTCGACGCGTCGAGCAACTCGGCCGAGAGCCGCTCCGTCATCGTCTTTTCATTGCGCTCGCGCGCTGCCGTGATGATCCAGCGAATGCCGAGCGCCTGGCGGCGCACCGTGCGAACTTCGACCGGCACCTGATAGGTGGCGCCGCCGACGCGGCGCGAGCGAACTTCGATCGTCGGCATCACGTTTTCCAGAGCCTGCTCGAAAATCGGCAGCGGGCCCTGCTTGATCTTGGCTTCGATCAATTCGAGCGCACCGTAGACGATGCTCTCGGCGGCAGATTTCTTGCCGTCGTACATGACCGAGTTCATGAACTTCGTAATGACGATGTTCCCGAACTTCGGATCCGGGTTCACTTCACGCTTTTCAGCAGAATGGCGGCGCGACATCTGGTCTGTTCCCGATTATTTCGGACGCTTCGCGCCGTACTTCGAACGGCGCTGCTTGCGGTTCTTGACGCCCTGGGTATCGAGGACGCCGCGGAGAATGTGGTAGCGCACGCCAGGCAAATCCTTGACGCGGCCGCCGCGGATCATGACCACGGAGTGTTCCTGAAGGTTATGGCCTTCACCGGGAATGTAGCCGATGACTTCGAAACCATTGGTCAGGCGCACCTTGGCGACCTTGCGGAGCGCCGAGTTCGGCTTCTTCGGGGTCGTGGTGTAGACGCGCGTGCACACGCCGCGCTTCTGCGGCGACTGCTGCAGCGCCGGCACCTTCTTGCGCGACTTCTGTACGACGCGTGGACTTGCGATCAGCTGGTTGATCGTCGGCATGTCAGCCTTCACCCTTTAGTTCGCGCGAAACCGGGAAACGGCTCCGCAAATTCGTTCTGGGACCACAGGTCCCATCCGGCCGCCTCGCGCGATAACACCGCGCAAAGCGAAATCGCGCCAACCGCTCATTGCTGAGCAGAAAGCGCTTCGACGCCACAGAGGACCGCGGTCGCGATTGATCAGCGTGGGCTGGTCATTCAGATACCGAGGTCATGCATCCGATCAATCCCGAGGGGACTTGCCCACGAAAACCAAGATCGTCCTGGCATTGCCTAGCTATAATCGACAGCGTTTGAGCGTCATTCGTCGAGGCTGGTGCCCGCCGCAAACCCCGGAATCAAAAGGGGTTCGAAGGGGTGGTCCGTTCCGACACAAGCGAAGCTCACCGCCTGTCGTTGAGTGCGCGGGTTCTATCGGCGCAGCATGGCCAAGTCAAGGCGAAACGACAACGCAAGAACGCCTCTGCCGCTTGCGGAATCGGTCGATCGCGCGGACTCGATCCGCCCTCCCAAAGCGAGGCATGGCCAGCCAGATCCCAGCAAAATTGGCATTTTACCCGGGTAATATCTGGGGAAATGCTCTCTGCGATTGAAATCTATGTCACGAGCAATCTAAAGCTACGTCAGCTTTCCCTGCTGTCCCCGATCGGATCCCGGCTATCGGACGCAACGGCAGTCGCTGGGCGCACCTCCGGCGTGGGGCGATGACGGCATTTTACGGCGGCGAGCCATCCGAATCAGCGCGGCGCAGCGCACTCAGTCCTCGTCATCATCATCGTCGTCGTCCTGATCGGCCGCTTCATGCGGCTTGCGGCTCTGATCGTCCCAGAGCTTTCGATAGATGCCATTGGCCGCAAGCAGCTTGGCATGCGTGCCGCGTTCGATCGCCCTGCCGCCTGAAATCACGATGATCTCATCCATCTCGACCACCGAGGTGAGGCGGTGGGTCGAGAAGATCATGGTGCGGCCCTTGGCCAGCTTCAGCAGAGTCTTGTTGATGGCGGCTTCCGTCGTCTGGTCGAGCGCCGAGGTCGCCTCGTCCAGCAGCAGGATCGACGGATCGCGGACGATCGCGCGCGCGATCGCGATGCGCTGGCGCTGCCCGCCCGACAGCGTATCGCCGCGCTCGCCGACCGAGGTGTCGTATTTCTGCGGAAGGCTCATGATGTAGCGATGGATTTCGGCCCTGCGCGCCGCCTCCTCCACCTCCTTGTCGGTCGCACCTTCCTTGCCGAGACGGATATTTTCCCGAATCGACATGTTGAACAGCATGTTTTCCTGGAACACCACGGCCATGCTCTTGCGTAGCGATTCGCGGGTCACCTTGCGGATATCGACGCCATCGATGGTCACGCGCCCTTCATCCGGAACATAGAGGCGAAGAATCAGATTGAGCAGCGTGCTCTTGCCGGAACCGCTGGGGCCGACGATGGCGATGCTCTTTCCGACATTGAGCTTGAGACTGAGATTGTCGAGAACCGGCGTCTCGCTGCCTTCGTACTGGAAGGTCACATGATCGAAGGTGATGTCGTTGGTGATGCGCGGCAGATCCGGCGCGCCGGGGCGATCGGCGCCGCGGGTCGGCTCGTCCAGCATCTCCTGAATATGGCGCACCGCGGCCGCCGACTGGATCGAGACCGGGATGAA
Organism: Bradyrhizobium sp.; assembly: GCF_004799445.1. GTDB lineage: Bacteria > Pseudomonadota > Alphaproteobacteria > Rhizobiales > Xanthobacteraceae > Bradyrhizobium. The sequence continues at coordinate 2,894 of NZ_SSNA01000220.1, forward strand.
ATGCATGATGTGGGCGATGTTGTAGGAAACCTCCCAGAACGCGCTTTCGAACGTCACGAAGGTTCCGATCGTGATCTGGCCCTTGGTGGCGAGATAGGCGCCGAGTGCGAGCACCACGAGGTGCAGCAACAGCACCGAGATCGTGACCGTGCGTTCGACCATGGTCGACAGGAACGCCGCCGACGCGATCTTCCGGCGCGCCTCGTCGTTGCGCAGGGTGAACCAGCCGAGGGTGCGGCGCTGCAGCATGAACGCCTTGATCACCGCCTGGGTGGCGATGTTTTCCTGCACCATGCCGAGCAGCGCGGATTCGTTGAGCTTCTGCTCGTAATTCGCCTGCACCGCCTTCGGCGTCAGGATCCGCGGGCCGATCAACGTGATCGGGAACACCAAGAGCGAGATGACGGCCAGATGCCAGTTCAGGAACAGCATCAGGATGATGCCCGCGATCAATTCGAAGAACGGCAGCGCCGCGCTGTTGGCAAAACCCTTGATCGACCCTTCGAAGGCGGACATGTCGACCGAAAACCGCGACAGAATCTCGCCGCGCTTGGTGCGCGCGAAGAAGGCCGAGGGCAAATTCTGGACGTGCTCGAACAACAGCGTCCGCACGTCCGAAATCAGGGATGCCGCCAGTTTGGCGTCCCAGCGCTCGTACCAGACCGCGATGATCGAGGTGAGGATTCCGGCCGCCGCCAGCACCGATAGAATCTTGATCAGCGCCTCGAAATCCTCTTCGCCGAGCGCGTCGTCGATCAGAAACTTGAGGCTCAGCGGCATGATGACGTTGAACAGCGTCTCGACCAGCACGCCGAGGCTGACAAATGTCAGTATTTTCTTGTAGTTCTTCAGGAATGGTTTGACGAACGCGTAGATCGTCGCCAGCGCGCCGGCGGCTTCCTTGGCGGTATAAACAACGAGATCCTCGTCATCCTCATCGTCTTCGAGCTCAAGCTCGTCATCATCGTCGTCGTCGTCGGGCGGAGACGCCGTCTTGTCGCCGGCTGCTCGAACGAAAGCGCCGGCCACCGGCGTTTCATCGGCCTCCGGCACAACCGGATCGTCCGCGGAAGCGGCTAACCGGTCATCCGGTGATGGAGGCTTGGACGCCATGAAACCAACCGATGCTGCACGGCCGGCATGACCGCAAAATCGAGCGAGGTAGCGCACCGCGCCACCCGTCGATCCTATGCGATTGGCGCGCGTTCAGCAAAATAATTGGAACAACGGGGACTGTCGGCTAGTCCTCGGCCGCGACCTTGTCGAAGAACGAGTAACGGAGACTGTCGGAGTCCGCATACCACTGCCCGGGACCCCTGTTGGCGGCAAGCGTCGCCGCCCACAGCGCGTCGGTGCAGTCGCGGCGATGCATCGAGAGATCAAATCCGTTGCTGAAGAACAGCTCCGACCATTCCCACCAGGTACCGAGCTTCCTGACCCCGCGTAAGAGGTCGTAACGATCAATCAGCTCCGGCGCCATGTCCGATGTCACCGATCCGAACACCACGCCGGTCTTGACGACACGGTTCAGCTCGCGAACGGCGCCGGCGACCCGCTTTTCCGCGACATGGCACAGGCTGGTCTCGAACACGAAATCGAACTCGCCGTCCCGAAACGGCATATCCACGATCGATCCAAGCTTGTTGAACTTCTTCAGCTGCTTCGGCGTCCTGGCGTGGATGGCGCGGTTGTTCTCAATGCCCCAGGCATCAATTCCGCGGGCGCGCAGCGCTCCCACCAGTTCGCCGCTGGCCGATCCGGCCACCAGCAGCTTGTAACCCCTGGCCCGGCTCCAGACGATCTTGATCAGATCCGTCAGATAGGCGGGATCGGTAAACCGGCTCCAGGCCTCGCTATAGGGCCCTTGCCCGCGATAATTTGCGAAATAGGCGCGATCGATCTTGTCGGACGCGGGCGTCGCCCCCTCCCTGCGCGCGCGGCGCAACCGCATCATTTCGGTGACAATGATATCGGTGGCGGCATCGGAGGAATCCAGCAATCCGTTCAGCGTTGAATCGAACAGATAATCGCCGACCACGACCAGGCCGGGATGCTGTTTCGGATCGGGCCGGTGATTCGTCATCACGTCGCGCGCCGGCATGCCGCCGGGGAGCGCATTCACCGACGACAGCCAGCGATGGGTCTTGCCCTCCAGAAAATGCGCACGCGCGTCGCCGAACGAGGCCGGTAGAGACTTCAGCGCGGCGTCGATCAGCTCCTGATCGCCGAGATTGGCGAACGCCAGCGCATCGGACCCGGCGATCAGCCAGTTCAGGACCCCGTGCTTGCCGACGTCGTGGCGGGAGCCTTCGTTATAAACGCAGCAGCCGCCAAAGGCCTCCGACATGAACCATGAGCCGGGAATCCTGTCGCCCCAGAACGGCGCATCGAACAGGATCGAAATCCGCAGATAATGCGCGGGCCGGTCAAAATAGGCGATGTGCTTGACCATCGACTGGCGCAACTGCTCGCCGTCCCAGCCCATGGTGGCGAGCCAGGAGTGCGGCAGACACACCAGCACCAGATCGAAATCCCTGGTTTCCGGCCCCTTGCCGTTCATCATGTTGAGCCGGTAACGGCCGGCCGCGGTCTTGCCGACCTTAAGCACCCGGTGATTGAGCTGGATATCGGCATCGACCTCGGACTGCAGGCATTCGATCAGCTGCTCGTTGCCGTTCTGGATCGAATAGAGGCCAATATAGCCGTCGACATCCATCACGAAGTTCTTCAGCGCATTCAAGCCATTGGTGTTGTGGGGCTCGGTGGCGATATCGGAGCGCGCCATCACCTTGAAGAAGCGCTTGGCGGTGGCGTCGTCGACCTCCCTGTCGAGCAATTGCTCGGCGGTGATGTAGGCCCATGGATGCTCGTTGTCGTGCGCGCCGACGCCTTCGTAATATTCCGCCGGCGACACCATCTCGGCACAGCGCTTGCGGAACGCCTCGATCGCGTCCGCCGTCTTCGCCCCGTATTTGCGGCGCATGCCCGGCACGTCGTTGAGGAGTTCGCCGTCGAGCTGGACCTGCTCGGCATCCATCGGGATCGTCTGCAGGCCAAAATGCTGGATCAGTTCGCGCAGCGGGTCGGGGCCGGTCATCGAGTAATCGTAGATCTCGGCGACGCCGGCCTCGTAAATCGCAGGCGCAGAATCGAATTTGCGCGTGAGAATCTTGCCGCCGACACGGTCGGACGCCTCAAAAATGGTGACGCGGCAAAGTTCGCCCAGTTTCTTTTTGAGATACCAGGCACTCATCAGGCCGCCCGGCCCGCCCCCAACGATTGCTAGATCCAACATCTGTTTCCGTATATTTCCGGCCCCCGCCGCGCTCCGTCGCCCGCTGCCGAGGGCGCGGCCTAAGTCGTTTTGGACGAAGCGCTTTTTTCCCTGAAGGAAAGATGAACAAACAACGATAGCAGAACCGGAATAGCCGAAAAATAGTAAAAAAGGCCGGCTTTCGCCGGCCTTTCCCGTAAAATTGCGGGTCGATGTGACCTAATTATTCCGCCGGCGGCAGCGCCAGCGGCTCGACTTCCGGCGCCGCCGGCACGATCGCGGCCTGTTTCTCGCGCTCGTCGAGAATCAGCTTGTCGCGCTTGACGGCGACTTCGCGAATCTTGGCCATCGAGGCGCCGGTACCGGCCGGAATCAGCCGGCCGACGATGACGTTCTCCTTGAGGCCCTCCAGCGGGTCCACCTTGCCGTTGACGGCGGCTTCGGTGAGCACGCGCGTGGTCTCCTGGAACGAGGCCGCCGAGAAGAACGAGCGCGTCTGCAGGCTCGCCTTGGTAATGCCGAGCAGCACCGGCGTTCCCGTGGCGGGCTTCTTGCCCTCTTCCTTGGCCTTGGCATTGAGCTGATCGAACTCGATCTTGTCGATCTGCTCGCCCGAGATCATGTCGGTATCACCCTGCTCCGTGATCTCGACCTTCTGCAGCATCTGACGGACAATCACTTCGATGTGCTTGTCGTTGATCAGCACGCCCTGCAGCCGGTAGACCTCCTGGATTTCGTTGACCAGATAGGCAGCGAGTTCCTCGATGCCCTTGATCGCCAGAATGTCGTGCGGCGCCGGATTGCCCTCGACGATGAAATCTCCCTTTTCGACGATATCGCCGTCCTGCAGATGGATGTGCTTGCCCTTCGGGATCAGGTACTCGCGCGGCTCCTCGTTCTTGTCCATCGGCTCGATCGAGATGCGGCGCTTGTTCTTGTAGTCGCGGCCGAAGCGGATGGTGCCCGCGATTTCCGCGATGATCGCCGCGTCCTTTGGCTTGCGGGCCTCGAACAGTTCGGCAACCCGCGGCAGACCGCCGGTGATGTCACGGGTCTTGGCGCTCTCGGTGGAGATACGCGCCAGGATGTCGCCGGTCTTGACCTTGGCACCGACATCGACCGACAGAATCCCATCGACCGAAAGCATGTAGCGGGCCTCACCGCCACGCGCGAGCTTGAGGATCTTGCCGTCCTTGCCCTTGACGACGATCGCCGGGCGCAGATCGGCGCCGCCCCGCGTCGTGCGCCAGTCGATCACGACACGCTTGGCGATACCGGTGGATTCGTCGAGCGTTTCCGAGATCGACTGTCCCTCGACGATGTCCTCGAACCCGATGGTGCCCTCGACTTCGGTCAGAACCGGGCGGCTGTAGGGATCCCACTCCGCAATGCGCTGACCACGCTTGACCATGTCGCCTTCGTCGACATGCATGCGCGCGCCGTACTGGATGCGGTGGGTCGCACGCTCGGTGCCGTCGGAGTCGGTGATCGCAACGACCATGTTGCGGACCATCGCGACCAGATGACCCTCGCTGTTCTTCGCGATCGCCTTGTTCTTGATCGTCACCTTGCCGTCGAAATTCGACTCGACGAACGATTGCTCGTTGATCTGGGCCGCGCCGCCGATGTGGAACGTCCGCATCGTCAGCTGGGTACCGGGTTCGCCGATCGACTGCGCCGCGATGACGCCGACCGCCTCGCCGTGGTTGACCGGTGTGCCTCGGGCGAGATCGCGGCCGTAGCACTTGCCGCAGATGCCGTTGACGAGTTCGCAGGTCAGTGCCGAGCGAATCTTCACTTCCTGGATGCCGGCCTGCTGGATGGCGTCGACATGGGTCTCTTCCATCAGCGTGCCGCGCTTGACCACGATCTTGTTGGTCGCGGGATCGCGCAGATCCTCACCCGCGGTGCGGCCGAGGATGCGCGACGCCAGCGAGGCGACGACGGTGCCGGCATCGATGATGGCGCGCATCTTGATGCCGAGCTTGGTGCCGCAATCGTCCTGCGTGATGATGCAGTCCTGGGCGACGTCGACCAGACGACGCGTCAGGTAGCCCGAGTTGGCGGTCTTCAGCGCGGTATCCGCGAGACCCTTGCGGGCACCGTGGGTCGAGTTGAAGTATTCGAGCACCGACAGACCTTCCTTGAAGTTGGAAATGATCGGCGTCTCGATGATCTCGCCCGACGGCTTCGCCATCAGGCCGCGCATGCCGGCGAGCTGACGCATCTGCGCCGGCGAACCGCGCGCGCCCGAATGGGCCATCATGTAGATCGAGTTGATATCGGCCTCGACGCCCTTGGAGTTCTTCTTGGTCGAGGAGATTTCCTTCATCATCTCCTTGGCGATTTCTTCAGTGGCCTTCGACCAGGCGTCGACCACCTTGTTGTACTTTTCGCCGTGGGTGATCAGGCCGTCATTGTACTGCTGCTCGAAATCCTTCGCCAGCGTACGCGTGGTTTCGACGATCTTCCACTTGCCGTGCGGCACCACCATGTCGTCCTTGCCGAACGAGATGCCGGCCTTGAACGCATTGTAGAAGCCGAGCGCCATGATGCGATCGCAGAAGATCACCGTCTCCTTCTGACCGCAGTGACGATAGACCTGATCGATCACGCCGGAGATTTCGCGCTTGGTCATCAGCTTGTTGATGACGTCGAACGGAATCTTGGGCGACCTCGGAAGCACGTTGCCGAGCATGACGCGGCCGGCGGTGGTCTCGATCCAGCGCTTGACCGGCTTGCCGTGCTCGTCATCGCCCTGCCAGCGATACTTGATCTTGGTGTGGAGGTGGATGACCTTGGCGTGCAGGGCATGTTCGATCTCGGCCATCTCGCCGTAGAGCTTGCCTTCGCCGGGCAACCCCTCGCGCATGATCGAGAGATAATACAGGCCGAGCACGATGTCCTGCGACGGCACGATGATCGGCTGACCATTGGCCGGATGCAGGATGTTGTTGGTCGACATCATCAGCACGCGCGCCTCGAGCTGCGCTTCCAGCGACAGCGGAACGTGCACGGCCATCTGGTCGCCGTCGAAGTCGGCATTGAACGCCGCGCACACCAGCGGATGCAGCTGGATCGCCTTGCCTTCGATCAGGACCGGTTCGAACGCCTGGATGCCGAGGCGATGCAGCGTCGGGGCGCGGTTCAGCAGCACCGGATGCTCGCGGATCACCTCGTCGAGGATATCCCAGACCTCGGGACGCTCCTTTTCGACCAGCTTCTTCGCCTGCTTCACGGTGGTGGAGAGACCTTTGGCGTCGAGCCGCGAATAGATGAACGGCTTGAACAGCTCGAGCGCCATCTTCTTCGGCAGGCCGCATTGATGCAGCCGCAGCTCGGGACCGACCACGATCACCGAACGGCCCGAATAGTCGACGCGCTTGCCGAGCAGGTTCTGCCGGAAGCGGCCCTGCTTGCCCTTCAGCATGTCCGCCAGCGACTTCAGCGGGCGCTTGTTGGCGCCGGTGATGACGCGGCCGCGGCGGCCGTTGTCGAACAGGGCGTCGACCGCCTCCTGCAGCATGCGCTTTTCATTGCGGATGATGATGTCGGGCGCGCGCAGCTCCATCAGCCGCTTCAAGCGGTTGTTGCGGTTGATGACGCGGCGGTAGAGATCGTTGAGATCGGAGGTCGCGAAGCGGCCGCCGTCGAGCGGCACCAGCGGCCGCAGGTCCGGCGGAATCACCGGCACCACGGTGAGGATCATCCACTCCGGCTTGTTGCCGGAATAGCGGAACGCCTCGACGATCTTCAGACGCTTGGCAAGCTTCTTGTGCTTGATGTCGGATTCGGTTTCCTGCATCTCGGCGCGCAGGGAGACCTCGAGCTTTTCGAGCTCAAGCCCCTTCAACAGCTCGCGGATCGCTTCGGCGCCGATCATGGCGGTGAAGCTGTCCTGGCCGTATTCGTCCTGCGCCTTCAGATACTCGTCTTCCGACAGCAGCTGACGGTCCTTGAGCGCGGTCAGACCGGGCTCGAGAACGACGTAGTATTCGAAATACAGAATCCGCTCGAGATCCTTCAGCGTCATGTCGAGCAGAAGACCGATGCGGGACGGCAGCGACTTCAGGAACCAGATATGCGCAACCGGGGCGGCCAGTTCGATATGGCCCATGCGCTCGCGCCGGACCCGCGACAGCGTCACTTCGACCGAGCACTTCTCGCAGATGATGCCCTTGTACTTCATGCGCTTGTACTTGCCGCACAGGCACTCGTAGTCCTTGATCGGCCCGAAGATACGGGCGCAGAACAGACCGTCACGCTCGGGCTTGAAGGTACGGTAGTTGATGGTCTCCGGCTTCTTGATCTCGCCGTAGGACCACGACAGAATCTTCTCCGGGGACGCGATTGAGATCCGGATCTGGTCGAAGACCTGAGCCGGCGTCGTCGGATTGAAGAGATTCATAATTTCTTGGTTCATGGTCTTCTCCTCGCGTGCCGATCGTCACCGGCAGCAAATTCGAAATTTCTGGTAGCCACGCGCCCCGCTCAACGTCCGAGCGCAGCGCGTCATGCCCGGCGCAAAGCGCGCCGGGCATGACGCTTTTTGAGTTACTCGGCCGCCTCGGATGTGGCGCCGCCCTGCTTCGAGTTGTGCAGGTCGACGTTGAGGCCCAGCGAACGCATTTCCTTGACCAGGACGTTGAACGATTCCGGGATGCCCGCCTCGAACGTGTCGTCGCCGCGCACGATCGCCTCGTACACCTTGGTACGGCCGGCGACGTCGTCCGACTTCACGGTCAGCATTTCCTGGAGCGTGTACGCCGCGCCGTAAGCCTCGAGCGCCCACACTTCCATTTCGCCGAAACGCTGGCCACCGAACTGCGCCTTGCCGCCCAGCGGCTGCTGGGTCACGAGCGAGTACGGTCCGATCGAACGCGCATGGATCTTGTCGTCCACGAGATGATGCAGCTTGAGCATATAGATGTACCCAACCGTCACCTTGCGGTCGAAGGCGTCGCCGGTCCGCCCGTCATAGACGGTGGATTGTCCGGAGGCATCGAGACCGGCAAGCTTCAGCATCTCCTCGATGTCGGCTTCCTTGGCGCCGTCGAACACCGGCGTCGCGATCGGCACGCCGTGGCTCAGATTGCGCCCGAGCTCCATCAGTTCGCTGTCGTTGAGCGATTTGATGGTTTCATCGTCGCCATAGATCTTCTTCAAGGTCTCCTTCAGCGGCTTGAGATCCTGCTTGGCGCTGGCAAGGTAGGCGTCGACCGTCTGGCCGATGCGCTTGCCGAGGCCGGCGCAGGCCCAGCCGAGATGGGTTTCGAGAATCTGACCGACGTTCATGCGCGAAGGCACGCCGAGCGGATTGAGCACGATGTCGGCATGGGTGCCGTCCTCGAGGAACGGCATGTCCTCGATCGGAACGATCTTGGAGACCACGCCCTTGTTGCCGTGACGGCCCGCCATCTTGTCGCCGGGCTGAATCTTGCGCTTCACCGCGACGAAGACCTTGACCATCTTCATCACGCCGGGCGGCAATTCGTCGCCACGCTGCAGTTTCTCGACCTTGTCGAGGAAGCGCTGTTCAAGGCCCTTCTTCGATTCGTCGTACTGCTTCCGCATCGCCTCGATTTCGGCCATCAGCTTGTCGTTGGGAGAAGCAAACAGCCACCATTGCGAACGCGGATGCTCGTCGAGCACCGCGCGCGTGATCTTGGTGTCCTTCTTGAATCCCTTCGGACCGGCGATGCCCTGGCGGTTTTCCAGAAGCTCGGCGAGGCGGCCATAGACGTTGCGGTCAAGGATCGCCTGTTCGTCGTCGCGGTCCTTGGCAAGACGCTCGATCTCTTCCCGCTCGATCGCCAGAGCGCGCTCGTCCTTGTCGACGCCATGCCGGTTGAAGACCCGGACTTCGACGATCGTGCCCTGCACGCCCGGAGGCACGCGGAGCGAGGTGTCGCGAACGTCGGAGGCCTTTTCGCCGAAGATGGCGCGCAGCAGCTTTTCTTCCGGCGTCATCGGGCTCTCGCCCTTCGGCGTGATCTTGCCGACCAGGATGTCGCCGGCGCGGACTTCGGCGCCGATATAGACGATGCCGGCCTCGTCGAGGTTCTTCAGCGCTTCTTCCGAAACGTTCGGAATGTCGCGGGTGATTTCCTCAGGACCCAACTTGGTATCGCGGGCCATCACCTCGAATTCCTCGATGTGGATCGAGGTGAAGACGTCGTCCTTCACGATTCTTTCGGAGAGCAGGATCGAGTCTTCGAAGTTGTAGCCATTCCACGGCATGAACGCGACCAGCACGTTGCGGCCGAGCGCGAGTTCGCCAAGGTCGGTCGAGGGACCGTCGGCGATGATGTCGCCCTTGCGCACCACGTCGCCCACCTTCACCAGCGGACGCTGGTTGATGCAGGTCGACTGGTTGGAACGCTGGTATTTCATCAGCCGGTAGATATCGACGCCCGACTTGGTCGGATCGAGATCCTCGGTGGCGCGGATCACGATACGGGTGGCGTCGATCTGGTCGATCACGCCGGTCCGGCGCGCCGCGATCGCAGCGCCGGAGTCGCGCGCGACCACGCCTTCCATGCCGGTGCCGACGAACGGCGCCTCGGCGCGCACCAGTGGCACGGCCTGACGCTGCATGTTGGAACCCATCAGCGCGCGATTGGCGTCGTCGTTTTCCAGGAACGGAATCAGGGCCGCGGCGACCGAGACCAGCTGCTTCGGCGACACGTCCATGTAGTCGACCTTGTCCGGCGTGATCATCAGCACGTCGCCGGAATGGCGGCAGACCACGAGGTCGTCGGTAAAGCGGCCGCGATTATCCAGCGCGACGTTCGCCTGCGCGACGTGATAGCGGCCTTCCTCCATCGCCGAGAGATAGACCACCTCGTCGGTGACGCGGCCGTCCTTGACCTTGCGATAGGGCGTTTCGACGAAGCCGTATTTGTTGACGCGCGCAAACGTCGCGAGCGAATTGATCAGGCCGATATTCGGGCCTTCCGGCGTCTCGATCGGGCAGATCCGGCCGTAATGCGTCGGATGCACGTCGCGCACCTCGAAGCCGGCGCGCTCGCGGGTCAGGCCGCCCGGGCCAAGCGCCGACAGGCGGCGTTTGTGGGTGATTTCAGACAGCGGGTTGGTCTGGTCCATGAACTGCGACAGTTGCGACGAGCCGAAGAACTCGCGCACCGCGGCGGCCGCCGGCTTGGCGTTGATCAGGTCCTGCGGCATCACGGTGTCGATATCGACGCTGGACATCCGCTCCTTGATCGCGCGCTCCATGCGGAGCAGACCGATCCGGTACTGGTTCTCCATCAACTCGCCGACCGAGCGCACACGCCGGTTGCCGAGGTGATCGATGTCGTCGATCTCGCCCTTGCCGTCGCGCAGATCGACCAGCGTCTTGATGACGGCGAGAATGTCTTCCTTGCGCAGCGTGCGATGGGTATCGGGCGCATCGAGTTCGAGGCGCATGTTCATTTTCACGCGGCCGACCGCGGACAGGTCGTAGCGCTCGCTGTCGAAGAACAGCGACTGGAACATGGTCTGGGCCGAGTCGATGGTCGGCGGTTCACCGGGGCGCATCACGCGGTAGATGTCGAACAACGCATCTTCACGCGTCATGTTCTTGTCGGCGTGCAGGGTGTTGCGGATATAGGCGCCGACATTGACATGGTCGATGTCGAGCAGCGGCAGCTCCTTGTAGCCGTGCTCGTTGAGCGCCTTCAGCGACTTCTCGGTGATTTCCTCACCAGCCTCGGCATAGATTTCACCGGTTTTCGGGTTGACGAGGTCTTCGCCAAGGTAGTTGCCGACCAGTTCCTCATCCGACAGGCGCAGCGCCTTCAGGCCCTTTTCCTGGAACTGCCGTGCGGCACGCACGGTCAGTTTCTTGCCGGCCTCGAGCACCACCTTGCCGGTGTCGGCGTCGATCAGGTCGTTGATCGTGGAGTAGCCACGGAAACGGGTGGCGTCGAACGGCACGCGCCAGCCATCCTTGGTCCGCTTGTAATTGATCTTCTTGTAGAACGTCGACAGGATGGTCTCGCCGTCGAGCCCGAGCGCGAACATCAGCGACGTCACCGGAATCTTGCGGCGGCGATCGATGCGCGCAAACACGATGTCCTTGGCGTCGAACTCGATATCGAGCCAGGAGCCGCGATAGGGAATCACGCGCGCGGCAAACAGCAGCTTGCCCGACGAATGGGTCTTGCCCTTGTCGTGATCGAAGAACACGCCGGGCGAACGATGCATCTGCGAAACGATGACGCGCTCGGTGCCGTTGACGACGAAGGTGCCGTTCATGGTCATGAGCGGAATGTCGCCCATGTAGACGTCCTGCTCCTTGATGTCCTTGACCGACTTCGCACCGGTTTCTTCGTCGATATCGAACACGATCAGGCGCAGCGTCACCTTCAGCGGCGCCGCATAGGTCATGCCGCGCTGGCGGCACTCATCGACGTCGTATTTCGGCGGTTCGAATTCGTAGCGGACGAATTCCAGCATCGAGGTGCCGGAAAAATCCGAGATCGGGAACACCGACCGGAATACCGCCTGCAAGCCTTCGTCGAGCCGCCCGCCCGGGGGTTCGTCGACCATCAGGAACTGGTCATAGGACGCCTTCTGAACCTCGATGAGGTTCGGCATCTCTGCGACTTCCTTGATGTGTCCGAAAAACTTGCGAACGCGTTTGCGACCGGTGAACGTCTGCTGCGCCATCGTGGCCTCTCATTTCGTCGCCCGTCAGGGGCGAACCTTCCGGAGCGCGATTCGCATCGCCCCCGGGTTGAATTTCGATTCGTTCCTAAGCCAGCCCGGGAGCCCAATGTCAGGATTTAAATCCTGAATCGAAGTATCAGACCTTAAGAACGCAAAACGACGCGCGGGGCGCTTGACCGCACCCGCCCGTCTCAACCTGCCTCGTCACGGACTGAAAAAGCCCGAAATTGCCTGTCTCCCAACGGCCTGCGCAGAAACGTTGCCGTCCCTCGCGCCCACCGTGCTTTCGTGCTGCCGTCCCGATATGGGATGGCAATCGTGGAAATTCGAGGGGCAAGCCCGCCAATCCCCACACATTCCTGTGTACAACGTGGTTCCAAGGGAACTCCTTGACCACGTCGTTTTTCGTCCGCCCTGCCCGTTCGTCATGGCCGGGCTTGACCCGGCCATCCACGTCTTTGGCGAGGCGATCCCCGGGTCGCGCGTGGCTCGCCCGGGGATGGAATTGAAGCAAGCTCCGCTTACTTCAATTCCACCTTGGCGCCAGCCTTTTCGAGCTGGGCCTTGATCTTCTCGGATTCGTCCTTGTTGACGCCTTCCTTGACAGCCTTGGGCGCGCCTTCGACGAGGTCCTTGGCTTCCTTGAGGCCGAGACCGGTGATGGCACGGACTTCCTTGATGACCTCGATCTTCTTCTCGCCGGCGGCGACAAGCATGACCGTGAACTCGGTCTTTTCTTCTGCGGGCGCAGCGGCGGCGGCGGCCGGACCGGCCACCGCAACGGCGGCAGCGGCGGACACGCCCCACTTTTCTTCAAGGAGCTTTGCGAGCTCGGCGGCTTCGAGCACGGTGAGGCTCGAGAGGTCGTCAACAATCTTCTGTAAGTCGGCCATTGATCTGTTTCCTTAAGCGTATTGGTTCGAACCAGGTTTGAATTGCGAAGGGGGTCAGGCCGCTTCGCTCTTTGAGGCATAGGCCTGAACGACGCGCGCGAGCTTGGCCGCGGGCGCAGTCGTGAGCTGGGCGATCTTGGTCGCCGGCGCTACCAGGAGGCCGACGATCTTTCCGCGCAACTCATCGAGCGACGGCAATGCGGCAAGCGCCTTGACGCCGTTTACATCCAGGACGGTTTTACCCATCGATCCGCCGAGAATGACGAACTGCTCGTTCGTCTTGGCGAATTCGATGGCAACCTTCGGCGCCGCTACCGGATCGTTTGAAGTCGCGATCACGGTCGGCCCCTTCAACAGGGAGCCGATGGCAACGACGTCTGTGCCTTCAAGAGCAATTTTGGCGAGACGGTTCTTCGAGACCTTCACCGATGCGCCCGCCTGCTTCATCTGCATGCGCAGCTTCTGCATCTGGGCCACGGTGAGGCCGGAATAGTGGGCGACGACCGCCACGCTGGTGGTCTTGAACAGACCGTTCAGCGCCTCGACCGCGTCCTTTTTTGCCGCTCTTTCCACAGCAAGCTCTCTCCGGTTGGCGGCCTTTGCCTGATGGCAGGACCGCCGGGTTGCACCCATCGTCCCGCCCTAAACCTGACCTCGAGACATTCCCGTCTCCAGACACGTCGGGCAGAACGACATTTGAAAAGCCTGCCCTCCCGAACCTGATGGCGCGGGGTGTCGAGGTTCGAACCATATCCGCCGCCCGTCGCGCCAGGCGCGACGTAAAGCAAAATCCGGTCTTCACCCGTCTATGCAGGCAATCAATTAAGCCATTGAAGAAACTTACGTTTCGTCGTCGGCGCCTGCAGTCTTGGACAGGACCGAGGCACGCCGGCAAGCCGACCCACCCCTGCCCGCATCTGTTCCAAAACGACGGTTCCCCTTCCTTTCGAGCAATCCATGCGGATGTCCTGAAAGGAATGATCTCCTATCGTATCGGGTTTTCGGAATGCGAACACAGACGTGCCAGCAACAGCCAGCACGCCCGGAAGGCGCTCTTTAACGAGTCTTTCCGGGCTTGCCAAGGACTAATTCGCGCCAATTCCGCCCATCGCAATCTCCGAGAAATAGGAGCCGAAATCGCCCGATTCAGGCGGCCTGGACCTCAAAGGGCAGCGGCCTCTCTGCGAAAAACGCCTCGAGATTGGCGATGACGCAGTCCTGCATCGCGATATGCGACTCGATGGTGTGGCCGCCGACATGCGGGGTCAGCACGACATTCGGAAACGCCGTCAAGGCGTCCGGCGCGTGCGGCTCCTTCTCGAACACGTCGAGACCGGCGCCTGCGATGGCATTGTCCGCAAGCGCCGCGACCAGGGCCGCTTCATCGATCACCGAACCGCGGGAGATGTTGACGACATAGCCGTCCTTGCCAAGTCTTTGCAGGATGGCGGCATCGACCGCGTGATGGGTATCGGCGCCGGCGCGAACGGCGATCATCAGAACGCTGCACCATTCCGCCAACGCCTCCAGGCTCGGCAGATATTGATAGGGAACGTCGTGCCGGCTGCGGCTGAAATAGCCGACTTCGGTCTCGAAGCTGGCTACGCGCGCAGCGATCTTGCGGCCGATCTCGCCCATGCCGTAGACGCCGACGCGGCGGCCGGGATTGCCGGGTTGCGGCCGCAACAGCGGCGAAGGTTTTGCGGCGGCCCAGCTGCCGTTGCGCACAAACTCGTCGGCCGGCAGCAGGCGCCGCGTCACCGCCAGCATCAAGGTGACGGCGAGGTCGGCGACGGCGGCGGCATTGGCAGCCGGGCTGTGGCCGACCGCGATTTTTCGTTTGGCGGCGGCCGCAAGATCGACCCCGTCATAACCGGTGCCGTAGCAGACGATCGCGCGCAACGACGGCAGCATATCCAGCACCGCCGCCCCGAGCGGCGTGCCACCGGCCGTGATCAGCGCTCGGACCCCGGAAAGCTGCTCTGCGGTGAAAACCTCGGCCGGCGGCTTGCCGGCGGCATCCATCAGGTCGAAGCGCTGTCCGATCCGCACCATCATCGCCTTGGGAAAGCGCGAATAGATCAAGACCTTGTCGGGCATGCTTTGTCTTTCACGTTATCGCCGGATCGCTGTCGACATCCTCATAAACAAAGAGCGGAATCGGTTGCCCAATTCCGCCCTTGCTTTGTCTCAAGCCGTTCTCAGGAATTCTAGCCGAGCAGGGTTCCCGGCTCAACCTTGACGCCCGGCCCCATGGTCGAGGAAACCGCCACGCGCTGGATGTAGGTGCCCTTGGAACCTGCGGGTTTTGCCTTGGCGACCGCGTCGGCAAGCGCCTTGACGTTCTGCACCAGCTTCTCTTCCGAGAACGAGGCCTTGCCGATGCCGGCCTGCACGATGCCGGCCTTCTCGACGCGGAACTCGACCGAGCCGCCCTTGGCGCCCTTCACGGCATTGGTGATGTCCATCGTCACCGTACCGATCTTGGGGTTGGGCATCATGCCGCGCGGTCCGAGCACCTTACCAAGGCGGCCAACCAGCGGCATCATGTCGGGGGTGGCGATACAGCGGTCGAAGTCGATCTGACCGCCCTGCACTTTCTCGACCAGATCCTCGGCACCGACGATATCTGCGCCCGCGGCCTTGGCTTCCTCGGCCTTGGCGCCGCGCGCGAACACGCCGACCCGCAAGGTGCGGCCGGTGCCGTTCGGCAGCGTCACCACGCCGCGAACCATCTGATCGGCGTGACGCGGATCGACGCCGAGATTGATCGCGATCTCGACGGTCTCGTCGAACTTCGAGGTGGCGCGCGCCTTGACCATCTTGATGGCGTCCACGAGCGGATAGAGCTTCTCGCGATCGACGCCCTCGCGGGCCTTCTTCAAACGTTTTCCGATTGCCATGACCCGTTACCCCGCAACTTCAAGACCCATCGAACGGGCGGAGCCCTCGACCATCTTCATGGCCGACTCGATGGTATCGCAATTGAGATCCTTCATCTTCTTCTCGGCGATCTCGCGCACCTGCGCTTTGGTCACCTTGCCGGCCTTGTCGCGGCCCGGGGCTTTCGACCCGGACTGGATTTTGGCGGCCTGCTTGAGGAAGAACGACATCGGCGGGGTCTTCATCTCGAAGGTGAAGGAACGATCGGCATAGATCGTGATCACCACCGGGATTGGGGTATTCTTCTCTTCCTTCTGCGTCTGCGCGTTGAACGCCTTGCAGAATTCCATGATGTTGAGGCCGCGCTGACCAAGCGCGGGGCCGATCGGGGGAGAAGGATTCGCCGCACCGGCCGGCACCTGCAATTTCAGGTATCCGGTCACTTTCTTTGCCATATGTCACTCCTCATGTTGCTCCGGATCAGCCCGGAAGCTTCACAGGACCGTGGTGCGGTTCGCATGACGGCTGGCGACCGTCAGTCTCCTTCCACGGTTCTTTGGAAGCGTCACCGCTTCCACTGTCGTCATGCCCGGACTTGATCCGGGCATCCATCAAGCTTCGTGAGATGCATTCTTACGAGGCAGATGGATTGCCGGGTCAAGCCCGGCAATGACGATAACGATCAGACCTTCTCGACCTGACCGAATTCCAGTTCGACCGGCGTGGCGCGTCCGAAGATCGACACCGCGACCTTCACCCGCGAACGCGCCTCGTCGATTTCCTCGATCACGCCGGAGAACGACGCGAACGGCCCATCGGCCACCCGCACATTCTCGCCGATCTCGAACGACACCGACGCCTTCGGGCGTTCCACGCCTTCCTGCACCTGATGCAGGATTCGCATGGCCTCGGCTTCCGAGATCGGCATCGGCTTGTTTTCCGCGCCGAGGAAACCCGTCACCTTCGGGGTATTCTTGATAAGATGAAAGGCTTCGTCGGTCAGCTTCATCTTGACCAGGACATAACCCGGGAAAAACTTGCGCTCGGCGTCGATCTTGCGGCCACGGCGCACTTCGGTGACCTTTTCGGTCGGCACCAGCACCTGCTCGAACAGATCGTCAAGCCCGCGCTGCTTGGACTGCTCGCGGATCGACTCCGCGACCTTCTTTTCGAAGTTCGAATAGGCGTGAACGATATACCAGCGCTTGTCCATCGTCTGTGTTCCGGCGCTTGCCATCAGTGAATACCGAGCAAAAAGGTGACAACCAGGCGGATGATTTGATCCGAGGCGAAAAAGAAAACCGAAGCCAGCGCCACCATCACGAATACCATGATCGTGGTGATCGTGGTCTCGCGGCGTGTCGGCCAGGTGACCTTGGCGGTCTCCGAACGCACTTCCTGCAGGAATTTGAACGGGCTGAAAGCCATCGTTGATGAGATCCGCGTTGTCAGAGGATTTTCAAGGTTTTAGCAAATCCGAACAGCCCTCTAGCGCCCAGCCCTCTTTTGAAGGATGAGCCGGCAAGCGGGCTCGATTGTTCGGGGGAATTCAAAGCCGCGCCGGATATCCGTCAAAGCGGGCCGGCAGCAGGTGGCGGCTATTTACTGCGCAACCCGCCAAAGGTCAAGCTGCGTGGAACCGAGGCCAGGTCGCCCGGTTCGAAAGGCCACGGCTGGATCCATCAAAATCAAGGGTTCGGCTGGCAGGAGTGGCAGGGCTCGAACCTGCGACCCCCGGTTTTGGAGACCGGTGCTCTACCAATTGAGCTACACTCCTGTGAGGACCGGACGTCGCCGCCGATCCGCGCCGTTTCAAGCATAGGCCATGGCCGGATTGCAAGGCCGAAGCGGTTAACGCCTGTTCAACCCAGCTGTTCTGCGCCAGACTTCGGGATATCCCAACGATACCACCCGGCCCACAATAAGAGCAAAGGGAAAGACCATGACCGCGCAGTCCGCCGCCAAGCACGCCCCTGCCCCGCAGACCCCGGCGCTGCCCCAGGCCAAGCCGGAATCGCTCGGGCTCTCGCAGCCGCGGCTGCAGCGCATGTCGGACGCCTTCAAGCGCGAGATCGACAGGGGAACCATCCCCGGCGTCACCATCCTGGTGGCCCGGCGCGGCCAGATCGGCTGGTTCGAGGCGCTCGGCCGGCAGAGCCCGGCAGCCGCCGCGCCGATGGCGCTCAATTCGATCTTCCGAATCTTCTCGATGACAAAGCCGATCGTCTCGATCGGCATCATGATGCTGCTCGAAGACGGCCATTTCCTGCTCAGCGACCCGATCGCCAAGTTCATTCCGGAATTTGGCAACCAGAAGGTCGGCGTCGAGAACAACGGCCAGCTCGATCTCGTGCCTGTGAGCCGGCCGATCACGATCCAGGATCTGCTGCGGCACACTTCCGGCATCACTTACGATCACACTGGCAACGGCCTGGTGCAGCAGCTGTATCAGCAGTCGCGGCTGCGCAGCCGCAAGATCAGCAACGCCGAACATGCTGCTCTGGTCGCGAGCCTGCCGCTGGTGTGCCAGCCGGGCGCCGAGTGGAACTATAGCCGTTCCACCGACATCCTCGGGCGCCTCATCGAGGTCGTCACCGGCAAGACGCTGGGCGCGTTCCTGACCGAACGCATTCTGGCGCCGCTGCAAATGGCCGAGACCGCGTTTCACACCGGCGCGGAGAACACAGATCGTCTCGCCGAACCGTTCGCAACCGATCCCTGGACCAGCGAAAAGGTCCAGCTCTTCGACATGCTTGAAAAGCCCGTGATGCAATCCGGCGGCGGCGGCCTGGTCTCCACCACTATGGACTACGCACGGTTCTGCCAGATGCTGCTCAATGGCGGAACCCTCGACGCCGTCAGGATCATCGGCCGCAAGACACTCGAACTGATGACTTCCGATCATCTCGGCCCCGGCGTCAAAATCCAGGCGGGTAACCTGATGCAACCCGGCATCGGCTTCGGCCTTGGCTTTGCCGTGCGCACCCAGCAGGGCCTGGCGCCCTTCCCCGGCTCGGTCGGCCAGTACTTCTGGAGCGGCATGGGCGGAACGTTCTTCTGGATCGATCCCAAGGAGGAGTTGTTCGCCGTGTTCATGTCGCAGGGCCCGGGCCAGCGCGAATACGCCCGGACGCTGGTGCGCAACTTGGTGTACGCGGCGGTGGATTGAGATAGCACGCATGCCGCGCAACCAATCATTCAAGACCGAGCGGGTGACGCCATTCGGTCCCCATGTTGTTGTCCGTCACGGGTAACTGGCCGGCCGTTCGGGTAAGGATCTGCGGGCAGCCTTCTATTAGATCCTGCGAACCCCGATCGACAGACGTAACGGCTTCGAGCAATGCCTGATCTTGAGAGTTTTGCGGATTGAACTGCCTTTTGCCGTCGATAACGTAAGCTGCAAGCGTCTGCCGCCAACGAGCGAAATTCCAGTCGATCGGGGTATCCGATACAACCATATGATTGGTAAAGCGCGCTCCATAAGGGAACGCCAAACAGGCGGTTCGCTGCACCCGCGCGGAATCCGTTGTATTGTAGAACGCTATTCCCTGCGGATTGAGATGCTGCCTGACCAATTCAAGAAACTCCGCCGACAGCAGGTTGGTGGTGTTGGCCCGAAAATTCCAGGTCGTATTGGATACGATCGCATCAAAGCGCCGTTCGGGATGATGCCGCAACCAGCGCCGGCCGTCATCGGTGATGATGGTGACTTTCGGGTTGCGGAGCACCGAAGCGACCTCGGACTCCTCTTCGATCAGGGTAAGGTATCCTCGATTGATCTCCACGATCGTAAGCGACTGCACGGCGGGGTTATTTGCGATCACCTGCGCCCACGACCCCGAAGACAATCCGATCATGAGAACGTCGCGCGGCGCGCCGTGAACCAGGCTCAGTGCATAGGGCCGGATGATTCCGTTTCGATCATCCTGCAATCGAACATTGAATCGCCCGTCATACATTCCGTTGCCGAACACGGTGCCGTCGGTGTCCACGGTGATGATGCCGCTGCGGTTCTCTACGACCTGGGCGAAGGCGTGATCGAGATTGGTTCTGTAGAGCAGGTTTTCGAAAACGCGATGTGACATCGAGGGAACCGCGACAAGCGCGATCGCCAGCACACCGGCCGCACCGGCCATCCGCCTCAGCCGTTCCGGGCGGGCGATATCGAGCATGGCGATAAGGGAAAGCGCGCAGACAGCGCCGGCAATCGCTAGCCCCAGGGCGATTTGCACCAATGTCAGGTAATTCGTCAGAACAAAGCCCGTAACAATGGCCCCCGCCGCAGAACCAAGGATGTTGGAGAAATAAAGCAGCGACGTCCGCATTCCGGCCCGATCGTCTGCCGGGATCCCGAATTGGGCCAGGTACGGCAACAATGAACCCCAGCGCCGCGCAATCAGATAGACGAACAGCAAGGCGACGGCGAAGACACCGCGGCCAAGCCAGGCAAAATGCGCCATCAAGGGCAGAAACATCAAGCCGACGAGATTGGCAAAAACGAGTTCATCGGCAGCCTTGCGCATGGCGTCGACTGGACGCAGCGTCTCGCAAACGTTCCCGGCACTTCGCGCGCCGCCGGCGATACCAACCAGGAAGCATGCCAGCGTGATGGCAAAGGCGGTTGCACTGGACCCGGAAGCATAAGAGATCGTCCGGAACAGGAATATTTCGTAAGACAACGAAATAAATCCCCCCAGCGCAGCCAGCAGCAGCACCTGACGGAGGCCAAGGACGGCATCGCCACTACGATGACCGGAAACCGCTCCCGCGGGAATCGCATCGTTGCGATCAAACGCGTGGGCGAGCATTGCTCCGGCAGCGACCATCACGTTGAAGCCGACTGCCGTGAAAACCGCACCGCGCATCCCGAGAAACGGAAACAGCACGCCGCAGCATACCAGGCAGGCCGCGCCGGCCCCCATCGTGTTGACATAATAAAGCAAGCCGACGGCGCCGCCGACCTCCCCCGAACGCCTGACAAGATGTGAAACCAAAATCGGCAGGGTGGCACCCATCAGTAATGTGGGAATGAGGACCAGCAACAGATTGACCAGCGCCATCGCCGGCAGCGACCAATCAACGATCAACGCGCCGACCTGCTCGAACACACCCAGCGATACGACTCCGAAAGCGGCTGTCCCCAGTTCAATCTAAGCCAGCAATGGGAGAAGGCGGATTTTCTGTCGTTTCGAGAGCCATCCGCCGGCAAGGCTACCAAGGCCCAGTCCGAGCATGAATGCCGAGACCACGATAGTGACCGATTCCGAATTTACCCCGAAGATACGGAAGAGTTCTCGCTGCCAGGTCAATTGATAGATTAGTGCCGGAAATCCGGAAAAGAAGAACAAGACGCAAAGAGTTCTGGTCCATGCGGCGCCGCGAGCGGTAGTGCCTACCGCGGGTAAATCGAGCGTCGTCATGCGTCCTCCCGAGGGAAAACCGCAATCCTAGGGACAATTGGTCAATCAATTGTTGCGGGACAGCCTTAACTCCATCGGAATATCCGGGACCTTCACGCCCCCCTCCTTCCAAAAACCCTTCAGCTGATCGTCGCGCCGCCGTCGATCACGATGGTCTGCCCAGTCATGAAGGTGCCCGCGCTCGAGGCGAGAAACACCGCCGCGCCGGCGATTTCGTCGGGCTCGCCGATCCGCAGCAGCGGCGAACGCGCGGTGGCGGCCTTCAGCGTTTCCGGATTTTCCCACAAGGCGCGGGCAAAATCGGTCTTGATCAGGCCGGGTGCAATGCAGTTGACGCGGATGTTGTGCGGGCCGTATTCGCAGGCGAGGTTGCGCGCCAGCTGCATGTCGGCGGCCTTGGAAATCGCATAGGCGCCGAGCACCGTCGAGCCCTTGAGCCCGCCGATCGACGAGATAATGGTGATTGATCCGTCCTTGCGCTCGATCATCTGCGGCACCACCAGCGAGATCAGCCAGTGATTGGCGACGATGTTGTTGTCGAGAATCTTGCGGAACTGATCGTCGGAAATTCCGGCCTGCGGCCCGTAATAGGGATTGGACGCGGCGTTGCAGACCAGCGTGTCGATCCTGCCGAACACGCGGGTGGTTTCCTCGACCAGATGTTTCAGGTCGTCCTTGGTCGAGATGTTGGCGGCCAGCGCCAGCGCGACCTGCTTGCCGGCCTTGTCGTTGATCGCCTTGGCCACCTCATCGCAGACCGCCTGTTTGCGCGAGGAGATCACCACCTTGGCGCCGTGCTCGGCCATCCGCTCGGCGATGGCGCGGCCGATGCCGCGCGAGGAGCCGGTGATGACGGCGACTTTTCCCGATAGATCGAACAAGGTCATGTCTCACTCCCGTTGTGTTGATCCGGCGGCGGATGCGCCGGTTTTGTTTTGGTCGGGTCAGGCCAGCTTGCTGGCGGTTGCGATCTCCGGTCCCGCCGGCTGGTGCATCGCGTTATGCGCGGCGTCGGCGATCCATGGCTGCTGGTTGACCATCGGAAGCCGCCAGCTGCTGTGGTCGGCGCTTGCGAAGTGATCGAGCCGGGTCACCGAACAATTGTCGATATCGAAAGCGAGGCCCTTTTCAGGCTGGCCGCCGAGCGCAAGACCAAGCGCGGCCTTGATGGTGCCGCCATGCGCCACGGCGATCACGTCCTTGCCGGCCTGCTCAACATTGATTTGATCGATGGCGCGACATGCGCGGTTATAGAGGTCCATGAAACTCTCGCCGCCTGGCGCGGGCTGGTCGATATCGGCAAACCAGTGGCTGCCGACCGGCCGGCTGGCGAGGAACGCGGCGCGATTCATCCCCTGCCACTGTCCCAGATGCTGTTCGGCAAAGGCCACCTCCTTGGTCATCGTCGCGGGCCTCGGAAAGCCGGTATCCCAGATCGCTTGCGCGGTCTGATGCGTGCGCATCAGACTGCTCGCATACCAGACCGCGCCGCGCGGCAGGATTTTTGCCACCGCCTCGAACACCTTGCGATCGCCGGTGTCGCAGGCGATATCCTTCTGCCCGTAGATATTGCCACCGTCGCTGCGCACCGGCGCGTGGCGCACCCACCACCACCGCGTCGTGACGACTGCTGGTTTGCCTGGATTGGACATCGCGACGACCCTCTAATACTGTCGCGTGTCCTACGTGAGGGCACGCGTCATCTCAAGTCACTTGGTCTCTCGTCTCAACTCTCACTCGGCCCCAAGCGGCTTTGCGTGTTTGAAATCTTGTTTGAAAATCGGACAGGTCGCAAGTCAATCTATCTTGCAGGCCGATCTGTCTTGACGCGGTTTCTTCACGCCTTGATGAAGAACGCCATGGATAAAACTTAAGCAGGGAGATTCGCATGGGCCGCCTCGAAGGCAAATCCGTCATCATCACCGGCGCCGGCAGCGGCATCGGGCGCGCGGCGTCGCTGCTGTTCACCAAAGAAGGAGCAAAACTGATCGCGGTCGACCGCAGCGAAGCCGTCAAGGAAACCGTCGCGCAGGTCCGCAAGGCCGGCGGCACCGCGGAAGCCGTGATCGCCGATGCCGGTTCCGAAAAAGATGTCATCGCCTTCATCGACAAGGCGGTCTCCAGCTTCGGACGGCTCGATGCGATCTGGGCCAATGCCGGGATCAGCGGCGGACTGGTGCCGCTCGCCGAGCAGACCGTGGAACACTGGCAGGAGATCCTGCGCATCAATCTGATCGGCCCGTTCCTCGCCATCAAATATTCGATGCCGCACATGATCAAACAGAAATACGGCTCGATCGTCTGCACCGCGTCGGTGGCGGGCCTGAAATCCGGCGCCAGCGGCCATCCCTATGCGGCGAGCAAGGCGGGCGTCATCAGCCTGGTGCAGACGTCGGCCTATTCGCTGTCGGGCACCGGCGTGCGGATCAATGCGGTATGTCCCGGCCTGATCGAGACCGGCATGACCAAGCCGATCTTCGACAATGCGAGGGAGCGCGGCACCGACGGCAAGATCGGCCAACTCAATCCCTTGAAGCGCGCCGGCCAGCCGCACGAACTCGCGGCGATGGGACTGTTCTTGGCGAGCGACGACGCCTCCTACGTCAACGGCCAGGCCATCCCGGTCGACGGCGGCCTCACCGCCTCGATGCCGTATGCGGGCAAACCGATCTAGCGGTCTCGTCATTGCGAGCGTTAGCGAAGCAATCCATCGTGCAGCAAGGAAGCGTCGATTGCTTCGTCGCTTCGCTCCCTT
>NZ_SSNA01000221.1 GCF_004799445.1 Bradyrhizobium sp.
CCTTCCTGGCCGCGCTCGGCGCCGCGCTGGTTTTTCTGATCGACTGGAACAAGGCGCGCAAGCTGTTGCGCAGCTGGGTCGCCAAGGAGGATGCCGCGCGCATTCTCGATTGGGCCGCCCGGCAGCACCTGGGCCACCGCGCCTTTCTCGAACTCGGCGGCAATGAGTTGATCGGCGCCGCGGTGCGCAACGCCGCGCCGAGTCGGATCGGGTTCGGCGAGCGGCTGGATCAGGCGCTCGGGCGCAACGCCGCGGTCGACTTCCTCAAGACCGCGATGCGGGTTTCGACCGAGGCGCTGAGCGCCGGACGCTCGGTCAGGCTGGTCCGCGACCAGATCGAGGCCGACCTGGTCAGGCGCCTGGAACGCGTCGACAGCGCGCTGCTTGCAATCGTGCTGCGCCAGGTCGGATTGGCGCACGACATTACCGCTGCGATCGCCCACCATATTGCCGCGCTGCGGGCAGGCCGCCCGAACGACGGCAAACGCCTCGCGGCAAGAGCCAGCCTGATCGAGCGCAAGGCGGATCGCATTGCCCTCGAAGCCCGCATGGAAGCCGCCCGTCTCAACGCCGGACCGATCATCGAACAGCTGGTCGATCGCGTCGAGGAATCCGTCGACGAACTGGAGCAGGCCGCTTTCATCGGCTCGCTGGCGCCGGCCGGGATCGATCCCGCATTGCTTTCGACGCTTGCCGAGCTGTGCGCAGTCGCCACCGCCGCGACTGAGGCTGCAGCCTCGGGGCTTGCCGCCGCGGTTGAAGTTCCGGAGGGGCGCCGCGCCGATTCCGAAGATGCGCTCAACGCCGTCATCCGCCTCATCGATGCCGAGCACACCGCGGACGCGCGGGAGCGCGATGTCACCGCACGGGTGTTTGCCGGCGACTTCGACGTGGCGACGTCGCTCTCGGTGATCGAGCTTGCCCGCGCCATCGAGCGCGCCACCGATCGATTGGCCGGCTTCGGACATCTGCTACGGCGGCACATCATGGCTGACTTATCGGCGTAAAGCATGATCCGGAAAAGTGGAGACCGGTTTTCCGAAAAGATCATGCTCAAATAAATAAGGGATTCGAGCCATGCATATCGTGCGTATCGGGGGCGGATCGACGGAAACACATTCGGCCGACGCCATTGGCGCCAAAGCCGCCAACCTGGCGCGCATGGCGGCGCTTGGTTTGCCGGTACCGCCGGCCTTCGTGCTCCCGGTCAAGCTTTGCGCAGCGATCATTGGCAAGGATGCGCACGCCGAACGCGACCTGCAGGAAGGGCTGAAGCAAGGCATCGAGTTCCTGGAACGCGCGACCGAAAAGCGCTTCGGCGACCATCGGCAGCCGTTGTTGGTATCGGTACGGTCGGGAGCCGCGCGATCGATGCCGGGTATGCTGGACACGGTGCTCAACGTCGGCTGCACGTCGGCTGCCGTGCAGGGTCTGATCCGCAGCAGCGGCCGGCCGCGGCTGGCGTGGGATTGCCGGCGCCGCTTTCTCGAAAGCTACGCCGAAACCGTGCTGGGCCTCGACCCCGCGATGTTCTCCGCCCGCCTGGCCGAATTGACTTTGGCAGAAGGCGTCGCCAGCGACCGCGAGCTGGACAGCGAGGCGCTCGAGCGTCTCGCCGCGGACGAACTGGCCTTGATCGAAGAGCGCTATGACGACGGCCGGCTTGAGGACGCGAGCGCGCAGCTCGAAAGCGCGGCGCGGGCGGTCTATCGCTCATGGATGAGCGAGCGGGCGCAATCCTACCGCCATCTCCAGCAGCTTGATCACCTCGCAGGCACCGCGGTAACGGTCCAGGCCATGGTGTTCGGCAATGGCGGGCTTTCATCCGGCGCCGGGGTCGCGTTCTCGCGGGATCCCTCAACCGGGCTGCGACAACCGATGATCGACCTGGTGCTCGACGCCCAGGGGGAAGATGTCGTTTCCGGCCGCCGGACGCCCGACACCGAAGAGACCATCGCCCGCGCGCTGCCAGACCTCGCGGCCGAACTCGGCAGTATCCTGCAGCGGCTCGAACAGGAATTCGGCGACGTCCAGGATGTTGAGTTCACCATCGAGGACGGCAAATTGTCGATCCTCCAGACCCGCTCGGCGAAGCGGACACCGCGCGCGGCGTTGCGCATCGCCATCGACCTCGCGCACGAAAAACTGATCACGCGCGAGGAAGCGCTGGATCGAATTGCCGGCATCGATCTTGCGGCTCTGGTTGAGGTTTGCCTGGTCGCGGCTGACCAGCCGCTGCTCACCGGAATCGGCGCATCGGGCGGAATCGCGATCGGACGCGCTGCGTTCTCCTCCCAGAACGCACAACGGCTTTCGGCCGCCGGCGACCCGGTGATCCTGATGCGGCCCGATACCAGCACGGCCGATGTCGCGGGCTTTGCGGTCGCGGCCGGCATCGTAACGGCTGTGGGTGCGCGCACCGCCCATGCCGCGCTGGTCGCGCGTCAGATGGGAAAGCCCTGCATAGTCGGATGCAGCGGCATGGCGATCGACGTGGTGGCCGACCGGGCGCAATTGGCCGGTACCATAATCTCCGGAAGCGATTGGGTCACCATCGACGGCAACAACGGCAACATCTATCTCGGACAGCGCGAAACGACGGTGACGCGGCCCGAGGCGGAACTCGCCGAGATCACGACGTGGCGGGCGCAGGGCCGCCACCACGATCATCAGCCGGGCAAGCCGAAATCATCTCCGGTTCAGCGAGCTCGGCGGGGATCGACCGGCGGATAGCGGTGGCATCCGTGTCGCCAGCCGTTGATCCATAGCCGCTCGCCCCTGCCGCGAAGCGCCCGCCGGGCATCTGGTTGCCGTAAAAAGCTGCAATCGGCGGGCTGATTTGAATGTGACAAGGTGATAACAGTGCGGCGCTTTCTTCATATTTGAGGCGCCAAGAGCCGTCCATGCTGAGCGTGATCATCCCCACCGAAGGCGCCGAGCAGCCGGCGGTCGCCACGCTGGCAGCGCTGGTGCCGGGCGCTGCCGCCGGCGTGGTGCGGGAAGTTCTCCTGGTCGACCGGGCCGGCAACGGCGTGATCGAGCGGGTCGCCGATGTCGCTGGATGCCGCTTTCTGGCGTTTGAGGGATCGCACGCGGCGGCGCTGGCGGCGGGCGCGCGCCAGGCCCGCTCGCCTTGGCTGATGTTCCTGCATGCCGGAGCGGTGCTGGACACAGGCTGGATCGATGAGACCACGCAGTTCATCCAGCGCGTCTCCGACAGCGGACGTCCCCGCGCCGGCATCTTCCGCTACGCCCGCTCGCCCTATGCCGACACCGGGCTGCGCGATGGCCTGAAGTTCCTGGCGCGGATGATCGCCGGGCCGTGGACCGACCAGGGCCTGTTGATCGCGCGCGACCATTACGACCGGCTCGGCGGCTATGCGCCGGACGCCCGCCGCTCCGAAGCCAGACTATTGCGGCAACTCGGCCGGTCCTCGCGCACCCTGCTGCGCAGCCGGATCATCGTGGCCTGACTGATACTTGTCAACGTCAAATAATTATTTGACAATGGCAAGTATTGAGGTGGGCCATGTCTCAGCCGGATCACGACGACCAGATATCAGCGCTACGCGCGTTCAACCGCTTCTACACCAGCAAGCTCGGTTTTCTGGACCAGCAGCTACTGAAAAGTCCGTTCTCGCTGAGCGAGGCGCGGGTGTTGTACGAACTTGCCACCTGCGAAGGCGCGTCCGCGAAGGCAATCGGAATCGAACTGGGTCTTGATCCCGGCTACCTCAGCCGCATGGTGCAGAAATTCGACGAGGACGGGCTGATCACCCGCAAGCCATTGCCCGCCGATCGCCGGCAATATCGGCTCGGCCTGACGGCGAAGGGCCGTCAGGAATTCGCGAAACTCGATCGCAGCTCGCACGATGCCGTCGCCGGCATGCTGGCCACGCTGTCCGACGGCGACCGCAAACACCTGATCGGGGCGATGGCCGCGATCGAACGGCTGCTGGGTTCCTCCGCCGTCGCCGCAGCGGCCGCCACCTTGCGCGAACCAGGTCCGGGCGACATGGGGTGGGTGGTGCAGAGCCATGGCGCGCTCTATGCCAGCGAATACGGCTTCGACGCCTCGTTCGAGGCTTTGGTCGCGGAGATCGCCGCAAAATTCCTTGGCTCCTTCGATGCTTCGCGGGAACGCTGCTGGATCGCCGAACTCGACGGCGCGCCGGTCGGTTCGATTTTTCTCGTCAGGCACAGCGACGACGTCGCCAAACTTCGATTGCTGCTGGTCGATCCGGCCGGACGCGGACAGAGACTGGGACAGCGCCTGGTCGCCGAATGCATCGCTTTTGCGAAGGTGTGCGGCTATCGCAAGATCACGCTGTGGACCCAAAGCATTCTGGTGGCCGCCCGCAAGATCTATCAGGACGCCGGCTTCGTGCTGGTCAGCAGCCAACCGCACCGCAGTTTCGGCCAAAACCTGATCGGCGAGACCTGGGAGCGCGAACTCTGATGCCGACGCGCCGCGATTTATCGCGCCGCGTCACACCGGAACGCATGGCTTTCCACAAGAGAAGGGCCCATCAGCTACGCGCCGAGGCCTGCCGTAACCTGTGGCGCACGCTTTGGGAGCGGCTAAGAAAGATCGTTCAGCGGCCTGGCCGGCCATCAAGCCGACGCCCCTTTCGCCTTTGGCCGCCGCAGGTGCTCGTCGAGCCGCGGCATGATCTCGACAAAATTGCAGGGCCGCGTGCGGTAATCGAGCTGGGGGGCGAGAATGCCGTCCCAGCCGTCCCGGCAGGCGCCCGGCGATCCCGGCAGGCAGAAGATGAAGGTGGCGCCGGCGACACCCGCGGTGGTGCGGCTCTGGATCGTCGAGGTGCCGATCTTGGCGTGGCTCAGCATGTGAAACGCGATCGAGAAGCCGTCCATCCGCTTCTCGAACAGCGGCTCGATCGCCTCCGGCGTCACGTCGCGGCCGGTGAAGCCGGTGCCGCCCGTGGTGATGACGACATCGACGCCGGGATCGGCGATCCATCGCTTGATGATGATGCGGATCGCGTCGACATCGTCGACGATGATCTCGCGTGCCGCGAGCGCATGGCCGGCGGCAACGATCCGTTCCGACAGCGTGGTTCCGGATTTGTCATCCGCAAGCGAGCGCGTGTCGGAAAT
Organism: Bradyrhizobium sp.; assembly: GCF_004799445.1. Lineage (GTDB taxonomy): Bacteria > Pseudomonadota > Alphaproteobacteria > Rhizobiales > Xanthobacteraceae > Bradyrhizobium. The sequence continues at coordinate 5,122 of NZ_SSNA01000221.1, forward strand.
GGTCAGCACCGCGATGTTGAGCGGCACGAATTGTTTTGGTTCATCGATCGAGGTCATGGCACTCCCACCTCCTGTCCCGGGCGCGGTGCAGCGTCCTTTACGCTGCTCCGCAGGAGCCGGACCCACTTTCGGTCACGCTACATAGGCCCCCGATCAGCGGCGCACCGCAAGAGCGCTGCGCAGCATCCGGGGCACGGACTACAGCGCCCCTGCCCCGAATGTATTGCAGGCCTGCACCGTGCCCTGCTGATAGCCGGTCATGAACCATTGCTTTCGTTGCGCGGCGGAGCCGTGGGTAAAGGAATCCGGCACCACCCTGCCCGTGGCCTGGCGCTGCAGGGTATCGTCGCCGATCGCCGACGCGGTCCGCAACGCGCCGTCGATATCACCCGCTTCGATGAAGCCCGGACGCTTCTTCTCCTCGCGATTGACCCAGACGCCGGACAGGCAATCGGCCTGCAACTCCACCCTCACCTGCAGGGCGTTGGCGGCCGCCTTGTTGCCGTCGGCCCGCAATTGCTGTTGCTGCGCCGTCACCTTCGGCAATATGCCGAGCAGGTTCTGGATGTGATGCCCGGCTTCGTGGGCGATGATATAGGCCGCGGTGAACTTGCAGGCGCTGCCCTGGCAGCCGTGAAACCGGGTCTCGACCTCGCGGAAAAATCCGGTGTCGAGAAAAATCTGCTTGTCGGGCGGACAGTAGAACGGCCCCATCGCCGACTGCGCCATGCCGCAGCGGCCGCCATTGGTGGCGTTGCGGAACAGCACGATGCGCGGACCCGAATAGCTTTGCCCCGAGGCCTGGAAGATTTCGCTCCAGCGATCATCGATCTCGCCGAGGATGCCGGAGATCATGCTGCCCATCTCGTCGGTGGGCGCGCCTTTCTTGACCGTCGGGGACCGCCGATCGGTTTGATAGCTCGGCGCCTGGCCGCCGCCGGTGAGAATTTCCGCGCCGCCGATCAGGACGCGCGGATCGATGCCGAAGGCGTAGCCGACGAGGCCGAGCACAATGATGGTGCCGATGCCGAGACCGCCACCGCCCATCGGAAGACCGAAGCCACCGCCGCCCATGCCGCCGCCGCTGTCATCGCGACGATCGTCGATGTCGTCGCTGCGGCGAAAGTCATCGTAACGCATGGCCGGTTTTCCTCATTCCTTACTTGCAGCAGCCTCGCCGGCATCGATGCAGCGAGAATTTTCATTGCGTTAATTAATAACCCGCCCGGCAAAAATTGCCTAGCGTGAAAGAATTACCCAGTTAAGCCGATTTTTACTTTGCCTCGTCAATGTATCGCCAGTCGGTTGTTTAGTCCCGCGTCGCCGACAGCGTCGCCTGAGTCAGAGTATTTGAGTCATGGTTGTGTCGCGTCGCGGGGCGTCTGCAAAGGCGCCCCGCACTAAATTTGAGTCTGATCCGAGTACCCGCATCATCGTAGGCGATTGCGTCGCCGAGATGTCGAAATTGCCGGCCGGTTCCGTCGATCTGGTGTTCGCGGATCCGCCGTACAACCTGCAGCTCAAGGGCGATCTCAAGCGCCCCGACGAATCCCACGTCGATGCCGTCAACAATGACTGGGACAAGTTTTCATCCTTCGCCGCCTATGACGACTTCACCCGCGCCTGGCTGCTGGCCTGCCGCCGCGCCATGAAGCCGTCGGCGACGTTGTGGGTGATCGGTTCCTACCACAACATTTTCCGTGTCGGTTCCATCATGCAGGACCTCGGCTTCTGGGTTCTCAATGATATCGTCTGGCGCAAGACCAACCCGATGCCGAATTTTCGCGGCCGCCGCTTCACCAACGCCCACGAGACCATGATCTGGGCGGCGCGCGACGAGAAGGCCAAGGGCTATACCTTCAACTACGAAGCGCTGAAGGCCGCCAACGAGGACGTGCAGGCGCGCTCCGACTGGCTGATCCCGCTGTGCACCGGCGAGGAACGGCTCAAGGGCGCCGATGGCAAAAAGGTCCATCCGACCCAGAAGCCGGAAGGGCTGCTGGCGCGCGTGCTGCTGTCGTCATCCAAACCCGGCGATCTCGTGATCGATCCGTTCAACGGCACCGGCACCACCGGCGCAGTGGCCAAGCGCCTCGGCCGCCGCTACATCGGTTTCGAACGCGACCAGACCTATGCGGCTGCGGCCGAAGCCCGCATCGCCGCCATCGAGCCGCTGCCGGAAGCAACCCTGGCGCCGTTCATGACCGCGCGCGACGCGCCGCGGGTGGCGTTCTCCGAACTGATCGAGCGCGGCATGATTTCGCCGGGCACTCGATTGGTCGATTCCAAGAAGCGTCACGGCGCGCTGGTTCGCGCCGACGGCGCCATCATGCTCGGCGACAAGGTCGGCTCGATCCACCGCATCGGCGCGGTGGCGCAGGGCGCCGGCGCCTGCAATGGCTGGACCTTCTGGCACATCGAGACCAAGAAGGGCCTCAAGCTGATCGACGAGCTGCGCGCCGAGATCCGCTCCGGAATGGCGGCGGGCTGAGCTTTTTCAAGAAGTTGGTAACGCGGCGCGAAGAGCGCCATCCCACACGCCAAGATTTTCCATGAGATGTCGTCCCCGCGAACGCGGGGACCCATACGCCGTGCCGCGCGTGGCGAAAAAAGCTGTTCGACGGCTTCCGCGCAAACAACCTCTTCCTGTGGTTATGGGTCCCCGCGAACGCGGGGACGACAAACCGTGGTGCGCAGATTCTAATTTCAAACAGCACACAGCTTCGCGATCTCGCTGCCTGTTTCGCGCGAGGTTTGGCCTGCACGTTCCGCCCTCTTCAATCAGAGGGCGCAGGGAAAGCCGGGTGCCGGTTGCACCCGTGGGTCCCGTGCAAAAAAAGCACGGGGGTAGGACCACAGGTTCAACCAGAAACACTCCGGCTTCCCTGCGCAATGGTTTTAACGGTTTCCTTCGTGCTCTCCCCGGTGACCGGGCTTTCTTGCCACCGTCGCCGGCGGAATCGCTTCCGCCGACTTGATGCCAGCGTCGGGGCATCAGGACCACACGACTTCGCCGTCCGCATCAGGCGCCATTCGTCACGAGCGCCATCCGCGTCCACCGCATCCCGCCCCGCGTCCGTGACGATCGCGAGCCGCCCCTCCAGAGGGACGAGACGGTCACGAACATAAAAGTGATTTGGGACAAGTGCGAAGCAGAATTTTTTTGCATACGAGGCTGGACAAGCGACAAGCCGAAGACGAACTGATTTGCCCGTCGGGCAAGATCGCGTGAGATCAAACGCGTTTCAGCCGTTCGACCCTCCGGACGGCAATTTGGCCCGATCGACGATCTCGATGAAGTATTCTCGAGAGGTCATATTCAATCGGTGGCAATCATCCGCAAGATCTTCGTGTTCGGCCGCTTTGAGCCACATCAACGCCAACTAGCGCGACCCGCAATAATCTATGCGGTGTTCACCGTCACGGGGGAGAGCAGCGTGAGAGCAGGTCATTCAGTCGTGTTGGCGATCTTTCTTGCTGCCATCTTGATGCAGTTGAGCTTCGGCGAGGAAAATAGCAGAATTGTCGGAACCTGGAGGTTGGTTTCCTATGTCGCGGAAGTGCAGGCGACCGGAGAGAAATTACCGGTCATGGGAGATAAGCCCAATGGCTACGTGACTTTCTTGCCGGGAGGACGTGTGTTCTTCATGCTGACGGGAGAAGGCCGTAAACCTGCCAAGACGGATCGTGAGAGGGCGGAGCTGTTAGACACGCTGGTCGCTTATACGGGTACTTACAGCGTCGGAGGAGATACCTGGACGACCAGTGTCGACGTAGCCTGGAATCCGGAGTGGGTTGGCACCAAGCAAGTCCGCTCTTTCAAACTGGAGGGGGACCGGCTCGACATATTGACCCCATGGCGGATCATGCCGAATTGGTCAGACAAGGGCACGACACGCAGCATTGTCAGCTTCGAACGCTCCAAGTAACCAGTGCGTCAAGGGACGCAGACATTTTGGCTCCCGAGCCACGGCAGCTTGTGGCACTTTTTATGGCGCGACGTCCGGCTTGAGTCCGCTTTGCGCAGCAAGGCGGACGCCATCCAGGTGCGACGCCATCAGACCATCGGCAGGCTTTATGAAGTCTGAGTAGGATGTCGTTAATTCTAGCGCGGGATGGCGGCTTGAACCGCTCCGTATCTTTTGCATATTTGCGGGATGGCCAGCGACATATGGACCACCGAATTTTTCAGCTGTCCCAATTGCGGGTTGCCTTACGTCGCGACCAGGGAGCAGCATCCATACAAGCATTCCGGCAGTTTCAGCTGCGAGGTTTGCGGGACCAAAGTCCACGCCTGGTCCGGCAATTATGATTTTTTCGATTGGAAAGTCGACCAAGCGAGCTCCCCTGTCTTTGGCAAAAGGTGGGGATGACCAGCATCCCGGGCGAGGTCACCAATCAGCAGTTTCATTTTGTTATCCTTGGCCCATTTGCGGCTCGGTGCCGTCACCGGATTGCCGAGGCAGCTCCCGCAGCACGTGACGCAGCCCCGCTTTGACCTTCTGGCACATCGAGACCAACTAGGGCCTCAAGCTGATCGACGAGCAGCGCGCCGAAATCCGCTCCGGAACGGCGGCGGGCTGAGCATCCTCGCCAAGAGCGCCGCGCCTAACGGCAGCCGGCCCCTTTCTTCTCGCCGCTTTCCTCAACTATTACGCAGGAATGCCCGGGATCACCATCCGGATAGGGTGTCCCCTTCATGACCAGGAAGGTGACCGAATGCGCGCCGGTGAGCCCTGCGGGAAAGCGGATCTTCTGGTGCACGATATATTCGCCCACGCTGTTTTGGGTCAAAGCGCCGGCCGAGAGCAACTGAACGAGCCCGGCCTGCGCCGGCAGCACCTCGTACTTTGCCGCCGGCACGCTGCCGACTACCGTCTTGGGATCGATCTCGATAACGCCGCCCGGTGAAAATCGGTACATGTCGTCCTTCGCGCGGCTTGGTCCGGCCTGGATGATCACATTGCTCGCATTACCAACGATGTTCAGCGCGCCTTCGGATTTCTGGATAATGAGACCGCGCGCTGGCTTTTCGCTCTGCGCCTCGATCGCACCCGACGGCACCTTGAAACTTGCGATGGAATATTTCGCGGCGACCGTTTCCGGCGCGTTGCCAGCGGCGTTTCGGATCGCGGCCACGGCTTGCAACGAAGCGCTCGTCGGCGTCTCGTAGAAATAGTTCAGGCAATTGGATCGGCTGAAGAAGCTGACCCGCTCCTGCGGGATGCCCGTTGCGCCGACGAGCGACCGTTGGTTAGCGTCGCCGCTGTTGGGTCCGGTTCGCGAACTCGTCATCACCAACCGTTCAACCCGTTCCACCGCGCCTGAGAACTGCCAGATGGTGGGCGCGTACGTCGCGATCACGACGTAGAGCGGCTCGACGCCTGGCTCAACAACCACGCGGCCGGCGTGGACCACCGTGTCCTGCGAGCCGAGCGTGACGCTGGAGAGCGCATCGGTCTGGTAGCTACTCAGGACAACGATCTCGGCCTTCTCGGATGCCGCAGGCATTTCACATCCGGCACGCTCGGCTCGTGTGCGATAGTCAGTCAGCTCCTGCTGCGAGATCGTGCCGTCGCTATCGGCATCGATCTTGCGGAACAGAGCCTCGCCCGCCGCCTGATACTCAGTCAAAGTCAGTGCGCCCTTGGAAGCGCCATCGATTGTCAGGAACTGACGCGCGCGGGCCGACTGCCCGTTCTGTCCCCGCCCCTGGATGCCGGACGATCCAAATTTGGCGGCCTCCGCAACGCTAACCTTGCCGTCCTTGTCGGTATCGAGCGCGCCGATCGTCCGCACCATGTTGTCGATCTGCTTCGCAGCAGCGTCGGCCGGAAGCTGAGGCTTGGAAGCCTTGTTGAAGGCCGCAAGGCCCAGTTGGCCGCGCAGGTCATAGCTCATGCCGCGACGGACTTCCTCCTCGGTGACAAAGCCGTCGCCATCCAGATCGTACCGCATCACCATGTTGATGGCGGACGTCCGTGCCTGGATGCCTTCCATCAGTGTGTGCAGATCGACATCGCGTTGCGTGATCTGGCCGTCGATATCGGCGTCAACCTGAAAGAAATCGTTGCGCAGGAATTCGAGATATCGTTCCAGCGTGACGCCGGCCTGAATGCGCGGAAGCAACAGCTGTTGAACCGCCGACGGGGCCCCGGGCTGTTGCGACCGGGCGGGAGCTCCAGCCGTACATGCGACAAGGCCAGCGAGGACAAGGGAGACGGATCGGATTTTCCTGTATCGTGACATGCGCAACCTCCGCCGGATCAGGCCATAAGCGCAGGCTGTATTGAATGCAAGCCACTACCTCCTGTAGAAGCGGGCACGGTAAACATTTGTTTGAGCCGGCCCACGCTTTCGTCCGAATGATCTTCACGAAGTCTTCGGTTGCACTCGGCTTAGAACCGACGCAGATAAGTTTGGCAATCCGCGGTAGGCGGAGCCTTGTCACGGCCGATTCAGACCGCAAACAAGAACCGGGGGAAGACTTTCATGCTCAAATTCTACTTCAACGGCGCGCCGAACCCCGCCAAGGTCGCGCTGTTTCTGGAGGAGTCCGGCCTTCCCTACCAGCCGGTGCCGGTCGATACCCGCAAGGGAGACCAGTTCAAGCCGGAATTCCTCAAAGTAAATCCGAACGGCAAGGTGCCGGCGATCGACGATGACGGGGTGATGATTTTCGACTCCAACGCGATCCTGCTGTACCTCGCCGAGAAGACCGGCAAATTCCTGCCCGCCGCCACGCCCGGCAATCGCGCGCAACTGCTGTCCTGGCTGATGTTCATCGCCACCGGCCTCGGTCCCTATTCGGGGCAGGCCGTGCATTTCAAGCACTTCGCGCCGAAGGAGCTGGAATATGCCCATAACCGCTACCAGTTCGAGGCGCACCGTCACTACAAGATCCTCGACGATCACCTCGCCAGCAGCCGCTACATGGTCGGCGATAGCTATACCATCGTGGATATGGCGTTCTGGGGCTGGGCGCGAATGGCGCCGTTCGTGCTCGGCGACGATGTCTTCACCAAATATCCCAACGTGAAGCGCCTGCTCGATGAAGTCTCGGCTAGACCGGCCGCATCGCGCGCGATCGCGCTGAAAGACAAGTTCACTTTCAAGACGGAAATGGACGACGAGGCGCGCAACATTATGTTCCGCCATCTCAAGACCAAAGCGGCCTGACCGCACCTGCATTCGTTATTCCGGGACACGCGTTTTCGCGTGGACCCGGAATCTAGAGATTAGGACGCGAGATTGCCCGATGTGCAACTGCACATCTGAGGTTCGCGCTGACGCGCGCCCCGGAACGACAGCAGAATGTTGGGTGGGCAAAGGCGCATCTGCGCCGTGCCCACCAATCAATCAAAAACAATTTCGGCGTGAAACCCTGGGGCGTCGGTGGGCACGCGGAGCCTGTCATCGGGCGCGCATTCGCGCGACCCGTTGGCTTTGCCCACCCTACGCTGTTAGGCAGCGGGAGAATCAGAGACCGAGCCCATGCGCGATCACCTTGCGCATCAGATTCGGCAGCGCTTCATCTCGCAGGGTTGCAATCGGCACCCAGCGCATGCCCTCCGGCGCCCGGGTCCGCGCCGGCGCGTTGGCGGTATAGACCACAAGCTGCAGCGGAAAATGCGTGAACACGTGGCTGACCACGCCCGCCTTGCGATGCCAGCGCGCCACGCCTTTCAGCACCGGCGCCTGGCCTCT
>NZ_SSNA01000222.1 GCF_004799445.1 Bradyrhizobium sp.
GCGCCGTCGAACTAGCCGGGCACATTTGTTGTCGCCCAATTCTCGGCGGGCTGCACCACCAATATGTTCGGATTTGATTTACGACAGGCACAGGGATGCACGAGGCCGACGCTTTCATGGCTGCGCGCCGCCAATATAGCAGCCGAATGCGAGCGAGCCGGATTGATCGGAGCTCCGCGTCTTTTCTCCGGAGCGCTAGACTCCAAAGCACGATCGTTCTGGATTGAATCACAATCGCGCTCTCGATTTGCGCGCGACATTTTTGATCCAAATCAATTCCCAATCTCTTTAAATTGATAAAGTTAAAACATGTAGCCACAAAAAGAATTTCACCAAACGCGCCAATAGAAAACTGAAATTGGTCGGATAACGCTAAGCATTGGGAATACCATGCCGCGACACATCGTTCGACTTGTTCTCATCATGGTCGGTTTTGTATTGCTCGCGTATGGAGCGAAGAAATTTTTCACCGTCGATTCGTTTTACCAATACGGGCACTATCGAGGCGACTCGGTCGCGGAGATCGCTTCCGACAAACCGAAATACAAGGGCACAGCATATTGCGCGTCATGCCATGCGGAGCAGTTCGCGACATGGTCCAAGGGCGTCCACAACAGCGCGGACATTGGTAAGGTCGTCAAGTGTGAGGTCTGCCACGGTCCCGGTGGTGCGCGCGATGTTGGCGACGTGTTCCAGGCGTCGGCCACCGGCCCGGATCATCCGCAGAACATGAAGATGGTCGTTCCCGCCGATTCGAGAACGCTTTGCACTCTTTGTCATGAACGGTTGACAGGCAGGCCGGTAGAGCAGCGTCAGATCGTGGTGGCAGACCACGCTGGAACGCAGCAATGCACCGTCTGCCACAACCCTCATTCGCCACGGCTCAATCTGGTATCCACCGTAGCGTCACGTCCGGCCGACGCGGCGCTTGGCAAGGTCAAGGCCGCAGCTTGCGCGGGTTGTCATGGTGCCGAGGGGGTGAGCGTAAACCTTCCCGGGCCCACCTTGGCCGGACAGAACGAGGCCTATCTCGTTGAGGCGATCAAGGCCTACAGCACAGGTGCGCGCGACAATGCCACGATGACCGCGATGGTTCAGGGGGCGAGCGCTGACGATGTCGATAACATTGCATCCTATTTTGCCAGCCAAAAGTGCGAAAGCGCACTCAATCCCGAACGGCAGGCCGCTTCGGCGGATCGATCGACGGCGTCCAAGTGTGTCGCCTGCCACGGCGCCAATGGCGTCAGCACCAACCGCTCATGGCCGAACCTGATGGGCCAGTCCAGGGATTATCTGGTCAACACTCTCAAAGCCTACAAGGACGGTACGCGCAAGAACGGTCTCATGACCGGGGTGGCAAAGAACTTGAGCGACGCGGACGCCGAAAGCGCAGCCGCCTATTTCGTCGGCGCTGGTTGCAAGTGAGACACGCAGAACTATTCTTCGGCAAGGAGCGCTCAAATGGAAGGGGACAAAATGGCAGAAGACGTCCAATCCCAGAAACACGAACAGGAGCGCCGCGACTTTCTAAGTCGTTGTCTCGGAGGTGCAATTGCGTGTGGTGCCGCTGCGGTGACGGCAGGTTCCGCGATGTCTCAAGCGACGGCAGCGACCCCGGAAACATCGGGCGGCACAGTGCCGGCCATTCCCGGCTACGACTGGAGCAAGCATCATTGGGCGTTCGGCGTCGATGCCACGAAATGCATCGGTTGCCTGCGCTGCGTCGAGGCTTGCAAGAAGGAAAACAATGTCAACGCCGACGCGCATCACTTCCGCACCTGGGTCGAGCGCTACGTCTACCTGGAGGGTGAGGACAATCCGCATGTCGACAGCCAGCACGATCCAGTGAATATCGAGGCGTCCGGCTCGGAGGGCGAGTATCGTTTCGCGAATCGCTACGGCGACGAGAAAGTTGAAAAAGCCTTCTTCGTGCCCAAGCTATGCAACCACTGCACTCATCCAGCTTGCGTGCAGGTATGCCCAACCGGTGCGACTTACAAGACCGAAGACGGCGTCGTCGTCATCGATCACACATACTGTATTGGTTGCCAGTACTGCGTGCAGGCTTGCCCGTACGGCGCGCGCTTCTTTGACGAGCGCAGGCACGTCACGGACAAGTGCACGTGGTGTTACCACCGCATCACCAAGGGATTGCAGCCTGCCTGCGTCGAGGTATGTCCGACCGGGGCGCGCATCTTCGGGGATCGCGCCGACAAGCAAAGCACGATCAGTCAGTTCATCCAAAACAATCGAGTTTACGTGCTCAAGCCTGAAACCGGCAATGCGCCGAATGTTTTCTATGTGGGCACAGACAAGGACGTGACTTGATGGATACGCTCTTTAACGCGTCCTCGTTCACCGGATACGTCTATCCGAACGAGACGATCATCCCGTGGACGGTGCTTATCGTAGTCTATCCGTACCTAACCGGGCTCGTGGCCGGCGCCTTTACCGTTTCGAGCCTGTACCAGGTGTTCGGCTTTGAGCGTTTGAGGCCGGTGGCGCATTTTGCTCTGCTCGTCTCTCTATGCTGCATGGTTGTTGTTCCGCTACCCCTGCTGTTGCACCTGGGTCATCCGGAGCGCGCCTTCAATGCAATGATCACGCCTCATACAACTTCCGCCTTCGCCGTGTTTGCCTATGCGGCTGCATTTTACGTCATTCTGTTGCTGCTGGAGACCTGGTTTGTGTTTCGGCCACATATCGTGCACGAGGCACAGCAAAGAACCGGGCTGTTAGGGCTGTTTTATCGGGTGCTGTCGCTTGGATCCTACGATCTATCCGAGAAGGCGATGCGCTACGATCGGAAATGGATATTTGCACTAGCCATCATTGGCATCCCGGGTGCTCACGGCTTGCATGGCTATGTCGGGTTCGTATTTGGTTCGCTGAAGTCGCGCGAATGGTGGTCGTCCGATCTGATGCCCGCGATCTTTTTGTTTTCCGCTATTATCTCAGGTACCGCTTTGTTGGTCGTGCTCTATGTGATTTCCTGCAAGTTGCGCAGGGTCACGGTCGATTTGGCTTGCCTGAAAGGCATGGCTTATACGCTATGGGGCTTTATGATGTTCACCCTGCTCCTGGAGGGGGTGGAATTTGCCAGCCTGGTCTACCGCGCGCGGGAGGGCATCGACGTCATCATGGAGTTCGTCAAAGGCCCGCTGGTCGTTCCATTCTTCATATTGCAATTCGGCGTCGGGTCCGTGCTGCCGATCTGCGTGCTATCCTTCCTCATCTGGCGTGGCACCTCAGGAAACCGGCTGGTGACGGCTGTGTTTGCGAGCGCCTTCCTGGTCCTGCTTGCGGTGCTCATGATGCGCTGGAATGTGGTCATCGGCGGACAAGAGATCTCGAAGACGGGCAAGGGATTGCTCGCCTATTATCCTCCGATAATCGACCGGGAGGGCCTGTTGGCCGCCGGGATCGTGCTCATAACGCCATTCATATTGTTGCTGGGGATGGTTCGACTGTTCTGGCCTTGGGAAGAGCACACCACATCGGAATATGCCGTCGCGGGTTAGATGTATTCGAGCGTATTGTTTGGCGGCTGTGTGTACCGAAAACCTAAACCCTGAGGTAGTGGTGATGGAGTCCGCCGAGGATGGGGAACGTTCTTAGGCTTCCGGCCCGCTGAACCGGGCGAACAGCCGGCGCGTCTTTGTCCAATGACCGATGCGTTCTGAAGTCGTTATAATAGCGTGCGTAAGATCGCAGGATCCAGCGTAGATGCGCCTCACCAAAAACGACGATATGATCCAGGCACTCGCGGCGGATCGACCCGATCAGCCGTTCGGCCAAGCCATTCTGCCATGGTGAAGCCGGTGCGGCAGGCCTGTCCCGGATGCCCATGGAGCGCAATCGGCGTGTGACAGATCCGATCCCGATCGCGGATGAGGTAGCGCGGAGCCTCATCCCAAGGAATGCCTCCGTTATTTGACGAGCAACCCATTCGGCCGTCGGGTTTGCTGTGACGTTGATCCAGACGAGGTCTCTGCAGTCGATTCGGACAATGACGAAGGCATAGAGCAGGTAGAAGCCGATAGTTGGAACAACGAACAGGTCCATGGCAGCAATGTCCGGCGCGTGGTTAATGGTGATATTGGCGGGAACCACTAATCTTGCCGACAGATGCCATCCGGCTTGATCGACGAGAAGGACGGTATGAGATACCGGTGCGACGGCGTTGGCGATTTCGGCCAGATGCAGGTTCATCGCCTCGGTATTGCAGGCCGCGCTCATGGTGCGTTGAGCACGGCCTGGGCCGGCGTATCGGCGGAGGGTCTTGGATGGTCAGCAAGGTCGCGCTGGCGACGTTCTTGGATGGGGATGTGAAGGCCTTGCGGGCTTACCACACTATTACATTTAGTTCTGTCGTATAATCATAATACTCATGACGTTATGACAGGCATAAGGTGTGTCTCAAGGGAGGTGGCAATGGAAAACATTCTAAGCTACCGCGCGAGGGGCTTGCTGTGCCGTCAACAGGCGGTCTTACGTCCAGAAGCTAGTTGGAAATGGCTTAGCGAAGCCGAACGTTGGGAACATCTTGCTCACGTTGAAATCGCATCCCACTTTCGAGAGCGCAACTCCACAAGCCTAAGTGATCTAGCCAAGTCAGGCGCGCCATCAGACTCTAGTGACACGCGATGGGAGACGGACGCCGCCGCGTGAGTTCTTCTCATGCGAGTAGCTCGCGCACCGGGACATTCGATCACCTCGGATCGTCAGTCTCGAAGACCAAGGGCACAGCGATCCGCATATGTGATTTCCGGGCCTTTTACCTGACGATACAATTCGCGTTTTAGGAGAGCCATGTTTCTGCTCCTGTTCACGTTATCGAGGCTGAGTTTCCGTCTTAAAGAAAATCAAGTGCGATTGGCCAAGACCGACGCGGCTCGCCCCACGGAATTCACGCTTCCCGTAGTCAGCGGCGCAAATCCCAGTTCGAACAAAGCTAGAACAATAGAGCCAAGCCGCATTTCCAGTTGGTGCTTCCGCCGCCGTGGGCGCATATTTCCAAGGATGCCACGAGAACGCTACATCGCGAGAAGCATCCAACATTGGCACGTCGTCCGGATTGGGGCGGACGGTAAGGAGACCGTTGTGGAAATAACGGACTCAGAGGAAGCGGCGAAGGTCGAAGCCGCTAGGCTCGACCGCGATGCGGAACGTACCTATCGGGCCGGCGGGACTAGTCACAGCTAACCCCAAACGTGCTAGAGACGCCCGACTCGCACAAGACCATTGTGGATAATCGCCATGTCGCAGGTGACGTACTACGTCGCATTGCCATTCGTTTTTACTGACGACGGCCTATCGCCCGGAGTTGCGGTCGAATGCATCAGCGCTTCGGCGGCCATCGCTTCGATCTTCATCAAGCTCGTCCGGTCGGCCTATTTCAGCGAGGTATTGATCGAGGTGAACTTGGTGTTGAGCTTCGTGCCGAGCCCGTTCACGACGGCGATGATGGCGAGCGAAATGCCAGCGGCGATCAGGCCATAAGCGTCGTCCGAAGCTCGATGTCAGTGCGGATACGCCCCGGAAAATTTGTGTTGGCGATGCAAAACGACCTTTGCAACAGTATCTGCCAATAGCGGACTCATGCACCGCAACAGACAACATCCCTATTCGATAACCTCGTCGGCACGCTGCTGAAGTTGCAGTGGCACGTCGAGGCCGAGCGCCTTCGCGGTTTTCAGATTGATTGCGAGTTCGAACTTTGTCGGCGCCTGCACCGGAAGGTCATCTGGCTTCCCCCCCTTCAAAATCCGATCGACATACGAGGCCGAGCGCCGGAACATATCGGCTGTATCGGGTCCGTAGCTCAGAAGCGCGCCTTCCACGACATCCTGTCGCAAAGTAAAAATCGCCGGCAGTCGATGGCGCTCGGCAGACCTGATGATCACCTCGCGATTGACGACGGTGAAGGGATCTGGTCCGACGATCAGGCCGTCGCCTGGCCCTAGCTTTGCAATTTTCGCTTCTATCTCAGAAGTACCGCGAACGGGAGTTTCAGTGAGCTCAACCCCCAATCTCCCCGGAATGGCTTCAATTTGCCTGAGGTAAGTGGAAAAATACGGAGCCAGGTCCGGATCGAACATGAGGCTGGCCCGGGTTACGCCAGGCGCAATTTCCTTGAGCAGACCCAGGCATTTGCCGATCATCTCGAATTCAACAAAGCTAAAGCCAGTAATGTTGCCGCCCGGATGCGCCAGACTCTTGACGAGCCCCTGGCCCACTGGCTCGTTGACCGCCACGAACACAATTGGGATGGTGCTGGTTGCCAGCTTGAGCGCGGCAACAACTGGCGTGCTTTGGGCGACGATCACATCGGGCGCGGAGGCCACTAGCTCCTTAGCATGTGCGCGGACACGCTCGGGATCGCCGCCCGCGAACCGATAATCGATTCGGATGTTGCGTGCTTCCGTCCATCCGGTCGCTTCCAGCCCTTCGCGAAAAGCCGTGATACGGGTGCGTGCTTCGGGATCATTCTCGGCGAGGCCGAGCAAGAAGCCGATCCGCCTAACACGCTCTGTCTGCTCTGCGACGGCTTTAAGCGGCCAAGCAGCCGCGCCACTAATTAGGCCGATGAACTCGCGTCGCCGCATGTGTGCCCTCCGAAAGAACACGCCTCGTCTGCTGCTAAAGCCTAGCACTTTGCGATCCGTCGCGAGGGGAAAATAGCACACAACCGAGCTCAAAACCGGTCATGGCCGATGTCCGTGCCGGGTCAATCGCGTCAGTTTGGCCAGGTGCCGGCCACTTCCGCTTATCCGCAAAGAGCGGAAGCACAGTAGACATCGTGGGCGCTTCTCGTTTGGCCAGTCGCCCGGGATAAAGCGTACGCACGACCGGCCCTCGATTTTGCGCCCGCTCCCATCTGATGGGATTGTGCATATGATGGGAGAGATATGGTCGTCGTGACCTTGTCAGGTCATGCTGCACCAAATGGCGCAAACGTCTTGGATACAATGTTTGAGATGCCTCTATCTTCGAGGCGTAAGCTCGCGGGCGGGCGGGAAGGTCGCTGGCATTTCGTTGTTCAACGTGGCCAGCCGATGATCGATGGCCGCCACGACCCGGCCTGAAAAAGGCCCAAGATGCGCGTAAGCTGCGATCATGGCCACCGCGATCCGTGCGGAGGACGAATCCTTCTTTGCGCAATTCAGGAAGGTCTGCCAAAACGCGTCATGCGCCTCTGGAATCGCCGTGACGACACGGTGCACGGTCTCCAATGCGCGTACGTTGTTTCGCATATCGCCGGCGGGCAGATCGCGGCGTTGCCTCGAGCGGTCGAGCATCGCCACCAGCCGGTCCAGGCGTTTCGCATAAGCGGCAGGGCGGTAGATGCTCTCCAGAATTAGCTTGTAGTCTATGAGGATGTCACGCAGCGGCCGTAGCGGATCGAAATTTATGCCATCCGTGCATTGATCACCGCCGATCGTCGGCCCGTGGTCATGATTTGGATGCAGCCGACCTTCGTCGGCAAGCCGGCGTGTGAGCTGGGTATTGGGCAGGGCGTAAAGCAGGCCTACCATGCAGACCGGGATCGCGGATTCTTCGATGAATTCGATCATGGCATCCGCGATGGACACTTTCTCGCTGTCGAAACCCACGATGAAGCCTGCCGTGACGAACATTCCGGCGCCGTAAATTTTATGAATGCTCTCGGCAATATTCCGGCGAGTGTTCTGCTTCTTCTTCATCGCGACCAAGGTGGCGGGATCTGGACTTTCAATTCCAACGAAGACGGCGAAGAAGTTGGCCTCGGCCATCATTTCCATGAGTGCCGCATCATCGGCCAGATTGACCGAAGCCTCGGTAGAGAACTCAAACGGATAGTCGCGCGCCCGCTGCCACGCCGCGAGCTCCGGAATGAAACTCTTGAGCGCCTTCTTGTTACCGATAAAATTATCGTCGACGAAGTCGAGATGGCCGCGATAACCCAAATTGTAGAGGGCGTCGAGCTCGGCGAGCATCTGCGGCGTCGTCTTGGTGCGCGGCACCCGTCCGTAAAGCTCAATGATGTCGCAGAATTCGCAAGTGAACGGGCAGCCGCGCGAATATTGCACACCGACATATAGGTAGTAGCTAAAGTTAAGGAGATCGAAGCGGGGCACCGGCGTTTTGGTTACATCGGCCTGGAATTTGGGCGCGGTGAACACGCCGGATCGCGCGCCGCTCTCCCAGGAGGCAACGAATTCGCCAATGATCCCTTCCGCTTCGCCGAGCACTTGGAAGTCGGCTGCGCCGTATATATGGGGGCTCGAAGTGGCATCGGGGCCGCCGACGGCGACCAGCTTCCCGTGCGAGTGGCAGAGGTTGATCAATCGCAGCGTGTCGGCCTGCTGCGGCAACATTCCGCCGGTAAAAATCAGATCGGCCCAGGCAATATCGTCGCTCGTAGCCGTCTCAGTATTGCAGTCGATGAGGCGCGTCGTCCAGCTGGCAGGCAACATCGCAGCGACGGTGATCAGGCCCAGGGGGGCCGCCGGACGGCGAACTCCCATAAGATTGCACGATTCGGCAAAGCTCCAGAACGAGTCCGCGACGAAAAGCGGATAGAGCATGAGTACGTTGCAGCGGCGCGGCGTGTTCATGGCTCTTCCCAGACGCGGTTTCCGGTCTACCTTGGCACATCGCGGTTTATCTTGCAGCTCTGGCGTACCAGTCAGACCGAACAACTCATCGCACTGGTGGCCAGTCGGCTGCCATTTAAATGCCAGTTCGACGAAAACCTCTTGCGACGCACGGCCGCACCATGCATGTGGGTCATGAACTGACCTCAAGCAATGCCCGCGCCGATCGACCTCAATGTCGCCTTTGGGTCAATCTCGACCAAGTTGGGCTATCCGCGCCACGTCCGGTTTCCCCCCGATAGCGACCGAACTGCGGACATCGCTGGAGGTCCGGTTCGTGCCAAACCCAGACATGGCGGACCTAGATCGCGGCAAGAAAAAGCCGCCCGAAAGGCGGTTCTCAATTCCAACCCAATGCTCGCAGATCAGGCCACCATCAATGGCGGCTTTGACTTCCGACGATACGTCATCAAGCCGATACTCGCGAAGCCGAGCAGCAGCATTTCCCATGTGGATGGCTCGGGGACGGCGCAGACTGCGTACCCCCGGAGACGACGGAGCACTGATTACTAGGAGCATCATAATTCTGCTCATAGCCGGTCAGGTAGTCGGGTCCGGGCGAAGTGAGTGGATTGTAAAATTGAAACCTAAGGTGCGGATCAGCAAAAGGGCAGCGTAGAGGGAAATAGATGGTTAATTGCAGCAATAACATCGACGGCAGCTTCAGAAAGGAAGAAGGCCTTCACCCATAGGTAACCCAAATAGAGAAACTTCAAAGGATTAAATCATATCTAAGGGGCACACGTCCAAGATGTTTGCCGTGCGCCATCCTGCGTCGATCAGGCTGCGCCTGCCAAGCTCAGGACACCATGCCGCTCGCGACGACGCCCACATCCCCAGATCTCGACTTCAAAGAGCGCCTCGGCGCGGAGCTGGAGCGTCGAACTGCGGTCACGCCGGCTATGGTTCACTCGATCGACGGGGATGGCCGTCTAATTTCAGTCAGCGACGCTTGGCTGTCCAAGCTGGGCTATACCCGCGAGGAAGTTCTGGGGCGTTTGTCCTCGGATTTCCTGACCCCCGAGTCGCGGGACTACGCGGTTCGCGACGTGCTGCCGGAATTCTTCAGGATCGGCCGTTGCGAGAACGTGCAGTATCAGATGGTGCGCAAGGACGGGAGCGTCATCGACGTTCTGCTGTCAGGCGTTCTCGACAGCGATCCCTTCGGAGGGGGCTGCGCCTCGCTCGCTGTCATCACCGACGTGACAGCGCTGACGCACATGAAGCGTCAACTGGCCGAGAGCGAAGCGAAGTATCGAGGTCTGGTTGAAGATCAATCCGAGCTGGTGTCGCTCGCTACGCCCGAAGGCGAACTAAAATATGTGAACCAGGCCTACGCTGCCTTCTACCGCAAACTGCCCGAGGAAATGATCGGACGGAACCTGTTCGAGTTCGTGCCCAGGGAAAGTCACGCCGCGCTGGCTGAACATTTCCGGACCGTTTGCGCCACAAAGCACAGTGTAGAAGTCGAGAATCAGGTCACCTTACCGACCGGCGAGCGGAGATGGCTGGCCTGGACCAACCGGGCGCTGACCGACGGCGATGGCCGCGTCACCGCGATACATTTGGTCGGCCGCGATATCGAGGAGCGTGTGCTGGCAAAGCAGCGCCTTCAGGAGAGCGAAGCGCGGTACCGGATGCTTGCCGACAACAACAGCGATATGGTGTTCCAGCTCGATCATGAGCTGGTACGCCGGTACGTCTCCCCGGCTTGCCGCGAACTGTTGGGCTACGAGCCAGAAGAGATGATTGGCGTGAAACCGCTCAGCATGGCGCATCCAGACGACGCGCCACGACTCGCGCTGGTGTTCCAGACCCTCATGAACGGAAGCGCGGAACGGCAGTCGATCGTCAACCGTATCCGTCACCGCGAAGGAAAATGGATCTGGGTTGAGGCGAAGTTCCGTGCGCTGAAGGATCCCGAAACCGGCGCGGTTACCGGCATCATCGGCGCACTTCGCGACATTTCAGATATTCTCAAGAGCAAAGCGTTGCTGCATTCGACCTTGACGGCGCTGAGCGAAGGCGTAGTCGTCCAAGATGCGAACGGTCGCATCATCTCCTTCAATCCGGCCGCCGAGCGGATACTTGGCGTAAGCCACGGTGCGTTATTGGGCGCCTGTTTAGAAGATCTTTGCTGCCAAGCGATCCGCGAGGACGGGCGAGACTTTCCCAGCTACCAACATCCCTCGGCCGTGGCACTCGCAACCGGCGAACCACAGAATCAAGCTGTCATGGGATTGCGGCGTAGCGACGGCGCCGTCACATGGATATCCGGCAATTCAGCACCCATCTTTGTCGAGGGAAGCAGCGAACTAAACTCGGTCGTCACGTCATTTTCCGACATCACAGCGCGAAAGCTGGCGCAGGAAGTGCTGACTGAGGCTGTCGGTGCGATACCGGATGGATTTGTCATTTATGACAACAACGATCGCCTGGTTACCTGCAACGAGGCCTACAAGGAAATCTACCCCGCTACGGCTCCCGCTATCAAAGAGGGCGTTAGCTTTCCCGAGTTGCTACAATACGGGCTTGATCGGGGCCAGTATCCCGAGGCTGGCCAAACAAAGCAGCAGCAATCGAAATGGCTAACCGACCGGATCGAGCGACACCTCTCATCCAACGCAAATCTCGTCCAGCAATTGCCCGACGGTCGTTGGTTGCAGATTCGAGAGCGACGGACACCAAGCGGTTACATCGTTGGATTTCGGACCGACGTGACCGAATTCAAGCGCGAAACCGCGAAGTTGCAAGCGGCAATCGACAACTTTCCGGGCGGCATCTCGTTCTTTGATGCGGACTACAACATTGTAGCCTGGAATCCCACGTTCGTTAAATTGCTCGGCCTTCCGGAGGAGCTACTTCAAAATGGCCCCCCCTCGCTTGAAAGGATATTCCGCACGAACGCTGCGCGCGGCGAATATGGTCCTGGCGACCCGGACGAACAGGTGCGGGCGCGAATGGAGCTTGCTCGAAAAGGCGAGGCTCATTCATTTGAGCGGACACGCCCTGATGGCACGGTACTCGAGGTTCGCGGCACGCCGATCAAAGGTGGCGGTTTCGTCACAACCTATACGGACGTGACCAAACGGCACGCGGACGCGAGGCAGCTTTCCGAAAGCGAGCATCGGGCACAAGAGAAGTCGGCGACACTTCAGCTTACGCTCGCGCATATGAGCCACGGCCTTTCGATGTTTGATGCCAGCGGGCATCTAATCGTCTGGAATGACCGGTATGTCGAAATATACGGAATGTCGCCTGAGCTTATTCGGCAGGGAGTAAGTATCCACTCGATCATTGAGCATCGGAGGCAGGCGGGAAATCTGGACATCGACGCTGATGTATACGTCAGCGAATTGCGGCAGAAATTGATCGATGAAGGCAAGAGTGCATCGACCGCTCGGCTCAAGGATGGGCGGACGATCTCCGTTGTCAACACCTCAACTGCGGACGGTGGCTGGGTGGAAATTCATGACGACATAACTGAACGGGTACGTAACGAGGAGGATCTTTTTGCTCAGGCCACCGAATTGGCGCGCATCAACATGAGGTTCGACGCGGCCTTGAGTAATATGACGCAGGGGCTGAGCCTGTTCGATGCCGATAA
The DNA here is from genome assembly GCF_004799445.1 of Bradyrhizobium sp. Lineage (GTDB taxonomy): Bacteria > Pseudomonadota > Alphaproteobacteria > Rhizobiales > Xanthobacteraceae > Bradyrhizobium. The sequence continues at coordinate 12,247 of NZ_SSNA01000222.1, forward strand.
GAGGCTCGTGATCGCCAATGGTCGTTTCCGCGAGCTGTACGGCCTGCCGGAAGAACTGGTGACGCCAGGGACACCGTTACCTCTAATTTTGCAGCACCACACCGACCGCGGTGCAAAAAGAGAACTGACCTTAGACGAACAAGTCCGTGCGATTTCAACGTTACAGAATCAGATTATTTTGTCGGCCGACGGCCGCGAAATCTCGATCAAACGAACCCCGACCGCTGACGGTGGGTGGGTGTCAACCCATGAAGATGTTACAGCGCGAAGAGCTCAGGAGAAACTGGTTGCGGAGAAGGCGGCCGAACTAGAACTTATGAATATGCAGTTCAACGCTGCCCTCAGCAGTATGGCTCAGGGACTCTGCATGTTCGACAGCCAAAAACGGCTTGTGGTCTGTAATGCTCGTTATGTGGAACTTTATCAGGTACCGCCGGACCTTTTGAAGGTCGGAACACCCTATGAGGTCATCATCACCGATCGCCTCGCTCGCGGCGTGGTAAAGGGAGACACCAGCGAACCCGCGGTCAGAAAAAGGGCCGCCGAGTTGACGCATATGCCGACCAATTCCCGCAGGGTCGATGAACTGGCGGATGGACGATTCGTGCTGCTTGCTCGGCAGCCTATGGAAGGCGGCGGCTGGCTCGCTGTCGCCGAAGATATCACCGAGCGGCGACGCGCGGAGGCGGAGATCGTTCACCTGGCGCGGCATGATGTGCTGACAGGGCTTGCCAATCGCGCGGAGTTCAATGCAAGACTCGATGAAGCGAGCAAGCGCCTCAAGAGGAACGGTGGCGCCGTCACCGTAATGATGCTGGACCTCGATAAGTTCAAGGCTGTTAACGACACCCTTGGGCATCCCGCCGGCGACAAGTTGTTGGTCGAGGTCGCCCGGCGCCTAAAATCTTCGGTTCGAGAGATGGATGTGCTGGCGAGACTAGGGGGCGACGAGTTCGCGATCATCCAGGAGGGTGGACCCAACCAGCACGAGGGCGCAATCGCGCTCGCGCTCAGGATCATTAGTGCCATTACCCAGCCGTTTGATCTGGATGGCCATCAGGCCAGCGTCGGAACCAGCATCGGAATCGCACTGGCGCCGGAGCATGGCGTCGAACCCGAAGAGCTCCTGAAGAGCGCCGACCTCGCGCTCTACAACGTCAAGTCCAGCGGACGGAATGATTTCCGGGTATTTGAGCCCGAGATGCTCGAGGTTGCTCATACACATCAATCGGCAGAAAGCGAACTGCGGGAAGGCATCGCGCGAGAAGAATTTGAGTTGCACTACCAACCGATCGCGGACGCCAAGACGCGACAGCTCTGCGGCGTCGAGGCCCTGGTTCGCTGGCGACACCCGACCAAAGGTCTCATTGGGCCGGACAAGTTTATCCCGCTCGCAGAATCAACGGGCCTGATCGTCCCACTCGGGGATTGGGTGCTGCATCAGGCCTGCAAGGATGCGGTCTCATGGCCTGCGCATATCAAAGTCGCGATCAACATCTCGGCGCTTCAGTTCAAGAAAGGGAACCTGTTCGACGTTATATTGTGCACGTTGGTGGAGACCGGACTTGCGGCCGAACGGCTGGAGCTGGAGATCACCGAAACTGCCCTTCTTGAGAACCAGGACGCGCATTTGGCAACCATCCGGCGGCTGAAGAATCTCGGAATCTCTATCGCGCTCGATGATTTCGGCACGGGATATTCTTCAATGAACTACCTCACCATTTATCCATTCGACAAAATCAAGATCGACAAATCGTTCACACAAGGCGTTCTCGATCGACGTGATTGCAAGGCGGTGGTCGCCTCGACGCTCGCGCTGGCCAAAGGTCTTGGGACGGTGACGACGGCCGAGGGGATCGAAACCGAAGAACAGCTCGAATACATGCGAGAGGCTGGGGTAGATTTGGTGCAGGGTTATCTGCTTGGTCGGCCAGTTCCCGTCTCGCAGCTCGATATCCACGATGCAAGCCAGGCCAAGGAAATGGTGGCTTAGCTGTAAGACGACACCTCGAGTAATTTTCTAACACAGCATTGGGCAATGGGCATGGACCTGCAAATCAATCTGATTGACCAACTTGAGGGAGTATTGGCCAGCAAGGATGTCTCGCGGCGCGCAGAAATATTGCGGCGAGTAACCGACGTTTTTGTCGTCGGGTCGGGTAAATTCTCCGAAGATCAGGTCGAGCTGTTCGACGATGTCATGGGGAAACGTCTCGAGAATGTGGAGCGTGCCGCTCGTGCGCAGTTTGGAAACCGGCTCGCGAAGCTTTCCGACGCGCCGCCCAAAACCATTCGCGACCTTGCATTCGATGATGCGATCGAAGTTGCCGGACCGATCCTCCAGCACAGTGAACGGCTCGACGACCATGCGCTGATCGAGATAGCTAAAGCCAAAGGTCAGGGCCATCTACTAGCAATTTCCGGCCGCAAAGTCTTGGTCGAAGCCGTGACGGATAGTCCTTACCCCATGGGGGACTTTCACCTCCTATTCTTTGCCAGCTTCCTGGCGCACTCCGAATCGGGTCAATCGCGTCACTTTGACCGTGCGCCGGTTACTTCCGTTCTACCCCGATAAGCAGACGTTCTCAGTGTCCGTCGGCATGTCTCAAACGTGCCAGAAAGCGACATTTCGTGTCATCGCGTTGATCCAAATCAACGCCCAGCGGAAGCTGTCAGATCACTATTAAACTCTCAATGTGAGCGGCGGGGCCGCGTTGTGCTGGAAATACATTTGAGTGCCCGCTGTGCGACTAGGTACACGAAATACTTGTCACGCTTGTAGACCCAATGATTTCCGTCGAAACGAGCGGCTGGCTCCAAGGTGAATTGCCCGCGCCGACTTAGCGGCCCGTTAACAGCGGAGAGGTGCCCAATGAATTGCGCCTATGAAGGTTTTGAGATTGAATCTTTCGAGGTTGGTAGAGGGCTATGGCACGCAAGGTTTAGGCGCGCGGATCACGAGCCGGTCATAATTGATGGCGTGTTACTACCCGCGCTCAATGTTGGCTTCGCTTGGTCTGATCCGGATACTGCGGTGGCAGACGCAAAAGTTCAGATTGATCATCTGAGTAAGAAGATCGTCGGCATGGCCACCTAATACTTGGCGGGACGGCGCTCGATGACAGACAGTGCCGAGGCCGCTTGTGTCGGAATTGGGTGGACCATGAAGAGGTGAGCCCGACCGAGCTTGTCGAGCCGCCATCGAGCGGATCGAAAAGCACAGAATGCGGACCAACTATTTCCGAAACTCAGGCTATGCCCAATCCTAAAAGCATCATGCTCTAGTCTTCGTCCGGCTCGCGCACGACCGGCGGTTCGTCGGCGCGGTCCTCTTCGTCCTCGTCGTCCTCGTCCTCTTCGTCTTCATCAGGATGATCTCGGGGCGGCATCGTGTTGCCCGTGATCACGAAGGGACTCCAGTCGATCAACCTGGTGGAAAAATCCTCGGGGATGCGTGGGGTCATGTTGTTGCTCCTCCCAGGCAAGGCATCATCGAAGCAGTCGCGCCGTGTTAGCGGCGGCCTCAGCCAGCATTGCATTCAACTGTGACTTGGTGAGTTCCTTAAGCTGCCTCACTACTGGCTTGCGCGTAGACACAACCTTATGAACCGGGTGAGCACAGGCCGCCAACAGCGCTGACTTTCGCTTCGGTACCGACACGATCTTGGGTTTGGCGGTGGGCGGCTTGTGGCCGCGCTTCAAACCCATACGCAGCAACTTGGCGCACACCGCGTTGCGGCTGTGCCCTAGTCGAGTGGCGATCTGCGCGGCGCTGTGGCCGCTGGCCCAGAGGTTTTTGAGGAGTGCAACGCTGGCGGCATCCCACATGCGCATTGCAATACACCCAAAGGTCGGATGATTGCAATCAGCTCCGCTGTCCCGTGCTTCACCAAGCCAAGCGCGGAGGTACGCTCAGGCAGCGGCACCGAGCTTGTCGAATGCAGAGCTTTTCAGACCGTTGAGGTCGCGCACGCCCAGCGCCGCCTGCTCAAGAATATGCTCCGCTACTTCAAGCGGCGTGACAGACTTGCGGACCAAGAAGCGTCGATCCGCAACAACTTCGTTCAACGCCTGCCGCATAACGGCGACCGTCGATGTATCAAATTGCTGTTTCAAATTATTCATCCTTCGCAGCCCAAATAATCGTTGGGCGCGTCTTAGAGTTCTTTTGTAAAGGCATGATGAATTGAGCAACATAAAGTTGGCAGGCGCATAAAAACGGCCCCGGCGCGAGCGGCGTGCCGAGGCCGCTTGTGTCGGAACTCCCGGCTGGGGGGCACCTCGGGGGAAGGTTGGCCAGCCGAAGGTTCTTGCACTCAGATATGAGTTAGGCCGCCTTCACTCTCTTGGCCTGTTGCAGGCGCTTATTCTCAGCCTGCGTATTGCGCACGGCTTCTGCCAGCATCTCGTACAGCTCAGCCTTGGTCTTCTTCGGTTCGCGCTTGGGTGGTTGCCATTGTGTCATGTAGAGTATGTGGGGATGCTGGAGGGGGAATTAAACCCCCGCTGGTACTTCCCGCCGGATGTCCGCTTGTGCGCATTGAGTCGCGATCAGCGGCGACCGATGGCCGGATGATGTCCGGCCGTGCGACATCGAGACCCGATTCACTTGCCGGACGGGCGCTGATCTCCGT
>NZ_SSNA01000223.1 GCF_004799445.1 Bradyrhizobium sp.
AACAAAAAGCCGCCCGAAGGCGGCTTCTCAATTCGAACCTGATGATAGTGGATCAGGCGGCCAGCGGGTCTCCAAATTAAAGTTGGCAATCATAGCGAAAGCCGCCTCGCGGCTTATTGAACCGTCTCGTGCACATCCATGATCGGTACCTCCGGGACGGCCATTACTTCGGTGACAACATTATAGGAGATGTCCACACTGCCTGGCTTTTGAGAGCTCGGCTTTACATTTTTGACGTGAAGTGTAGCGCGAACCAGTCGTCCATCGCTCAAGGTGATTTCGGTCACGCCGTGGCGAACCCCGGCGATCTTGACCACCTGCGGCGCTCCGATTTGGAATGAAAATGGCTGAGTATATCCAAATGTCATCGTGTCCAACCTTCTACGCGGCCCTAAGAACAGACTCATTCAACATCGGTTGGTTCCATAAAAACCTTCGCCCCATTCTGGGGCGCGGGCTTTGATTTAGGTCAAACCAGCCGAAGACTCGCGGCGTGACTGAGATCGAGGCGGGCCTTAGGCGTTCACTCATAAAATACGCCTTCAGGACGACCAGTCTATGTCGTCTGTTATCCAGAGAGCGGACATTCATCGCAGCTGTCGGCACGTCCGCTTTGTGCCAAATGGCGGAAATTCGCACATTGAAAGTTATAGACTCTTGATTGGGGAAAATGCGCAATCTCGGTCGACTCATCGAGAAGGATCATAGGCGAGCAATTGCCGCTACGGGCCCGCCGCCCGGCGGTCCCTGATGCTCCGCGCCGCCGGAAACATAGACCGCCCCTGTCCCGGCGAGACCGCCGATCAGTCCGCCGACCGCGGCGCGGGCATGCCGGGTTGCGCCGATATCGGAATCGTCAAGCATGGTGTGACGGCTTCCGCGTACATTGCCGTCCGGGGACGCTTCCGCTTTGGCGAAAATATTAACCAGACGGTCCGGAACGATCGGATCAGACCGGCCTCGGGCCCAGAGGCCGACGCTTTCCAGCGCTTCGATCACCGCGGCGGCATCGATGGAGTCGCGCATGACGGCATGGCCGATGACAAAAGAGCTTGCCGATGTCCACGAATTTCCGAGGACGATTACCACATTGTGCATCAGCTCGATCCCGGCCGATGTCGAGGCCACGGACGAAAACAGATTCCAGCTTTTGAGAACCTGCTCTTCCCCGATCTCGCCGTCTACTTCGCCAAGGGCCGAGGCCACGCCGAGCGCGGATGCGCCACGGGAATAAGCCATCGACCCGTAAGCGCTGGTAGTGACGGTATTGCGACCTCTGGCGTGTGCGGCCTCGATCCGGTCGCTGGTCAGCAACGGACACTTGATCTGCACAAAATGCACGTCCTTGGTATCGTCGATACCGGCATCAGCCATGGCGACGCGGACGGCCTTTGCCGTTTCGTTGATCTGCGCCGCGCAGCCGAGTTCCTCCGGCATAAAGTCGCGGGTTTGGGCGATGCCGATGCTCAGGCGCTTGCCGGCGATGCCGTTGTGCGAACCGCCGGCTATCGCGCTTCGCGAAAACACCGTGATATGCGGACTGAGCACACCTTCGGTGCCGCCCGACATCACGAACGCTATCCTTTGCTCGACATCATGCTGGGACAGATTGACATAGGGCGCGAGCGCACCGCTGAGCGCCGTCACCGCATATTCCCGCGTGAAATCATTGACGCCGCCATTCCCCTCGGTTTTTCCCAGGATCGCGAGGATCGAGGCCGGCTCGATTTTGCCCGCTTCGACAAGATTCATCAGGCCCGATACATCGCCTGGACCTTTGGTCGAGATTTGGACGACGTTGACCGAAGTTGTGCGCATGTTCAATCCATATTGCCGCCGTGCCAGAAGATGACGCGTTCTTCGGCCCACCCGATGACATAGAACATCGTGATCCCCGCGAGCGCCGCCGCCGCGATCGCAGCAAACAGCGTTGCGGTTTCAAGATGCGCTGAAGATACCATGATGAGATAGCCGAGCCCTTGCGTAGCTCCGACAAACTCCCCGACGATCGCGCCCACGATCGCGAGCGAGGATGAGATCTTCAGCGCCGAGAACAGATATGGCAGGCAGTATGGGATCCGCAGCTTGCGGAATTCCTGGGCTCTGCTGGCGCCGAGAGTCTGGAACAACTCGCGGTATTCGGCGTCCGCTGCTTTGAGACCCTTCACCGCGTTCACCAGCACGGGGAAAAAGCATATCAGGATCACCGCCACGATCTTGGACCACCATCCCGTCCCCAACCAGATCACCAGCAGCGGAGCCACCGCGACGATGGGCGTGGTCTTGACCGCGATGGCGATCGGAAACAGTCCTTGCTCGAGCGTGCTGAATCGAACGAACATGACGGCGCAGCCGAACGCCAGCACGCCGGCGATCAGAAAGCCGGCCAGTGCTTCGACGAATGTTACGGCGAGTTGGACGGCAAGCGTGCGATCGACAGTGCCCAGGATGACGCTCGGCGCCGGCAACAGGTATTCCGGGACATCGGCGGCCATCACAATGACCTGCCAGACGGCGAGCGCGAGCAGGGCGAATATCAGCGGCGTTTGGATACGCAATCTCATCGGCCACCTTTGACGATTGTCCTGATACGTTTGATAATCGAACCCGGCTCCGAATCCTCGGGAGCGCGAGGCCGCGAACACCGGACCTGAACGTCTTCGGCAAGCCGTGCGGGCCGGTCGGTAAAAACGATGACGCGATCGGACATGGTCACCGCCTCGGAGATCGAATGGGTGACCATGATAATGGTGTGCAATCGCGTATTGCCGCTTTGCCAGATGCGGATCAGTTCCTCGTTGAGGGCTTCGCGCGTCAGTTCGTCGAGCGCGCCGAATGGCTCGTCAAGCAACAGGATATCGGGATCGCTGATCAGCGTGCGGGCAAGCGCTGCACGCTGCTGCATTCCGCCCGACAGCTGATGCGGGTAGGCATCGGCGAAGTCGCCTAGTCCGACCAGATCAAGCATCAGTCGGGCGCGCTGCCGGTCCGTCACGTCGACTACGCTGCCGCCAAGCTGAATCTCGACCGGCAGCAGCACGTTGTCGAGCGTGGCCCGCCATGGCAGCAGCAACGGCTTCTGAAACATGAAGCCGACGCGCAAATTGGGATCGCTCAGCACGATCTTTCCGCTGGCCGGCGTGACCAATTGCGCGATCGCCTTCAGCAAGGTGGACTTGCCGCAGCCGCTCGGTCCGAGCAGCGAGACAAATTCGCCCCGCCGCACGGTGAAGCTCAGGTCTTCGATGGCGACCACATCGCCGAAACGAACCTTGAGGTTTTCGATCGCCACCAAAGGCTCGGTCGTGGGCAGTGTCGACGCCTCCGGCCGGTTCGCCAGCGCGACTGCGTTCATTTGAGAAACTCGACGGTGAAGGCCTTGCCGACGTCAACCGGCGTCTTCTGAAATCCGGCGTCAACCAGCAGCTTTTGTGCGGCGGTCCAGTTCGCGGCATCCATCCAGCCCACCGGCTTGGCATCGGGTTGGAGCAAAGGCAGGCTCGCTTTCATCATCGCCAGTTCGTGATCGTAGGTCAGTTTGGATCCGTATTTGACAGTGATCGTTGCGGCCTCTTCGGGAGCCGCGATCGCGCTACTCCAGCCTCTAAGCGTCGCGGATACGAAGTTGCGGACGACATCCGGCTTCTCCCTGAGCATTTTCTCGGTGGTGAACAAGGTGTCGGCGTACAGGTCGATGCCATAATCCGGTGGCGATACGACGTTGACGTCAAAGCCCTTTTCCTTGGCCGCGAGAACTTCGTTGATAAGATAGCCCGGCCACACATCGACCGCGCCGGCGAGCAGCGGGGTGATGTCGAACTTGACGGGGACCTCGTTCAGTCTGGCCTTGTCGACGTTAGCTTTGGCGAGCACCGCGCGATAGATCAGTTCCTCGTTCCCGCCAACCTTCACGCCGATATTCTTTCCGACATAATCGGATGGCGCCTTGATGCCGGACTTTGCCAGCGAGAACAGAACGAAGGGGTTGCGGCGGAAGATCACCGCCAATGCCACCACCGGAACGCCTTTGCTGCGCGCTATCAGTATCTGGTCAGCGCCGGTCACGCCGAATTGCTCATTGCCTCCCGCCACCATCTGGATCGCCGGAAAATCCGGACCGCCGGGCTGGATGTCCACGTTCAAGCCGGCGGACTTGTAGAAGTCTTTTTCCTTGGCGACGTAGAAGCCGGCAAACTGCGCCTGATGAAACCATTTCAGTCTCAGCGTCACTGACTCTTCGGCTTGGGCAGCGGTGAGCATTCCGCTCAAGACCGCAGCGACGACGCACGTAACAATACGGTAAAACATGATCGCAGCCCTCCAGACGATGTTCGATGCCGCGGAGATCAGCCCTTTCCAGCGAGCGCCGCTAGAAGCAAAAACAGGCTGCAGCGAGCGTAAAAACAGCTCACTTCGTGATCATGCTGCCTGATGTGGCGGCAAAGACCGGCAATTTCGGGTCGTTTCACGGGACT
>NZ_SSNA01000224.1 GCF_004799445.1 Bradyrhizobium sp.
AACGGCCTCGGCCACACTGCCAAATGTTCGCGGTCTGGCATCCATCCGTGTCCGTGGGCACATGACGATCAGGGCTGCGTGTCGCTCGGTGGCTTCTTGCACGATACGGGCCGCAGCCGCACCCGTACGCTGATCTACAACCAGCCCACGCAGGTCTTGGGATGAGAGTTTCATGCGGTCGACCAGCGCGGCGGATTCCAAGGTCTCCTCGGAAACATGGAGAACGGCGAGGGTGGCATGAAACAATTCGGCAAGCCCACGCGCCACGGGCAACGCCGCCGTCGCGCGGACGGAGCCGTCGAGCGGGACCAGCACTGTCTGCGCAGAAGTCATTGGCCCACCTCTTCCCAACTACCCCATCCTGAGCGGTCGCCACGCAGGACATAGCGCCGGCCGGGACGGGCGAGGCATACGGGGCCCTCCGGGACCGAGAGACAGAGCTCGCCACCGCTCTCGACATTGACCTCGATACACCTGCGGTCAGCTTCCAGGCGCAAACGCAGCAAGCGTCCCCGCCATTGCACCGGAAATGCCATTTCGGTCCAGCCCGGGAGCAGATGTGGGTCGAGCGCAATGCCGTCCTCACGTGCGCGTAAGCCGGCCGCGCCGAATACCGCAGCCTGCCAGAGGCCACCTAGGGCGCCCATATGAACGCCGCCGGCGGCGTTACCCATGTTGTTGGCCAAGTCGATCTCGGCAGCTTGGCGGAAATAAGCTTGCGCAAGAGCTCCGTCGCCGAGCCGGGCGGCGACGAGGGCGTAAAGCGCAGGGCTCAGCGAACTGCCATGGGCGGTGCGGGGTTCGTAATACCGGAAGTTCGCCTCGTGCACCGCGACAGGCCATTGATCCCACAGCACTGCGCTGAGCGCCACGACATCTGCCTGCTTGATCGCCTTCGAGCGACGCACGCGCTCCGGTCCGAGATAGGCGTCAATCGGCATGGCCGAGGCTCGCTGGCGCACTACATCGACCTCATCGAGTTCGAAATAGCCAGCGAATTGCTCGAACAGTTTGGTTGCAGGATCAAAACCTGTCGCTAGCCCTCCAGCCAACGCACGCCACTTCGCGGGCTCCTTCTCGGCAAGCTCAAGGTTTGTGCATAGCCGCTGCCAGTCGGCGACTTGCTTGCGCTGTAATATCTCAAGGGTATCCGCGGCACGTTCGAGGTTGAAAATCGCCATCGCATTTGTGTACGCGTTGTCGTCGATCAGTTCGTGATACTCATCGGGGCCGATCACTTGCCGAATGTGGGTACGACCATCAGGCGCGACTTCCGCCCGGCTGGCCCAGAAGCGTGCTGTCTCCACGAGGATCTCGACACCTGCTGCTAGCATGAAGCCGTCGTCCCCCGACGCGCGCCAATACTGCCAGACAGCGTACGCAACGTCGGCGCTAATGTGGTGCTCTCGTTCCCCTGTAAGGATGGCGACGACCCGGCCATCGGGCATGACCGCGCGCCGCGGAGTTACCTCATCACCGGTATCGGCCGACTCCCAGGCATAGAGGGCACCCTCATAGCCATGCTCCTTGGCTTTGCGCCGCGCTGCATCGAGCGTGTGATAGCGGTACATCAGCAGAGATCGAGCAGACAGCGGATCAGTGAAGACATAGAATGGCAGCATATAGATCTCGGTGTCCCAGAACACATGACCCCGATACGCTTCGCCGGTTAGCCCGCGCGCACAGATCGAGACGTATTCGTCGGCAGGGTTGACCGCTGAGATGAGATGATAGCATGCAAAGCGAAGTGCGCGCTGCGCCTGCTTGTCACCCGCTATCCGAACATCCGCGGCGCCCCACTTGCGATGCCAGGCATCGAAATGCGCCTGCGCGGCGGGCGGAAAGCCACGCGTGCGCGTTGTCGCAAGATGACTCAAAGCCGCCTTAGCTGGGTTAACACCGTCACGCGACGTGAAGACAGTAATGATACGATCTAGGCGGACCGCTTCACCGAGGCCTGTCTCCCATGACCATCGCTCTTCACTGCCGTCGGATCGTTCTTCGTGCGTCAACGTTCTCGACGAGTTCGCGCAGTGCAGCATCGACGTACTGGCGATCGCGACGTCTATCCGAGATACGCGCATGAGCACGGCAGGTTCGGCCCCGATGTGCGCTGTTTCCATGCCGATTTCACCCGACGGGACAAGGCGTGTGGTGAGACTTATCTTTCCTGCGTAGTTTTCGGCCGTTACCGTGACCGATTGGAGAAGGATGTGCCGATCAGCGAGAGAAGCAAGCTGCAGATAAAATAATCGGGTAATGCGTCCGCGCGGGTCTTGCTGTCGCCACTCGCGCCACATGACACCCTGGCGCAAGTCGAGAAGTCGCCGATGGACGAGTACGCGGCCAGCCTCAAGCGACAGCTCTTGGTTCTCCACACTGACTTCTGTATGGAACCAATTTGGAAGTACTGCCAGTCTCGTTCCGAGTTCGGAGCTTGGGTCCGTAACGTAAACGCCGGCGGCAAATGTCGATGGATTCGAAAATCTCCCATCCTCTCCGATTGAGGCCCTCGCCCCGATATATCCATTGGCTATTGCAAATATCGACTCGAT
>NZ_SSNA01000225.1 GCF_004799445.1 Bradyrhizobium sp.
GGGGCGTTGGCCATCGTCACGAACGTTGGGGCGGGATGCGGTGGACGCGAACCACGCTACTGACGAGAGCGTGTGCTTGCGGACGGCGAAGTCGTGTGGTCCTGACGCCCCGACGCTGGCGTCAAGTTCCTGGGAAGCAAGCTTCTCGGGGGCGACAGTGGCAAGAAAGCCCGGTCACTGGGGAGAGCGCGAAGGAAACCGTAAAACCATTGCGCGGGGAATGCCGGACGTTTCTGGCGTGACCGTGGTGACTAACGCGTGTGCTTTCTACCACTGCACACGCGGCTGCGGACGCGCCGAGCGTCCGGCATTCCCTGCGCCCTCGTTTTCGGGGCGAACGGATGATGCATCACTCGGGCTCGCTCCGCGCCGCGAGAACAAGTTGCGTTGACGCCCCGCCCGGCCTGCGCCAAGCTCCGCCAAAAGCAAAATCCCGGAGGACGTCCCATGCTCCGTGGGTGAGCTTGGACGATGCCTGAGGATTGCTGCTAGGATGCAGCCGACACCATGATGGAAAACCCATGAGCTGGCTTCCCGACAACGATCCTGTCCTTGGCGATGTCAAATCCTGCGATGCGCTGGAGCTGGTCATCGTGCCGCGCACCCGCGATCTCGGCGATGGCTTTGCGGTGCGCCGCGCGCTGCCGCACGGCAGGCGGCAGATGGTCGGCCCCTTCATCTTCTTCGATCATTTCGGGCCGGTGCAGTTCATGTCCGGCAAGGGCATGGACGTGCGCCCGCATCCGCATATTGGGCTTGCCACCGTCACCTATCTGTTCGACGGCAGCATCATGCACCGCGGCAGCGAGGGCAATGTCAGGGAAATCCAGCCCGGCGCCATGAACCTGATGACCGCGGGCCGCGGCATCGCCCATTCCGAGCGCACCCCGGATCTACAGCGCCAGAACGGCCAGAAGATGCTGGGCCTGCAGAGCTGGATCGCGCTTCCGGCGGGGTCGGAGGAAATCGCGCCGTCGTTCCAGCATTACGCCGCCGCCGACCTGCCGGTGGTCAGCGATGGCGGCATCACCGCGCGAATCATCGCAGGCAGTTCGTTCGGCGTGAAGTCGCCGGTCGCGATGGTGTCGCCGTGGTTTTATGCCGAGGTGACCGCCGAGCAGGGCGTCAGCGTCCCGCTCGACGCGGACCATGAGGAGCGCGCCATCTATCTGGTTGACGGCGAAGTCGAGATATCCAATGAACGCTACGAAGGTCCGCGTCTTTTGATCTTTCGCCCCGGCGACCGCATTACCGTGAAGGCGGCAAAACCGACGCGAATGATGTTCCTCGGCGGCGACGCGCTGGAAGGCCCGCGCCATATCTGGTGGAACTTCGTCTCCTCCAGCAAGGAGCGGATCGAGCAGGCCAAACAGGACTGGAAAACCGGCCGCTTCGCCGCCGTCCCCAACGAACATGAGTTCATTCCGCTGCCGGAGTGAGCTATCCCAATTTCCGTCCTTCGCATCGGCGCCTCCGCGCCGGCGGCCGTCTTCGAAAGTCCGACCCATGACCACCATGCTCGCCAGCGACCTGCCCCTGCCACGAATCGGGCGCGGCAAGGTGCGCGACATCTATGCCGTCGGCGACGACCGCGTGCTGCTGCTCGCCACCGACCGCATCAGTGCCTTCGACATTGTGATGGCCGAGACCATCCCGATGAAGGGCGCGGTGCTGACCCAGATCAGCGCCTGGTGGTTCAGGGAGCTCGAAGGCGTGGTCCATCATCACATGATCAGCAGCGATGCCGACGAGATCATCGCCGAAGTGCCGGCGCTGCAGGGACAGCGCGCCGCGCTCGCCGGACGGGCGATGCTGTGCCGGCGCACCACGGTATTTCCGATCGAATGCGTGATCCGCGGCTATCTCTCGGGCTCGGCGTGGAAGGAATATGCCGCGCACGGCACGCTGGCGGGCGAAAAACTGGCGCCCGGCCTGCTCGAGAGCGCCAAACTCGAGCCCGCGATCTTCAGCCCCGCGACCAAGGCCGAGACCGGCCACGACGAGAACATCACGGTGGCACGGATGCGCGAGATCATCGGCGAGGAAGCCACCTACACGCTGGAGAGCATGACCCGCGCGGTCTATACGCTCGGCGAGAAACTCAGCCGCGACCAGGGCATCATCATCGCCGACACCAAATTCGAATTCGGGCGGGACAAGGATGGCCACATCATCCTGATCGACGAGGTCATGACCCCCGACAGTTCGCGTTTCTGGGCGGCGGATGTCTACAAGCCCGGCCAGCCGCAGCCGAGTTTCGACAAGCAGCCGCTGCGCGATTATCTCGACGCCGAGCGCCGGGCCGGCCGCTGGAACGGCGAGGCGCCGCCGCCCCCGCTGCCGGCAAGCGTGGTGGACGCCACCAGCAAGCGCTATCTCGAAGCCTATCGCCGCATCACCGGCAGCGACCTGAAAGCGGGGGGAGCCGATTGATGACGCTGACGGTCAGGGAAATGAAGGATTCCGAGATCGATGTCGTCATCGACTACTTTGTCCGTTCAACCCCGGAACATCTGGAAATTCTCGGCGTCGACCCCACGCGTTTGCCCGCTCCGGAAAGCTGGCGCGAGCGATTCCGGCGTGAGCACGGGCAGCCGATCAAGCAGCGAGCCTGGCTTGTCGTCATTTGGCTGCAGGACGAGCAGCCTGTCGGATTTTCGTCCTGCGACAAGATCGTTTATGGCGAACAGGCCAACATGCACCTGCACGTCATCGATCCGGAGCGCCGGAATCGGGGTTACGGAGTCGAATGCGTCCGGCACAGCGCCGATATCTATTTCGAACAACTGAAATTGAAGCGTCTCTTCTGCGAGCCCAATGCCTTCAATGTTGCACCCAATCGCGCGCTGCAAAAGGCCGGATTCAAGTATCTCAAGACCCATATGACCGTTCCCGGGCCGCTCAACTTTCATCAAGCCGTCACCCGCTGGGTGCTTGAGCGCTGAGCGAAGTCTGGAGCAATGCGAGATGAAATCCGAGTTCACCCATGGAAATGCCCTGTTCTCGCGCGCTGCCGTCGTCTACCACTAACAAGTGTGGCGGGGAAAACGCGCGCGTGGTCAGTCAGTCCATCGATCTTCGTCCCAGGCTGCCGCTGCGCGCGGCGCTGAAGGACGTTCTCGGCGGCAGCGCCGCCAGCGTGCTGACCGTGACCTTCGGATTGTCCTACGCGCTATTGATCTTCGCCGGACCGCTCGCGCCGTTTTTGTCCTATGGCGTCGCCGCCACCTTCATTTCATCGGCGGTTCTCGCCGCCGTGATCGGGGTCGGAAGCTCGCTGCCCTTCGCGGTCGCGGGGCCGGAAAGCTCCACCGCTGCGACGACGGGCATATTGGCCTCATCGATGGTGGAGCGGATCATTGCGGCCGATCCATCGGCGCCGCTGCTCGCACCCGTCCTGCTCACCCTTGCGCTTGCCACCGTCGCGACCGGCATCGTGCTGTGCGGCTTCGGGATGACACGGATGGGCCGTGCGATCCGCTATGTGCCCTATCCGGTGGTCGGCGGATTTCTCGGCGCGACCGGCTGCCTGATCCTTCTCGGCGCGGTCCGCGTCATCACCGGCCAGCGCCTGCAATTCGCCACGCTCGGCCAGTTCGAGAATATCCAGACGCTGTCCAAACTGGCGGCCGCCTGCGCAATGGCGGTCGTCCTCTATCTGACCTGGCACCGCTCACGCACGTCGTTTGGACTGCCGGCCATACTGGTCGGCGGCGTGATTGCCGCGCATATCGTGTTCTGGCTGGCCGGAATCCCGCTGGCGCAGGCGCAGGCCGCGGGCTGGACCTTTCAGCCGCCGCCCGCCGTGAATTTCATGTTGCCGTGGAGCGTGGACGCCATCCGCAACTATCCCTGGTACACATTGCCGGAGCTCTCAGGCAATTTCATCGCGGTGGCCTTCGTCACGGCGTCATGCACCTTGTTCAACACCACGGGCATCGAGGTGGCGACGCAGCGTGAAGCCAACCTGGAGCGGGAACTGAACGTCACCGGCATCGCCAATGCGCTCTCGGGCGCCTTCGGCGGCTATACCGGCTGCGTTTCGGTCAGCCGTTCCGTGCTCAACTTCAATGGCGGCGGCACCGGCCCGCTGTCCGGACTCACCGTTGCCGCGATCTCGCTGCTGATGCTGGCCTTTGCCCCGACGCTGCTCGGCTATATGCCGAAGTTCGTGCTCGGCGGCCTCCTGATCTATCTGGGAGCCGATCAGCTTCACAAATGGACCGTTCAGTCGCGGCGGCGGCTTTCCGTCGTCGAATATCTGTCACTGCTGGCGATCATCGTCATCATCGTGCAATGGGGTTTCATTGCCGGCATCCTGATCGGCGTCGTGATCGGCTGCGCGACGTTTGCCTTGAGCGCCTCGCGCATCGATTCCATCAAATACAGCTTCGACGGTTCGGAATATCGCAGTTCGCTCGACCGCTCACGCGAGGACCAGGCGGTGCTGTCGGCGCATGGCGGCAAGATCCAGGGCCTGAACCTGCAGAGCTATCTGTTCTTCGGCTCGGCCAATCGGCTTTACCAGCACGTCAAGGCGCTGCTTGCACGTCATCCGGAATGCCGCTTTCTGGTGTTCGACTTCAAGCTTGTCACCGGCATCGATTCCTCGGCCGCCTACAGTTTCGCCCAGATCAAGCGGACGGCCGAGGACCGCGGTATCAGACTGGTGCTGGTGCATCTTCCGCCGGCGGCCGAGAAGGCCTTGCGATCGATCGATTTCGTCTCGCACGGGGTCTCGATCGTGCCTGAACTGGATCACGCGCTGGAGTGGTGCGAGAACGAGATCATCGCGCAGCATCAGGGCCGCGAGCAGGAGGAAACCTCCTTGCGTGACTGGTTCGTCCGGATTCTCGGGACCGAGGAAGACGCCGCGGAATTGATCCATCGCTGCCAGCGCCTGGAGGTCGACGCCGGCGAGGTTATCGTCAGCGCCGGCGATGCCGCCGATTCGATGCATTTCATTCTGGACGGACGCGTCGGGATCATGATTCCCGCAGGCGAGGGCGGCACCACGCGGGTGCGAAGCCTCGGTCGCTATACCACCATCGGCGAAATGGGCCTCGTCTCCCATGCGCCGCGCAGCGCCACCATCCAGTCCGAAGCCGCAAGCATTCTGTATGTCTTGAGCGCGCATCAATTCGAGGCCCTCAAGGGCGAAAATCCGCTGCTCGGCCAGAAGTTGCTGACCTATTTCGTCGCCATCATGGCCGAGCGCCTGACCTTCGCCAACCGCATGATCACGGTGCTGCGGAGATAACGGGGTGAGCGGCGTCCTTTGTCCGGTCAGGCCGATCGACCTCATCCAGCGCAAGCAGCAGCGACGCCACGCGATTGGCCGAGGAGGCCCACTCCGCGAGGCGGGCGTAATTGTCGGTGAACCAACTGAACGCCCCTTGCACAACGACGAACGCCGCCGCTGCCTGCACCACTTCCCCGAGGCTCATCGTGCCGGCAAGATATTTCGGGGTGCACAGCAGCAGGCCGATCACCGGGGTCACCAAAAGGCTCGAATAAGTCACCACCGTCATCCGCATCAGCTGCCACATATAGATCCGCCAGATGGTGATCACCGCCTTCAACGGCGCGCCGATGACGTGGCGCGGGTCCTTCTTGTCGTCCGGCACGGCTGTCCCTTCGCCACTTTCGCGCAGATGCGTCCCAGTCGACCTCAACTCGGCCTCGGCTCGCTTGTTTTCCTCCATCACGCGTGTCAGGTGGCGGGCGATCAGGAAGATGCCGGCCGAAAGCAGGGCGGAATAAACGATCACCGCGATGACGAGGTAGCCGGGAATGTTCAGGACGAAACCACCGAGGTCAACGGCCAGACCGTCTCCCACCGACCAGAGAATTCCGATAAACGTCACGGCATTCAGCAGCGACTGGAACAGCCCGAGCACGAGGTCGACCGGCAGATCGGTTGCAATCCTGGCGTCCTCGGCGATGCGGAATTCCGGACTGTCATAGTCTCCGGCCACGAACCTGAGCCGGACATAGCGATCATGTTGCAGCCAATAGTCATAGAGGTGGTTGCTGAGCCACGCGCGCCAGGTGCGCTGCATGGTCATGCGGGCCCAGACCGAGAAGACGGTGAGCGCGAGACTGGCCGCGGCCAGGGGCACAAATCGCAAGGCCTGGGTCCAAAGTTCGGCGGCGTCCCGGCGCCCGACCGCGTTGAAGAAGTCGCGATTCCAGTAGTTCAGCGCGTATTGCGTCAGCAATTGCAGGAGCACGGTGACAATCAAGACGGCCACCAGAAGCCAGGCCCGCCATGCCCCGGGACCCCGCCAATATCCCGAGGCGCTCTGCCAGAATCGGGAAAGAAGCAGCTTCTCGTCCAGAGCGGAATGAGTCCGTTGCAGCATGGTTTCATCCGGTCGCATCGGCCGCGCGATGACGCCGAGCGACGCTTGGCCGGAATGGACGTCGATCAAAAATATGCGATCTGCGAGAATCCTAGTTTGACTTGGGTCAAACGGCAACCGCCCCGAACCCCGGGGCGCGTTGAGTCAGTCGGCATTAGGGCCTATGCTTGCCGCGCCCCCCAGGGGCAACGTCATCCTTTCATCGGCGTCCGGGAGAACGTCATGCGTGAATTTCTTTTTGCGGCGACCATTGCGACCGGGGCGGTATTTGGAACATGCGCACCGGGTCTGGCGCAGGAAGACGCCGACCAGAAACTGGGCACGGTGCATTTCGCGACATCGTGCAACGAGACGGCGCAGCGGCGGTTTGATCGCGCGATGCGATACCAGCATTCGTTCTGGTATGCGGAATCAAGGGAAATCTACGAGGCGGCGATCAAGGCCGACCCGGAATGCGCCATCGCCTATTGGGGTATCGCGCTGTCGCTGCTCAACAATCCGCACGGCGCGATACCGGCGCCCAATCTTCCGCTCGGGCTTTCGGCGATCGAGAAGGCAAAGGCGGCTGGCGCCAAGACGGAGCGCGAGCGCGACTACATCGACGCACTGGCGGTGATGTATGTTGACTACGACAAGACCCCGCAACCGGCGCGGGTGCAGTCCTACCTGAAGAAGATGGAGGCACTGGCGGCCAAATATCCCGATGACGACGAGGCCCAGATCTTCTATGCCATCACCCTGAACGTCGCGGCGTCGCCCGCCGACAAGACCTACGCCAACCAGCTCAAGGGGGCCGCGATCCTGGAGCCGATCTGGCAGCGGCAACCGCAGCACCCCGGCGTCGCCCACTATCTGATCCATCTGTATGACTATCCGGCAATCGCCGCCAAGGGTCTGCCGGCCGCGCTGCGCTATTCCAAGATCGCGCCGAATGCGCCGCATGCTCAGCACATGCCGTCGCATATCTTCACCCGCGTCGGCTATTGGAAGGAGTCGATTGCGGCCAACCTGGCTTCGGTGCAGGCCGCAAAGGCCAACAGGGAAGGTGGCGAGCAACTGCACGGGCAGGATTATCTCGTCTACGCCTATCTGCAACTCGGTCAGGATGCGGCCGCGCGCAAGGTCGTTGACGAGATCGAGGCAACGCAGCCCGATCCCGATGCCTTCGGCGGGGCTTTTTCGCGGGCCGCCGCGCCGGCGCGCTACATGGTGGAACGCGGCGACTGGAAGGGCGCGGCCAATCTCGACGTCAAGCCAAGCAAGTTTCCGCACGTCATGGCGATCACTCACTTCGCGCGCGCGCTCGGCGCCGCCCGCTCCGGCGATTCGGCGGCCGCGAAGGTTGATGTCGCCCGGCTTGCCGAAATTCGCGACAGTCTGCGTGAAGCGAAGAACAATTACTGGGCTGGCCAGGTCGATGTCCAGCAGCAGGCGGCGAATGCCTGGGTGCTTTACGCGGACGGCAAATATGATGACGCCTTGACGGCGATGAGCGCGGCCGTCGATGCCGAGGACAAGACGGAAAAGGCGCCGGTCACCCCCGGGCCGCTGGCGCCGGCACGCGAATTATACGGCTTCATGCTGCTGGATCGCGGCATGGCGAAGGAAGCGCTGGCGGCGTTCGAGGCCACGATGGCGAAGGAGCCGAATCGCTTCAATGGCTATGTCGGCGCCGCAAAGGCCGCGCAGGCACTCGGCGACACCGGCAAAGCGAAAGCGGCTTATGAAAAGCTGGTCGCGCTTTCGGCCGGATCGGACTCCGATCGGCCGACGCTGGCCGCCGCCCGCACGTTCGTTGCGAACAACTAGAGCAACCGCAAGGGCCGATCAGGCGAGATGAAAAGAGTAGCCGTCATTGCGGGGATCGTTGGCTTCGGGATCGGCGCGCTCGCCGGCGCGTCGGCCTTCTTCGCCTGGCCGATGCTGGGCCATGGCGGCGCGGTGGCGCCACCCAATCATCCGCAGTTCTCGGAAGTGCAGTGGCCGTTTCCGACCGATGAATGGGGCAAAGGCAAAGCGTTCCGCTGCGAGGCGGCGGATTGCGGGGTCGAGGTCAGCCTCTATGTCCGCGCCAAAATCGGGTTCTGCAACTGCCAGACCGGCGTTTCCGATGACGCCGAGCTCGATCGCCTGAGCGATTTCGGGCTGATGGGCGAAAAACCTGCGGTGCTGGGGCCGGGACGTCAGATCAATGTCGCGTGGATGAAGGGCCGCAGCCGGGCCTATGCGGTCGCCGGTCCCTATCGCGCGCCGAACTCGGCCCTGTCGGTTGCCTTCAACGACCGCTGCGATGCCGTCGTCGCCACCGCGGTGGTCGACCACGACCATCCAGGCACGATCGAGCCCAGTGTCATCGAGTTCCTCAACAGCAAGGTCATCGTGCACTGGGCCGAGGTCACGCTTGGGCTTTAGGGCGAGATAACTTCTCGTTGAATCGTCATCTCGCTCCAGCTTTTTGTTTGAGCATGATCTTTTCGGAAAACCGCTGCCCACTTTTCCGGATCATGCTTTAGGGCCTCGCATCGCCACAAGCGGCTAAATCCCCGCCATCATCACATATTTGATCTCGACATATTCTTCCATGCCGTGATGCGAGCCTTCGCGTCCCAAGCCCGACTCCTTGACGCCGCCGAAGGGTGCTACTTCCGTGGTGATCAGGCCGGTATTGACGCCGACCATGCCGGACTCCAGCGCTTCGGCGACCCGCCAGACCCGGCCGAGATCGCGCGAATAGAAATACGAGGCAAGCCCGAACGGCGAATTGTTGCACATCGCGATCACATCGGCCTCGTCCTTGAAACGGAACACCGGCGCCAGCGGCCCAAAGGTCTCTTCCCGCGACACCAGCGCATCGGGCGCGACATTGGCGAGCACCGTCGGTTCGAAGAAAGTGCCGCCGAGCGAATGCCGCTTGCCGCCGGTGACGACCCTGGCGCCGCCCTTCACCGCGTCGGCGATGTGCCGCTCGACCTTGTCGATCGCTTCCATGTTGATCAGCGGCCCCTGCGTCACGCCTTGCTCGGTACCGTCGCCGATCTTCATGGCCGCGACCTTCTTCGAGAGCTTCTCCACGAACGCATCATAGATCTTGTCCTGGGCGTAGAGGCGGTTGGCGCAGACGCAGGTCTGCCCCATGTTGCGATATTTGGAGACCATGGCGCCTTCGACGGCAGCGTCGATATCGGCGTCGTCGAACACCACGAACGGCGCGTTGCCGCCGAGCTCGAGCCCGAGCTTCTTCACGCCGACGGAGGCCTGCTGATAGAGAATCTTGCCGACCTCGGTCGAGCCCGTGAAGCCGACGAAGCGCACGGCCGGGTGCTCGCACAACACCTTGCCGATCGCCGACGAATTGCCGGTGATGACATTGAACACGCCCTTTGGCACGCCGGCCTTCTCGGCCAGCGCGGCCAGTGCGAGCGCCGACAGCGGCGTCTCGTTGGCGGGCTTGAGCACCACGGTGCAGCCCGCCGCCAGCGCCGGCGACACTTTCCGGGTGATCATCGAATTCGGGAAGTTCCACGGCGTGATCGCGCCGCAGACGCCGATCGGCTGCTTGATCGCCAGCAGCCGCGCATCCGCGCGCTGGGTCGGGATGGTTTCGCCATAGACGCGCCGCGCCTCCTCGGCGAAGAATTCGACATAGGCGCCGCCGATATCGACTTCGCCGAGCGCCTCAGCCAGCGGCTTGCCCTGCTCCGAGGTCAGGATCAGCGCCAGGTCTTCGCGGTTGGCGACGATCAGGTCGAACCATTTGCGCAAGATGTTGGAGCGCTGCTTGGCGGTGAGCTTCGCCCAAGCCGGAAACGCGCGCTCGGCGGCTTCGACCGCCTGCCTGGTTTCCGCGGTGCTCATGACCGGCACTTTCGCGAGCTCGACGCCATTGACCGGGTTCGTGACGGGGCGGGACGGCGTACCCGTCCAGGCGCCGTCGATAAAGCAGTGCTCGCGCAGCAGCGTCGGATCTTTCAGGCGGTCACGCAGCGTTTGGGCGGACGGTTGCGAAGCGCGTGCGGCAGCGGTCATGGCGTCACTCCTTGGATTTTTTGCCTGGGATTTTCTGATATTGTAGCGATTATAGGCCTAAACCGGCCGCGATACACTGGCTGCAAAAGCGCAGCTGCTTCAAGCAATTTCGAGGGCTGGGATCATTGTTTGTCGTTCCGGGGCGCGCATTAGCGCGAACTACGATGTGCAATTGCACATCGGAGAATCTCGAGATTCCGGGTTCGATGCTTCGCATCGCCCCGGAATGACAGTTTCAAATCAGGCCGCGCCGCTCATATAGGTTTCGCGGCGGCCGATCATGCGTTCCGCCGCGGCCTTGGCGTCCGCTTTGCTGGAAGTCGCACAGGTGCGATATTCGAGGTCCGGCGTTTCAGCCGGCTCACGCCGGCCGAACCACGATTTCGAACCGACCGCCAGCAGCGCCAGCGCCTGGGCGACGTTATCGACCGCGCCAAACGAGTGCAGCGCACCCGTCGAGGCATAGCGAACTTCGTAGATGCCCGGAGAGATCGGCGCTTCGATATTTTCGCCGCGCGCCGCCCGCGGATAGCGTTTCCATTCGCTCCAGGTCGAAATCATCTGCACCCCCTCTTGGCAATCACTTGGCAATCTCTTGGCGACCTACGCCATAATCATTCGATCCAACTTCTGGCTGGACCCGACATTTATGCTGGGATCTGAACGCCTTACTAAAAAATCCGTTCCGAATTGATGCTTCGACGATATCGCCGATCGGCCGGAAGGTCAGCGACCATGCGGCCGGATTTCCCGCAAATTATGGCAAATGTGGCAATTCAGTCCCCGTCATCCCCAGTCCTCGATCACGAGATCGCGACCGGCACGCCGTTTCCGCCGCGCTTGCCGGGGGAGAGGCCCAGGAGGAAGATCGCAGACTTCAAAAAAAATCAACCTGGAGGTGACCCCATGCAAAGCCAAGCCCAGATCGACCAGATCCTGCGCCAGAAAAGCGACGCGCGGGAAATTCCCGGCGTGGTCGCAATCGCCGCCAACAGCAAGGAGGTGATCTATCAGGGCGCGTTCGGCAAACGCGACCTGTCGAAGGACGACGCCATGACGCCGGACAGCGTGTTCTGGATCGCCTCCATGACCAAGGCGATTACGGCGGCGGCCGCCATGCAGCTGGTCGAGCAAGGCAAGCTCTCGCTTGACGGTCCGATCGGCAAGGTGTTGCCCGATCTCGCCGCGCCGCAGGTGCTCGATGGCTTCGACGCCAATGGCGAGCCGAAACTGCGCCCCGCGAGCAAGGAGATCACGCTGCGCCATTTGATGACCCACACCGCCGGCTACTGCTACGACATGTGGAACGGCGACATGGTGCAATATGTCGAAAAGACCGCCACGCCCGGCATCACCAGCTGCAAGAACGACGCGCTGAAATTGCCGCTGGTGACCGAACCCGGCACGCGCTGGGAATACAGCATCGGTATCGATTTCGTCGGCAAGGCGGTCGAGGCGGTGAGCGGCAAGCGGCTCGATGCCTATTTGCGCGATAGCCTGTTCACCCCGCTCGGCATGGCCGATACCGATTTCAGAATCGGGGAATCGCAACGCCAGCGGCTGGTCGCCATGCACGGCCGGGGACCCGACGGATCGCTGGCGCCGATCCCGTTCGAACTCGAACAGGAGCCGGAATTTCACATGGGTGGCGGCGGCCTCTACGGCACCGCGGGCGATTACATCAAGTTCACCCAGATGATCCTCAACAAGGGCCGCGGCAACGGCCATCAGGTGCTCAAGCCCGAAACGGTTGCGATGATGGGACAGAACCACATCGGCGAACTCACCATGACCCGGATGATTTCGGCGGTCGCGTTCGCGACCAATGATGTCGATCTCTATCCCGACATGGTGAAGAAATGGGGGCTTTCCTTCCTGATTACCACCGCCGCGACGCCGGAGGGCCGCAGCCCGGGCAGCCTCGCCTGGGCGGGCCTTGCCAACACCTATTACTGGATCGATCCGGCGCGCGACGTCACCGGCGTGATCCTGATGCAGGTGCTGCCGTTCGCGGACGGCCAATGCCTGGAAGCCTTCGCCGGCT
>NZ_SSNA01000226.1 GCF_004799445.1 Bradyrhizobium sp.
CGTTGATCACGTCCGGCTTAACCTCAGTCGCAGCTGCTGGAAGCTGTAGAAGGGCCGTGAATCCGAGTGCTATGATCCACTGTCTCATTGATGCCTCTGGCCGGCTTCCTATAAGTCACACTCCTGACAAGGCATTTCGGTTTCCCGAGTTCCATCACCACGGAAAGATATGCTGAATCTAGCGGCACAATGAGATCGGTATCGGGTGACCATTATGATTGCGATGACAATGAATGCTGCGACCAGCGAAAGCGCGCGATCAAGTATTTTCGATCTGGGCTTTGCGGCGGCGTCGGGCGGAGGCATAGCCTACGCAGGCGGCTGTGGTTCGCCAGCGAACCAGCAGACCACCCCGGATTTCATTAGATCTGACGCTATGACAATTTTTTGAAGTGATCGCACTTCGAGCAGTCGAACCTGCGAAGTTCAAATCCTGTGGGTGCTGGCGAGATGCGCGCGAGCACCATGCGCGCTCGGCATTTCGGGCAGCGGAGCCGCTGAATTGCGAGCAGTGGGATAGAGGTGGGGACTTGGTCATTGCAATCCATCTCAGACATCAGGGCGAAAGCGACGGCACATCAAATGCGAGTGCGTGCAACTACTCCGGCAACGATTTGCATCATCACGCCAACTACCCATCCAAGCATTATTGTTATTGTCCAAACGATGTGCGGATCTTCGCGAAGCACAATCACACCGACCGATAAAAAAGCCGTCAACGTAGCGAGAAATGTGCCTGCGGCACTGAGAAATTCCGCAGTATCGATCTTTCCACCGGAACCGCCGCGCTGACCATTTGGCCCATGAAAATCTAGAGTGGGAGTATCAATTCCCAGGTAAAACCCGATTGCGCCACCAATCATCATGACGACTAAAAAGCCCTGAGAAGTGAGCGCCGCGATGCTTGACCCCACATGGACAGCAACAAACAATCCGCATGACGCTCCAGCCATCCCAAGCCCAAGGCGTTCCAGGACATGGGCAGCTTTTCTTACGCGGAATTGCATCGTCGTGCCCCAGCAGCGCGAGGATATTAAGCTAGGACATTATTCTGCTTTGCGGAAGACATTACTCACGCGCGAGGCTGCCCGTGCCGACCAAACAATGCTTCACGGTCGTGATGGACCACAAGTACGCCTTCGGTCCATTTCAGTTCCCGAAGCCCTTGCCGAATGCCGCGATGCGGGGCTGCTGGACCGGATCGCTCTCCGCTCCGCCCATCAAACGGCGAGCCGATCAAACAGGCCGGATACATATCAGCGACTTTGCTATCCACGCACAATTTCTCTTGCGAAACGCAGCCGGTCCACCAGGGGACGTCCGAAAAGTGCCAGGCACGGACATTGCATGGTGTATTGCAAATCATTGCCGGAACAATTGCACGCACTCGCACTTGATATGCCATATGCCGTCGCTTTCCCATGTCCTGCGCCGGACATATCTTAGGGAGAACGGACCGCAGACGTCTTGGCATCCGGCCCCTGATGAGGTCAATGCGCCGAGGACGAACATGAAACGTGGAATTGCCGTTCTGGCTTCGCTTAGCGCTTTGGTTACGGTCGGGTACTTCACCGTGAGCAAATGGGCGATCCGTCACGAGACGCTAACCTTCTATGATTCGGCGCGCGACAACCGTCCGGTCGCGGTCGACATCGCCGTGCGGCGTGACAAGGAAATGCAGGCGAACGCCGACATGATCACGTTGCCGGTGGCGATCCTCAACCATGGCAACACAGTCAAATTCACCGAGTATTCTTTTCTGGCGATCGTTTTCGCCGCGCGCGGCTATCTGGCGATCAGCATCCAGCATGATCTGCCGGCCGATGCGCCCATGGTGACGAAGGTCGGCGAGCTCTATGTCGGCCGTCAGCCGCAGTACATGCGCGGCGTTGCCAACATAAAGTTTGCCGTCGAGGAAATGAAGAAGGTCCAGCCGAACGCGGATTATGACCATCTGACTGTGGTAGGACATTCCGCTGGCGCCGACATCTCGATGTATTTCGCCAAGATGTATCCCAATCATATCAAAGAGGTCGTGACGCTCGATAACCTGCGCGTGCCGTTTATGACGGACGGCAGATTTAAGATCCTGTCTTTCCGTTCGAAGGATCCGCAGTTCAAGACCGATCCCGGCGTCATCCCTCCTAAAGGGGTCCGTGAGAAGTCTGGCATTACGGTCGTACAAACCGGTTACCAGCACACCGACATGAGCGATCGCGGTCCCGACGACGTCAAATCGACGATCCAAGGCATGCTCGACAAATTCCTCGATGACGAAAGCCCGTTCAGGCCGGTCGTTACAGACGCGCCGCCGCTGATGACCGATGTCGGGCCGGTTGCGCCCTACGTGCCGGTCGCACCGGTCCAGAACTGACGCCGGCACCACACACTTCGATCGAAGCAATCACACCTGCCGTGAGAGGGATTGGCGTAAGATGCGCGCGCTAGACGTTGGGCAATCGCACTGTTAGGCCTCAGACTTGGATCCGACCAATGTCCGGTGCGGTCAAAACCGGTCCTGACGTAACGGAAGCCGGACTTCCGAAATACCACTGAGAGCAGACATTCTCAGTGCTCGTTGGCATGTCTGAAAAGTGCCATAAGCGGAAGACAGGAGAAGCCCCCGGCGCGCCGGGGCCGGCTCTTCTTAGAGTTCCCAACTAGAATGCGACGCCAATACGAATTCCGCGACGCCAAGCAATCCGGCACTTCTTTCTAACGCTGCCATATAGAAGTTCAAAACGGTCAGGCAGCGCCACCATTGGAAACAGCTCAAGACATGCGCCACCTGCGGAATAATCGACTAGCCTACAGACAATTGGCGGTGATTTCGGAGCCACGATGATTTTGGCTCCGCTGGACATCTGCCCCCCTGGCTGAACTCTCGTATACAAGCGCGGCTGTGACATGATCTCTCGTTTTAATTTTTTGGCGTGAATGCCGCGTACGCACATCAGCAGCTTGCTGGATTGGGTGGCTACAAACTACTTTTCAAGCCTGTTATGGACCTGCCAGAACCGTAGCGTGCGCTGAGCGGTCTCTAGCGACAATTTACCGTAATCCTTCGCGGCAACCCTAAGCGTTTCCTCGCCGATTTTTTGCTTGGACGGGCGATTGCAAAGGATGCTTTCGACGGCCATCCAGCTCAAGCCGGAGCCTTTGCAGGGAATAAGGATCAGGTCGGATCGCGGCCCCTCCAGCAATTGCGCCATCATTTCGGTAGACACGCCACCGAGAAGCGCGAGCGCTGCGGCGACTTCTTCAAATTTCTTGGCCTCGGCAAACTTGACCATGGCGTCGTCGTGCAGTTCGAATTTTTGATGCAGCTGCTTGACCAGCGCTTCGGAACGGCTGAAATCCCGCGCATTCTCCTGCGCCGCCGCCGATATGGTTTTGAGCACCCGCTTGATCTCTTCCTGGAGTTCGGGAGGTGCTAGGGCCATCAGCCGCTCGCGCACCGCTTCGGTCGCGCGCTTCAGCAGATCGCGCAAGAATTTGAGAGGCAGGTCGACGCGAAGACCAAGGATTTCGATCAGCTCGGCATCTGCTTCCGAGCGCGATACGATTTTGGAATAGCCGGCATCGGAAAAGCGCGCACTGGCGTTGTTGGCGAGCTTTCGAATGACCTTGCCTTCGCCACGGTCGACGATCACGTCGGTGACGGCTTCCGGGAGGTTTACTCGGCCTGAAATCGCCAGCAAATGATCCTGCCCCTTTGTGTTCGCAATCTCCACGAGGTCGCTGGTCCGCAGGCGGTTGGAGGTGGCCAGCACGCTGCCGGCCACCTCGATTTCGTCATCCCGCGCAAGGTGTCGAATGACTTCAAAGGGAGCGTAGTCGACCGCCGCCAGGCGGGCGCCGAGTTCGGCCCTGGCCCGGCTCTCGACACGGGTGACAAGAAGACACAACACGTCGTCGAAGACCTTGACTTGATCCTCGCTGAGGCGTTCCCCGCCATGCAGGAAAAGACCTGTCACCTGTCGAAGGGTCGAGACACGTTTCTCCGATGAGCCGCTCCTTACGGCGTCTTCGAGTTCGGCAATGATGGAATCTGGCTCAGGCATAATACGCCGATGCGGAATTTAACTGAAGCTGTAGCCCGATTCGATTAATGAACTAGTCACGATACGCCCCCGTAGTATTACTGTGTCGGATGTCTCAGTTGGGTCAAAAACGGAAGTCGGATCGCATATGAGCTTAGGTCCGTTCGTCCCTCAATAGCGGACATCCCGGGATCGCACTGAAGGCGGCGACGGCTATTGGGGGTCATCTACTCCGACATCAGTTTGGCGGGACCAGCGTGCCATGTCTGGATATTCTGTTCGGCATGCAAAGGCTGATTCGCCGCAAGCGGGCGATCATCAAACAGGACCCCCATTTTTTTGCGCATTCTTGTATGACGTTGCCATCGTGAGGAGGTGAACAGCCGCAGTCCCCAATTCCTGCATTTCTTTGTCCATCGTGTAGACGCCTGCTGCGCGATGGTATGCGATGCCTACGGTTGCGTAAGCATCGGTTAAGAAGTCGCCAAGTCGGCCATCTTTCTTCAACGCAGTTCGCTCTAAGACTATCTTCATCGCCGCCCGGGAAGTGGCTTCGGCGATCTGAGCATCTTCCAATTCGGAAGGCGGTAAACCTGATTCCGATGGCTGGCATCGCTTGGACGCCTCGTCGACCGCCCGATAGAATTGAGGCTTTCGCGTTTTATCTGCGTCCAAATAAATTTTCAGAAAGCGCCGTGACCTTGCTTCAAGATATTTCCGGTCTAACCTGACTCTTCTTCGTCGCTCACGCCGCTCGGTTTTAAGCCAGTCAAACACCTTCTAAACTCCTACAGCCTCACGTTAGCCATCCTGCCGCAGGAACGACCGCCCGAAAAGCCACGTTTTCAGCTTGGGGCATGCCAGCCCAATACGTTTCATCCGTGCGCGGTCTTGTGATGCCGCGCGGGACCGGCATCGATGCTGACGGATCGCCGAAACCGAGCATGCGCGACGTAGGCAGGCCCTTTGCTGCATTGCGGCGAGATCGAGCAAAAAAAGCAACCCTGAGGAGGTTCGTCACATTAGCGTGCCGAATTTGGAATAAACGGTTCGTGGTCGCTTGGACAGGGAGGCAACCATGAACGCCCATGGAGCGGTTTATCCGCCCGAACTAATCGAATTAATGAAGGCAGTCCTTGACGCCGCGACAGCAACGCTCCCGGAAGGGAAGCGCACATCGGCGATGAAAGCTCAGATAGCTTCGGAAATTCTCGCATGTGCCGCTAAGGGCCAGCGAGACCCGGTCGCGTTGAAGGTGGCAGGTCTTTCAGCCGTCGTGGAATGCTCGCACTATTCTCATGATATCTCGCCGGAGCGCCGGGCTGTCTGAGCGCAACGCACAGCGCCGCAATGGGTTGCTGTGGCCGCGACCATTGGGGATTCATCCACTCCGACGTCTGTTTGGTGGGACCGTCCAAATGTGTCTCAAATCTTGGCGTGATCTTCACACGACCCATCTTGCCAGCGCCTGTCCTGAGCGGGCTTCTGGCATTTTTGACGCCTTTGCTTCTATTTCACGTTTGTCCCAAAAAGTGTCTTTAAGGTTTCCTCGGACAGTAGCGTGGAGACGCAATCCCCTCTCCCCGCACTTGGTCGGTAAGAACGTCTGCCTGCTCTTCGAAATGCAGCGGATGAACGATCCAAATATTCGACCGTCGCCGTTTAGGAGTCGGCTTTGACGATATCGGCTAACGCATGCTTGAGCCCGGTACAGCCGGATTGCCGTCCCGGGCGGTAGCGGTAAACCTTGGCGGCTTTTGCGTTTGGCGTCACCGTCCTAGCGGCGAACTCTTTTGATTTTGGCCGTGCGTTTCGGCGCGGGTTGCGTGTTACGGACCGGCTGGGGTTGCGTATTGCGGACCGCCTCGGCCAGCATCTCATGCAGCTCGGCCTTGGTCTTGGGCTTTATTCTTTCACTCATAGATCGTCTCCCGTAACCGGTGAGACGACGGTAGCGCGGCAACGGCGCGCCGCAAGAAAACCCGCTGATTAAGCTTGCTAATTAGGTTTAATTTCGGTGGCTTTGTAGGCCGGCTGCTTGTCTGCCCAGTAGCTCTCGGTCATAACCCTCATTTTATGATAGTCATCTGATTGTTCTTGGCATCGCTGCTTTTTGCCTTTTCCTGAGCGGCCCAATAATCCGCTTCCAGGGGCAGCTCATCGAAGTCGGGCTTGTACCCATTTTCCTCATATTTAGAGCGTGGAATGGGGATGCTGATGCCCTCATAGTCAACCTGCACCGAACCGTCGCCAGTGCGGAACGTTCCCATTGCCATATTCATCTCCCTTCTCCGCTAGTAGCTAAGTCGACCCGAGCGGGCTGGACGGCCAGTTCTTCCGAATTGTTCCAACGGATGGAACAAACTAGTCCGCCCTGAGTTCCATCGCGGCTAATCACACCGAGGAGAGATAAATGAAGAAGCTTTCTTTCGTTTTGGCCGCTCTGGCCACGATGGCAGTCGCGGCCCCGGCAGTCGCACAATACAAGCCGATGATGCAAGACAAACCCATGATGAAGGAAGGGATGGAGAAGCCCAAGATGCACCGGCACGTTCAGCATCACGTTCATCACCACTATCATCACCACATGGCGAAGCAGCCAATGACGGACAAGATGTAAGGCGAATGGCCCCTTAACCGGGGCCATTTTTCTTTTTGGCTGCGTAACAAAAGATTATCCTACGACGGCACCAAACTGATTTCTAAAATCTGTCTGCTGACCATTGTTCGGAAGTAGATCGCTCTGCCGTCGTTGAGTACGCGGAAGCCGTCCTTCGATAGCAAGGGCTCCAATATCCGGCAGACAATGGCTTTGATCAGAATCAGCGGGATGGATCGATCCGGCGTCAGGGTTAAGAGGTCGTCGCGGAGCAAGGGATAGTCCATGGCGATCACTTCATCACGGTCATGGCTCGTGTCCTTGCAATCTCAAGGCTTCTTTAAGCACAAGCCAACGGTGGGAGCCGTGCTGCACTTCGCGCCATCTGACGCGCCTCCACTCGGACAGAATACCGAAACCAGCGTTTCGCTCGAGTCGCAGCTCACCGAACCATCGGCTTGAACGGCCCTGACGTTTGTTGCCGTGCTATCGCCCTTCTCGCCTTTGTCACCCTTTTCGCCTTTGTCCCCTGGGGTACCTTGAGGTCCCTGTGGACCCTGTGCTCCAGCCGGATCCTGCGTGCCGGGGACGCCTTGGATGCCTTGAGCACCTTGTGGACCTGCGGGACCTTGTGGCCCAGGATCACCCTTTGGACCGGGGTCTCGTCCGCAAGCGGCAAGCAAGAGCGATAAACCGATTACTGCGATGGCGACGATTTTCATTATGGCCCCTACGCGGTCTGCATTTGAATATCACGCCAATACGCCCCAGTCACTTTAGTTCCCTCCGAGCAAGTCGCAGGTTGGAGCAAGTGTCCGCCTTTGCCTTACATCCGAGGCACGGTCCGGGTTCGTCCACGCCGACGTTAGTTTGGCGGGAGCGTCCAAGAGTGTCTCAAATGTCGGCGTGACCTTCATACAGCCGATTCCGCCAGCGCCTGTCCCGCGCTGCTTTCTCGCCTTTTTGACCCTTCGGGCGTCAATGTCTGAAACCGTGTCCGGAGACTTGGTCGGACATCCCGCTCGGCTCGTCCTTCGCTTTTTGCCCCTGCCGTGCTTGGTCCCTGTCCCCGGCCCTCCAAAATGCAGGTGATGAATGGTCCAAATTGTCAGCCGTAGCGTTTACGATTCGGCTTTGGCGACATCGGCCTGCGTCTGCTTGAGCCCGGCAAAACCGGATTGCCGTCCCGGGCGGTAGCGGTAAGGCGTTCTTCTGTCGCTTGCTACAAGGCTGCGGTTGCTAGGACCTTCACCGAGATGTAGCTCGGGCAGACGCTCAAGTATCCGGCGCATGGTGCTGGAGGTGATCGACTTACCGTTCGGACCATGTTCTCCCCTATCGTTGAGCCGGTCGGCCAGCTTCCGCGTCGACCGTCGTGCAGGGTCCTCGCGCAACTGACGGATGATCGGTGCGAAACGCCGAACTGTGGCATCGAAACGCGAGTCAGTGGCGGCGTAGTCCTTTGCTATGGGCGTCCTAAACTTTACGGGCATAGCCATTCTCGATGTGCAATTGATGAATGATCCAAACCCATTTGGACATGGGGGAGCAAAGTGTGCGAGGTAAAAATCTAGGGTTAGAATTTACCAATCGGAATCAGGGTTAGAGCAGCCTCAACTCACCCTTCCCGCCCCCCAAATAAGCTCGGGTTCACAAGCTGACCGGCCGCAACGTTGTGGTGTACCATTCCGGATGGCTGCAAAAGACGGGTCCAGAATATTTTTCGAGCGTTCAAATCAATGACGAGGATAAGCACGGCTTTATGGCCGCGTTCGCAGGACTTGATTTCAATAAGGGACTAGATCTCGTTTTGCACACGCCTGGCGGCGATGTTGCGGCGACCGAAAGTATCATCGAGTATATTCGCAGCAAGTTTGGTCGCGATGTCCGTGTGATCGTTCCGCAGATCAGTATGTCCGGCGGCACCATGATTGCGCTGGCGGCCACTGACATTGTCATGGGACTACATTCCAATCTCGGACCTATCGATCCGCAGATTGGTGGGCGACCCGCAATCGCGATACTCGCGGAGTTCGATAAAGCACGGAACGATATCGTCGCCGATCCGAAGAACGCCCTCCTCTGGCAGCCAATTCTACAGCAATATACGCCAACGCTGCTTTCTTTTGCCGATCAGGCAATCAAATGGACGCGGGAAATTGGTCTAAAAGCACTTCGCGAAGGATTATTTTTCGGCGACGCCGACGCAGATCAGAAGGCAACTGATCTAGTTGAGTTTTTGATCAGTCACGATCTTCATCGCGCCCACGGTCGCCACCTTCATAGAGGCGAGCTTTCCCAGCGCGGACTGAAGATCACCGAACTCGAAACTGACCCTAATCTGCAGGATGCAGTCCTAAGCGTTCACCACGCTTGCATGCTAACGGTTGGAAATTCCGGCGCAGCTAAGCTGATCGAAAATCACCTGGGCATCGCCCATGTCAAGGTTGTTGGCCAGCAGCTTCAATTTCAAATGCCTATGCAGATGCCAATGCAACTTCCCATGCCGCCTGAGCCGGCCGCGCCCGCGCCGATTTCTCCACAACCCGAAACCCCAACACAGCCGCCAACAGCTTCGCCTCCATCAGAGGCAGGCCGGTCGGTTCTGCCAAAGCGGAAGCATAAATTCGGGGATTCTGTGCGGAAAAGTAAAAAATATAAGATAAGCGATTGATATAAAATAGCCGGGAGGAAACAACGATGGACGCTAGTGAAGCCGCAGAGCAGATTCGCCGGGTGATCCGCGTAGAATTGGATGATGTCGAGATCGCAATAAAGGCGGACAACAAAGCCAAGGCTTTGGACGAATTAGATGACGCCGTGCGAAAGCTAAAGCGCATCGCAAACGATCTACAGTGAAGCAATGAAAACACCGTCCAACAAACCCAAGCGCAAGCCGCTGCTGAAGCCGTCTCCCGGTCACAAACGAATCAGAAAACTGCCTGATGGCAGCTACGACGCATAGAGCTTGGCTGAAGGCGAAGGGGAAATGACCGCCCCCTTCGTCTAAACAGCGACCGCCCGACGAAAAGAAAGCCGCCCGACGGCGGCCTTTTCAGTTCCTTTGAGCGTTTCTGATCGCGGACAGAACCAACCGACTCAATCAGCGCCTGGTTGGCCCCATATTCTGGCCGACCGTGCCCGGGTATTCACCGTCGTGATACGGGCCTCCCCACCCTGAATGATAAGTGGGACGAGCTATGCCGAGGTCAAAATGGTCAAAGTCTTGCGCGGACATTCTTTTTTGCGCGGGCATTGTATGAATCACTCGGCCATAGTGCTTGTGATGCACGCGATGCATTCCAGAGCCGCCACTGCTAGCTGCCATTGCCGGACCCGCGAGTACAAGCGAAAGTGCGGCGGCTCCGATAATTCTGAATTTCGTCACGTGCGTTCCTCCTTTTGGTTCAGGTAACGCAAAGGACCAAGCGTCGATGCGAACGGAGGTTCCGGTCTTGGTTCCTAAAAGATAATTGAGACGCCCAAAATTAGATAGGCCCGCGTCGCCGCGCGGTGACGGCGCCGGTGCGAGTTTGCGGGTTGGGGCTGGGAACCCCCTGCTGAATGCCAAGCCCTCACGGGCGGCTTTCGCGCGTTCTCCCTTGCCTTCGCCCTCCGGTTGCGGTTGGATGTAGGCCGGTCTGGGGACAACCAAAATGCGAATTCTGGGAGTCGTGGCGCTGTGCGCCGCGTTGGGCGGCTGCGCGTCGACCTCGGCAGAGATTACGCCGGCCTATGTTTCACCGGTCATCTATCAAGGCCACACCTGCCAGCAACTAGCGCTTGAGGCTCAATCTATCTCGGCGAGGGCGGCCACATTGTCCGGCGCTCAAGACAGCCAGCGCACCAAAGACCAATGGTCGACTGCAGCGGCAGTGGTCATTTTCTGGCCCGCGGCCTTCCTCGTTGGCGGTGACAAACAGGCGGCGGGTGAACTGGCCCAAATGAAAGGCCAGATGGTCGCGGTCGAACAGGCCTCGATCGCCAAGAACTGCAACATCAAGTTTCAGGAAAAACCGCCCGGCACTTAAGGCCGATGAGAGGATCCACCAATGCTTGGCCGATTGGGCAT
Source organism: Bradyrhizobium sp. (assembly GCF_004799445.1). GTDB lineage: Bacteria > Pseudomonadota > Alphaproteobacteria > Rhizobiales > Xanthobacteraceae > Bradyrhizobium. Next base: position 10,715 of record NZ_SSNA01000226.1, read on the forward strand.
AGTTCTTTACTGGTGCGGGCTGGCCATTGCATCACTTTGCGAGATAGCAGCGTTCACGATGCTGGCGATGCTCGTCGCCAACAAGCTTTCTGCTCCAGAGGCTTGGATGGGTGTGGTATTTTTTGTAGTGGTCGGTGGCCTTACTTGGCTGGCGGGTCGCGCTGCGAAATACGTTCTCGCCGGCATTTGATTGCTCACGGGGCCCTCACGGGCGGCTTTCGAGCGCTCCGCACTCAGGGGCGCCCTTAGGTCAAAT
>NZ_SSNA01000227.1 GCF_004799445.1 Bradyrhizobium sp.
TGCTCGGAGCGGCACTTGGGATTGTTCGCCTGACCGACCTACGCCCGCGGATTTCCGATATGGGTCATTAGCGCCGTTTTGACCGTCGGCCGGTCACTTCGGGTCTACCCCGATAAACAGACATCGTCAGGCCCGGCCGGCATGTCTCAAACGTGCCAAAGGCGGACATGGCGGGTATAAGTCGCGCAAAGAAAAAGCCGCCCGAAGGCGGCTCTCAATTCAAACCTGACTATCGTGGATCAGGCGAAGCGAAATGCTGGCTTTGCCTTCCGACGATATGCGATGAAACCGACGCCTGCGAACCCGAGGATCATCATCGCCCATGTCGAGGCCTCGGGCACGGCAGCAACGTTATCAGTAAAGACTCCGATGCAACCATTCGGGCAAATGGTGTTCGTTGGATCAGCACCCAACGGAACGAACACCTCGCCAGAAATCGGATCAACCGCAACGGAGTGGTCATTGGCTGTGGTCATGACGTTCTGCAAGAACAAATCTGAATTGCTGGCAACGATGCCTAGGACGGGTCCGCCCGGATTAAAGCGAGCTGCAATAAACCACCGACCGGTTTTTGGATCGTACCATACTTGATCTTCGCCGCTGACTTGAGGAATGACCTTGACGAGCGGCGATGCAGCGGTTGGGTCAAGGATGACGGTACCCCCAGTAGCGTTACCGTTGCCCAACAGAATTTGACCATTGGCAGCGATAGCGAGACCGGTCGGCGAATAGCTTGCGATGCCGAGGCTCGCGAGGGAAATTACCCGTAAAACATTGCCAGTGGCAGGATCGATTTCTGCGATGCCGCCGGACTTGTCGCCGCCGATTGATGGAAGTGCTACAAAAAACGTGTGGGTCTTCGCGTTATAGTCCGAAGCTTCCATGCCGTCACCGGGGGCCGCGCCGGGTATGGTTATGTTCCCTTTGATGATTGCACCTGTCTTTGCATTGATCAGCGTGGCGAACGCTGGGCTGTCCGCATTATTGGCTACGAGAAGCCTATTGGTGTTCGGATCGAATGACATCTCATCGACTCGAAACTTGCCCGAGGTAAATGTACTAGCAAACTGGGGATTATTCGCCGGATTGGAGGTGATATTAAACCCCAGCAGGTTGCTCGGGCCGTTCCCAGCGTAGACTTGATGCTGACCCGGTAAGTTTATGACTTGAACGCCGTCTGGCCCGGAGGTGCTGGTAGAGGAGGTCTGGCCAGAGAACAGACAGCAGGTTCCACCAATACGCCCGACATAGCTATTAGTCTGGGCCGAGAAAATGTCCACGGCAGCATTGGACCGGTCCGCGACGTAGTCGAGTTGCGTCGAGGGATCGAAATAGCTGATATCAAAGGACGAAAATGCGCCCCCGGGCTGGACGTTACTCGGACTCGGCGGGACGGCGATGGTGTCGGTCAGTACGTAATCGGCGTGCGCGGTTGCCGTAGCTGCCGCGATTGAGATCAAGGCTGCTCCAGCCGCAATCAAATATCTCGTCGATGTCATATGCTGGCTCCCATAAAAATATGGTTGCCTGCCCCACCGAGAGCGTACTCGCCACATTGCTGCCGCGACATGACAATTTGAAGCAATTTGAAGCAATTTGAAGCAAAGTGTCGCGTAGCTCTTATGCAAAAAAGCGAGAAATGTTGCGCTGCCGCAACACAACGTATGGTTGGATTGTGGTGATGAGGGCGCCGCTGCGCAGCAGATCGTGCGCAAGATCAGCTCAAACAAAAAAACCGCATGGCGCTTGGTAGGCGGCGTAACCCCGAACTCTCCGAAGGCTGAAAGGTTCCGAGAGATAGACTATTAGGCCGAATGTCCGTTCAGGGTCAAACTGAGAAGTCCGGAGGCTCAACCGGGAGGTCGGCTTTGCCCCGAATAGCAGACATGCCCAGAGTCCATCGGCATGTCTCAAACGTGCCAATTTCGGAAGTCGCCAGCCTTGCGGAATCTCGCCGCTCGTCGAGTTTATTCCTTAGAGTATCGCAAGGCGCTGATTTACTGTCGATCTACCCGCACACTTGCGGTCCCGCTGCCAATCATACCAAGCTCGCGCGCGGCCGCGGTGCTGACATCAATAATGCGCCCTCGACCATAAGGGCCACGATCGTTTATCCGCACGGTTACCGAAAGCCCGTTGCTCATGTTGGTCACTAGAACATTTGTGCCGAATGGCAACGTTCGATGGGCGGCCGTATAACCATTTCGGCCTGTTACCTCGCCACTGGCGGTCCGACCGCCGCGATAATATGCGGCGCGCCCAGTCTCGGCTAGAACGGGCGGGGACGCCGCTATCCCGGCTAGCAGCACCAAAACAATGGCAGCGAAAAATCTCCCGGCCATGCTCTAGCTACTCCCTAGGCCGCCGTAGGTCGCGAAGTACTTACCAGGCAGAGAGCCGCTCCTAACCACCGCGACCTGCCGATAGGAAAGCGTCGCCAAGGGACTGTCCCTTCCTGCGGCCACGCGACGTATAGAGAGAGCCTACCTGCCATTCTTGGTGGCAAAATCTCACTCAGATTTTCGGCGCAAGATCGGCCCGCTGAAACACCGGTGTTCTTCGATCTCGTCGGGCGCCGCATCAGAGGGCGTGGCCGCCGTAACGCCTCGCTAGTGACAGATCAATCAGCAACGTTCAGTACCAGCGTCCACGGCCGTACCAACCGCCGCCGCCAAGCAGCATAATGAGAACAACAATGATGAGAAGGGTGGTGATATCCATGCGTCTTCCTCCAAATGCTGCATATTGCGCAGCCTCGAATTCTAGCTTTTTGACAACGTTTGGCCGGTTGTCCGGTTCCAGGAGCCCACGTCGCGAGATGGCGCGGGTCATGACGCTCGCGCTAAGATAGTCCCCGTGGTCATTCCCGTTTTCGATCCCGCTATCGTTGTCCCTGGCGGACCGATCGGGATCATGGCGTGCTCGTACGGCGTATTCGCCCACATCATGTATGGCCTGGTTGGAGCGGCATCCAGCTGTCGTGCACTGATGGATATGGATACCGGCGCCGACCCAAAGCTGAAGGCTGACGCCGCTGGCCGTGAGGGCGGCTTTTGGATCGTACGTCGAGAGTTAGTACTTAAACTCCGGCATGGCCTTCAATTCATCCTTGGTGGCGTTGTACACCGCGTGATCGGGATACCAACGCTTACCGGCGCTGGTTGTGGTGGTTGTCGTGGTGGTAGTTGCGGCACCGGTGGTGGTTCGCGTGGTCCCTTCTGGAGCGGAAGTAGTTGCAGGAGCATTCGCCGGTGCGGATGTTGTTGAGGCAGTTGTCGAGGTCACCGGCTGGTCAACCCACTTCAGCTTATCGAAGCCGACTGCCACGTAGTGCTCGCCCAGGCCGAGAACGCCGCCCACACCTAGAATGACATTGGCCACCTTGCCCGACCTATCCAAAATCACGTCGTTGATGTCGCCGATCTTCTCGTTTGCTTCATTATACACATCGACGCCGGCGAGCTTGGACCCGCGCCATTCACCCTCCTTGTGCGTGGTAGCACTGGTAGTCGAATCCACTTGGTTTGTGGCTGTTTGCGCCGACGCCGCGCCGGTCATCAACGCGGTAGCCAGGAATGCTATTGCAAGACATCTGGAAAGCATGATGTTCCTCCACTGTTTAGGAAACAATATTGCGGTGGGACTTTGGTTCCAGCGGCGGAACAGTAAATAATTTGCCGTCGCGGCAAGGTCTCTGAGAAGCGGTTGACGCTGTTCCGGTGACGCAATCGCGCTCGACTCTAGGCGGCGCGATTGCGGACAAGGGGGGCGATATCCCGCCGCAGGCCAAGGCCTGTCTTCAGCCAGTAGCCGACACCGTTCAATTCGACGATGTCATCCGAAAATTCGGAAACGGCGTTGCCCGCGTACGCACGCAAAGGCCGGCTCTATGTGGCCGCCGTCGTCGATGTCTTCTCTCGCCGGGTGGTTGGCTGGTCGATGCACGCAGCGATGACGGCGCAGCTCGTCACCGATGCCCTCGTTGTGGGTCAATCTCTCCCCTCCCTCGCCGCCGGGCCGGATGCGAAGTCCGCAATGGCCCGAAAGCTGACCTGATTCCAATGCCCTCACCCTAATCGGCGGCACATGCTTCTCGTCCTTTGCAACCGAGGAGTATGACCATGCAGGATCACAGGAATGCGACCCCCGCGTCACATAGCCGAGTGCCGTGGAACAAGGGCAAGTTGACCGGAGCGAAACCGCCGCTGCGACCCAAACACGTCTGGTCGAACCGGACGAAGCTTCAGATTGAAGGCCGCGCTCGCGACCTCGCCATGTTCAATCTGGCCATCGACGGCAAGCTTCGTGGCTGTGACGTCGTCGCCATCCGAGTCGAAGATGTCGCCGCCAGCGGATACACGGCGGATCGCGCAACGGTCCGACAGAAGAAAACCGGACGGCCCGTCAGATTTGAATTGAGCAGACGCGCCAGGCCATCGATGATTATCGAAAAGCCGCCAACAAAAGGCCCGGCGAATTTTTGTTCACTGGTCGTCGCGGTCCAGAAACTAGCATGACAACCCGCCAGTATGCGCGCCTCGTTTCGGAGTGGATCGGCAGCGTTGGACTGGACCCGAGGCTGTTTGGGACACATTCGCTGAGACGAACAAAAGCTACTCTGATCTACCGACGCACCGGCAATCTGAGGGCCGTCCAGCTTCTGCTTGTTGACACCAAAATCGAAAGCACGGTTAGATATCTCGGCATTGAGGTGGACGACGCTTTGGCAATAGCGGAACAAGTTGATGTCTGAAATACCTGGGCAGAGCGGACATGCTCTGCCCGACCTTCAACAGCCGGTTTGTGCCAATAGCGACCATCGCGTTCTGGGTGAGGGCTTCAATAGCGCGCCCACATTCATGGCACTCACGCACCGGTGGAGGAACCGTCCACAGCATCAGAAGCGGACGCTTTGATTTCATGGCACCGGGCATTGATGTAGATCAACTCGCGACCGAAGGAATGCGATATCTTTAGTGTTAGACATACGCCCTGATGCGGCCGGATCGGTCGTCCAACAGTTTGAGTACGGGAGCTTATCCTTGCCGCTGACGTATGCCGTGGGATTTCATTCTATGGAGGTTACCATGGCAGGCATTCGTCTCTTCAACGTCCACTATCTCTGGGAAGATTGTGTCAGCATGTGCCTGGGCGCTCTAATCGTGCTGACCGCGTGGATAGTCGGCGACGTGGGCAGCCAAACCGTTGCGGCCAACGCCACAATAGTTGGCATTCTCGTGCTGGCACTCGGAGCATCCGAGTTCTTGGATTTGCGCCGCTGGGAGGAGGGCCTTGAAACCGCGTGCGGGTTGTGGCTGATCGCGTCACCATTCATTCTTGGCTACGCCGATGCCGGCATGCTCCGATATTGGCACTTCGTCCTTGGCGCCGCCGTCGTTCTGCTAGCGATGTTAGAACTGCGGCAAGACTGGACTCTGAGCAACGCTGAGCTTACCCGCCACAGCGCACGATAAGTTTCGACACGACACCGGTCGAACGCGCAGCATTGGTCCGCGCAATGCCGCGCGACCGATTTATGATCCCGTGCTTACCGACGGCATGGACGTTCGCGACCAGATGCACCGATGATTGAGCGAGTCCGACCGTGCGAATGCCTGGTGTTCTGGGCATGCTATGGCAACCGCGCTCACGATTGAGCAATCAAAGGGCGGAGCCCGCGGATAAGGTGACGCTCCTTTGGAGGAAAGGGTTATCTATGACAAGCATCCAATCGATCGCTGTGACGACGGTGTTCGGCCTTGGACTGGCGTTCGTCCCAGCCGCTTGGGCTGACCCTGCGAGTGACGCCTGCGCGGCTCTCGTAGACGCGCGTAGCGCGCTGTATTCGATGATGAACGCCAAGGACAAGTCCGCGCAGGATGCGCTCAACGCGAAGGTGCAAGCGGCAAGCACCAAGCTTGATTCCGTACTTGCCGGCATGACCGGCGCCCACGCCAAGGTGGCGGCCGACTTCAAGGCAGTCTGGGATCAGTTCAAGGCGACGCGTGAGAAAGAGATCATACCGGCGATCTACAAGGGCGACGCCGACGATGCCAAAAAGATTACCAACGGCATTCAATCCGAGCGTCTGTCCAAGATGTGGGGCATCATGTCCTGTAAAGTAAGGTGAATTGCCCGGAGCGGCCATCCTGCCGCCGCGCCTCCTAGAAGCGTAATGAATTCGCGCCGCTGTATGTCCGCCCCCAAGCTCCGAAGACGGCTCCTAACGGCTCAAACTAGCATTTTGATAGGGGCTGGAACCGACATCAAAAACATTCCCGCAGTGCATAGCCAATGTCGCTGTTGGGTCAATCGCGTCGGTTTAACGATGTCCCCGTCGCTTCCGCTTTACCCCTGATAGCCGACCTTCGTCGGAAGGGTCGGCATGTCTCAAACGTGCCAGA
>NZ_SSNA01000228.1 GCF_004799445.1 Bradyrhizobium sp.
GCCACCGCCGCCGTGGAAGAACACGCGGACGGGATAACCTCCCACCGTCGCGCGCGCATTGCCAAACGCGCGGCCAAATTGCTGGAAGTGACGACAGCCCCGGAAAAGTTCACCGAGACCTGCAAGAATTCGCGCCTACGGCTTAGCCGTCGCGACACATGGTGGGACGCAGACAATTTGACGGACTATTGGAAAGCGCGGATGCGTTGGCATAGCGCACTTTCGATCGCGCAAGACCGCAGCATCGCCGACGCCAATTCCTATCCAAAAATCAGCGGTTACGGCGAGGGATGGTCCGCCGTTGTTGATTCGTGGCGCAACGCGCTCGTGCAACAAATGCTTACCCCGGCGCCGGACATGGGCGCGATCAATTGGAAGCGGGCGCAACTCCGCAGCGGCGAGCATCGTTTTACCAAGGTAGAGCCCGGTCGGCTGCAACAGGCGATCGACGCGGACGTGGAATGGCTAAAAGACCATCCTGCGCGACGGTCCAACAGCGAAGCAATGGCGCGAACGCGCGAATTCAAGGAGGTTATGCGGCAGCGCATCAGGGAAATTGCCGCATCACGGGGCCTTTCCGACGAAGAGATCAAGCCGGTTTGGAACCTCAAACATCAGCGGGTAGCCGAATTTTCCGAGAAGTACGGCGTAAACCTAAAATGGCTGATTGGGGGTGAGGGCGACATCTTCAAGACCGGCCCGAAACTGATCGCGGTCGGAAAACCCGCCACGGTGGCCGCGACAATGCCGGAGGCGGATCAGCAGGAGCTCAGGGCCACGGTTCGCGAGATATTGCAGGAGCGCGAACAGTGAAAAAGAAAAAGGCCGCACCCAAGAAGCCCACGCCCAAAGCCGCCGACAGCGCGATAGCTGCGAAGCGGGCGAAAGCCTACTCCGACATGGAATCGCACGTTTGCGATTTGGTGAACATGGGAACGATCGCCATGGATCAATTCGACAAAGACAATGGCCTGTTCATATTCGCAGTGGGCAAGCTCGAAGACATGTTGAACGAATTCAAGGCGCACTATTACGCCGAGGAATTCGGGATATGAAGCGTCGGCGACGGTTCCGGAAGCGCAACCGGCAACGGCTCGCTTCGCACGCAAGGCGCCTGAGGCGGTAACTGACCGCCAAAAAAATTACGCCGTCGGGCTCGAAATGTCGTGTCCCGGCGGCGCATGTTACTGGCCCTGAAATCCCCAGCCTTAGGATGATAACAGGCGCCATGCCGAGTAAATGTGAACTGGATCACAATCGGGGATCATTCTTTCCAAGAAGGCGCGGGCTCAGATCCGCGCCTCAGTCTTGACGAATATCATGGAACGCTTCCTCGAAAGCCTCATTGATCCAGCGGGTCGCGTTTTCGAGCGATCGCGCGGCCTGCACGGCCGCCCCATCTGCAGCTCCCCAAAGCCCGTGGGCGCGGCCGTGCTTGGCGAGCACCGGTGGCCGCGCAATCGGGATCCAGCGAATCCGGGGCAATCTAATGAAAGAGGCCACCCCCTGAGGCGGCCTATTCGGCCCTCAAAAATCTCTCGTCAGAACCACATGCAGCGCAGTTGTAGGTAAGCGTCTCAAAGTTCGAATGGCTGCTAGGTTCTATGAGGCTCAACCTCATATCGTGGCCGCATGTCATGCACGGCATCTCAATGGTGGTTTGAAAGCGCGTGCAGGTCGGCGTTGCGCGGGGGATTTGCATTGTATCCTCATTTTCAAAAGAGGGACGCAACGCCACCACGAATCAGCACGTGAAGACCATGTACGGTTGCCAACGGCAAATCAAATTAGGCCACTAACAAATTGAAAATAGGCTACCGGGTGACCCTCAGGACTCGTTTTCCACAGGTGGCTGATGTGTCGGTGCCCGCGAATCCCGGACTCACCAGCGGGCTTCCTAGAGTCGGGAAGGGGCCATCTAATGAAAGAGGCCGCCAATCGAGGCGGCCTTACTTGGGGTCTAAACTGCGCAACTGGGCTTTCAGGTTGGCAAGCAGCCTCTTCAGATCTTCGGTGGTTTGAACTTCGGTTGTACCCCGCGCCAGACGCTGGCACTGAGCGATCTTTTCATCGAGGCTTTCTTTGGTTTCGACTTTTTGACCCACGTTCCCACTCCCACCGTTATATAATGACGGCGCGGTGGCGGAATCGTTCAATCAGAACTGCATTTTCGGCTTGTGCTCGAACTTGGCAGATGGCCCGGAGCCCCGGATGTGTGATCCAGGCGCTTCCCAAGCGTAAATTATGGGAAGCGAAATACATCTATCTAACTGATATTATTAGTAATTGTTTTTCGTTGACACATGTCGGGGTATCACATGGCGGTTGTCGCCGGCGTCGTGTTCTTCGCCGTCCGCGCGCTGCTGGCACTATTTCCCGCGCTGACCGTCGCCTTTCCTATCAAGAAATGGGCGGCCGCCGCAGCGCTTGCCGCCGCTGCCTTCTACCTGCTGTTGTCGGGTGCCGAGGTCGCCACGCAACGCTCGTTTTACATGACGGCCGTGGTGCTGATCGCCGTCATGGTCGACCGCCGCGCCGTGACGTTCCGGACGCTGGCGTTGGCGGCTATGATCGTGCTGGTGCTGGCGCCGGAGGCGTTGGTGCATCCGAGCTTCCAGATGTCGTTTGCGGCCACGCTCGGGCTGGTGGCCCTGGTGCAGATCGGGATGCCCCGCCTATTTGCCGCGCCGGATAATTCGGCCGCCGCAAAGGTGGCGCTGTGGGGCGGACGGGAGATCGTAACGCTGGCGCTGGCCTCATTGGTGGCGGGGCTGGCGACGACGCCCTATGCCGCCTTCCACTTTCACCGGGTGACGCCGTATGGCGTGCTCGCCAATCTGGCGGCGATGCCGGTCGTGTCCGCGGTGGTGATGCCTGCGGGCATGCTCGGCCTGGCGGCGATGCCGTTCGGCTTCGACGGCTTCTTCTGGTGGCTGATGGGCATTGGCATCGACTGGATGATCGTGGTGACGGAGTGGGTCGCAGCACTTCCGGGCGCCATCGGCCGCATGGCGGCATTCGGAACCGGTCCGCTGATCGCGGCGAGTGCGGGGATCATCCTGCTCGGGTTATTGCGGACGCCGCTGCGCTGGTGTGGCGCCGCGGTGCTGCTGCTTTCCATGATCTGGGCGCTGGCGGTGCCGCAGCCGGATATCCTGATTTCCGGCGACGGCCACAATGTCGGCGTCCGCGGCCGGGACGGACGGCTGCATCTGATGAAAACCGCCAAGGATGCCTTTCTGATCAAGGAGTGGCTGGCCGCCGACGCCGACGCGAGGCCAGCCGGCGACGCCTCGCTCACCGACGGCGTTTCCTGCGATGATGCGGGCTGTGTGGCGCAGATGGCTGACGGCGGGTTCGTCGCGCTGACGCTGCGGCCTGACGCAATGGACGACGATTGCGATCGCGCCGCGCTCTTGGTGAGCGCGAGGCAGACGCCGCCGGGATGTGGATCCACCGTCATCGACCGTGAACGTCTGCGAAGGCAGGGCGCGATGGCGCTTCGGCGGACCAGGGGCGGATTTGTCGTGGACGCGGTCAGGCCAAACGGCGTCAACCGGCCATGGTCACCCGCGGCCGCAGGCGACACCGAAACGGAGCCAGCCGCCCTGGCGCCACGCTCCGCGGTCCCGCGGGCCGTGGACGCGACGCCGGCGGAAGTTGACCTGCAGGCGGAGGACTGAAATTGGCAAACGGAAAATCAGGCGGCCGCGCGATCCTGCGATAGGTCGCGATCTGCGCGGTCCTCGCGAGAATTCCGGTGCTGCTGTATCATCCATTTTTCCATGGGGAGACCAGAATGGCGACTTTTATTGTGTTGAAACGGCCCGGACCGCCGACGCGAGAGGTCCTGGTAAATCTCGATGAAATCCTGATGGTCCAACCCGGGCAGGGTACCGGATCGGCAATTCTATTTGGCCGGGAGCACCTCATCAGCTTCGAAGAGGATTTCGCGACCGTCATTCGTCGAATACAGACCGGTCCCTATGTGCAGTCCAATCCCGCATCGACGACGCCGAAGTAACCCCGGGCGCTGAT
>NZ_SSNA01000229.1 GCF_004799445.1 Bradyrhizobium sp.
GGAAAAATAACAACGCCACACTGGCCACCGTAATATCCAGGGCACGTTTGACGAAACGCTCTGCTCCGCTGAGAGGTGCACGCTGGATTTCGATGGCCAGAACTCGCTGTCGCGCGGACGACTTAAAGTTCGTCAACGATCGAACCTGCATATCGGGCAACAATCGCGCCGCCACTGGAAGGGATTTTAATTCGTCGCGGACCAGTTCCATGCGGTGCACGTCACCCCAGGGCAACGCAAGCAATATCTCTCGGCAATTATGGCGCCGCACGAAATGGGCGACGGAATTAATAATACGTTTGTCCGTCGCCGAGCGTACCAGTGGATCGTTTTCTCGACCCAGCGTAAAGCTGTTGATTTCTGATGCGCCAAAAAATGCCAGCAAGTCTTGCGGCTCTAGAGCGGCCAATTCATCAAAATCACCAATTAGAACGACGTCGCGACGACCGATTGCTCCGGTCGACAATGCTTTGGCCAAACCATTCTTGGTAAGCTTGCGCACCCCCAACAAACCCACCGGTGCAAGAAAATAAAAGATCACGAAGGCACCGCGCGAATAGGCGACTCCAATCTTGAGAAGAAATGCGAAGAATGCGAGCAATAAGCCTGTCGTAAACCAGCAGACGAGAATTTGTCCGATCTCCACGCGAGGCTTGGCACTATCAGGAAAGTCGTAGTAACCGCTCCCGCTCATTCGCAAAATGTGGATAAAGCTCGCCAGTAGTCCGACCGCACAATGCGGAAGGATATCGGGCATCGAATTACCTATCACCAGCTGATAGCCAATCCCGCTTACAACGCTCGAAAGTAGAATGATAAATGCGTCGGCCGTGGACAGAAGATAAGGGATTGCATCGCTCGAGAAACTAGCCGGAGGGCGGCCCGCGGAGTCGTCGAGCTGTCCCGGTTTGTCTCGAACATCCGACCCGATAAACATGATTACTGCCGCCGTTCACTGCCGCCATTTTGTCATCAGGAAGCACAAAAAAATTAAACTGCCAAACGACAATGTAACTCTTCGTTAATGGTCACAAGGATAGGCTCAGGCAGGGTGCGGCGCAACATTAATCTGTTGGGCGCCATTCGGTCCTGGAGCACATAATAGATGCTGCCGCTTTTATCATGCTGTGCGGGCGTCTACCTCGGCCTCCGTTTCAATATTTTAGCTTTACTGCCGTTCTCAATACTGGGGGCGGGGGCATATATTTCTTCGTCTTGGTCGGCGGGTCAAAGCCTGTCCGACAGCGCAATTGTTCTGTTGTTGCCGATGATCTCAATTCAGGCTGGCTACATGGTCGGACTGACCGCGCGCGGCGCCTACGGACAGCTTCTGGAACGGCTAAATATCCGCCAATCCAAGCAAGTCTGACCCTACCAACGCCAGGGTTACGATTAGAAGTGCCTAGGGTTCCCTGGTGGTAGACCGCCAATACCCTGGCAGGACTCCGCCGAGCCATTTTGATTACCGGCTGGATGTACTCACCGAAACCCCGCCATTGAAAATGTCGCGACTAACTCCGGCGGAGTGCTAGACTACCATCTGGACTGACAGGTCATCTCCTGCGGCTTGAGTTGTCGAATGTACCGGCCGAAGTCCACCGGACGAGGCCGAGTTGGCCCGTGTCGCGTCAGACCAAGTTATGAACGATGGAGATCTCCGCAAAGGAGACATTATTACAACCGACCGCGGCTTTTTGCAGTTTCGCGGATTGAAAGCAGACGGAAGCTACGACTTTGTCGCTGTTCCCAACCCCTTTTCGACTGACAAACGGAGCGCCATCAATTTCCGATGACGATCGCCCTCAACTCCAACGTTTATGTAATCCGACAACCGCCTCAACGTCACGCCCGACGGCGGCAAGGCGCCTTCTAAAGGCACGCGGGGCTTGAACTGGAGGGGACAAGCCGGCGACAAAACGCGGCAATCCGACAGCTTCCCTGCCCCAATCGAGTGTGCGGCCAGGGTGTATCCGCCCCCGCATGGGCGTCGCCATCGTTGAACCATGTTTGACTTTCCCCCGACGTACCATTGCACCGAACAGGGTTTGGAAGTCGCAATTGGTCGATAGTCCAAAGGGCGAGGGCGATGCACACCGCGCACGGACAAGCCGGGACATGAAGAAGACGAAATCAGAGATCGACGAATATATTGGCTCGCGAATACGCGAGTATCGGCTGTCGCTGCGCCTGACCCAGGAACAGCTTGCCAGCGCGTTGAAAGTCTCGTTTCAGCAAGTTCAAAATTATGAAAAGGGAATAAACGGCATCAGCGCGGTGCGCTTGTTCGACATCTGCAAGATTCTGAATGTCCCTTTGGCGTCGATGTTTCCGCCGGATGATCCGAAGGAGGCCGTCGTCCAACCGCCATTGGAGGATGAGGCAAAGCGCGGGACCACGCTTTAGACTGCGGACGACGGCAGGCGCAGCCTGGGCGCGTGATAGCGGACATAGCGAGCGGCGGGACTCGCAGCGCAGCAAGACCACTCACTAGACCGTGTCGTGACTTAATCGCTCGCCGTTGGCGCTTTCAAGTCCGGAAACCTGCTCAACGTCGCAGCCTTCAGGAATCTAAGATGCGTGATCGCAGCCGCAAGCTCCTTGACGCGACGTTGCCCATTGGCAATCTCGATGCCGAACAAATTCTGGTGGTGACTGTCGAGTGGTTCGCGCTCCAGATATTCGTCAGTTCCATTGCCAAGCGTCACCGCGGCACGCGCCAGCACATCCTCGACCCGTCGGTTGAGGCCCGATTGTTCCTGTTCCGCAGCAAGCAGTGCATTATCGACGGCGCGCAAAATGGCGCTGACGCGCGAATTATCAGTCTCGGCGTCGCGATCGGCTGAGCGCGCCCTGAACTCCTGATCACCCAGACGCTTCTTGAGGTAATTGCGTGCGCGAGCTCGTAAGAACAGCTGAAACATCATGGTATGTCCGGTTCAAACCGCAGCCATCGCGCCCAGTATAATTCAAATCACTCTATCTTGGTTAAAAAAGCCTAAATCTCCGGGACGATCCGCATGGCTTCGACCAGTCACCGCCGCTCACCCGGTCCGTGTCTTGCCTGGGAGGTTCAGCCGAAAAGCCAAATCGGAGACCAGCCCATGGCACGGCCGCTATCCAATTGCTCAAGGTCAGCTGGGGGGTCCTCTCCGTCGCGTGAACCAGTTTATGCTGATTTTTTTCCGGTGTTTTTTTGTGCCGATTACGGGCGAGTGCGGCCGTGAAGTTTTCGTTCCGGCCGGTGCAGTCCTTCTCAGGTCCGGAAGAACGCGAACCAGATCACGCCGAGGATCAAAACCGCAAGGCCGGTGGAAACGACAAGCAGAGCAAGCACCGACGGTCCCGGTTCGGCCTGCCGCGCTTCGGTTGGCGTTTCGACGATCTGGCGCTGTTGTCGCGTTGCCATGGTGCCCTCGATTTCTTGTGTCACGCCAGAGGCCCCGCTCATTCGGCGCTGGGTACCGGGAGCAACGCATGATTTCCGATCATGTTCCGGCTTTGGGCTTTGGGGCCCGCCAATGTCAGGGAGCGTCACCTCGGAAAGAATGCGGCTCTATCGCGATTTGCGCCGGCGCCCCTTTTGATCAGGCTCCGAAACCATCGGCCCCCGCCGCGGTTAACGCCATTAGGAGATTCTGCGCCCGGGCTTATTTGAAACCCGGTTCGCCGGTGGTATCATCGTTTTTGTTGCGTTTTTCGGAGTATCCCCATGGCCCCCCGCGCCAACTGGAAGGGTTTCCTGCGCCTTTCCCTCGTGACCTGCCCGGTCGCCCTGTATCCGGCGACGTCGGACACCGAAAAGGTCAGCTTCAACCAGATCAACCGCAAGACCGGCCACCGGATCAAATACGCCAAGGTCGATGCGGACACCGGCGAGGAAGTCGCCTCCGAAGACATCATGAAGGGCTACAAGGTCGACACCGACACCTACATCGAGATGTCGAAGGAAGAACTCGACGACATCGCGCTCGAATCGACGCACACGATCGAGATCGACGAGTTCGTGCCGAAAACCGACATCGACACCCGCTATCTGATCCGCCCCTATTATCTCGTGCCCGACGGCAAGGTCGGCCACGACGCCTTCGCGGTGATCCGTGAGACCGTTCGCAGCATGAACAAAGTCGCGATCGGCCGCGTCGTGCTGACCAACCGTGAGCACATCATCGCGCTGGAACCTCTCGGCAAGGGCCTGATGGGCACGCTGTTGCGCTACCCTTACGAGGTGCGCAGCGAAAAGGAATATTTCGACGATATCCAGGAGGTGAAGGTCACCAGGGACATGCTGGATCTCGCCAAACACATCGTCGAGAAGAAGTCCGGATCGTTCGAGCCGGACAAATTCGAGGATCACTACGAATCCGCGCTGATCGATCTCATCAACAAGAAGCGCAGCGGCATTCGCACCACGGCGAAAGCCGCGCCAAAGACTGGCGGCAACGTCATCAACCTGATGGATGCGCTCAAGCGCAGCCTCGCCAGCGAACGGCAGGCCCCTCCTCCGGCCAAGGCAAAAGGCAAGAAGCCGCGCAAGGCCGTCTCCGGCCAACGCGAGATGTTACTGCCGATCAGCGGCAAGCGTGTTGCGAAGGAAGAAGCCAAGACCCAAGCACCCAGGAAGGCCGAAAAACCTGGACGCGCGCCCGCCCGATCGAAAAAGGCCGGATAGCGCAACAGCTGCGACGTCGGCCTTTTTTGCAAGGCAACTAACCTCACTGCCAGTGCCACGTCTGGTCGCCGATGACGTCGTGAACTCCCGGAACAGTTCCAGCAGCCGCGCTGGCAAATGGCGGTCGGGAGGCAGAACAACGCCGCGCCAACCGGCGGCGATACGCATGTTCGCGCGTATCGCGGCGATGCGGGTGCTGAACGCGGAGAGATCGCAGGCCGCTATTTCAGCGAAGTATTGACCGAGGTGAATCTGGTGTTGAGGGTGCTGCCGATGCCGTTGACGGCGGTGACAATCACAATGCTCAGACCGGCCGCGATCAGGCAATATTCGATGGCCGTCGCGCCGGATTCGTCGCTCAGAAATCTTGAAATCAGCTGCTGCATTCAAAACTCCTTTGGCACGCCCCCACAGGATCCTGCCCCACCCGACGCCCCGCTGAAATCTAGATATCAATGGTTGCGAGTACATTGATGAACACGCTGAAAGATGGGTTAACCAGACTGGCCGTTATTCTGGCATCTTTCCGCGGCTTTGCTTGGCGGAGCATGAGAGCCTGATCGGTGCCGATGCCCCGTTCAACGAGCGACCTAAAAGCGCGCGACCGGCTGGAAATCATGATTTGGATCAAACAGATTGAAGCAAGAGTGCCCAATGTGGTTTGAGTAGTTCAACCACCGGCCTTGCCAATGCACCCAGCCGACACAACCCGCCCGCAGCTGAAAATTCGAAGCGTCAATCTCGACACCGGACGCGAGAACGTGGTCGTCATTTCGCGGCAGTCGAAGGCGTTGCGCGCGGAGATCTTTCGCGGATTCAGCCGCGTCGAACTGCGCCGCGACTCCAAAGTGCTGCTCGCCACCCTCCTCATCACCGACGACGACGCTCTCGTCGGCCCCGACCAAATCGGCCTTTCCGAGCCGGCGTTCCGGCGCTTCGCCGAACCCGCCGGCAATCTGGTGGCGGTGACGCCGGCGGCTCCGCCGGAAAGTCTCGAAGCGGTGCGCGCCAAGATCCGCGGCCAGGTCCTGAGCGCTCGGGAGATCACCGCAATCGTCAACGACCTCACGCACTATCGCTACTCCGACATGGAGGTCGCGGCGTTCCTGATCGGCTCCGCCAGTTTCATGACCAGCGACGAGTTGATCGCCTTGACCCGGGCCATGGCCGAGGCGGGAACACAGCTGAAATGGACCAACCCGATCGTGGTCGACAAGCACTGCATTGGCGGCATTCCGGGCAACCGGACTTCCATGATCGTGGTGCCGATCGTGGCGGCCCACGGCCTGCCGATTCCGAAGACCTCCTCGCGCGCCATTACCTCTCCCGCTGGCACCGCCGATACGATGGAGGTGCTGGCCCGGGTCAATGTCGGCGCCGACGAGATGCAGGCCATTGTTGCGGCCTGCAACGGCTGTCTGGTTTGGGGCGGGCACGTCAACCTGTCTCCCGCCGACGATATCCTGATCTCGGTGGAGCGGCCGCTCAGCCTCGACACCCGCGAACAGATGGTGGCCTCGATCATGTCGAAGAAACTGGCGGCCGGTTCGACCCATTTGTTGATCGACCTGCCGGTCGGCCCCACCGCCAAGCTCACCAACGGCACCGAAGCCATGCGGCTGCGCAAGCTGTTCGAATTCGTCGGCGACCGCTTCGGCATAGCGGTGGAGGTGATCACAACCGACGGCCGCCAGCCGATCGGAAATGGCATCGGTCCCGTGCTCGAAGCCCGGGATGTCATGGCCGTTCTGGCCAACGATCCCGCAGCCCCGAGCGACCTGCGCGAAAAATCGCTGCGGCTCGCCGCCCATTTGCTGGAATACGATCCGAAGCTACGGGGCGGCGCCGGCTATGCTCGCGCCCGCGAACTGCTCGACAGCGGAGCGGCCCTCAAACAAATGCAAAAAATCATCGATGCGCAGGGGCCGTCGAACTGCAGCAACGGCCTTGGGGATCTGACCTTCGATGTGCCGGCCGGCAGCGATGGCGTCGTCTCCGGCATCGACTGTCTGCAGATGAACCGTCTGGCGCGAACCGCGGGCGCTCCGCTCGACAAGGGAGCCGGCATCCGGCTGTTCAAGAAGCTCGGCGACCGCGTCGAAAGCGGCGAGCCGCTGTATCGGGTTTACGCTTTCGATCCGTCGGGGCGCGATCTTGCGGTGGCGAGCGCGAAGATCGATACCGGCTACGCCATCGAAAATCCGACACCGCCTCGCGGCCCGGAAAAGCTGTGAGCGACGTCGCCATGCAGAGCCTGTCATCCGGTGCCGCAGATGCAGGACGGCTGGCCTCGCTGCTCGGCGTTGCCTTGCGGGAAATCAAGCTGCACCGGTTTCCTGACGGGGAAATACGCGTGACGGTCGGCGCTGCCGCCGCGACGACGATCATCTATGCCCCCCTCGACCAGCCAAATGACAAGCTCATTGCTCTCCTGTTCGCCGCGGAAGCGCTTCGCCGGGCAGGCACCAGGCGGCTCGTGCTGCTGGCGCCCTATCTCTGCTACATGCGCCAGGATGCAGCCTTCAGCGAAGGCGAAGCGATCAGCCAAAAGGCGGTCGGCCGGCTCATTTCAGGAATTGTGGATCGCGTGATCACGGTGGATGCCCATCTCCACCGCACGCCCGACATCAGCGCGGTTTTCCCCGGTATCGAGGCGGAAGACCTGTCGGCCATGCCGGCGATCGCCAATTCGCTGCGCTCGGCCGGGATCGATCCGGCAACGATCGTGGCCGGCCCCGACGCGGAATCTGCGCCTTGGGTGAGCGATCTCGCCGGCAAGCTCGGACTGGCGCACATGGTTGCGCGGAAAATCCGCCGCGGCGACCGCTCCGTCGAGATCGCGCTCACCGACCCGGCATCGGTCGCCGGCCGGCCGGTGCTGCTGGTTGACGATATCGTCTCAAGCGGCGGCACTTTGATTGGCTGCGCCAAGGCGCTCATCGCCGCGGGCGCCACAGCGGTCGACGCGGTCATTACGCATGCGCTGTTTCCACACGAAATGGCCGCCAAGTTCAGAGACGCCGGCATTCGCTCCTTGCGCTCGACGTCCAGCGTGCCGCACCCCACCAACGCGATCCCGCTCGATGACATCTTCGCGGCCGCGCTGCGCGGCGAGGTGAATGGCACTACCCTCCCGGAGATCACAACATGAGCGTGACCATTCGATTTTGCGGCGCGGCGCACACGGTAACGGGCTCGTGCTATCTGCTTGAAACGCCGTCCGGGCGTTTCCTGATCGACTGCGGCCTGTTCCAGGGGCAGAAGACCCTGAAGGAACTCAATTACGGCGCCTTTCCGTTTCGGCCCGCCGATGTCGATGCCGTGGTTCTGACGCATGCCCATATCGACCACAGCGGGCTGTTGCCGAAGCTGGTGCGCGAAGGCTTCCGCGGCAGAATTCTGGCGACGCGCGGCACCATTGACCTGTGTTCCTATATGTTGCCGGATGCCGGAAGCATTCAGGAGTCGGAGGTCGCGGCCCTCAACCGGCGCAATTCGGCGCGTGGCAGAGCCGAGGTCAGCCCCATCTACACCCAGGCCGACGCCGTCGCATCGCTGCAATCGTTCCAGCCGGTCGAATACGAGACCTGGGTCGGTGTGATACCGCGCGTTCGCGCGCGCTACTGGAATGCCGGTCATCTTTTGGGCTCGGCCTCGATCGAACTTGAGTTCGAGGGTGAAGGCGCTGCGGGTCAACCGTTGCGCCTGCTCGCGTCCGGCGATGTCGGCCCCGACGCCAAGCTGCTCGAGCCCGATCCGAAGGCGCCAGCCGGGTTCGATTACGTCATCTCGGAATCGACCTATGGCGACCGGATTCGCGCCGCGACGACGCCGCAACAGCGCCGCCAGCGTCTCGCCGCAGAAGTCAAAGACGCCGCGGCGGCGAAAGGCGCCCTGCTCATCCCCGCCTTTGCGGTCGAACGCACCCAGGAATTGATCGTCGATCTGGTCGATCTGATGGAACGCGGCGAGATTCCGCCGGCGCCGATTTTTCTGGATTCGCCCCTGGCGATCCACGCCACCGAAGTGTTCCGGAAACATGCCGCGAGCCTCGATGCGGATATCGACGTCAATCGCCTGTTCAGCTCCTCGCATCTGCGATTTACCGAGACTGTCGACGAAAGCAAATCGATCGCAAAGCTGACCGGCTTTCATATCATCATCGCCGCAAGCGGCATGTGCGATGCCGGGCGGATTCGGCATCACCTCAAGCACTGGCTCTGGAGCAGCCGGGCCACCGTGCTGCTGGTCGGCTATCAGGCGCACGGCACCCTCGGCCGGTTTCTTCAGGAAGGCGCCAAGGCTGTCCGGATCCAGGGCGAGGAGATCAGGGTGGCCGCCCGCATCCGCATGATGGATGAATATTCCGGGCATGCCGACGGGAGTGAAATCACGCGATGGATCGCCGCGCGCCGCCCGATTCAACGAGGCCTGTTCCTCGTCCACGGCGAGGAGCAGGCGATCGCTGGTCTCGCCGCGCGCGTCGCGGAGCGGATCATTCCCTCGGCGAAACTCTTTCAGCCGGTGCTCGACGACATTTACGAGCT
Organism: Bradyrhizobium sp.; assembly: GCF_004799445.1. Classification (GTDB taxonomy): domain Bacteria; phylum Pseudomonadota; class Alphaproteobacteria; order Rhizobiales; family Xanthobacteraceae; genus Bradyrhizobium. The sequence goes on from NZ_SSNA01000229.1 coordinate 9,217, forward strand.
TTCAACGCCGGCGCCCACGCTGCTGGACGTCGCACATCGCCGCCGCCTCGCCCCTGAAGCGGTGATCCATCTTGATTGGCACAACGAGATGTCGAGGCTTGTGCTCGATATCAACGATCAGATCGCGGCGGCGGCCGATGACCGCGCCCGCGGCGTCATCATCCGCCGGCTGCGACGCGCGCTGGCGGATCGGGCTGAACCTGCGGCCTGACGCTCGATCATTGGCGGGGAAAGGCACGCCGGACGGAAAAACTGGCCTGATGGCGCTGGCCCTGATGCGGCCGAGATGGGATAATCGGACATTGATCGGCTGGGGGCCCTTTGAGCCCGCGCCGCCGGACACTGGATATGCTGGATTTCATGGGATGACCGCGCTTCCCCCGGCCGTGGAGACCGATCTCAGCGAGGAGAATGAGCGTCTGCGAGGCGAATTGCGCGCGGCCAGGGATCGCCAGGCCGCCGGCGCCGAAATCCTGCGCACCATCGCCGGCGCGCCGGGCGATGCCGAGCGCTCGTTGCAGCGGATCGCCGAGATCACCGAGCGGCTGTTCGGTGCCTCGAGCGTCTCGCTGCTGATCGCCGACGGCGAGCGCTGGGGCCGGACCATCCGCGTCGGCGCCGGCTCGGAGCGGATCGCCACCGCGATCCCGCTGGCGCATGTCGCTATCACTTCGCAGTTCATGCCGGGCGCGGTCTATCTCGAAAACCGCCAGGTCCACGTTCCAGACACCGATGATCCCGCGGCGATGGCCCGCTGGCCGGGGCTTGCACCGGCGCGGACCGCTGGCACCCGCACCATGTCGGGCACGCCGCTTCGGCGCGAGGGCCGGGCCATTGGCGCGCTGATCGTGCACCGCGACCGCCCCGTGCCCTTCACGGAGGACGAACTGGCGCTGCTGCAGAGCTTTGCCGACCAGGCCGCGATCGCGACCGAGAACGCGCGGCTGTTCAACGAGACCCAGGAGGCGCTGGCCCGGCAGACCGCGACATCCGAGATTCTGCGCGTCATCAGTCAATCGCCGACCGACGTGCAGCCGGTCTTCGACGCCATCGTGCTCACCGCCACGCGGCTGTTCCGCCGCGACCTGGCGTTCATCCTGGAGTGCGACGCCACCACCTACTGGCCCGTAGCCACGGCGGGGCCGGAAGGACTCCGCCCTCCCCCCGATCTCGGGGCTGTGGCGATCGATACCGACGCCAATTTCCCGTCGCGCGTCATCGTCACCGGGAAAAATCTGCATTTGCCGGATTGGTCGGCGGTCGAACTGCCCGACTATGAGCGCATGGTCCACGAGACGTTAGGCATCAACTCGGCGCTGTACCTGCCGCTGCTGCGCGAGGGGAAATGCATTGGCCTGCTCGGCATCGCCGGAAAACAGGCTGGAATTTTCGGCGAGAGCGAAATCGCGCTGGCCGAATCCTTCCGCGACCAGGCCCTGATCGCGATCGAGAATACCCGACTGTTCAACGAGACCAGGGAGGCGCTGGAGCGGCAGACCGCCACGGCCGATATCCTCAAGGTCATCGCCAGTTCGCCCAATGACGTGCAGCCGGTGTTCGAGGCCATCGCGGCCAGCGCCAAAAGGCTGCTCGGCGGCTTCTCCGCCACGGTCGTGCGCTTCGTCGGCGACGCGCTTCACCTGGTGGCGTTCACGCCGACGAATGCAACAGCAGACCAGGCGCTGCAGGCTTCGTTCCCGATGCCACTCGCGGTGTTTTCGTCTTTCAACCTGGTTCGCGGCGGCCAGACCGTGCAGTTCACCGATACCGAATTGGAGGATGTGCCGCGAGTAAACAGGGAGATCGCGCGGTTGCGCGGTTACCGCAGCATGGTGTTCACGCCGCTGATGAGCAACGGAACGCCCATCGGCATGATCAGCGTCACGCGAAAGGAGCCCGGCTCGTTCAGCACCCATTACGTCCAGCTGCTGCAGACCTTCGCCGACCAAGCCGTGATCGCCATCGAGAACGTGCGGCTGTTCAATGAGACCAAGGAGGCGCTGGAGCGGCAGACCGCGACCGCCGACATCCTCAAGGTCATCGCCAGCTCGCCCTCGGACGTGCAGCCGGTGTTCGAGGCCATCGCGGAGCGATCGAAAAGGCTGGTCGATGCCCTGTCGACCACGGTGTTCCGGCTTGTCGACGGCGTGATGCACCTGAGGGCTTTCACGCCCACCAATCCGGAAGCCGATGCGACCCTCAAGGCCATATTCCCCGTTCCGCTGTTGAGTTTTAGTTGGGGCGAAGCGATCGCCAGAGGCGAGATTTTCCGGGTGATCGATACCGAACAAGAGATACCTGCTATACGCGACCTGGCGCGACTTCGCGGCTTTCGCAGCATGCTGTTCGTACCTCTGTTGCGTGACAGGACGCCGATAGGTGTGATCGCGGTGACCCGGGTCGAGCCCGGCCCGTACGTCGAACATCACGTCCAGCTGCTGCAGACTTTCGCCGATCAAGCGGTGATCGCGATCGAGAACGCGCGGCTGTTCGACGAAGTGCAGGCACGAACCCGCGACCTCGCGGAGGGGCTCCAACAACAGACGGCGACCGCCGAGGTGCTGAAAGTCATCAGCCGCTCGGTTTTCGATCTGCAGTCTGTGCTCGATACCCTCGTCGAGTCTGCCTACAAACTCTGCGGCGCCAATCTGGGCCTGCTCTACCTGCGGGGCGATGAGGCCTTTGAATGCAAGGCGATCGCCGGCGTCGGCGTCGCGGAAGCGAGCCTCCTGTTCAAGGGACGCCCGATACGCGCAGGCCGCGGCACCGCCGCGGAACGCGTGATCCTGACCGGAGAAGTGCAGAGCATCACCGACTTCTTCGCGGATCCGGAAATGGATCCCAAGATCCGGGAGGCAATTCGAACCGCCGGTGGTTCGGATTCGAGCATTGGCCAAATTCGTTCGACACTGGCCGTCCCCATGACACGCGACAATGCCGTGATCGGCGTGATGGTGATTGCGCGTTCGCAAACCGGGCCGTTCCCTCAACGCCAGATCGAACTGCTGCAGACCTTCGCCGACCAGGCGGTGATCGCGATCGAGAATGTCCGGCTGTTCGACGAGGTGCAGGCACGAACCCGGGAGCTGTCGCAATCGCTCGATGAATTGCGAACCGCGCAGGACCGCCTGGTGCAGACCGAGAAACTGGCCTCGCTCGGCCAGCTCACGGCGGGCATTGCCCACGAGATCAAGAACCCGCTCAATTTTGTCAACAATTTCTCAGCATTGTCAGCCGAATTGACCGATGAGCTCAACGACGTGTTGAAGTCGGCCACCCTCGCCGGCAACATCCGCGAAGAAGTCGATGAACTGACGGGCCTGCTGAAAGACAATCTCGAGAAGGTTGTCCAGCACGGCAAGCGCGCCGATTCCATCGTCAAGAACATGCTGCTGCATTCGCGCGAGGGAAGCGGCGAGCATCGGCCCGCGGACATCAATGCACTTCTGGAGGAGAGCCTCAATCTCGCCTATCACGGTGCCCGCGCCGAGAAGCCGCAATTCAACGTCACCCTGCAGAGGGATTTCGACGAGGCGGCCGGCACGATCGAGGTGTTCCCGCAGGAAATCACCCGGGTATTCCTGAATTTGATCTCAAACGGATTTTATGCGGTAACCAGACGCAAGATGGAGATTGGCCATTCAGGCTTCGACCCGATCGTCAGCGCGACCACGAGAAACCTCGGCCACGCCGTGGAAATCCGCATTCGCGACAATGGCACCGGCATCCCGGCCGAGGTGAAGGAAAAAATGTTCAACCCGTTCTTCACGACCAAGCCGGCCGGCGAAGGCACCGGGCTTGGCCTGTCGATGAGCCACGACATCATCGTGAAACAACACGGTGGCAGGATCGAGGTGGAAACGGAGCCCGGACGGTTCACGGAATTCACCATCGTTTTGCCGCGGGCGAGCGCCCAATCAGACAAGAATAGAGGTCCGACGTGAACGTTTTGGTTCTTGTGGTCGATGACGAGCCCGATGTCGAAGCGTTGTTCCGCCAGCAATTCAGGCGCGACCTTCGCGCGCAGCGGTTCGTGATGGACTTTGCCATTTCGGCCGCCGACGCGCTGGCGCGCATTGCCGACACCATCGAGCAATCGCTGATCCTGATCCTGTCCGACATCAACATGCCCGGCATGACCGGACTCGAAATGCTGCCCAGGGTGAAGGCGATACGCCCCGAGGTTCCCGTGATCATGATTACCGCCTACGGCGACCCCGAAACCAAACGCAAGGCGCTGGCAGGCGGCGCAAGCGGATTGCTGACCAAGCCGATCGACTTCACCGTGCTGCGCGAGGAAATCGACACCAGACTGCAGCAGGCGAGCTAGCTCGAAGCTCCCTCTCCCGCCAATGCCGCCATCTCTACGGCTTGAAGAACGCGGGATCGTTCAGCGCCTTGATCATGGTGTCCACCATGTCGGCGGCGCCGTGGTCCTCGCGCTCCTCCAGAAGCTCCCACATCTTGCGCAAATTGGCGCGCATCGGCGCCTTCAGTGAGGGATCGCGCTCGATCAGCGTCCGCGCGATGCAGAAGGCAATGCCTTCGGTGCCCATCCGGGCCTGCTCGACGGTGGGTTTGCTCATGGCCGGCTCCTTGCAGATTTCAATGTCGGACTTGGTTCGGGGCGCTGTGAGAGCATGATCCGCAAAAGTGCGAATCAGTCTCAAGGATCATGCTCAAACAGGGAAATGACATCATGATCCGATTCAGCCCAGTCGCATCATGATCTAGATGAATTTCGCGCCGATGGGTAGGCCGCAGCGCAAGGAACGGGCAGAACTCAGCTTTGTCCTACTCCGCGATATCGACCGGCCTGGCGGGACCGGCGAGCGGCTTTTCTTCCATCAGGGCCATGCACAGCGATCCCGCGACCATCATCGCCGCGGCGGCACCGAACACATAGCGGAATGCAGCGATCATGTCGGCGACCGGGATCGAACTCACCGGACCGCGATGCTCGCCGGCCAGTGAAATATCGGCGCCAAGCGCCATCAGCAGGATCGCGCTGAAGAATGCCACCGTGAACGACGCCATCAATGCGCGGAAGAAGTTTGTCGCCCCGGTAATGGTGCCGATCTGCGACCGCGTCACCGCATTCTGCGCCGAAACCGTGCTGACCGGAAACGCGGTGCCGAGACCCAGCGCGAACACCGACAGCAGCACCAGCAACACCCATAGTGGCAGCGCAAAAAGCGCAAGCGCGCCTCCGGACGCCGCGGCGCACAACATCCCGATGATGGCGACCCGCTTATAGTGTTTGGCGCGCGCCATGGCCCGGCCGGCAATCGCTGCACCGCCGGTCGAAACGGCCGCCAGCGGGATCAGCGCAAGCCCCGCCTCGCTGGCGCTGAGATGATAGACCACCTCATAGTAAAGCGGCAGATGCACGGTCAGTCCGAGCATCGCGCCCATCGCAAAGCCGCCGCAAGCCATCGCGTAGGGCACGACCTTTCCGCCCATCAGCGGCAGCGGCAGGAAAGGCTCTTCGGCATTCCCGACATGCCACACGAACGCCAGCGCGAGCGCGGCCGATGCACCGATCATCGCCACGATCACGGGTGACAGCCAGAGATAGCGGTTGCCACCCCAGGTCAGCACCAGCATGAATACCACAGCGGCGGCCATCAGCAGCACGCCGCCGAGCCAGTCGACCTTGCGCCTTTTGTGGAATACCGGGATCTTGGCCATTTTCGGCAGCAGCATCGCCAGCGACGTCAGTCCCAGCGGCACGTTGATCCAGAAGATCATCGACCAGTGCAGATGTTCGGCAAACACCCCACCCAGGATCGGCCCGCCAATGCCGGCCGCCATCCACACGCCGCTGAAATAGGCCTGGTACTGGCCGCGCTCGCGCGGCGACACGATGTCCGCAATCACGGTCTGCACGATCGGCAAAATGCCGCCGCCGCCGAGCCCCTGCAGCCCGCGCGCCAGGATCAGCACCGGCATGTTCGGCGCCAGGGCGCACAATAAGGAGCCCGCGATGAACAGGCTCATCGCGGTGATGATCATGGCGCGGCGGCCGTAGATGTCGCTTAACGTGCCGAATACCGGTGCCACCGCGGTCGATGCCAGCAGATAGGCGGTGATCACCCATGACAGGCTGGTGACGTCCCGGAATTGGCGACCGATGGTCGGCAATGCCGTAGCGACGATGGTCTGGTCAAGGGCGGCCAGGAACATCGTCAGCATCAGGCTGGTCAGGATGGTCCGGACTTCACTCGGCGTCAGCGGGACGCGCGGCTGAATCGGTGGTGCGTCGCTGATATCGATGATCTCCGCAGACGCCTGCGCAAGCTCGCCCGCGATCGTTTCGGGCAATGCCTGGTGGTCAGCCGGTTGAGGGCTCTGTCGTTCGAACTTGCTCATGCGGATTGGTATTTTTGCAATGCGACCGGAGGCGGCCCGGGATTCGCCCCCAATTTAGTCGGCAAACCGGGCTTGCGGCAGCGGGTTGCGCGCATGGGTGCGTCCCGCGAGCGTACCAGCCAACCGTTTGATGGATAACGGGACCTGCCTTCAGGACGATGGCCGCTTCTTGAGTCGGGCGCGCTTCGGCAACAGCGCCGGCCATTGCACGATGTGGTCTTCGAGGTCGGCATCGGCGATCTCGTTCTCGGTTCCCTGCACCCGCCCGCGCACCGAGACGCCAGCTTCGTGAACGGTGTTGGGGTCGCCTGAAATCAGCGGGTGCCACCAATAGAGGTCGCGGCCTTCGGCTACCAGCTTGTAACCGCAACTGGGCGGCAGCCAGTTCAGGGTGCGGACATTTTCCGGCGTGAGCCTGACGCAATCCGGAACCCGGTCGGAGCGATTAGTGTAATCCTTGCAGGCGCATAGCCCGGCATCCAAAAGCTTGCAGGAAACGTGGGTGAAATAGATCTTGCCGGTATCCTCGTCCTCAAGCTTCTCCAGGCAGCAGCGCGCGCAGCCGTCGCACAGGCTTTCCCATTCGACGCTGGACATCTCCTCCAACGTCTTGGTTTTCCAGAAGAAACCCTCCTGGCCGGAGGACGGCTTGGGCTTGGCGGTCATGAGTCCCTAGGGGTTTCCGGACGGTGGCTCGGGCCCCTTCTAGGGGCTGCGACAGCACCGGCGCAAGCAAGATGGTCCGGCGCTGCCGAAAAGGCCGGGACAACGTTATCCCTGCCGGCTGAAATCGTGAGCCCGACCATTGGTTTATGGCCCCCGCTCGGTTAGACAGGGATAGAGTCCCCAGGAGCGCAAATGCGCCTTGGGTTTGCCGCAACATTCGCGCAAGACGTCTCGACGGCCCCAATGCTTAGAGCGCTGCGAACTGACCAAGGGTCCGGGCATTAGTGCGCAAGATCGTGCCAAAGGAATGGACCAAGAAAATCCGGCACTGGATGCTGGATCTCGACGCGCGCATCGATTCCACGCTGTTTTCGTCGGGCAAAGGCGCGCGCGAGCTTTACGAGCGCTACTCGACCTTCATGGACCGGTTTTATGTCGGCCGCTGGAAACGCTGGGTCTTCATCGAGCCCTTGTCGGAAGCCGCCACCATCGGGCTCGGCGGGCTGATCCTGATGCTGGCGCTGGCGGTGCCGGCGTTTCGCGAAACCGCCGACGACGACTGGCTGAAGAAATCCGATCTCGCGGTCACCTTCCTCGACCGCTACGGCAATCCGATCGGCAGCCGGGGCATAAAGCACAATGATTCGATTCCGTTGGAGGATTTTCCTGACAATCTGATCAAGGCAACGCTGGCGACCGAGGACCGGCGCTTCTACGACCATTTCGGCATCGACATCGCCGGCACCGCGCGCGCGCTGTTGACCAATGCGCAGGCCGGTGGCGTCCGGCAGGGCGGTTCGTCGATCACCCAGCAGCTTGCCAAGAACCTGTTCCTGAGCAACGAGCGCACCATCGAGCGCAAGGTCAATGAGGCGTTTCTCGCGGTCTGGCTGGAGACCCGGCTCTCCAAGAACGAAATTCTCAAGCTCTATCTCGATCGCGCCTATATGGGCGGCGGCACGTTCGGCGTCGACGGCGCGGCGCATTTCTATTTCAACAAGTCGGCGCGCGACGTCAATCTCGCGGAGGCCGCGATGCTCGCAGGGTTGTTCAAGGCGCCGACCAAATATGCGCCCCACATCAACCTGCCCGCCGCGCGTGCCCGCGCCAACGTGGTGCTGGATAACCTCGTCGACGCCGGCTTCATGACCGAAGGCCAGGTGTTCGGCGCGCGGCGCAACCCGGCCACCGCGGTTGACCGCCGCGACGAGAACTCGCCGAACTATTATCTCGACTGGGCGTTCGACGAGATGCGCAAGCTGGTCGATACATTTCCGAAATCCTATAATGAGCGCGTCTTCGTCGTTCGGACCGCGATCGACATGAACGTGCAGCGCGGCGCGGAAGACGCCATCGAGAACCAGTTGCGCCAGTTCGGCCGGGACTATCACGCGACCCAGGCCGCCACCGTGGTCGCCGATCTCGACGGCGGCGTGCGCGCGATGGTCGGAGGCCGCGACTACGGCGCCAGCCAGTTCAACCGCGCCACCGACGCCTACCGGCAGCCCGGTTCGTCGTTCAAGCCGTACGTCTATACCACCGCCCTGCTCAACGGCTTCAAGCCGACCTCGATCATCGTCGACGGCCCGGTCTGCATCGGCAACTGGTGCCCGCAGAACTACGGCCACTCCTATTCCGGCGCGGTGACCCTGACCCAGGCGATCACCCGCTCGATCAACGTCGTTCCGGTGAAGCTGTCGATCGCGCTCGGCGGCAAGTCGCCCAATCCGGCCAAGGCCGGCCGCGCCAAGATCGTCGAGGTCGCGCGCCGCTTCGGCATCAAGGCGCCGCTGCCGGACACGCCCTCACTGCCGATCGGCGCCGACGAGGTCACGGTGCTCGAGCATGCGGTGGCTTATGCGACCTTCCCCAACAAGGGCAAGTCGGTCACCCCGCACGCGGTACTGGAAGTTCGTACCGGCGCCGGCGATCTGGTCTGGCGTTTCGATCGCGACGGCAAGAAGCCGCTGCAGGCCATACCGGCATCGGTTGCCGCCGATATGGCGGGAATGATGAGCCATGTCGTCAGCGAAGGCACCGCGCGGCGCGCGGCGCTCGACGGCATTCCGACCGCGGGCAAGACCGGCACCACCAATGCCTATCGTGACGCGTGGTTCGTCGGCTATACCGGCAACTTCACCTGTGCCGTCTGGTACGGCAATGACGATTACTCCGCGACCAACCGCATGACCGGCGGCTCGCTGCCGGCGCAGACCTGGCACGACATCATGGTCGCCGCCCATCAGGGCGTCGAGATCAAGGAGATTCCGGGCATCGGGATGGGCACGAAATTGCCCGCGCCTGCCGCCTCCGCGTTCATGGCGGCCAACGGCGCGCCGAAGCCCGCGGAGATCAAGCCGCCGCCGCCGATCCTCACCAAACGCGGTGCGGACATCCTGGTGCATGTCGAGAAATTGCTCGACGACGCGGCCAGGACCGCCGGCGACCCGACAAAGCCGGTCAAGCCGGTGTCCTCCAACGCCCCGGCGTTTAACGACAGCTTTGCCGCGGCAGCGCCCGCCAATCCGGCTCCGCCCGCAGCGCGCAAGAACTAATCGTGCGGCTGATCTTCATCACCTTGCTGGCGCTGATCCTCGCCACCGTCGTCGGCCTCGGCGCGACGTGGATGACGGCGACGCGCGGCACCGATCTCGGCACCCTCACGATCGGGGCCTGGACCGCCCGGCCCAAGACCGGCACCGCCGACGTCGATCCCTACTCACGCGCATCGATTGCCCGCAGTGGCGAACTCCCGGTCGGCACCGGTGACGGCGTGGCGTTCTCGGCAACGACGGACGACCGCAAGCGGCCGCTCGATGGCCGCTGCGACGTGGTCGTGAGCGGCGTGACGCCGGCGGCACGATTCTGGACCCTGACGCTGTACGATTCCAAAGGCCGCCTCGTCGCCAATGCGCTGCAGCGCTACGGCTTCACCAGCCAGGAGATCATCCGCGGCGCGGACGGCGCGTTCGAGGTGCGGGTGGCGTCGCGATCGCGCGCGGGAAATTGGCTGCCGACCGGCGGGATCGAGCGTTATGCGCTGGTGCTTCGGCTTTACGATACGCCGGTCGGCGTGGCGACGCGGACCCAGCGCGACGCGCCGATGCCGTCGATCGCGACCATGGGGTGCCCATGATTCGCCTGTTGTTCACGATCGTCGCAGGCGTGCTGCTCGGCGCCATCGTGCATCTTGTCAGCGTGCTGGCATTGCCGCGCATTGCGACCCAGGACGCCTATTCGCGTCTCGCGCCGATCACGAGGCTGAACGCCGTGACGCCCTTGCCGCTGCCGGACCCGAACAACGCGCCGCTGCCGTTCATGGATCCGGCGTTCGCCGTCGCGGTCTGCCGTTACGACCTGTCCGGTGGACCGATCAAGCTCGCCGTCCCCGTCAGCCAAGCCTATACGTCGGTGTCGTTCTACACCCGCAATGAAGTCGCCTATTACGCCATCAACGACCGGTCCGCCGGACGCAAGGTGATCGAGCTCGATCTGATGACCGAGGCTCAACACGCCGAATTGCCCGAGGAAGAGGATGTAACCGCGGCCGACCGGCTGATCATCGATTCTCCAACCACGGCCGGATTGATCGTGATGAAGGCGCTGGCGCCGGAACCCGGCTTGATGCCGCAGGCCCAGGCTTCTCTGGCCGCGTCGAGCTGCAAGGTGCAGACCGAACCGACGCCTGCGAGGCGCTAAACGCTCCCCAATCCTTTTCGAAGATCTTCAGCCGCGCGTGCTGAGCGCACGCCCGATGACGGGCTGCGCCGCCACCGGCGGGTTGGCGGTCTGGGCGGCGAGTTCGCCGATCAATCGATCGGCGTCGGCCGCCATATTGTCCGGGGCCTGGATCACCAGCCGTTCCAGCGCCCAGCGATACGAGGAAATTCTTCGCTCCAGGCATTGCTGTACCCACTGCACGATCAGGGTATTCTCTTCCATGCGGGCCACCGCGTCGGCGCGTTCGCGCGGCGACAATTGCGAAACATGCGCCAGGCTGGCGTTGCGTTTCCTGTCGAGATCGAGCACGCGGATGGCACTGGCGAAGAACGGCTCGAAGCGGGTAATGTCGTCGCGCACATCATCGATCAGCTGCGAATAGCGCGACGCATGCGAACGGTGCGGCTCGTCGATCAGCATACGCCCATAGGCGGTGCGATCGAACACCGCCTTCTGCCGCCATGGTGACGGCAGCGCCGCGTAATCGCCGAACACGCTCTTCCAGGCGGGACGCGAATGCGGCGGCTCGATCAGGGGATAGGCCAGATCGCGAAGCTGCCGCTCGCCGTCTGTGAGCTGGAATTGCGACGCATGCAGGCCGACGCTTGCCGTTGCCTCGCCGCCGATCCAGCGATGCATATCGTCGTTGAGGAAATCCTGGCGGGTGCGGCCGAAATCGCCGCCGCTGCACCCTGCGAGCGCCAGGCTGATCGCGAGCAGCGTCAGCACCGATGCAAAACTGCAAGCCCGCGACCTGATCCGGATCGGAAGATACGTCTCCGGCATATCGAATGTCCGAATGTCAGCGCCTGCGGCGACGGCGACCGGGGGCGGTGCCTTCTTCCGGCCCGCGACCGCCGCTGGTTTCATCGGGTTCGCGTTCGATCCGGACGACGGGAAGGATCAGGATCGTCCCCATCCCTTCGCGCGGGGCGCCATCCATGGTTGAGCCCGGCCGCCGCGATGCCGCATCTGCCGGAAATTCAATGATGGTGCCCATTTAAAACTCTCTCTGGTTGCCGCTCCGACGCGATTTGCCGGCGACAGGCCATCATTAAGAACAGGACGTGGTTAACGGCATCTTAATTTTGCGCGGCGATCGGATTGGCGTTCGCACTGGAAATATGGACGTGCGGTGCGCCGGCGCCCGCGACCGGCGCCATTCAGTTGAGCGAAGCCTGCGAAGCATTGAGCCGTCGCGACCCACAACCTGACGCCAGATCTGGTTGGTACCTTCCCTTATCTGCGTAATCTTCGCGGCGCCTGATTTAGAATGGGCTTTGTTTGGGAAAAGCCGGCTGGCGCTTTTCGAGGTGCGAGGCGAGCCCTTCCTTCACCTCGGGACCATCGAAACCCAGAAACTCCATCGCGAGAGACGCGTCGAACGTCGGCCCCGCCTGGCGCAACCAGTTATTCAGCGCATATTTCGTCCACTTGATGGCGCCTTGAGCGCCGTTCGCAAGCCGGGTTGCGATCTCGACCGCGCGTTGATCGAGCGCATCGTCGTCAAGGGCCTCGGTAATCAATCCGATCCGCTCGGCCTCGGCGCCCAACAGGGTATCGCAGGTCAGAAGATAATATTTCGCCTTGGCCATGCCGCAGAGGAGAGGCCAGATCATCGCAGCATGATCGCCGGCCGCCACGCCCAGTCGGGTGTGACCATCCAGTATTCGGCAATCCCGCGTCGCAAGCGAAACGTCCGCCAATATCCCGCAGACCAGTCCCGCACCGACCGCGACGCCGCGCATGGCGCTGATCACAGGCTTGGAGCAGTTGATGCAATTGTAGACGAGGTCGCGCGCTTCCTTCCATCCGCTGACGCGAGCCTCGAAACTGTCGATCTGCGCCCGGACCAGCGAGAAGTCGCCCCCGGCCGAAAAGTACCGGCCTGCTCCGGTGATGATCACGGCGTTCGCTTCGGGATCGGCGTCGACATCGCGCCATACCCCCGCCAGTTCGCGGTGCATCACCGCATCGGCCGTATTCATTTTTCCGTTGTTCATCGTGATGCGAACAACGCGTGGCGCCGGATAGTCGAACTGGAGACGTTGATAGGCTGAATATCGCTGCGTGGCTTGCTGCATTGGCGTGGGCCTCCCTGTCCCGAACGGCCCGGACACCTTGTCACGGTTCCTCGGCCGAGTATTCACAATCCCGAATAGTATGCTACCATCTGAATATAAATAAAAACGAATTTGTACACGGGAGGACGAAATGCGCAGGACGGCGATAGCCCTGCTTGGGGCGGTCTCGATAGTTTGCTGCCCCCAAACCGCAGGCGCCGATTCATCGATCAAAATTGGCGTTCTGTCGGACATGTCGTCAGTCTATGCAGACTATGGCGGCGCGGGTTCCGTCCTGGCTGCAAAGATGGCGATCGCGGATAGCGGAATGACAGATCGGGTCGAGCTTTTGTCCGCGGACACCCAGAACAAAGCCGACATTGGATTGGCGATCGCGCAGCAATGGTTCGATCAGGGGGTCGGCGCCATCTTCGACGTGCCGAATTCGAGTGTTGCCCTTGCCGTGAACAGCGCCGCCGGCCGCGCGCACAAGCTGGTGTTCTTTAGCACCACGATCAATGACAGGCTCAGCGAGCAGGAATGCAACGGCTACGGCCTTTCATGGGTGTGGGACACCTATTCGGTCGGGCGCGCGGAAGCCGCCGCACTGATGCGCGAGGGCAAGGACACCTGGTTCATCATCACGCCGGACGGCGCCGCCGGCGCTGCGCTCGAGCAGACGGCTCGCGAGGCCGCGGAGGCAAACGGAGCCAAGGTCGTCGGCGCCGTGCACCACCCGACCAACAATGCCGACTTTGCATCATACCTGCTGCAAGCGCGTTCCAGCCACGCCAAAGCCGTGTTATTTGGCTCCGGCGGAGCCGATCTGGTGAACGCGCTGAAGCAGGCGAGAGAATTTGGGCTGCCGCAGGAAGGCATTGCCATCGGCACGATGTACGCGATCAACACCGACGTGCATTCGCTCGGTCTTGAAGCCATGCAAGGCATGACGGTCGTGACTGCCTTCGATTGGAATCGCAACGACCAAACCAGGGCGTTTGGAGAGCGCTTCTTCGCCACGCACAAGAAGATGCCTACCATGTTTCAGGCGGGCGTCTATTCCGCGGTGCTGCAATATCTGTCCGCCATAAAAGCCACCAATAGCACGGATGCCGACAAGGTTCGCGCTTATTTGCTATCGACCCCGATGAGCGATGTGTTCCTGCAAAACGGCAAACTTCTTCCAAACGGCCGAATGCTGCATGACATGTTCCTCGCGCGCATCAAGTCTCCCGCGCAATCGAAAGGCGCCTGGGATTTCTTTGAATTCGTCGGCGAGGTGCCAGGAGCCGATGCGTTCCGCAAGTTGTCGGAAAGCAAATGTCCGCTGACGAAATAGCCGCGATGCGGCGTGCGGTTTGGACCTCGATTTCGGAAACTGGAATAACGCATGGCACAGGAACTCGCAGGCGACGTTTGGCATCCCAACCCTGATCACGAGTCCGAGGCCGGTGTCTCCCGGCTGATGAAGCACCTCGGGATTGCTGATTTCGACGCCCTGTATCGCTTCTCGATCGATGAGCCGTCCAGATATTGGGCGGGCGTCAACTCGTTTTGCGGTGTCGTTTGGTCGAAACCCTACGACCGGTTCATGGATCTGACAGACGGCCCGGAATTCCCGCGATGGTTTGTCGGCGGTGAGCTGAACTGGGTCGACTCGATCCTGCATCGCGCGAACGACAAGATGCAGGCCGATCGGCCGGCGATCATTGCAGAAAACGAGGCGGGCGAGATCGCCGCCGTGAGCTACGCCGAGCTGAAACGTCAGGTGGAAGCATTCGCGTCCGGCCTGATCAAGCTCGGCATTCGGCCCGGCGACCGCATCGGTCTTCTGATGGAGTCCGGGATTGAGGCGGTCGTTTCCCTGCTTGCCATTCCCTATATCGGCGCAATCGTCGTGCCGCTGTTTTCCGGCTTCGAGGTCGACGCGGTTTGCTCGCGCCTCTCGGCGGCCGGCGCCCGGGCCATCATCGGGACGTCGGTATTCTACCGCCGCGGACGGCCGGTAGAGACCCGGCGTACGCTTGCAGAAGCGGCAGCCCGTCTGCCGGCGGTCGAATTCCTGATCTTGAAGTCCGGCGGCGATCGTTCGGTTCTCGGTTCCAATGTCGTGAACTGGCGAGAGCTGTTGACGGAGCCGCCACCCGGAACGAGTGCGCGCCGGATGACCGCGAATGACCCCTTCATGATCATCTTCACGTCGGGCACGACCGGAAAACCGAAGGGAATCGTCCACACCCACGGCGGCTTCCCGATCAAGGTCGTGCACGACGCGACGATATTCTACGATCTCCGCGAAGGCGACCGCTTCCTGTGGCCGGCGGATATGGGGTGGGTCGCGGGGCCGATCTTCGCGGCTGCGACGCTCATGCGCGGCGCTACGATGATCTGCTACGACGGCGCGCCGGATGCGCCGGATTGGTCGCGCGTTTCCCGAATGGTGGAGCGCCACCAGGTGACTCATCTCGGCGTTTCGCCCACCTTGATCCGCGGCCTGGCCGCGCATGAAGCGGAGGCGTGCGCAGGCGATGTCCATTCGATCCGGATCATGATTACGAGCGGCGAGGCGATCGCGCCCGAGCACTTCAACTGGCTTCGGCGGACCTTCGGACACGGCACCGCGCCCCTGATCAACTATACCGGCGGCACCGAAGCCTCGGGCGCGCTGTTGTCGAGCGTGATCGTCAAGCCGATCAGGCCTGCCGGCTTCAACACCGTCAGTCCCGGCATTTCGGCCTTCGTCGCCTCCGGCGACGGAACGCGTCTTGTCGGCAGCGTGGGTGAACTTGCGGTAGCCGCGCCATTCCTGGGAATGACGCAGGCGTTCTGGGAGGATCGCGAACGCTATCTCGACACCTACTGGCGTTCGGTGCCCGGCTTGTGGGTCCATGGAGATCTGGCCATCGAGGAGGCGGACGGCCATTTCTTTCTTCTGGGACGTTCCGACGATACCATCAAGGTTGCCGGCAAACGCCTCGGCCCCGCCGAGGTCGAGGACGTCCTGCTTGAAATGCCTGAAATCAGCGAAGCGGCGGCCATCGGGATCGAGGATGCCGCGAAAGGTCAGCGCCTCGTCGTCTTCGTCGTTCCGGCACCTGACGCGCCATTGCCGAAAACCTTTCCGGCACAGGTATCTGACTATGTCGCGCAAAGGTTGGGGCGCGCGTTCCGGCCATCCGTCGTGCACGTGATCGGCAGCTTGCCGAAGACCCGGAGCTCCAAAGTGATGCGACGGGTCCTTCGCAACATCTATACCGGATCGCCCCCGGGAGATCTGTCATCGTTGGACAATCCCGCCTCCATCGAGGAAATCGAACGACTGAGAGCAGGTTGAATGCGTTGGCGCAAACTGTCATCCGGCTTTCGGAAAAGGGCAAAAGGACTTTGAAAAAGACAAGGGAGAATCCAGCGAAGAAAGCGACCGCCCGCGTACCAAAGGATGTGGGGGCGGTCGTCAATGCGCTACGGATACTTCGGTGTCTCTCTGGAAGCTCCAAGCCGTTGGGCGTCGCCGCCGTCACGCGGGCTACGGGGATCAGCGCAAGCACCGCCTTTGGCATCTTGCGCACGCTCGCGCGACTTCACTATGTCTCGTTCATTGAATCCGACAAGACCTACAGGCTGGGCCTGGCGATGGCCGAAATGGCCGCAGGACTTTTGGGGGTCAGTCACGCCGAGCTCATTCACCCAGAGCTCGAGCGACTGGCCCTCAACTATGAGACGTTGATCCTGCTGTGGCGCATTACGGAGGACAATCGCCTTGTCCTCATCGACAGAGCGCACAGCCAGACCGCGGTCAGGGTGGAGATCAAGTTAGGCTACCGGATGCCGCTGCTGGCGGGCGCGATCGGACGATGCGTTGCCGCGACACTCGATGTGCCCTCATCGGAATTGCGGCGTCGTTTCGCAATCCCGCGCTGGCAGGCTCCGCTCTCATTTGATGATTTCGAGAAACAGGTTTTCGACGCGCGTAATCGAGGCTGGTCTCTGGACGACGGCCATCTGTTTCGGGGCCTGACGTCTGTTGCCGCCCTGGTGGTGGACGAAGAGAAGCGACCGCGCTTCGGCATAAGCGGCGTCTCGATTACGGGCCAGCAATCGCTGCAGGCGCTGACAGCGCTTGGACAGGATTTGGTTGCGTTAGCTGCCACTATCGGCAGCGCGCTATTTCCCGGGCCAGATATCGTCTCCACAGGCCGATCGGAAGCTGGGGCACGAAGTGCGTCCCATTCTGAGGTCATCCATGCTTCAGACGAATCCGCCGCCCCTGCACTCCCCTCCAATGTACTTCCAACCGTTAACAGGATGGCCGGAAGCGGCCGCAGGGCGAGGAAAACCTGAACGTGGTAGCGATTAACAGCAAGTGACGTGGGCCGCGCGGCGCAACTGTGCCGCAGACCGCCACCTTTGCCAGCCTGAGGGACCTTGAGACGATTTTGGGTTGCGATTTCATAGCTGTTTCAATGGCTGTCGGCACCGAAGCCAAACGGATTGTTTTGATTGTCACCGAAATTCAGCAAAATATCTTCTCAAATACAACAGCTTAAAGATTTCAGATTTTCGTTAAAGTTAACGCGATGTTAAAGCGCGTGAACTAGGCTGGCGTGAAGAATTACTCAGTCGCGTACCCTGACATGACCACTCCTTCGCTGTTTCCGGGCTTTGACGGGTTGATGACGCTCTCCCGCCGAGAGGGCGTCGATATTCGGCCCACCTTGCTGCGCGTGCTCACCGATCTCTATGTTCAGGCCTCCACGCATAGCGAGGACGAAGCGCGGCAGTTTGTCGAACTCACCTCCCGCCTGATCGATCAGGTCGACGACGCGACGCGCGCGGCGGTGCGGGCACGGCTTGCGGTCTATCCGGGCACGCCGGTCCAGGTCTTGAAGCAGCTCGGGCTAAAGCCCTCTCACCCCGATCAGCGCGTGCCGCTCGCCCGCGAAATTCCTGCGAACGCTACTCCCGCCGGCCCGTCGGCGCCGCCAGAGGCGAGAGCGCCGAGCGAAGCGCTGTCGCGGCTTGCATCGAACTTGTCGATGCAGCCAGCGGACGCCGCCGAGATCAGCGGTCTGTTTTTCCGCGCCGGCTCCGGCGAGCGCGCCCTGATCCTGCACAATCTTTCCGAGACGCCATTGAAGGCTTCGCCGCGAATTCCCGCCGCCCGCGCGCAACGCGCCATCGAGACGCTGGAGATGGCGGCGTTTGCCGCCGATGTCGAAAACTTCACGCTCGAACTCGGTGAATCCCTGATCGTGCCGTGGAAGGTCGCTACCGAGGTGGTCAACGATCCCGGCGGCGAGCCGCTGGCCTGTGCGGCCAAGGCGCTCGGCATGCCGAGCCCGGTGTTCCAGCGGGTGCTGCTTTTTCTCAAGCCCGAATTCGGCACTTCCGTGCACACCGTGTACCGGCTGTCGCGTCTGTACGACGGATTGAGCGAGCGATCGGCCCTGATCATGCTGGCCGCATGGCGCGGTTCGACGATGGCGGTCGCCCGCGCCAAGTACCGGCCCTCGCTCTACGACGACGAACGCAATCGCGCGCGGCCGGCGACCACGCAAACCCGCCCGGCGGCGCAACCGCCCGCCATTGGCGCGGTGCCACGGAAGGGCTCGCAGGGCTCGGGACGCTAGAGCATGATCCGGAAAAGTGGGCAGCGGTTTTCCGAAAAGATCATGCTCAAACAAAAAATTAGAGCGAGATCACGATTCAACGAAAAGTCATCTCGCTCTAGTCTCGCGCCAAATCGAGAAAATGCCGCCCTGCCCGGTCCTCGGTCTCCACGATCCAGGCGTCGGGATCGAACCGGATTTCCTTCTGCAGACGCTCGTCCACGGACTGTTCCGGCACCGGCTCTTTCCATGTCGGCATGAAAAAGCGCTCGATCGGCCGGCTGTCGTCATAGACCGTCTGCGGCGCCGGCACGTACAGCATGGCATTGCCGTCGAGCAGCGCCACCTTGACGAACACCGCGCCAGCCTCTTCCGCGCCGCGCCGGCGCACGGCGCCGAACACGCCCGCGGTCTGGCAACGGCGCAAATAGGCCGCCACCCAGATACTGGATTTCAATCGCATGGCAGGAACGATAGGCCAGCTGGTATTCTGGCGCTAGTCGACCGGATGCCCGATCGTCGCCGTTAGCTCGCGCACCAGGCGGTCGGACACCTGTCCGGTCACCGGGAGCTTGCGCGCCCGCTCGAATTTCTGGATCGCGGCCTGGGTGTCCGAACCGGCGATGCCGGTTGGTTTCAACTGGCCATAGCCATATTCGGTCAGCGCGCGCTGCACCGCCGCCACCCGCCGCGGGCCCGCGCCCGGGATGGCCCCGGCGTCGCTGTGGGAAGAAACCGGAATCGGCGCGGGGGGCCGCGGGATGGCGCTCGGCGCAACCGGCAGGGCACTGGTCGTCTTGACCAGATTGGCCAGGGGATCGGCGGCGGCTCGCGGCTCTGCCGGCTTTGGCTCGGGCTGAACGGCATCGGCCTCGACCGGGCGTGGCCGCGGCCGCGGACTGGCGGGCGCGACCGCCGGCATGACGACGACCGAGCCGAACATCGGCGCCGGATGGCGTCCGGCTTGCAGGAACAAGGCGTTGGCGATGATGGCGCTGACGGCTGTAAACGCCAGCGCGCCCGCAATCACGTCTTTCGGGCTGCGCAGCAAAATACGCATCAGCAGGCCGCGCTCCGCGTCCGCGTCAACTGCAACCGCGCTGGCGCCACGACGGCGGCGCGGCATGTCGTCATCCCTGGAAGTTTGTCTAGGCACTCTTCTTCACCTGGTGCGCTTGGTCTTTGGGAGCTTGATCCGGCGTTACGGACCGCAACGCCGGGGTGAGTGTGGCGATATTGCTGGTGGGCTGCGCGGCCTGTGGCGTGAACGCCAGCGGCAGCGCCACCGTGACCGTGGTTCCCTCGTCGATCTTGCTTTGCACCGTCATCTCGCCGCCGTGCAGGCCAACCAGGCTTTTTACGATCGACAGCCCGAGGCCGGTGCCTTCGTGCCGCCGCTGGTAGGTCTTGCCGGCCTGGAAGAAGGGGGCGCCGACCCGCGTGAGATCCTCTGGCGCGATGCCGACGCCGGTATCGGCGACGCGAAGCACCAGCCGCGATCCCTCGACGCCGGCCGAAACCGTCACCGTGCCGCCGCGTTCGGTGAACTTGATGGCATTGGAGACGAGATTCAGCGCAATCTGCCTGAAGGCGCGCGGATCGCCGGTCATCACAGGTAAATCGTCCGGCGCGCGGGTCAGGAGGTCGATTCCATTCTCCCTCGCCTTCAGGGCGAGCAGATTGCAGCAATTGAGAAGCGCCGGGCGCGGCGCGAACGGCTCCGGCGAAATTTCGAAATTGCCGGACTCCATCTTGGACATGTCGAGAATGCCGTTGACGACCGACAGCAGATGCTGGCCTGAATCGTTGATCAGCTGGGCATATTCCTTGCGGCGCGCCGCATCCAGCAGCAACGCCTCTTCCTGAACGATCATCTCGGAAAAGCCAATGATGGCGTTGAGCGGCGTGCGCAACTCGTGGCTCATGGTGGCAAGAAAGCGGGTTTTGGACGCGTCCGCCTGCTCGGCAGCGGTCAGCGCCAGGTCGAGCGCCTGTTCCTGGTTCTTCCGGTCGGTGACGTCGCGCATCACGGCGACGACCTCCGCTTCCGCTCGCGGCGTCGTTTCCAGCAGCTTTTCCAGCGGCCGGCAGCGCATCTCGACCCAGATGAAATCGACCTGATTGCTCTGACCGCGCTCGCGGCCGCGAGGAGAATCCCGCCGGAGGCGAAATTCGACGCTGCGCGCCTCGCCGCCGCGCGCCGCGTCCGAAAGTGCCGTGAGGTAGGCCGGCCGATCCGCGACGTGGACGCGGTCGAACAGGCCATGCCCAAGCAGCCGCGACACCGGCGTTCCCAGCATCGTCTCCGCCGCCGGCGAAATGAATCCTACCGCGCCGTTGCGATGATGACGCGAAATCACGTCGCTCATGTTTCGCGCCAGCAGACGATATCGATTCTCCTCGACATAAAGCAGCGAGACGCTGGTGCGCGCCAGCGACTCGGCGCCGAAGGCGAGCGCAGCGGCATAAAGCGTCGCCGACGCCACGCCGAATGCCGCGAAGATGGCGCGCAGGGCCGTATCGGCCTCAGAAACCGGCAACACCTGCAGATGTCCGAGGACGACCAGCAGCGCGGCACAGCTCAGCGCCAGCGCGGAGGCAAACGCCACCACGCGGCGCGACGCCGAAAGCGCCGCCTCAAGCGGAACGACGACCAGCCAGATCGCTGCGAAGGATTCGATGCCGCCGGTGGTCAGCGCCAGGGTCATGACAAGACCCGCCAGCGCCAGCGACGACAGAACATATGCGCCCTCGTAGCGGCCGGTCCGCGACAGAAACCAGGACAGCAGGATCGGAGCGATAAGCCAGGCGAAAGCCGCAACCTCAAGCGCGGAGGGCGCGCCGCGCATCACAAGATAGACCGGAAACGCCGCCAAGGCAGCCAGGCTCCCGAGCAGCCGCGGCGCAATGAAGGCGCGATGGCGCGCGCGCGTCAACGCATCATATCGTGCCGACGGATGCAGCAATGCATCGAGACAATCGCGGATGATATTCAAAACTGTCACGGCCCTCGCGCCTCGGCTTGTGCGTCGAACAGACGCGCCGGAACGCCCCCTTTATCGTTAGCCCACCGTGTCAGAGCGAAATTAAGCGAACGCTAAGGCGCGCGAGCTCGCGGCGAAGTTGGTATCCTCGCGGGGCTTTCCAACCCGGCAAAGCCGCCCAATCCATGTTGATGGTGAACAGCGGGTTTCCGGCACGGATGCCGTATGGTTTCGAAATGGTGGATATCGCCCGAGCAGCCATTTCATCTCCCGGAACCGGCATCAATCGAAAATTTACGTCGAATCAAATCATTCGAATTTTCGGCGAATTCTCGACGATTTAACTTCAATGCAAACACTTGCGATTTATCGACGGCTGTTAGTCAGGGACAGCGAGATCAACTGCAACACGATTAGATAGGCGACTGGGGTCGCGAGATGTTTTTTCTGCTTCGCTTGGTGTTCTGGGTCGGGCTGGTGCTGGTGCTGTTGCCCAGAGACAAAACGCCGGAATCGAACAAACAGCCACAGCTCGGTGCGTCCGAGGCGGTGTCCGCGGCCACCGCCGCGGTCTCGGACATGAGTCAATTCTGCAAGCGCCAGCCGGCGGCATGCGAAGTCGGCGGCCAGGCCGCGACCGTGATTGGCCAGCGCGCCCAGGCCGGCGCGCGCAAGCTCTACCAGATCATCACCGACAAACGTGCGCCCGATCATACCGGCTCGATCGGCGGCATCGAAAGTGCCAATGCCTCGCTCGTGGATACGGCGCCGCGCGACACGCTGACGCCCGATGACACGCAGGTGGAGTGGCGGGGCGCATCGCCGTCATCGCCCTGAATTGAGCCGGGAACAATTCGCTTTTTGATCCGGCAATGTCGCTTTCGGCCGTGTTCGACCCTATATAGAGTGACGGGATTGAGCGCGGGAAACGATGACGATCGACGAAATCAGGGATAATTTTGCGCTGCTGGACGACTGGGACGACCGCTATCGGTACGTCATCGAACTCGGCCGCACGCTGAATCCGATGCCGGAGGCCGAGCATTCCGCCGCCAACAAGGTGCAGGGTTGCGCCAGCCAGGTCTGGCTGGCAAAACAGGTCGACCGCAACGGCACCGGCGAACCATTGCTGAATTATCTGGGCGACAGCGACGCGCATATCGTGCGCGGACTGATCGCGATCCTGCTGACATTGTATTCCGGCCATACGCCGCAGCAGATCCTTGCAACCGATGCCATCGCGGTGTTCGACGAATTCGGATTCCGCGAACACCTCACCCCGCAACGCTCCAACGGCCTGCGCGCGATGGTGGAGCGCATTCGCTCCGACGCGCGCGAGGCGCTTGCCGCGGCCTCCTGAAGGCCATCGATCTGCCCGCGTTCGGCGTTCACGGAACCGTGATCGGAAGGGCGGCCCCTCGCCACGGGATGGCCGCGGCCCGAGGGGCGGTGCCTGCGGTCAAGCTTTTTTAAGCCATTTGTCGGACTATCCCCAGACAACCAAGAGTTGACGGATGGCTAACGTTCCGACTGTCTGGCGCTTCATGCGGTCGCGATCGGGTCGCGGCTTTGTTCTGCATTTGAGCATCTGTGCCGTATTGTCTGTCGCGGTCGGCTATGGATTCTATTACTTCAGCCTGAACTGGTTCAAGGATCACAAGAGCGGCGAAAAGATCACCGCGCTCCAGTTGGTCGACGCCTTCGTCGCCAACTATGCGGCCATCCGATCGCAATTTGGCGAAAGCGCGCCGGTTCCGGCGTCATTCCGGGCTCACGCGATCGAAGCTTTCAACAAGCAGAACGGCGATAATTCCGATTTTCGTCTCCGCGCGGTCGGCATGCCCGGGCGGGAAATCGCGACGCCGCCGACCGACGGCCGAATGGCGGAGACCCTCGCGGCCTTCGCGGCGATGCCAAACCCAAAGCCGGTTTCCGAGTTGCTCGACGTCGGCGGAGAACTGACGTTCCGAACCGTTTACCCGACCATGGCGCAGCAAGAGAGTTGCGTGAGCTGTCATAACGCGCTGCAGCCCGACAAACAGCAGTGGCATCTCAATGATGTCATGGGCGCATTTGTCATCGACGTGCCGCTGTCGCCGTTTCAGCGCAAGGTGATCTGGCAGAGCGCCGGTACCGGATTGGGTCTGTTTCTCGCACTGGCGTTTGCCGGCCTGATGATTTCGCTTCTGCATTTTCGGCAGCTGGAAGCCCTCAATGCCTCCACCGCGGAGCTTGGCCGCACCCAGAATTTTCTCGATAGCATCATCGAGAACATGCCGGTTTCGGTTGCCGTCAAGGACGCCAGGGATCGATGCTACGTCCTCATCAACCGTACCGCCGAAGCCATCTTCGGGATCGCCCGCGGCGACTTGATCGGCAAACAGGCCAACGGTCTGCTCGGCAAAGACGCCGCGGGCGAGCTGTTTCCGCTCGCCGACGAGGCGGCGCAAACGCGCGACCTGCAGACCATCGACGAGCACGTCGTCCATACCCGCCACAACGGCACCCGTATCCTGACAACCAGGAATCTTTCGATATCGGACGAGACCGGCGAACCGCGCTACCTGCTCAGCCTTTCGGAGGACATTACCGAGCGCAAGCAGGCCGAGGCCCGAATTGAGCATCTGGCGCACTATGATGCGCTCACCGATTTGCCCAATCGCGCCGCCTTCGTGGAGCATCTCGAGCACACCATGGATACCGCGAAGAAGAGCGCGGAGTCGTTCGCCTTGCTGAGCATCGATATCGATGGCTTCAAGGAGGTCAACGACATGTTTGGCCACGCGGCCGGCGATGACGTGCTCCGCAAGCTGTCGCTGCAGCTGCGCGCGGTCGCCGGCGACGCCTACCTGGCGCGGCTCGGCGGCGACGAGTTCACGCTGATCACGCCGAACGGTGATCAGCCGGCGCTTGCCGAAATTCTTGTCCGGCGTCTCCAGGCAGCCGTCGCGGCCGACCAGGAATCGAACAACCAGCCTATGCGCGTCGGCATCAGCATCGGCGTGGCCATTTTCCCGACCGACGGCGCCGACGCAACGACACTGCTCAGCAATGCCGATGCGGCACTCTACCGCGCCAAGACCGCCGGTCGCGGCAAAACACGCTTCTTCGAAGTCGAGATGGACAATCGGCTGCGCGAGCGGCGCACCATTCAGCATGAGCTTGGGTCGGCCATCGTCCGCAACGAGTTCCGTCTTTTCTATCAGCCGCAAGCGAAGATCGACGGCACGATCACCGGATTCGAGGCGCTGGTGCGCTGGTCCAATCCGCAGCGCGGCATGGTTTCGCCCGCGACCTTCATTCCGGTCGCCGAGGAGAGCGGCCTGATCGTGCAGATCGGCGAATGGGTGCTTCGGGAAGCCTGCCGCGAAGCGGCATCGTGGCCGCAGCCGCTGCAAATCGCGGTCAATCTGTCGCCAATTCAGTTCCGCCACGGCGACCTCGTGGGATTGCTTCATTCGGTGCTGCTCGAAACCGGACTTGCGCCGGCACGCCTGGAGCTTGAAATCACGGAGGGGGTGCTGGTCGACGATTTCTCGCGCGGCGTCTCCATCCTGCGCCGCCTGAAGTTGCTCGGTGTTCGCATCGCAATGGATGACTTCGGCACCGGATATTCATCGCTATCGTATTTGCAGTCGTTCCCGTTCGACAAGATCAAGATCGACCAGTCGTTCATATCCAAGGTGAAGAGCAATCCGCAGTCGGCCGCCATTGTACGCGCCGTGATCGGGCTGGCCCATGGCCTCAATCTGCCGGTGCTGGCGGAGGGCGTCGAGACGAAGGAGCAGCTTGATTTTCTCGCCGCCGAGTCCTGCGACGAAATGCAGGGTTACCTGCTCGGGCGACCCCATCCGATCATGGAATACTCCGGGCTCGTCGGCCGTGGCCAAACGCCGGAAACGAAGTTGCTCAGCGCCTGAGTTGGCGCTTCGCGTTCGTGCAGTGAAAGCGCCGGACTACTTCCGCCGCCGCCGCTGCTGGCCAAGTCCCATTTTCTTTGCGAGCTGCGAACGCGCCACCGCATAATTCGGCGCGACCATCGGGTAATCAGGCGGCAGGCCCCATTTGTCGCGATATTGTTCCGGCGTCATGTTGTACTGCGAGCGCAAATGCCGCTTCAGCGATTTGAAGCGCTTGCCATCCTCAAGACACACCAGGTAGTCCGGGGTCATCGATTTCTTGACCGACACCGCGGGCTTGGCGGGCTCGAGAGGTGTTTCGGTCCTGCCCGTCGAGACCCGCAGCAAGGCTGCGTGAATTTGGCTGATCAGAGCCGGAATTTCGGACGCCGGGGTCGGATTGTTGCTGAGGTAGGCCGACACGATGTTCGCAGTCAGGTCGATGTAATTCTTGCCCGCGGCATCAGTCATGGTCTGAACCTTCTGGAGATCGTCGTCACGCGAGATATCAAGGATGTCGGACACCAACCGGCAGCAACATTACGCTCTCACACTCGCGCACAACTTGTCGAATATGAGCGTGACAAGAACAAGGCGGCTATTCCTCAGGCCACGCTCACCGGAAATCTGAACCTCTCACGGACGCTGGTCGAGGTGCGAACGCAGCTCGTCGATCGACGCAAACCGCATCATGCCCTCGGGCATTTGCGCCTCGATCGAGCCGTCGGAATACAATGAATAGGCCATTCCATCGACGACACCTGACTTGAGAACGGTCACGGGCGGCTGATCCTCATTTCGCACTGCCGGCGCTGGGTGATCTTCCTCTGCGCCGGCGGTGGCCTCGCTAAACGTCGATGGCGCGCGTCCGCCGCGCCGCTGCGGCGGCACATCGGCAGACCTTGAACGTTCCGATTTTGGCCACGCGTCGTCGAATGTCGCCGGTGGCGGCTCGCCGGGTTCGGGTGCCGGCGGCGTGGCGGCTGGCGCGGGAGCAGGCGGAAAGTCGGTTGCGGGTGATTCGGCCGCGCGTGCTTGCGCGCGTTCGCGCTCCCGCCGTGATGAAGAGGAAAACATCAGATTGCGCCGCGGTTTGGCGGCAGGGACGGTCTCGGCAGATTCCGGCGACGGCACATCGCTGCGGGCGCGATCGCGCGCCGCTGCTTCCTCGCGCCATGGCGTTCCCGCCGACGGCTGCGCAACTGATTCGGCACCACCTGGATTTTCCGCCGCGGCTTGGTCGCGGCCGAACAGGAAGCCGCCATTTTCCGCCGCGTGATGGCGCTGCGACGCCGTCGCAACTGTCGGCTGCAATGCCGCGTCCAGCGGGACACCAGCGCCAAGCCGCTGGGCGATGGTCTTCAACTCACGAACAACGGCCCACAGACCCAGAATCACCAGCCCGGTGCACGCCGTAACGGCCCCGGTGAGGATCAGGGTATTGCCAAAACTGAATTCCTTGACCGGGATTCCGAAACCGATCGCCAGAAGGCCCGCCAATAGACAGCCAATCCCGGCAACCAACATCACAACCATCATTAAACTCACCCCCGGGCCGCGCTCGAAATACCCGCAGGCCGCAGACGCCACGATACCGTCATATTGTGCGCCCCGCCAACCGGCAATTGCAGCAGTTGTTCCCGCAACAGGCGGGACCGCCGACCCGATCGTGCCGAACGAACCCGCCATTGCTGCGTTGCATCAGGGAAATAACGCCACAATTCCCAATTACTTGATAAGGGAACTGCGCTATATGGATGCTGGGGATGAGGCCCAAGAGCGCCAGCTGGGCCATAGAGGACACCGGGTTTCCAATAGCCATGTCATCGATCACTACCTCGGCTATCGACCTGCCGTCGCGGCGCTCGGTGGCGCGGACCTGCGACGATCTTGCGATCATCGTGCTGGCTGCGGTCGGACTGGTCGCGAGCCTCACCTTTCGCGACTACGGACTGGGCTGGGACGATTATACCCACGCCGAATATGCCGACCTTCTGCTGCGGATGTACGGCTCCGGTTTCAAGGATACCGGGGCGCTGTCGTTCGCCAATCTTTATATGTATGGCGGCGGCTTCGACATGATCGCAGCCTTGCTGCACAAGGTCATTCCGCTCGAACTGTTTGAAACACGCCGCCTGCTCGGCGCCGTCGTCGGCATCGTCGGCCTTACGGTGACCTGGCGGCTTGGCCGGCGCGTCGGTGGCCCGCTGGCCGGGCTTGCCGCGTTGCTGCTGCTGGCGCTGTGCCCGACCTTCTACGGGCACATGTTCATGAACCCAAAGGATGCGCCGTTCGCGGTGGCGATGGTGATCCTGATGCTCGGCCTGGTCCGTCTCGCCGAGGAATACCCTTCGCCCTCGCCCCGGACGATCCTGATCGTGGGCCTTGGCGCCGGCCTCTCGATCGGTTCGCGCATCCTCGGTGGGCTGGCCCTGATTTACGCGATCGTCGGATTTGTGCCGCTGCTGCTGGATGAAGTCCGCGCGCATGGCGGGCGCGAGGCGATCCGGCGGTTCATGCGCGTCGTCTATGTGCTGCTGCCCGCCCTGATCCTCGGCTACCTCGTCATGGGCCTGATCTGGCCATGGTCGATCATCGAGCCCGGCAATCCCTTCCAGGCCGCAACCTATTTCTCGCAGTTCTTCGAGAAACCGTGGAAGGAAATGTTCGACGGCGCGCTGGTGTCGGTGCCGGATATGCCGTGGTCATACCTGCCGACCCTGTTCGCGCTGCAACTTCCCGAAGTATTGCTGGGTCTTTCTATCGCCGCAGTCGTCGGCACGGTGGTGGCGCTGTCGCGCGCCGACGTGTCGGGCCGCCGCAAGACCATCCTCTTGATGCTGACGCTCGCGGCCGTGCTGCCGATCGCGGTGGCGATGGTGAAGCGCCCGGCGCTTTACAACGGCATTCGCCATTTCATCTTCGTCATTCCACCGATGACCGTGCTCGCGGGCACGGCATTCGCATGGGGCATGAATTGGCTGAAGGAAAACCACCGCAGTTGGCAGCCTGCCGCCCTCGCCGCTTTCTCGTTCGGCTTGCTGTTGCCGCTCGGCGAAATGATCCGGCTGCACCCTTATCAGTACACCCATTTCAATCACATCGCCGGCACGGTGCGCGCCGCCGACGATCTCTACATGCTGGATTACTGGGGCCTCGCCTTCAAGCAGGCCTCCGACGGCCTGCGCGACGAACTCACCGAGCGCCAGGAAGTCCCCCCGCACGGGCGCAAATGGAAGGTCGCGGTGTGCGGTCCGCAGCGTCCGGCCCAGGTCGCGCTCGGTCCCGACTTCACCATCGGCTGGGATAGCCATGCCGCCGATTTCGCGATGACGCTCGGCGAATTCTACTGCAAGGGCCTGACCGCCCCGGTGATGGTGGAAATCAAGCGCGATGACGTGGTGTTTGCCCGCGTCTATGATATCCGCGGGCGCAGCATTTCCAGCCTGCTGGCGATTCCGGCGCCCTGAAGCAGACCAGGCGCTGCAGCAGCATGACTGCCACGCCGGCGCTGCGCCTTGATGCCAGCCTGCGGCAGGGTTAGGTTTGAAATCACAATTCAACGGGAGAAACCGGTCATGTCGCCAGCGGAAGCTCGCCTGAAGGAAGTTCCGTCCGACATGACGGAGGCCGAATGGAGCCAGCGCGTCAATCTTGCCGCCTGCTACCGCCTCGTCGCGCATTACGGCTGGGACGATCTGGTCGACACCCACATCTCGGCGCGGGTGCCGGGACCGGAGCATCATTTCCTAATCAATCCCTATGGGCTGATGTTCGACGAAATCACCGCTTCCAGCCTGGTCAAGGTCGACCTCGACGGCAACCAGCTCACCAAGAGCGCGTACAGCATCAACCCGGCCGGCTTCACGATCCATTCGGCAATCCACGAGGTTCGCGAGGACGCCGGCTGCGTGCTTCATCTGCACACACCCGACGGCACCGCGGTGGCAAGCTGCATGGAAGGCCTGCTGCCGTTGAACCAGACCGCGCAGCTTGTCACCTACGATCTCGCCTATCACGACTATGAAGGCATCGCGCTCGACCATGACGAGCGCCCGCGCCTGCAACGAGACCTCGGCAACAAGAACCACATGCTGCTGCGCAATCACGGCACGCTGACGGTCGGCCGCTCGGTCGCGTCCGCCTTCGAGCGCATGTTCCACCTCGAGCGGGCCTGCACCATGCAGGTGCGCACCCGGATGCTCGGACCTGGCGCCTATGCCGTCGATCCGGCGGTGGTGGACAAGAACACCAGCCTGCTCGCCAACCCCGAGCGGCAGGAACTGCGCTCGACCACGCTGGTATGGCCGGCGCTGCTGCGCAAGGTCGACCGACTCGATCCCGGCTACAAGAATTGAAAAACCTGGAATTCAGGGTAGTATCAGGCTCAACAACCTCTGCACGCCGAATCAAAACGCCGCCCAATCCCGGGCGGCGTTTTTTGCTTTCGGGCGCACGAACGCGCGCCATATCACCCACCGTCATCATCCGCGAAAGCGGATGATCCAGTAATCCGAGACGTCAGTACCAGAGCCGAAAAGCCGCGGCGTACTGGATACCCCGCTTGCGCGGGGTATGACGGCGAAATTTACAACCGTTCCGTCTTTGCGAGAACCCACCACCCTACGCGATATGACGATCAGCGCGGGGATTCCGCAAGTGCTGCAAGAATCCGCGCCCACGAACGAATGCCCTTGTGAAAGCTCTTGAGGTCGTATTTCTCGTTCGGCGAATGGATGTTGTCGTCGTCGAGCCCAAAACCCACCAGCACCGTATCGAGCCCGAGCGTGCGCTTGAAATCGGCGACGATCGGTATCGAGGCGCCCGAGCCAATCAGGACGGTTTCCTTGCCCCACTCCTCGGTCAATGCACGCTTGGCGGCGACAAGCGGCTTCATGTTCCAGTCGAGCGCGATCGCCGGCGCGCTGGAATGATCGGTGAATTCCGCCCGGCAATCTCCGGGGAGCCGCGCGGTGACGTAGTCGCGGAAGGCCTTTCGGATCTTGTCGGGGTCCTGCCCTTCCACCAGGCGGAACGATATTTTCGCTGAGGCTTCCGCGGGGATCACCGTTTTCGAGCCTTCCCCGGTATAGCCGCCGACGATGCCGTTGATGTCGCAAGTCGGGCGCGACGAAATCTGCTCGACCAGCAAACGACCCTTCTCGCCCGCGGGAATCGAAAGTCCGATCGGCTTGAGAAAACTGTCGGCCGAAAAGTCGAGCTTCTGCCATTGCGCCAGAATATCGGCCGGCACATCCTTCACGCCGTCATAGAAGCCAGGGATGGTGATGCGGCCGTCCTGGTCGAAGATCCCGCCAAGGATGCGGGTCAGCACCCGGATCGGGTTTTGCGCGCCGCCACCGAAGATGCCGGAATGCAGATCGCGATTGGCGGCCTTGATCTTGACCTCGTCGTAAACAAGTCCGCGCAGCGAGGTGGTGATCGCAGGCGTATTCGGGTCCCACATGCCGGTGTCGCAGACCAGCGCGAAATCCGCCTTGAGTTCGTCCTTGTTGGCTTCAAGAAACGGAACGAAGTTCTTCGATCCGGTTTCCTCTTCGCCTTCGATGACGATGGTGACGTCGACCGGCAGCGACCCGGTCACCGCCTTCCAGGCGCGGCAGGCTTCGACAAAGGTCATCAACTGGCCCTTGTCGTCCTCCGCACCGCGCGCGACGATGATTTTCCGTCCGTCGGCATGATCGGTGACGACGGGCTCGAACGGCGGGCGATGCCAGAGATTGAGCGGATCGACCGGCTGCACATCGTAGTGACCATAGAACAGGACGTGCGGCCGCGCGCCGGCTTTTCCGTTGCCGCTGCTCTTGGCGACGATGGCCGGATGACCGGCGGTCGGCCTGACCTCGCTGGCAAATCCGAGCGTGGCGATATCGCTGGCCAGATGATCCGCCGCCGCCTTGCAATCGCCGGCAAAGGCCGGATCGGCCGAGATCGACTTGATCCGCAACAGCGCAAACAGCCGCTCAAGGCTGTGATCGAAATCGGCATCGATGCGATCGAGGACCGTTTGAAGTTGCGGCGCGTGGGACATTGCGGTTTTCCCTTGGGTTACGGGTTTTTCTTGATCTCAGGTTGTAGCGGGCCATCCGCCGCAGACGCGGAGCTGACCGCGCCATCCAGAGGCGGGTGCAGGATGTGCCACACCAGTGCCCCGGCAATCGCGGCGGTAGCCGCGAGGTTGTTCCCGAACGCCTGCAAATCATTCGGGAACACCGGAAGCGAAAGGCATATCAGAAAGCCGGCGATCGCGAGCACAATCCACGTTCCCCTGCGTACAGCGCCACGGCGATCATAGGCCGCCCGGTGCATCAGGACGGTCACCGGAAAGAACAGCCACATGAAATAGTACTGCCGGGCCAGCGGCGAGGCCACCGTCATCAGGCAGAACAGGATGCCGAGTTCCTCGGCGTCGGACAGCGGCGTCCGGCGCGAACGCGCCGGCATCACGGCCATGAAGCCAAGCCCGATCGCGAGCGAAATGCCAATCACGACCCAGTTGGCTGTCCTGAAATCGAGATCGACCAGGTTCATGTAGGCGGGCGGCTTGGCCAGATTATCCTGATTGTAGTTGACCGGCCGCGTCAGCCGGTGCGTCACGGCGATGATGGATTGATTGACCCAGGACCAGTTCTGCTCGCCGCGCTGTCCGAAACCCTGCTCGGAACTCGACCCGACCATTCCCTGATACCAGGTCTTCAGCTCGGAAACATTGTGCTGAAAGCCGCGCACCGGGGCTGGAACGACGAACAGAAGGATTCCCAGGAACACCACCATGCTCGCCGCCGACGCCCACTGCCTTCGCCAAAGCAGATAGGGAAATACCGCTACCGGGAAAACCTTGATCGCGGTCGCCAGCGCAAACATGCTTCCCGAAGCCCAGGGACGGCCTTGCTGCAGTAACCAGAAGCCGAGCAGCATCATGGCCAGCAGAATGAGGTTTGGCTGGCCGAGGTCGAACATGTCGAAGACAAAGGATATCGTGACGATGGCCGGCAGTGCCGCCAGCCAGGGATCCGGACTCCGCCCCGAGCCCGTCATCGCGTTCGAAAGCTGCGCCGTCATCCACCACGCCACCGCGTTGAGGACGGACAGGCAGAGATAGAGCGGGATTTTGCCGAAATAGCTGGGGATCGCGAGCAGGATCGCCGACAGCGGCGGATAGATGAAATCGAAATAGGCGGTGGGATCGCCGGGATAGAGGTCCCTTCCCTGCAGGACCTGCTGCCCGGCCCAGAACCAGAGTGGATAGTCCTTTGTCTTGCCGCTCCCGAAGATTTCCGGAACGAGAACGTCGGCGGTCAGCACGATGCAGCAGACCAGGAAAAGAATATCGAGCGGCGCTCGCAACGACGGATATCTCGGCACACGTCACTTTCTAAAAAATCACAGGGAGATCACGCCGCAGCCATGAGCGAAAACTTCTATCGGCGCAACAATCCGCCGAGCGCACCGCGCACGATGGCGCGACCGACCGAACCGCCCATCGAACCGCCGACCGATTTACCAAGATCGGCAACCACACCACCTACCACCTTGTTGGTGACCGAACGTGTCACGCTTCGCGCAATGACCTGACCGGTCGACATTCTGCCGCGCGTGTTGGTGCCGAAAACCGTCCCGACGATGGCGCCGATCTGCCCGAGAATTCCCCCACCTGCGCCCCCGGTCGTTGCCGCGGCTCCGGCCACCCGCTTCTGCAATATCTCATAGGCGGATTCAGCATCGATCGCAGTATCGTATTTGCCCTTGACCGGGCTGTTGTCCATGATGGCCTTGCGTTCGTCCGCGGTGATCGGTCCGATCCGCGCCGAAGGCGGCCGGATCATGACACGCTCAACCATGGCCGGTATGCCATTCCCTTCCAGAAACGACACCAGCGCCTCGCCCTTGCCCAGTTCCATGATGACCTGGGCGGTGTCGAGCTTCGGATTGGGCCGGAACGTCTGCGCGGCCGCCGCGACTGCCTTCTGGTCGCGCGGGGTGAATGCGCGGAGCGCGTGCTGGACGCGGTTGCCGAGTTGGCCGAGCACCTTGTCCGGGACGTCGATCGGATTTTGCGTCACGAAATAGACACCCACCCCCTTCGAGCGGATCAACCGGACCACCTGCTCAATCTTGTCCATCAATGCCTTGGGCGCGTCGTTGAACAAGAGGTGCGCCTCGTCGAAGAAGAATACCAGCTTGGGCTTCGGCGGGTCGCCGGCCTCGGGCAGCTCCTCAAACAACTCCGACAGCATCCACAGCAGGAAGGTCGCGTACAGCCGCGGGCTCTGCATCAGTTTGTCGGCGACCAGGATGTTGACCATACCCCGTCCGTCGCGGTCGGTGCGCATGAAATCCTTCAATGACAGCGCCGGCTCCCCGAAGAATTTCGCTCCGCCCTGGTTCTCCAGCACCAGCAGCTGACGCTGAATGGTTCCGACCGTGGCCTTCGTGACGTTGCCGAACCCTTGCGCGGCCTTGCGGACCGGCGCCAGCGGATCGTCGCCGCCATCCGCCGCCGATTTGCCGGCATCGGGAACAATCGCGTCCAGCAGCGCACGAAGATCCTTCATGTCGATCAGGGCAAGACGGTTGTCGTCCGCCACGCGGAACGCGACATTCAGGACGCCCTCCTGCACGTCGTTCAGATCGAGCATGCGCGACAACAATAGCGGGCCCATTTCGGTGACCGTTGCGCGCACCGGATGGCCCTGCTCGCCGAAGACGTCCCAAAAGATGGTCGAAAACTGGTCGGGCTGGAAGCTGAGGCCCATATCGGCGGCCCGCTTGAGGATAAAATCCTTGGGTTCCCCCGCTTCGGAGATGCCCGACAGGTCTCCCTTGATATCGGCTGCGAATACCGGAACGCCCGCACGCGCAAATCCCTCGGCCATCACCTGCAGCGAGACGGTTTTTCCGGTTCCGGTAGCACCGGTGACGAGGCCATGGCGATTGGCGAGCCCGAGCGTCAGCCAGGCCGGCTGCTCGCCCTTGCCAATAAAGATCCGCTGGTCAGTATCCGCGGTCTGGGTGTCGGATGTCGCCATTCGCATCGCCTCGTCGCGCGCATCGGGGGTCGTCGTCGCCACGCCAAGTCATTATATCGCATCTTGCAAGCCGATTGAAATCGTTCAACGCCCTCCGGCGGATCGACAGCCGGTTTCGTCGAAGCGAAATCTCCCGGTATTTTCTCTGCCGCCGGAAGCTGGAACGAAACTCGCCCTGCCCCTACAAACTACGGGAATCGTGCGCCCACTCTTGCATTGCTGCAACACTCGTCAGGCGATCGAAGACGAATCGCGGTTCGTATGCGGTCATCGCTTGTAATTCGCATCGCGGAAGATCAAGATAAATTCACAAGCAAGGATCCGGCACGCAACCGGCTGAGGGCGGGGCACTATGGACGAACTGATTGGACGGCTGGCCGCCAAGGCCGGCATCGATGATGCTGTGGCCGAAAAAACCGTCGGCATCATTCTGGGTTTCCTTCGCAACGAGGGGCCCTCCGACAAGGTTCAGGCCTTGATTGACGAGATTCCTGGCGCAGAAGCCGTGATCTCCGCCTCCGGCAACGGCGGCGGTCTCGGAAGGCTGATGGGCGGGGGCCTGATGGCGCTCGGCACCAAGCTGATGGGCCTTGGACTGGGAATGAGCGAGATTCAGAGCGTCGCGCGTGAACTTTTTCGGTTCGGCCGAGACAAAATCGGAGCGGATCGAATGGGCGAGATCATCGCGGGGACCCCGGGCCTTAGTCAGTTCGCTTGAAGCACCTTTCATATCGAGTACCATGACATATCCAATCTCCGAGATTGATGGCCTGCCATCCTTCGCCGCCGACAAACTGAAATCCCTGGGCATTCGCACAACGGACGGGCTGCTGGAGGCGGCGCGAACCGTCAAGGGCCGCAAGACGCTTGCGGCCAGGACCGGCATCAGCGAGCAGCAACTGCTCGAATGGGCCAACGTCTCGGACTACATGCGGATTCCCGGCATGGGAAAGGCAAAGGTCGGTCTGGTGCGTGCCGCCGGCGTCACCACGGTTCGCGAGCTCGCGCTTCGCAACCCCGCGCGCCTGGCGCAGAACATGAAGGAAGTGAATATCAGGCGCAAACTCGTCCGCGTGCTGCCTTCGGAAAAGTCCGTCGAGCAACTGATCGCGAAGGCGCGCAGGCTGCAGCCCAAGATTACCTACTGATCGGAACCAGACCGGACGACGTCAGCTCGACCGGCCCGCGCCCGGAGCCCGCCTTCGCATCTTGACTCCGATGCGGGGACCGCGCAAAGCGACCGCATGATCGCGACCTCGTCCAGAACCGCCCCCGCGGCCGCCTCGGCAGATCATCCGACATGGCCGGCGCTCCTGTCCAGGCCGTATCCGGCCGTGATGGGGGTGCTCAACATCACGCCGGATTCATTTTCGGACGGCGGCCAGTTCATTGCACCGGAACGCGCGTTGGCGCAGGCCCGCCGCATGATCGCCGAGGGCGCCGACATCATCGACATCGGCGCGGAATCCACCCGGCCCTATGGCTCCGAACCGGTCTCGGCCGACCAAGAGCTGAAGCGTTTGCAGCCGATCCTGGCCGACGTCGTTGCCCTCGGCATTCCCGTCTCCATCGACAGCATGAAATCGGCCGTCGTCGCCTGGGCGCTTGATGCGGGGGCGACGATCGCCAATGACATCTGGGGCCTGCAGCGCGATCCCGACATGGCGCGGCTCGTGGCGGCGCGCCATTGCCCGGTCGTCATCATGCACAACCGCGACCGCGCCGATGCCGGCATCGATATCATGAGGGATATCGCGGAATTTTTTGCGCGCTCGCTCGAGTTAGCCGCGAAGGCGGGCATTTCACGTGAAAACATCGTGCTCGATCCCGGCATCGGCTTTGGCAAGACGTCCGAGCAGAGCATCACGGCGCTGGCGCGGCTGGAGCAACTCGGTACATTCGGCCTGCCGCTCCTGGTCGGCGCCTCGCGCAAGCGCTTTATCGGTTCGGTTTCGCCGTCCGAGCCGCATCAACGGCTGGGTGGCTCGATCGCCGCGCATCTGATAGCCGCAAAAGGCGGCGCGCGGATCATCCGGACCCACGACGTGTCCGAAACCGTACAAGCATTGCGTGTGGCCGCGGCGATTTGGGACCAGGCATGAGCGGTACGATCTTCATTACCGGAATTGTGATCCATGCCCGCCATGGCGTCATGGACCATGAGACCGAGGTCGGGCAGCGTTTCGTCATCGATCTCGAACTCTCCGCCGATCTGTCGGAATCCTCGCGCACCGATCGTCTCGCCGATACCGTTTCCTATTCCAATGTGGTCGCGACCGCGACCGCGGCGTTCAAGAACGCCAATTACAAATTGCTGGAACGCGCGGCCGGCGCCGTCGCCGACGCCATCCTGGCGGCGTTTTCGAAGATCAGCGCCGTCAAGGTCACCGTTCACAAGCCGCACGCGCCGATCGCCGCGATCTTCCACGATGTCGGGGTGGTCCTGACCCGCGTCCGGCAATCCCCGCAGCATGGCTAGCGTCCTGATCGCGCTTGGCGGCAATGTCGGCGACGTCCGCGCGACATTCCCAAAGGCGATCGCCAATATCTGCGGCATGACGCAGGCGGTCCTTCTGGCGCGGTCATCCGACTACGCCACGCCGCCCTGGGGCGATGAGCAGCAGGCCCGCTTCATCAACGCCTGCATCGAAATCGACACCAGCCTCGATCCCCATGCGCTGCTGTTCACGCTGCACAAGGTCGAGACCAAATTCGGCCGCGACCGCGCCAACGAAAGGCGCTGGGGACCGCGCACGCTCGACCTCGATCTGATCGCCTATGACGATGTTTCCATGCAAAAGCCGGAGCTGACGCTGCCGCACCCCCGCCTGTTCGAACGCGCCTTCGTGCTGGTGCCGCTCAAGGAAATCGCGCCAGACCGCGTGATCGCGGGACGCAGCGTCGCGTCAGCGCTGGCGCAGCTTTCGACCGACGGAATCGAGCGGCTACCCGACCTCGTTTGAGCCCATCGGCAGTGAAATTCCTTGCGACCCGTTCGCGACAGGCCCGAGCCGTTCACTATGGCGAATCAAGGCAAAAACAACCGTTTGGCTTGGCGCTCGGCCCGTGGCAATTTCGGCGCGGAATGACGGCGCCCCGGGAGCGATCTGCGGAATGACCTCTGTGACCGACGAGCTACCCCTTGCCGCGGATTTCGCGCCCGCGACCTACGACGACTGGCGCAAGCTGGTCGACGGCGTGCTGAAGGGCGCGCCGTTCGAGAAACTGGTCGGCAAGACCTACGACGGATTGCGGATCGAACCGATCTACCCGCGCGCCCGCGATGCCATCCCGATCGCCAGCCGGCCTGCGCCAGCGCCCTGGCAGATCATGCAGCGCATCGACCACCCCGATGCGGCAGCGGCAAACGCGCAAGGAATCCACGATCTCGAGAACGGCGCGACCGGCCTGACGCTGGTGTTCGCGGGCGCCAATGGCGCTTATGGCTTTGGGATTGATCCGACAGCCGCTGCGATCGAGAAGGTTCTCGACGGCGTCTTTATCGATGCCGGCATCGCAATCGAACTTCAGATCGGCCCGCAGTCGCGGATGGCGGCGATCCACCTCGCCGAATACGTGCAGCGCAAGAGCATTAGCCCCGCGGCCTGCGATATCCGCTTCGGGCTCGATCCGATCGGCGCCTGCGCGGTCTGGGGCTCCAGTCCCTATGCGTGGGCCGAGATCGTGCCGGCGGTCACCGGCGCGATTAAGGGCCTCGCCGCGATGGGGTTTCGAGGCCCGTTTGCGGTCGCCGACGGGCGGGTTATCCATGACGCCGGCGGATCGGAAGCCCAGGAACTGGCGTTCGTGCTGGCCGGCGCTGTCGCCTATCTGCGCGCCATCGAGGGGGCCGGCATTGCGCTGGAAGACGCGCGGAACATGGTCTATGCGCGGCTTGCCGCCGATGCCGACCAGTTCCTGACCATGGCGAAGTTTCGCGCACTGCGTCTGTTATGGTCGCGCGTCGAACAGGCCTGCGGCCTTGAACCGAAGCCGTTGTTCATTGCAGCCGACACCGCATGGCGGATGCTGACCCGGCGCGATCCTTATGTGAACATGTTGCGTGCGACCATGGCGACGTTCTCCGCAGGGCTTGCCGGGGCCAACAGCATCAATGTGCTGCCGCACACGCTGGCGCTGGGATTACCCGATCCGTTCGCGCGGCGCGCCGCGCGCAACACCCAATTGGTGCTGCTGGAAGAATCCAATCTCGCCAAAGTGTCCGATCCCGCGGCCGGCTCCGGCGGCATCGAGGCCCTGACCAGCGCGCTTTGCGAAGCCGCATGGCAATTGTTTCAGGAAACCGAGCAAGCCGGCGGCGCGTTCGCCGCACTGGAGCAAAACCTGATCCAGCGCAAAGTCGCGGCAACGCGGGCGGTGCGCGAAGCCAATATCGCCAGGCGCAAGGAAGTGCTGACCGGCGCCAGCGAGTTTCCAAACTTGCACGAGGCTCAAGTGGCGGTGCTCAATGCAAAACCGGCTGAGCTTGCGCCTTATGGCGAGGCCAAATTCAAGTTCGATGGGTTGCCGCCGATGCGCCTTGCGGTGCCGTTCGAACGCCTGCGCGACCGGTCGGATGAAATCCTCAAAGTGCGAGGGACGCGGCCAAGGATTTTCCTTGCCAACCTCGGCACGTCAGCCGACTTCACCGCGCGGGCGACCTTTGCCAAGAGCTTTTTTGAAGTGGGCGGGATCGAGGCTGTCGACACGGAAGGGTTTACCGATCCGGCGACATTAGCAAAGGCCTTCAAGGCATCCGGCGCGGAACTGGCCTGCCTGTGCTCGCAAGACAAGGTCTATGCCGCACAGGCCGCTGCCGCGGCAAAGGCCCTTCAAGCCGTCGGAGCACGGCATATCTATGTGGCAGGGCGCGCGGGTGAGCAGGAAGCCACGCTTCGCGCCGCCGGCGTCAACGATTTCATCTTTGCCGGCGGCGATGCGCTGGCCATGCTGCAGCAAGCCTATTCGCTGGTGGAGCAAACATGACGACGGCTACGAACCCCATCCTGACCGGTGGCTGCCAATGCGGCGCCATTCGCTTTGCGCTGAAGGCTGCGCCCACGAAAGTCAGCATCTGCCATTGCCGGATGTGCCAGAAAGCCTCCGGCGCGCCGTTTGCCGCCTTTGCCGAGATTGAAAACGGTGACTTCGCCTGGACCCGCGGCAAGCCCACCGCGTTCCGCTCCTCCTCGATCGCCGAGCGCGACTTTTGCCGGGATTGCGGCACGCCGCTCAGCTTCCGCCGCATCGATGGCCCGCGGATCGAGATCATGACCGGGACCTTCGACCGGCCGGACCGCGTGGTGCCGATCACGCAATACGGCACCGAATCGAGGCTCGGCTGGGTGGTGGCGATCGCCAACTTGCCGAGCCAGACCACGCTGCAGAATTACGGGTCCGAGAAGGTCGGCGGGATCGTCAGCCACCAGCATCCGGACCATGATTAGGAGGCGGTATGTGCGATGCACCGAGGACGATAGGAGCTGCCCGTGGTAGAATTCCCACCTGAACGCACGGTTATGAAGGCGATTCTTTTCCTAGACTCGTTGATTAATCCAATGAGTGCATTCTTTGGATTCGTGATCTATGGGCTGGGAAAGGTGTTGTTTGGTTTCGTAGACGTTTCGGCAGAAAGCCTCTCGAGGAGTGATTGCGATCATCCCGTCTATAAGAAAAACCTCC
This sequence comes from Bradyrhizobium sp., assembly GCF_004799445.1. GTDB lineage: Bacteria > Pseudomonadota > Alphaproteobacteria > Rhizobiales > Xanthobacteraceae > Bradyrhizobium. Next base: position 49,262 of record NZ_SSNA01000229.1, read on the forward strand.
AGAGGCTGATCGAGTACCATCGGCAATTCGAGAAAAAAGAATGAGCCGCATTCCGAACTTTGCGACTATCGCCTTTGAAAAATCCGCCAGTGCGCCATTGGCGGGCAAGGCCGAGCCATGGCTCACGCCGGAGGGCATCCTCGTCAAGCCCGGCTACAGCGAGGCCGACCTCGAAGGCATCGATTTCCTCGAGACCTGGCCCGGCATTGCGCCCTATCTGCGCGGCCCCTACCCGACCATGTATGTCAACCAGCCCTGGACCGTCAGGCAATATGCCGGGTTTTCCACGGCGGAGGATTCCAACGCGTTCTACCGCCGCAACCTCGCCGCCGGACAAAAGGGCCTCTCGGTCGCGTTCGATCTCGCCACCCATCGCGGCTATGATTCCGATCACCCGCGGGTCACCGGCGACGTCGGCATGGCCGGCGTGGCGATCGATTCGATCTACGACATGCGCACGCTGTTCTCAGGGATCCCGCTCGATCAGATGAGCGTGTCGATGACCATGAACGGCGCGGTGCTGCCGATCCTGGCGCTGTTCGTGGCGGCGGCCGAGGAACAGGGCGTGCCGCCGGAAAAGCTCTCAGGCACCATTCAGAACGACATTCTGAAAGAGTTCATGGTGCGCAACACCTACATCTACCCGCCCGCGCCCTCGATGCGGATCATCTCCGACATCTTTGCCTACACCTCGCAGAAGATGCCGAAGTACAACTCCATTTCCATCTCCGGCTATCACATGCAGGAAGCCGGTGCGACGCAGGATCTCGAACTCGCCTATACGCTGGCCGACGGGGTCGAATATCTGCGCGCCGGACTTGCCGCCGGCCTCGACGTCGACCGCTTCGCGCCAAGGCTGTCGTTCTTCTGGGCGATCGGCATGAACTTCTTCATGGAAGTCGCCAAGATGCGCGCGGCGCGGCTGCTCTGGGCCAAGCTGCTCAAGCAGTTCAACCCGAAGGACCCGCGCTCGCTCAGCCTTCGCACGCATTGCCAGACCTCGGGCTGGTCGCTGACCGCGCAGGACGTGTTCAACAACGTGATGCGCACCACGATCGAGGCGATGGCGGCAACGCAGGGCCACACCCAGTCACTGCACACCAACGCGCTCGACGAGGCGCTGGCGCTGCCGACCGACTTCTCGGCGCGCATCGCCCGCAACACCCAGC
>NZ_SSNA01000023.1 GCF_004799445.1 Bradyrhizobium sp.
CGAGAAAACGGCCGTTCGGCAGTCGTCCGGATCACCGATCGTGGCCCTCACGTCAGCGGAAGAATAATCGATGTATCGCAGGCTGCCGCACATGAACTCGGCTTCGCGGATTTGACGAAGGTGTGCCTCAAGATCCTGTCGATTCCGGAAAATCGACCAGCCGGTGAAAAATTGATTGTTGCGACGGCGGGAATAGCAGCACGTCGCGATCACTCGCGCCATCCAATCGTCATCTTGGGTTGCGCACTGATTGACGCGGATCAATGACATCCTTGAACGGTTGGGGGGACTTCCTTGCTGGCAGTCCGCCGTTCTCAATGTGCGGTATGATTGGTTGCTGTTGGCCGGTGAATGGGCTCTAATCCGACGCTGGAGCAATTAGCGATGATCTAAAAAGCAATGAATAAGAAGCAAGAAATTCCACCACCTGCCCATCCCTATAAAAGGCGTGACCCTTTGCCTTGGCAGCAGCCGAAGGCAACTGAGGAAGATCCCGAGGCCTTGCAGCGAGTGCAGGCGATCCTGAATAACCCCAGCTACCGTCGAGCTGATAATGACATTGATTTTCTCGCGCAAGATGGCGTGCGCGGCGTGCGCCTACAGATCGACTATCTCAAGCCCGAGCTGCTGCTTGAAGAGCACAACATTCACCAAACGATAGTTGTGTTTGGGAGCACGCGAATTTGCGAGCCGGCTGCCGCACTTCGCAAGGTGGATACGCTGCGCGCATCACTCGCTGCCGACGCAAACAATATGGAGCTGCAACGTCGGCTAGTAATTGCTGAGCGAATCCATGCCAAGAGTCACTATTATGATGTAGCTCGCGAATTCGGGCGTCTCGTGGGCAGTGCGAATCATGGCGCTCGCAAACACCATACGGCCATCATAACCGGTGGAGGGCCGGGAATGATGGAGGCCGCCAACCGTGGAGCGTTCGACGTCGGAGCCAAATCCGTCGGACTAAACATCAGCCTCCCTCATGAGCAATATCCGAACCCCTACGTCACACCCGAACTCTGTTTCAGCTTTCATTATTTCGCTCTGCGCAAGCTGCATTTTCTCCTACGGGCCAAGGCACTCGTCGCGTTCCCAGGTGGTTATGGCACGTTCGACGAACTGTTCGAGGTTCTAACTTTAGTACAGACCCGCAAGATCAAGCCAATCCCTGTCGTGTTGGTGGGTGAGGCCTATTGGCGTCGCGCGGTCGACATAGATTTCCTCGTCGATGAAGGTGTCATCGATGCGGAAGATCGGGATCTGTTCTGGTTTGCCGAGACGGCGCAGGAAATTTGGGACGGTATCTTGCATTGGCACGATGCGAGCGGGGAGCCTTTGCATAGAGAACCGTGAGATGCCTGTGTTTCAGTACTGCCGAAACGCCCGTGCGATTGCCGATAGAATTAACTAGTACGAAGGAGAGTGACTTGAAGATATCCTTTCATGGAGCGGATCGCGGTGTGACCGGCTCCTGTCATTTGGTCGAATGTGCTGGGAAGCGGATCTTGATCGACTGCGGGCTATATCAAGGTAGCCGCGAGTTGGACGAGGAAAACGCCGAACCTTTCGGCTTTGATGCCGCCAGCATCAACTACGTACTACTAACCCATGCTCACCTGGATCATTGCGGGCGTCTGCCTCTATTGGCCAAGAGGGGATTTAGCGGAGAGATCATTACAACGTCAGCGTCGCGTGAGTTGGTGCGGCTTGTTCTTCTGGATGCAGCCCACCTGCTGGAGGAGGACGTGCGACACAGTTCGGGCAGGCTCGGTCATGACGGAGCGGCCCACGACACAAAGGCACCGCTCTATTCAACCCTCGATGCACTGAACTGCCTGGATTATTTGGGACGGACCGCGGTCTACTCACAGGTTCTCGAGGTCGCCGCTGGCGTGCATGCTACCTTCATCGACGCTGGACATATTCTGGGTTCGGCAAGCATTTTCCTGGAACTTGAAGAGCAGAGCCATTCGACCAGCGTGTTGTTTTCGGGGGACCTGGGCAACACCGGTCGCCTACTGCTGCGCAGCCCTACGACGCCACCACAGGCTGAGAACGTTGTGATGGAAACCACGTACGGCGACCGATTGCACAAGCCCCTGGGCCCGTCCGTCGATGAGTTTTTTGAGGCTATTACCGAGACTTTCAAGCGGGGCGGAAACGTCATCATCCCCACCTTCGCTCTGGAGCGCGCGCAGGAACTGCTCTATTTCTTGAGTCAGGGCATCGCTCAGGGCCGGCTCACGAAATCGACGCAAGTGTACCTGGATTCGCCGATGGCTATTTCAGCCACCGAGATCTTTCGGCGCCATCCAGAATGTTTTGATCCGGCGACCGCGAAGTTGTTTCAAGACGGACACGACCCCCTCGATTTACCAGGATTGCATTTCACGAGGGAGACCGCCGATTCCGTTGCGATAAACAACATTCATGGCGGGGCCATTATCATGGCCGGATCGGGCATGTGCACCGGCGGCCGCGTGCGCCACCACCTGCAGCACAATTTAGGTCGCGAGGATTCGAGCATCGTATTCGTCGGCTACGCAGCCGTTGGAACTCTCGCGCGCCGTATTATCGACGGCGCCAAGCAAGTGACTATCTTTGGTGAGAACATCCCGGTTAAGGCTCGCATCTACACCATCAATGGGTTTTCCGCCCATGCCGACGAAGCTGAGCTGCTGACGTGGCAAAAGCAGACCTGCGCGAAACGCACGTTCCTCGTCCACGGCGAAGACGACACCATGAAACAGTTCGCCGCACATCTTTCCGACACTCGTGTCGAAATGCCGGAGCCGAATCAAGCGTTTGATTTGTGAGTTCGCACCCTACGTGAGATAAGATGGACGCCGTCGAAGTGCTACTTCAAAGCGGCTGAAAGAATCCTCGCGTCCATCGCTTCTACGAGAGTTGTGGCTTTGAACCGGGAGTTCGGACTGCCTACGTTGCGAATCGCCCACCTAGGCTCAATTTCATTGCGGGCAGACCGAACTGGAACGGGAGGCCGCTCTGCCAGTCAGCCCCTCAGCAGAAGGACTATAATAACGATCACCAATATCGTGCCGAGGCCCCCTCCAAAATAATGGTAGGGAGCGCCGAGATAGAAACCACCGCCACCAAAAAGGAGAACCAGAACGACCAAGAGTAGGATTAATCCCATTGTATCCCTCCTAGGATAATACCCGCGCGATGCGCATGCCCCACTTGGGGCCGCCACCTGAGGCAGCCTAACTGCCCCTGACGACCAGCACCCACGGCGAAGATGTTTCGTATTCAACGATGTACTGATCGACGTTGTTGCACTTCGTGCATTCGAATGTGCGCAGATCGTAGCCCGGCTTGTCTGGTTCGATCCGAGCAAGCGTCATTTTCGCGCCGCATTTCGTGCATGGTGCCTCCATCAGGCGATCACGGAATAAGGTCGGGGCTTGGGGAGACGCGGTCATGATTGCTCACCAGACTTCGGCGGGAGCACAACACTCTCAGGCACCGGTAGATGCCAAAGATGGGCGGTGATGGAACTCATTTGCCACGTCCGGTTCCCGACTTAAAGCGAAAGTTCCATTCCAATTCGAAATGGCTGCAATGTCCAAACTCAGCGGCCCCCGGACATTGTGATCAATATTGCTCACTTTCGAAGATTAGAACCCGAAACACCTCGAAGTACCTCGACTTAGCAAATATTGATGTGGCGCAATTGGCAACGTGCGGCACGCATCGGCGCACAGCTTCGTTGCAAGGCACGCGGCAGATCATTTAAGTTCGCGGGCCAGCCGGCCTTTGCCAAGACATTTCTTGCAGGGTGCAGGATAGATCTTTCGACCCGGCTCGGCCGGTTGCACGACGGTCGGGAATCCGGTGCCCTCACAGGCGGGGCATTCGATTTCCGTGCCAAATTTGGCTGAGCTGGGCTTTCTCATTGGGACTGCTTTTCGGAATGAGGAAAACCTTCGCCATATCATTGTGCAAGACGGGTTGCTCGCTGCGATTATCCCACTTCAGGGCCACCCCAGACCAGTTCTTTTCGGTGACGGTGGCCTTATCGTTCTCGTCCTCGCCCCAGCAAACGCGATCGCCTACCTTGAGTCCTCGGGATTGTTCACCGGTCATGTTCTCAACCTCAATCTGTCCAACGCGGCCCGTTGCACGGGGCGCGTCTGCTATTGCGCCGGCGATGATATTGGACAGCAATATGGAACCCAAAGCTCCATTGTGGTTCCATCACCGCCCAGACCTCGGCAATCATCGGTGACCGAGAGTGTCGCACTCCCGCCCGCATAAAGGGGAGCATCCATAGCCCAAATCGAAATCGAGCCGCTCAAATGCCGGCTCGACAAAAGGTCGGCAGACGGGACACCCGGCGCAACGTGTCACGAGTTCTGCCTGTTCGAATTTCCCGGCTGCGCAGGTTGTCCCAACGCCTTCCGGGAGCAATCACTCTCACTGCGGCATATGGATACTCACCCACTTTGCCGGACGACTTCGAAAGGTCGATGCAGTGGGCCATCATCAGACGATCGATTGTCTCAACGTTCATACCCACTCC
>NZ_SSNA01000230.1 GCF_004799445.1 Bradyrhizobium sp.
TCGCGACCTGGCGCAGGATTTCCATAATCTCCAGCGCAGCGACGTGGCGAGCGGTGTTGGTAGTGCCCTTGAGCAGAAACGCCATCGCAGCGCGAAGCTTCGCCTTAGCATCGTCGGCGCCGGCAAAATCCCAATCGTCTTGATCAGACATGGCGGCGCTTCCCACACGCTTCCCAGCTCGCGGGTGTTGGGAAGCAGAAATTCAAGTAATGCCTGATTTTGCTGATGAGCGCGGAGGGACTCGAACCCTCGACCCCATGATTAAAAGTCACGGGCGTTGGCGAAACGTATTTCACCATCGGCGCGATCAGCCACCGTCTCGGCGCGTCATCTGGGTCGATCTATCATCGCTTTCCTAGCCGCAATGCCTTGCTCGGCCGGCTCTGGATGCAGAAAGCGGCGCAGTTTGCCGGAAGGTGTACCGCCGCGCCGCGGGACACCAGAATACGATGCATGGATGGCTCAGCGGGCCCAGGAGGCAGCGAGGCCGAAGACTGACCAGCAGCCGAAATAGCTGTTACCGCTCCTTGTCCGAATCGATCGGTGCCCGCCTTAAATTCGGTTCAGCAGTTGCGGAGTTGCGTTGTGTCCTGCGATAGCCGTTTTGCTGAGCCCATTGAGCTGCCCGGCGGCATAGGTATGGTCCTCAACCGGAAACCCACGAATTGTCGTGAGCTGCATGCCGCTTCATTTCACTAAAGTCGTCTCACGGATTATCTTCGCCATCGGTGTGATGAACTTTGACTATTGGGGCTTATCATCTAGCGCCGACGCCGAGGATGTAAAGCCGCCCGACACGGGCGTCATCAAGAGCATTGTTCCGGCAGCGCTAGCGCAACTTGGCGTGCAATTCAATGCGACCTACATCGGCGAGTTTCTTGTCAATGTTTCAGGCGGTGCAAAGCGCGGCGCTGTCTACGACGGGCGTCTTGACCTCGGGATCGATGTGGATCTGGAAAAAGCGATCGGCTGGACCGGGGCCAAGTTCCACGCAAATATGTTTCAAATCCACGGCCAAGGAATTTCGCGAGATTATATCGGCAATCTGATGCTTGCCAGTAACATCGAAGCGCTGCCTGCCACGCGACTTTACGAGCTGTGGATTGAGCAGTCGCTGATGAACGACCAGATTTCAATTCGCCTAGGTCAGCAAGCGGCCGACGTCGAATTCTTCGATAGCAAATACGACGACATGTTCATCAACTCCACATTCGGATGGCCCGCCATCGTCGGGATCAACCTGCCGAGCGGCGGCCCTTCACCGCCTCTCGCGGTCCCGGGAATACGCGTGAAAGCACAGCTCTCCGACCGAATAACCGCTTTCGCCGCTATCTTCGATGGAAATGCTGCGGGGACGGGTCCGGATAATCCACAAATCCGCAATCCCGATGGGCTCGCATTCCGCGTGAATGACCCCCCATTGATCCTGGGTCAACTGAAGTTTGACTTTGACGTGGGGGATAAGGGTCGCGAGCTGCCTGCCTCAATCTACGCCGGGGGTTGGTACCATGCTGGACCCTTCAATGATCAACGTTTCACTGCTCAAGATATTTCCTTGGCCGATCCGCACGGGTCTGGAGTGCCCGGCCAGTTGCGCTCAAATCACGGTCTTTTTATTGTTTACGAGCAATTGCTCTCGCGGGCTACGGCCGGTTCAGACAATGGCGTAGGATTTTTCGCACGGGCTTCCGTAAGCCCGTCCGACCGCAATCTCATTAATCTGTATGTCGACGGAGGCCTGCAGTTTTCAGGTGTCACGCCTTCGCGCCCGAACGACAAGTTTGGGATTGCGCTCGCGTATGCCCGGATCGCCGACGCCGCTCAGCAACTTGATCGTGACGTTCAATATTTCACAAACACACCAGTTCCTGTTCGCGACCACGAAGCGGTGTTTGAGATTACCTATCAGGCGGAGGTCAAGCCGGGATGGATGGTTCAGCCAGTGTTGCAGTATATAGCTCATCCCGCTGGCGGGTCCGTCGATCCTAATGATCCCAGCCACATCAAGAGAATTCGGGATGCGGCCGTATTCGGTTTGCGAACCACCGTCAAATTTTGAACTTCATGACATTAGCGCGCGCAACATCTGTTTACACTTTTTGCGTTGGGCTTCGAACCCTATTATTTTGATTGCCGAGCGGAATCGATCCATGGGACCGCTCATTGAGATCAACCTATTTCTCGATCTCATCGCGCACAGACTCAAGTTCGGGTTCGGACAACCGTTCAATACCGACCAGCTTATTTCTGGCTTCAGTAACACGAATTAATTCATCCAGCTTCAGTTGAAGTGCTGTGCTCTCCCGGTTTTGCGCATTCTGGATCAGGAAGACCATCAGAAAGGTAACGATGCTGCTGAGGGTGTTCATGACCAGCTGCCAAGTATCCGAAAAATGAAAGATCGGACCCGTCAAAAGCCATCCGATGACGAACATTCCCGCAATGCCGAATGCCCACGGACGACCGCTGCCGTTGGCTGTCTCCGTTGCGATTTTCGAAAACCAATGTTCGGAGTTATTCTTGGCCACCTCGCACCTCCCGAAATTCAAGCAATCCGTGTCATCATCGAAGCCAAACCTGAACATGCTCCGAATCGCGCGAAATGAGCAACATGATTGCGCTGGTTTCGCTCGACTTCGGCGGAGCAGGAAGCATGTGTGGCGTCGGCAGAGGAGTTGACGCCGATGGACGCGCATTTAGTCGAGGCAACGATTGAGGCATATCTGACTGAAATCCGTAACCAGCTTGATAAGGCCGCGGGAATAGGGCGCGCGGCCGATGCCTGCGCCGGTGCGGGCTTTCATGAGAAGGGGCTCGAAGTCGCTCTCGACATCGAGCAGCCGCTCTATGAGGCAACAACGCTGCTGAATGCCGTAAGTCTGATCAACCAGATCGCCCGACAAAGCTGAGCGCTCTGCCCCGCTGGGGCGGATCGAGAAGCGAGCGACCGGCCAACGGGAATGCAGTTCGAACCGGCCCTATGCATGCCATGATTGCTGTCAAAAGAGCAACTATCTTGCTCAGATTTGACTGGCTTACCGGTTTGACCGGAGCGTTGCTGTGGTGACTTAGAAGTGGCGAATGCGCGCTTCGGGGTCTTGCCCTGCCGGGGTTTTGCCCGGGCGGGGCTGAGGTGGTGCGGCGGATGGCGTCGCACGAAACTCAGAGGATTCCATGACCAAACCCAAGTCGAAGCCTAAGGCTACGGCCCGCTCCACTTCACGATCCACCAGCAAATCTAAGACTCACAAGCGGTTAGCGCCCTCATCTTCAAAGACGACAATGCGGCCCGATACCAAGCACGCCCGCATCCTTGCGATGCTGCGGGCGCCTGCGGGAACGACGATTGCGGCGATCATGACCGCCACGGATTGGCAGCAACATTCAGTGCGCGGATTTCTTGCCGGCGTCATCCGCAAGAAGCTCGGTCTCAATCTGGTTTCTGAACAGACCGACAAAGGTTGAGTCTACCGCATCAAGGATGGAAAGGCTACGTCCACCGCCGATCGCGTGAAGCAGGCGGCGTGATGCGATGTCGGAGACAGCGTCGCAGCGGTCGCGTCTCGACTAAAACTTCCATTGAGGACGAGATCGCGCATCTGCGCGGTCTCGATCTCAAAGGTCTTCGTTCAAGATGGCAGAGCATATTTCAGAGGCCGCCGCCCGATCACCTGCCACGACATTTGCTGTTCGCAATCATCGCGTATCGGATTCAGGCCGACCGCCTTGGCGATTTAGATCGTGAGACCGGGCGGGTGCTTGATCGGACGGACGCAAAGGACACCGGCGCGAAGATGTCCGCGCGTCTCGTACGCTTCGATCAGAAGCGGACTGAACTAATACCGGGAACTGTGTTGGTACGAGAGTGGGATCGTCGATCGCAACGGGTAATGGTGATGGCTGATGGTTTTGCCTGGAATGGTCGGACCTATGACAGCCTCTCCAAGGTCGCCTTCGCGATCACCGGAACCAAATGGAACGGGCCGCGCTTTTTTGGCCTGAGAGATAAAGAAGATCGGTTGGACGCAGGGGCGCAATCATGAAGACTACTTCGATCAGGCCCGTCCGCTGTGCCATCTACACCCGCGTCTCCACGGAACATGGGCTCGACCAGGAGTTCAATTCGCTGGACGCCCAATACGATGCCGCGTCCGCTTATATAAAGAGTCAGGCCCATGCCGGCTGGACCCTGATCCGGTCGCGATATGATGACGGCGGATATTCCGGTGGGTCCACCGATCGTCCCGACCTGCAGAGATTGCTGGACGATATCCGCTCTCGGAAGCTTGATGTTATTGTCGTTCTACAAGGTCGATCGCCTGACGCGATCGCTGGCCGACTTTGCCAAGCTGGTGGAACTGTTCGATGCACATGGCGTGTCGTTCGTCTCGGTCACCCAGCAGTTCAACACCACGACTTCGATGGGCCGGCTGACGCTCAACGTGCTTCTGTCCTTCGCCCAGTTTGAGCGGGAAGTCACCTCGGAGCGCATCCGCGACAAGATTGCTGCCTCCAAACGAAAAGGTCTTTGGGTCGGTGGTCCCCTTCCCCTCGGCTATCACATGAAGGACGACAAGATTGCCGTCGTCGAGGACGAGGCAGAGCGGGTCCGCCTGATCTACCGACGCTACCTCGAACTTGGCGGCGTCAACGCACTGGTGCGAGACCTCCGGGAGCGGGATATCCGAACCAAATCTAGACTGCTCGCGACCGGTGCCACCCGCGGGGGTGTTCTCTTCGGCCGTGGCTCGCTGTTCTATCTGCTGCGCAATCGCTTTTATGTGGGTGAGGTCAAATACAAGGACGAGATCCTGCCCGGCGAACAGCCAGCGATCATGGATCGCGCGCTATTCGACGCGGTCCAGCAAAAGCTCACGGATCAGTGGACCACCCGATCCACGACGCGGAACGCGAGCGACCATCTGTTGACCGGACTTTTGTTCGACGATGTCGGTCATCGCATGGTTCCGACCCATGCAACCAAGGCCGGCGTTCGCTATCGCTATTACGTCTCGCTTCCGCACCTGCATGGAGAATCCAAAACTGCATCAGTCGGGTCGATCTCCCGTGTTCCGGCGACCGACATCGAAAACATCATCGTTAAGTCTCTCAATGAGCATCTGATCGCTCAGAAGCAGAAGCCGGCCTTCAGCCAAACTCACGTTAGAGATAGCAAAGCGGCCTTGGAGCAGGTCGTGCGTATCGATGTGCATGAGGATCGTCTAGCTGTTCGGTTGAAGTCAGCAGACGACGAAGAAACATCCGACGCGGCCGACGACTATTTACTCTCGATCCCGTGGCAGAAGCCGCCAACCAGGAAATCGAGGCAAATTCTTATCCCGCACGGCATTCCCAAAAATGAAATCCGCCCAACGCGGATCGAACGTCGCGCGCGCCTCGTCAGCGCCATCGCCCGAGGTCGTCGCTGGCTTGACGAAATCGTTTCGGGCTCCGTGAC
>NZ_SSNA01000231.1 GCF_004799445.1 Bradyrhizobium sp.
GCAATATTCGGTCGCCGTGGCGCTATGATGTGGTGGCCTACCACGCGTTCCATTTGGAAAATCTGCGATGGCCTACGACTTTCCACTGCCACTCGCCGGCGGCTGTTAACCTCGTTCATCGGTGTGCTGCGGTTAGCCTTTGATAACCATTGTCCTCTATTTCAACCTAGGATAGACGCGATGTGCTACTACCCGGCGTCGCTTCTTTGTCATAACGCATGCACCGGAGCGGGGTCCGCTGCGCATGGGACCGCCGATAATGCGTCTTGGAGCGATCGGAGAGCGGCGACCAGGATCGCCAGATGTCGATGCGGTGCGTTCTCTTTCCCGAATCTCATCGGAATACGTAGTCGCGACTAGCCGGATCGTTCTTGCACTCGCTGCAACAATTTGTGTCGCCTCGATCAGCCATGCGCAGTCCGGACAACCGAAGCGCATTGCAGCGATCTTGCCAGATATCGCGATGCTCATTCATGGACCTAGCGGCGAGGATTCATACAAATTGACGAGCACAGGGGATGATACTGTGACGCTCGAGGAGTTTGGCGATCGACGCATGCCTCTTGAGATACGTCAGATTCCAGACAAGAAATGCGTCTTTGTCGCCACAAGCCAAGAAAAGGATGGGTTCGATGTAGTGCAATTGGACTTTACGAAATTCGACGGGACATATCAGCTTTGGGAAGCTTGCGGCGGGCCGGCATCCGCTCCTCCCGAAAATCGGTGCACCTACTCTCTTCATTTCAGTTCGCAGAAGCAGGCGTTTTGTCACTACCGGTTTTCAAAACTGGACTTTGACTTGAATAAGATTCCGTTTCCTGATGGTGCCTGCAGCTCCTACGCGCTCGGTGCGCGAGGAAAGAAGTTCTATACCAAGTACATCGATGCTTATGAGCGTATTAAGGAGCAATGTGGGGGTGGCCAATGACACAAGCGCGGGACGCGCATCTTATATGAGCCCCGTTCCATGATCGATAAGGCAGGGTTGGTCTCGGGTATTACGGTGCCAGTCCAGTGCACTTAATTGATTGAGATGGTGAGATGCGTGGTCAACGGATACAACTCGACGGCCTGCATCGGGAGAACGGCAGGTTTCGGCCTCAATCGCGTATTTCGAACTGGCGCGCCCGAAGAGATTCGAACTCCTGACCCCCAAGACTCGTAGCCTGGGGCAAGATGCGAACGTCCGCCTTGGGGGCTTTTGGGGATAGCGGCGAAGGAGCCCCGGTTTGGCGACACAGGTGATGTTGAGCGCGCGCCCGTCGAGCCGTGATTCAAAGCTCCCGAACCGGAGCTTCGAATCATGCCATGCTACCTCACCTCTATCCTGGCCTGGTCCGCGACTTCCTTCCAGAGCGCGCTGTCCTGCTTGATGAAACTGGCAAAGGCCTCCGGCGAACTGCCGACGATCTGGATCGCCTGCTTTTCCAGCAGCGCCCTGGTGTCCGGGTCGTTCAATGCCTTGAGGATCTCCGCGCTGAGTCTGGCGACGATGGCAGGCGGCGTATGGGCCGGCGCCAGGATTCCGTGCCACGCGATGGCATCGAAGCCGGGATAACCGCTCTCGGCAATCGTCGGCACGCTAGGTGCCACCGGCGAGCGATCCTTGCTGGTCACCGCCAGCGCGACCAGGGCGCCGGATTTCACATATTGGAGCGCCGAAATCGGGTCGGAAAACACCATCTGCACCTGGCCGGCGAGCAGGTCGGTCACCGCAAGCGCAGTGCCGCGATAGGGGATATGCGTCATCTTGATTCCGGCCTTGCCGGCGAACAGCTCGGTGACCAGATGGTTGGAGGAACCAACGCCCGTGGTGCCGTAGTTCAGTGCGCCGGGCTTGCTCCTGGCGAGTGTGACGAACTCTTTCAGCGTCTTCACGCCCAGCGAAGAATTGACGACCATGACGTAGGGATAGGTGGTTGTGAGGGAGACCGGGACAAAATCCTTCACCGGGTCGTACGGCAGATCCTTGTAGACGGCCGGGTTGATCGATATCGGACCGGATTGTCCCAGCAACAGCGTATAGCCGTCCGGCTCGGATTTTTTCACGAACTCGGCGCCGATGATCGCTCCGCCACCGCCGCGATTCTCGACCACAATGGATTGTCCGAGCGCCTTGCCGACGCGCGAGGCAATGACGCGCGCGGTTGAATCGGCGGAGCCACCGGCGGAAAAGGGCACGATCAGATGGATCGGATGTGACGGATATTCGTCAGCACGCGAATGATTGGCAGCGAGGACGGCAGCAAATACAAGGGAGAACGCAAGGTACTTGGCAAGATACTTGGAACGGATTGTCATGGTATTGGCCATTTCAGATTGATCGCTCGTCCGCGGCACCATCGAGCGTTTTCGAGCGAAGCGTGCCCTCGGACTTGATCCGGGGGTGGGTGCCGGTTCGCGTCAAGAAAACGCGTCAAAACAAAACACTGGAGCACCGGTTCTGATTCAACCAGAACCGGTGCTCCAGGGCAAATTTTCCTGTCTGGTCCGCCGAACGCGCGGTTGTGCTTTTTCACCGCCGCAGCGATGCTGCGGCCAAATTTCAAGTGAGGATGACCATGTTGCACAAACCCGGCGTGACCGAGGGCCTTGCCCAGCGCGTTGTTGCAACGCGGTGGGACGACATCCCCGCGCAGGTGCGGCATCAGGCCAAGCGTTCCCTGATGAATTTTTTCGCCGTCAGCCTTGCCGGCTGCCGCTCCTCGCCGATCGAGATCGCGCTGCGCTCGCTTGCCGGGTTCTCCGGTGGCCGGCAGGTGACGGTGGTCGGGCGCCGCGAGCGCATCGATGCGCTGAGTGCGGCTTTCCTCAATGCCGCCAGCGCCAATGTCGATGACTTCTGCGACACCCATGTCCGCACGGTGATCCATCCGACTGCGCCGGTGGCGGCGGCACTGCTGGCATTTGCCGAATGGCGGCAGGCGAGCGGTCCCGATCTGCTGCTCGCCCTTGTCCTCGGCAATGAGGTCGAAGCCCGCATTGGGCTGGCGATCTCGCCGAGCCATTACGCCAGGGGCTGGCACATCACCTCGACCTGCGGCGTGTTCGGCGCCGCCGCCGGCAGCGGCAGGCTGGCGGCGCTAAGCGAGCGCCAGATGGTGTGGGCGCTTGGCGCCGCGGCCACGCAATCGGCGGGGCTATGCGAGTGTCTGGGCACGCCGGCGAAAAGCATCAGCGTCGGCAACGCGGCGCGGAACGGATTGTGGTCGGCGCTGCTGGCGGAGCAGGGATTTGAAGGGCCGCCGGAGCCGCTGGCGGGTGTCCAGGGTTTCTATCACGCTCTCGCTGAAACGCCCGATTTGTCGCATGTCAGCGATGGCTGGGGCGAAAAGTGGGAGATCATGGCGACCTCCTACAAGCCATATCCGTGCGGCTTCGTGATCCATCCCGTGCTCGATTGCGTGCTGGATTGGCGAGCCGACCATCCGACTGCCGATGTCAGGCGCGTCGTGGTGCGCGGCCATCCGCTGCTCGCCGTCCGAACCGACCGGCCGAATATATCGACCGGGCGCGAGGCGCAGGTGAGCGTGCAGCACGCGGTCGCCGCCGCCCTGGTCACCGGGCAGGCCGGGCTCGAGCAGTTTACCGACGCCTGCGTGCGCGATCCGAACGTACAGGCGCTGCGGAGCAAGGTGGCAGTCGAGCGCGACGAGAGCTTTTCCACCATCGCGGCGGCAGTCGAGATCACCACCGCCGACGGCAAGGTTCACACATTGAAGCAAGCCGCAGCGCGCGGCAGCGACGCCAATCCGCTTTCAGACAAGGATCTTGAAGGCAAGCTGCGGACGGCGGCGGCCGGCTGGGATCCGCACTATGACGCGACACCGTTGATCGACGCGATCTGGACGCTCGATCGGAACGCGGACGTCGGCAAACTGACATCGCTGGCGGTGCCGCGATAGAGCATGATTCGGACCCGCAGGGCCGGGTTAGCGCAAAGTGGGAACCGGCGTTCTCTCGCGACAAACGCCGAGCGTGCTGTGATCATGTTCAAACGGGGGGATGGGATCATGATCCGATTCAATCTGATCGGAATATGATCTAGGGCGCGAACTCACAAATTCAGTGGTCGGCAGACGTCCGCTTTGCTGCGCATTCCGGACTCAAGTCGGATATTGCGGTACTTCCGAAAAGTGCCAAAACCGGAAGTCGCTAGCCTACTCGATGACCTCGTCAGCCCGGGTCAGCAGGATTGGCCGCACGGTAACGCCGAGCGTCGCGGCGGTTTTGAGGTTGATCGCAAGCTCGAACCTTGTCGGCTGCATCACGGGCAGGTCGGAGGGCTTTTCACCCTTGAGAACTCGGCCGGTATAAATACCCGCCCGGCGATAGGAGTCGGTCAGGCTTGTTCCGTAGCTGAGCAGACCGCCGAGAGCGACGTTTTCGCGCCACGCATAGGCTGCCGGAATCTTGAAGCGTGAGGCCAGTGCGACAATCTTTTGGCGCCAGCTGTCGAAGAACGATTCGCCCGCGACCGCAAGCCCGTCAGCGCGTAGCGTACCCATTGCCTGAAAGGCCGCGTCCAGTTCTCCGCGCCCAAATTTGGGTCCCCTTTGGAGCCTGAAATCCCCAAGTTTTCGTGAGAGTGACTTCAAAACCTTGGGGGCTTTTACGGCTACTGCTGCTTGGCTGAACGCTGCGGTGTCTTGCGCTGGATTTGGATACTTGCAAACACGCATGTTCCTAATCGGCCCCATCTGCCCAATCCTATTTCCTCACCCAGCCAAGAGCGAGCGAACTATTTCAATTAAAGCGCTGTTGAGGCCTCCGGACGGGGCGAATATTAATGAGACCGTTTCTCAGCGGAGGCCCACAAAGGTCCACACGCGCTGAACCGTATTCGTTGCCGGAGATATTTCCAAAAATTGCATGCCAGTCGTCATTCGGGTTCATGCCGGGGCACCATACCCTCGTTGATTCGGACGCGAAGTCGGCACAGCGTTGTCGACACTGCTTGGCAAGCGCAGTTTGGCGCGCGGGACAGCTCAGGGCTGTTCTTTTGTCCTCCAGCCTGCCTTTATCGTCCTCGAAAAGACAACCGACGAATATCGCGTTTTCGATTAAATCGTTCACGCATTTATTCGTCACCTCTGTGAGCCGTTCTTTAGTCGGATGATACCATATGCACTGACTTACCGCTCCAGCCCCTGGACCGCCCGTTCCTTTAGTTACACCGCCCGGCCCGCCGGACGAGCTCGAAGAACCCCCGGGGCAGGCGAAGGTAGTGCCGCAGCTGTTCTGGATTGGACCTGTAGTCACGCACTGATTGGGAGCGTTTTGCACGCAGCCGTTGGGACAACAGGTGTTTTGCGCATACGCAGGAGATATCAGCGGGTATGCCAACATAAAGATTACCAGCTGAAGATATCGCATGCCGTTTCTCCCTTGTTCTCGTTTACAGCAGATTACACTTCGCTGTGCCCAATCAACCCGGCAGCCTTGAATGCTTTGCTAACACTTTCGGACAAATTGAACACGTTCGGTGGAGCGATAGTTAAATTCGCGTCGCTTCATTGCCGATCATGGCTCCCACGTTGGCGGCCGAGCGTAGGCGATCGTGCGGGGCGGGTTCAAGGGAACCATGTCTCCTGGGGGTCAATTGCGTCGTTCTGACTGCGCGCCGACCATTTCTGGTCTACCCCGATGAGCAGACATGCTCAGCCGTCGCCGGTATGTCTCAAAGGTGCCACAAGAGCCATGCGCCGCAGCAAAAGCTGCATTTGGCTGCGTGCTATTGAGCCGCGCCGTAGCTCACGGGCGGACCGCCGGCGTCTCGATCGGCATCCCGCGTGCGCGTGTCATCAGATAGAGCTCGAGCTCGACCAGTTCCGGCGCGCCGTAGTCGTAATTCTGGGCCCGCATGCCGGTGATGCAGTTGCGCAGGCGGCGCTGCAGCGATCCGAGCGATTGCCATTCCAGCCGGTAGATCGGATAGCCGGTCGGCAGTGCCTGGGTCACGGCGGATCCGGCGAGGTGCTTGTCCCAATTGTCGTCGTGGCAATTGGTGCAGCCGAGATTGAGCTGACCCTGCCGCCGCATAAAGAAGTCGCGCCCCTTGGCGACGAACGGCGCCAGTTCGGCGGTGGCCTCCGGTGCAATCGCGGCGCCGCGGGATTGTTCCGCGACGAAGGCGGTCAATGCGAGCAGGTCGCGGCTTTCAAAGGCGAACGGCGTCGCCTGTTGCTGCCGCGTGCGGCACAGATTGATGCGCTGTTCCAGATTGACCGGGCGTGCAAGCGCCTTGTCGTAGGCAGGGTAGCGCGCCGCCACGCCCTTCATGCTGGCGCGTGCGTCGTTGTGACAATCGGCGCAGGCGTTGCCCGTGGCACCGGCCTTGCTGTTCCACAAGGCTTCGCCGTCGAGCACCCACAGCATGCCGGGATTGGCGGTATCGTCATCCTGGATCGCCTTGGTGTCGGGCGCCATGAAGCTGTAGCCGGACCGGCGCTCGGCTGGCGGGATTTCGGTGGCGGCGAGCGGCGCGATGGCGATGCCGGCCGCGATCAGCAGCGCCACAGCGACTATCGTGCCGGCCGATTTCATTCGACTGAAATGGCGGCCGAGGCGGTTTCGGTAAAACCATTGTCGCCGATCCATTCGAAGTCGAATTTGCCGCTTTCGTTCGCGATCGTGAAAAACGTGACGAACGGGTTGGCCGCGATCGCCGGGAACAGGTCGGCGCGGAAAATCTCGGCGCCGTTGAAGCGGCAGGTGAAGCTGGTGATGATGTCGCGCGGAACCAATTGGCCCGCGGCGGTGTGGCGATAGCCCGTCTCCATGATATGCGACATCAGCGTCTTGATCTCGATGATCTCGCCGCGCTTGGCCTTCTTCGGCACGTTGATCAGTGCGGACGCCATCAGATCACCTCCTCGGTGCAGGCCGCCAGCGTCACCACGACATCGGCGCTGACGGACCAGAAGGAGCCGTCGGACAGCCGCGCGATGGCGATGATCTTCTGACTGTCGGCAAGGCGGATACGGGTGGAAACCTGGGCGCGGCCGGCCTTCGGGCCGAGATAGAAATTGCCGATATTGGGCTGCGGGTTCTTCTCGTTGAAAACGTGGATGCTCTTGACGTAGTCCTCCTCGGTCATCGGGCTCGTAACGCTCACGGTCATCGGCACGGTGTTGCCGTTTTCGACCAGCGGCGGCACGTCGAGCTTGACCTTGCCGGTTTGCACCGTCGCTGTGCCGACGACATTCCTGATCGCGGCCGCCATGGTCTCGGGCGTGGCGCCGGCGGGCCGCAGACTGACGACGGGGACCATCCCGATCGCAGCCGCGCTGCCGGCGAGGCCGAGGAACCGGCGGCGGGTGGAAGCGTGTGACTTGCGCATCGTTGGTCGTGCCTTCCTAGAGCCGGTGGCAATTCTTCGAATTGCCACCGGCTCTATCTTTTGGTTTGCGCATGATCTTTTCGGAAAACCGGTACCCACTTTTCCGGATCATGCTTTATTCGAGCAGCGTTGCAAGATACGCCACGATATCCTCGATCTGTTCGGCCGACAGGATCGGCTTGCCGCGCCATGCCGGAGCCACGCGATCAAGGCCGTCCACACGATAATAGGACGGCATGATCGTTGCGGGATTGAGGCGCGACGCGCTGACCAGCCGCAGCCGAAGCTGGCCTTTCGACCAGCGGCTGCCGGAACCCGAAAGGCTGGGGGCGAGATCGCCCTGAAACTTCTCCTCGGGAAATGGACCGCTGTGGCAAAGAATGCAGGTGCTGGTGCGCTCCAGCACCAGCGCGCGGCCGCGCACCGCGTCGCCCGGCGCACCGGTCAGCGATTCCACAATGGCATCGCCGGTGATGGTATATGGCCGCAATTCCTGCCCGCCGGCCGCGCAGGGCAGCGCCAGCATCGCCGCCGCGAGCCATGGTCCGGCAATGCTGAGTGCTGACCTAGAGCCTTTTCCGTTTCGATTGAATCGAAACGGGGCTCCAGATTCCTGGTTTGACGCGTTTTCTTGACGCGAACCGGTCTCCACTTCGCTTGAAAACGCTCTAGCCAAATGTTTCCACCGTGATCGTCTTGTACCAGGATTGCGCCTGCTCGGCTTCGCGCAGCCGCACCTCGCGCGGCGCATCGACCGGGCTGGTGAAACCGCTGCCTTCAACCTCGGCGAAGATATCGTCCTTTGGCTGATAGATACCCGACAGCGAGAAGGCATAGCCGGGCGCGACGGAATTGTAGCAGGCGCCGTCCAGTTTCGGCATGGCCGGAGCCGCGCCGGATATCAGGCTGGCCACCGCACTGGCGCAGGCCTTGCCCTCGGCGTTGGCGGCTGACGCGGATTTCGGGATGCCGCCGCCGATGCAGGCGTCGCCGATGACGTGGATGTTGGGCACGAGCTTCGAGGTGAACGTGACCGGGTCGATCGGGCACCAGCCGGTATGGTCGACCGCGCCGGCTAGCTGCGCGATGCGACCGGCCTGCTGCGGCGGGATGACGTTGGCGACCTGCGCGTCGTAATTGCCGAAATCGGTGACCAGCGTGTTGGTCGCGGGCTCGATCGAAACAACCCGGCCGCCCTGGGACAGCGAAATCCGCTCGATCATGCCGGGATAGAGTTCCTTCCAGGCATTTTCGAACAGGCGCTGCTGCGGAAAGGTGTCCTTGGCATCGAGAATCAGCACCTTGGAGCGCGGCTTCTTCGCTTTCAGATAATGGGCGATCAGGCTGGCGCGCTCATAGGGCGCGGGCGGACACCGCAACGGCGCCGCGGGCACCGCAAGCGCCACCAGGCCGCCGTCCTCCATGGCCTCGAGTTGCCGGCGCAGCAGCAGAGTCTGCTCGCCCGCCTTCCAGGCATGCGGCATTTTTGCAGCGGTCGCCTCGTCATAGCCGGGCAACGCGTCGAAGCGCAGATCGATGCCGGGGGCGAGCACCAGACGGTCGTAGCCGAGCGAGGTCCCGTCGGCGAGACCGACCGTCCGCGTCTGCGGATCGATCTTGACGGCTTGCTGCGCCATGACGCTCACGCCTTCGGCAGCGATCCGGTCATAGCCGAATTGCTGCGCTTCGATGTCGCGCAATCCCGCGATCACCTCGTTGCTGAACGGACAGGCGGTGAAGGTCCGGTTCGCCTCGACCAGCGTCACCTGCAGTTTGCCGTCGATCCGTCGCAATGCGCGCGCGCAAGCCGCGCCGCCAAATCCGCCGCCGATCACGACGATGCGCGCGGCGGATTGCGCGTGGGACGGACACGGAAAAGCAAACGAAGCCGCCGTCGCCGCGATGCCACGAACGACGTTTCTCCGCGTCATCAGGCGCAGCGCGTCCATGAGCATGATCCGGAAAAGAATGAGCGGCGGCCGAACAGGCCGCCGCTTCGGGTTCAGGCAAAGGTGATGTTTTGATCCCTCAGCGGTACCGAGCGGATGCGTTTTCCCGTTGCCGCGAAATAGGCATTCAGCACGGCAGGGCCGGCGACGCAGATCGTCGGTTCGCCGACGCCGCCCCAGAACCCGCCGCTCGGCATGATGATCGACTCCACCTTCGGCATCTCGGCGATCCGCATCGAATTGTAGTTGTCGAAATTCGATTGTTCGATGCGGCCGTCCTTGACGGTGCACCCGCCATAGAACAGTCCCGAGAGGCCATAGACAAACGAGCCGGCAATCTGGCGCTCGATCTGCGCCGGGTTGACCGCATAGCCTGGATCGGTGGCGGCGACGATGCGATGCACCTTGATCTTGTTGCCGTCGGTGACCGAAATCTCCGCAGCACCGGCCACGTAACTGCCGTAACCCATGTGTTGCGCGAGACCGCGGAAGACGCCTTGCGGCGCGGGTTTGCCCCATTCGATTTTTTCCGCCACCGCGTTGAGCACGGCAAGGTGCTTCGGATTCTTGGCCATCAGCTTGCGCCGGAACTCGAGCGGATCCTGGCCGACCGAATGCGCCAGTTCGTCCATGAAACATTCGAGGTAGATCGCATTCTGGTTGACGTTGACGCCGCGCCAGAATCCCGGCGGGACGTGGGGATTGCGCATCGCATGCTCGATCAGGAGATTGGGGACCGAATATCCGATCGCGGCCTCGCCGGTGGCATTGAGGCCGGCGAAGGTCGCGGGATCCTTGCCGTTGACGAGGGCTTCCGGGCGCAGGCTGAACAGGATGGACTGCCCGGAGATCCGCATATGCAGCGCGGTCAGGTTGTTGTTGGCGTCGAAGGCGCCGGTCATCTTGCATTGCGTGACCGGATGATACGCGCCGTGCTGCATGTCCTCTTCGCGCGACCATAACAGCTTGATCGGGGTGCCCGGCATCTGCTTGGCGATCGCCACCGCCTGCCGGACATAGTCGGTCTGGCCGCGACGGCCGAAACCGCCGCCGAGCATCTGCTTGTGAACGTCGCATTTGTCGGCGGTGAGGCCGGATGCTTCCAGCGTCGCGGCGAACGCGGCTTCGCCGTTCTGGGTGCCGCACCAGACCTCGCATTTGTCCGCGGTATAGAGCGCGGTGGCGTTCAACGGCTCCATCGTGGCGTGGTTCTGGTAGGGATAATTGTAGACCGCCTCGACCTTCTTGGCGGCGCCGGCAAGCGCTGCCTTGGCGTCGCCGTTCTCGTTGCCGATATAGGCCGGCTGCGACGGATCGAAACCTTCCTCAAGCCACTTCGCGATCGACGCGCTCGAGACCTTGACGTTGTCGCCTTCGTCCCAAACGATCGGCAAGGCGTCGAGCGCGGTCTTGGCGTGCCACCAGGTATCGGCGACGACGGCGACGGCGTTGTCGCCGACCTTCACCACCTTCTTGACGCCCTTCATGCCCGTGACCTTGGCTTCGTCGAAGCTTTTCAGCTTGCCGCCGAACACCGGGCAGGCCTTGATCGCGGCATTGAGCATCCCCGGCAGCTTGACGTCGACGCCGTAGATCATCTTGCCGGTGGTCTTGTCGGCGGTATCGAGGCGCTTGACGCCCTTGCCGATCAGTTTCCAGTCCTTCGGGTCCTTCAGCTTGACCTCGGCGGGCGGCTCGATTTTCGCGGCGGCTTCCGCCACCTTGCCGTAGGTTGTGGTGCGTCCCGAAGGGGTGTGGGTGATGACGCTGCTGGCGGCGGTGCATTCCGAGGCCGGCACCTTCCATTCGTTCGCGGCGGCCTGGATCAGCATGACGCGAGCGGTCGCGCCGCCCTTGCGCACATATTCGGTCGAGGTGCGGATGCCGCGGCTGCCGCCGGTCGAGAAGTCGCCCCAGGCGCGTTTGCGGGCCACGCTCTGTCCCGGTGTCGGATATTCGGTCGTGACCTTCGACCAGTCGCATTCGAGTTCTTCGGCGACCAGCTGGGCGAGGCCGGTCAGGGTCCCCTGGCCCATTTCCGATCGCGCAATCCGGATCACGACGGTATCGTCGGGCCGGATCACAACCCAGGCGTTCACCTCGGGCGAGCCGTCGGCGGCGCGCACCACGGTGGGGCCAAAGGGAATATCGAGGCCAAGCGCGAGGCCGGAGCCAACAGCGGCGCTGCCGATGACAAAGGCGCGGCGGTTGAGTGTGGGCATATGGTTCATGGCGATCTCCTCAAGCGTTCGCGACGGCGTGAATCGCTTCGCGCACCTGCTGGAAGGTGCCGCAACGGCAGATATTGGTGATGGCTTCGTCGATGTCCTGGTCGGTCGGCTTCGGCTTCTCCTTGAGAAGCGCCGCCACCGCCATGATCATGCCGCTCTGGCAATAGCCGCATTGCGGGACGTCGTTGGCGATCCAGGCCTTCTGCACCTTGTGCAGGACACCATTATCGGCCAGCCCCTCGATGGTGGTGATTTTCTTGCCGACGGCCTCGCTGACCAGCACGCCGCAGGAGCGCATCGCAACCCCGTCGATGTGGACGGTGCAGGACCCGCATTGTGCAATGCCGCATCCGTATTTCGTGCCGGTCAGGCCAACATTCTCGCGAATTGCCCAAAGAAGCGGCGTATCCGGCTCGACATCGATGTCGAACGATTTTCCATTGATTGTGAGGTTGGCCATCGCGATCCCCTGGTTAATCCAATCCATCGATTGGACTTGGGCGCGAATTTGGACCGGAACCCGCAACAGTTCAAATCAATAATCCGCGTTTGCAGAGCGGAATAATTCCGCTAGGGAGGCCCCTTGTTTTGCGCTATTGCCGCGGGCCGGCCTGCGGCCACCTGCACGGCGCCGGCGTATCACGATTTAGACGGTCATCTTGTGGTTGACCGCAATCCTAGGGCGAGGAATTCATCATGCGCATCGTCGTGCTGCCGGGCGACGGCATCGGGCCGGAGATCGCCGCCGCCACCTCCGCGGTCCTGCGCGCCGCCTCCGAGCGTTTCCAGCTCAACGTTGCGATCGAGGAGCACGCGGTGGGCCATGACAGCCTGCGGCTTTTCGGCGCCACGGTAAGGCCGGGGCTGCTGGAAATCGTGCGGGCGGCCGACGGTCTGATCCTCGGTCCAACCGCCACCTTTGATTTCAAGGACGAGCAAAGCGGGGAAATCAACCCGTCCAAATTCTTCCGGAAAAGCCTCGATCTGTTTGCCAATGTCCGCCCGGCGCGAACCTATCCGGGATTGCACAACCGCTTCGGCGCCTTCGACCTGGTCGTGGTGCGCGAGAATACCGAAGGCTTCTACTCCGATCGCAACATGGAGCAGGGCAACGGCGAATTGCTGGTCACCCCCGATGTCGCGATC
This sequence comes from Bradyrhizobium sp., assembly GCF_004799445.1. Classification (GTDB taxonomy): domain Bacteria; phylum Pseudomonadota; class Alphaproteobacteria; order Rhizobiales; family Xanthobacteraceae; genus Bradyrhizobium. The sequence goes on from NZ_SSNA01000231.1 coordinate 12,669, forward strand.
TCGCTGCGCCGCGTCACCCGGCACTGCTGCGAGCGAATCGCCAAAGCGGCGTGTCAGCTCGCCATGCGGCGAAGCAAGCGCCTCACCATCGTGCACAAGGCCAATGTGCTGAAGATCGGCGATGGCATGTTTCTCGATATCTGCCGCGCCACCGCAGGGGAATTCCCCGGCCTCGCCGTCGATGACATCCTGGTCGATGCCATGATGGCCCATGTGGTGCGCCAGCCGGATCGGTTCGACGTCATCGTGTCGACCAACATGTTCGGAGACATCCTCTCTGACCTCACCGCCGAGCTGTCGGGCAGCCTCGGCCTTGGCGGTTCGCTCAATGTCGGCGCCAGCCACGCCATGGCGCAGGCCGCGCACGGCTCCGCGCCCGACATCGCCGGGCGCGACGTCGCCAATCCGTTCTCCCTGATCCTATCGATGGCGCTGCTGCTGGCTTGGCATGGCGAGCGCTCGGGCGCCGCGCGGTTCGAGTCTGCGGCCCGCGCGATCGAAAACGCCGTGGCGGCCGCGATTGGGGGCGGCCGGGCGACCAGGGACGTCGGCGGCCAACTCGGCACCGCCGCGACCGGTCAGGCCATCGTGGACATTCTGGCCTCCAACGATAACAGGCCGGTGTGAGTGTCCGACCTCACGACAGTCATTCCGGGGCGATGCGAAGCATCGAACCCGGAATCTCGAGATTCCCCGATGCGCAATTGCGCATCTGAGGTCTGGTGCTGCGCACCATCCCGGAATGACAGTCTTGGAGTAGACGGCGCGCTTGCGTTGCGGCAAGGTGAAGCCAGCTTTTAAAAAAACAAGAAATTTGGGGAGAATGCGATGTCGAAGCACCATTCGTTGGGATCAACAGGCGTGAATCGCCGGGCGCTGCTTTCCGGCACCGCCGCCCTTCTCGCGTCGCCTTTCGTGCTTTCTTCGGCAAGGGCGGAGGCCGCGCCGGTCAATGTCGGCGTCATCATGCCGCTGTCGGGACCGAATGCCCAGTTTGGCATCAATTCGCGCAATGGCATCGAACTCGTCGCCGACGAGATCAATACGGCCGGCGGCATCGCCGAACTCGGCGGCGCCAAGATCAATCTGGTCGTGGCGGATGCGACCTCGACGCCGACCACGGCCGGGACGGTGGCGCAAAGGCTCATCACCCAGCAGGACATGACCGCCGTGCTGGGGGCTTTCGTCTCCTCGCTGACGATTGCGATCTCGGAAGTCACCGAGCGGCGCGACATTCCGCTTCTGACGATGTCGTTCGCCGATCAGATCACCGGGCGCGGCTACAAGAACATCTTCCAGGTGGTCGCCAAGGCCTCCGTGATCGGCAAGGCGCAGTTCGAATACACCGCCGCCATCGCCCAGGCCGCCGGCGCCAAGATCGAGAAGATCGCCATCATGTATGAGGACACCGCCTACGGCACGGCCCAGGCCAACGGCCTGCGGGCAGGGGCCAAGGCGGCCAATGTCGAGGTGGTGATGGATGACGCCTATCCTCTGGGGATCACCGACACCACGCCCCTGATCAACAAGTTGCGCGGATCGGGGGCGCAGGCCGTATTCCCGGTCTCCTATCTCAACGACAGCCTCCTGATCATCCGCACCATGCGCCAGCAGAAGCTCACCATTCCGGCGATCGGGGGTGCTGCCGGCTATGTGATTCCGGATTTCGAAAAGGGGCTCGGCGAATTCGCCGAGAACGTGCTGTCGATCGATACCTCGAACTACGATCTGGCGCCGCAGCTGACCGAGCGGTTCCGCAAGCGTTTCGGATATTTCATGGTGCATGAAGCGCTCGAGCACGCGGTCTGCCTTGAGGTGCTGGTGCAGGCGATCAGGAAGGCAAAATCGGCCAAGGCCGAGGACGTCGCCGCCGCGCTTCGCGGCGCCAAATTCACCGGCGGCTGGATCAACGGCATGACCGGCGGCGCGGTCCAATTCGACCAGACCGGATTGAACGTGCTGTCGGTGCCGCTGATGGTGCAGTGGCGGGCTAAGGACATCGTCACCGTCTGGCCAAAGGACATCGCCAAGAGCGCGCCGGTCTGGCGATCCTGAGCGGCGCGGTGTGAATTGAGGTGTCGTTTCTCCAGGCCATTCTCGACGGGCTCCTGATCGGCGGCGTCTATGCGGTGATCTCGATCGGGCTGACGCTGGTCTATGGCGTGATGGGCATCGTCAACTTCGCGCAGGCCGAGTTTCTCACCATCGGCATGTTCACCGCCTGGTTTGCCTGGGCGTTTCTCGGGCTCGACCCGGTTCTCGCCGCGCCATTGTCGTTCGCGGTTGCGTTTGCGATCGGCTGGGTAGTGCAGGGGCAATTGATCGCGCGGGTTCTCTCGGCGCCCTCGGTCGCCCAGATATTTCTCACGGTCGGGCTTTTGATCGTGATCGAGAACGGAACGCTGCTGCTGTTCGGCTCGCAGTTTCGTTCGGTCACGACATCCTACCAGACCATATCGCTGTCGCTCGGTCCGCTGTTCATCAGCATTCCCTATCTGATCGCCTTTGCGATGTCGCTGGCCTGCGGCGTCGCGCTGTGGTGGTTCATGCGCGCGAGCTGGTTCGGCCGCGCGATGCGGGCGACGGCGCAAAATCCTGCCGCCGCGCGCTTGATGGGAATCGATACCGCGCTGATGTACAAGATGGCTTTTGCACTCGGCGTCGGCCTGACCGCCTTCGGCGGCGCCGTCATCCTGCCCTATGTGACAGTCTATCCCGGTGTCGGTGGCCAGTTCGTGGTGCTGATGTTCACCGTCGTCGTATTGGGCGGACTCGGCAGCGTCGCCGGCGCCGTCGTCGGCGGACTTTCGGTCGGCGTCATCCAGTCGCTCTCGTCGCTGTTCTTTCCCATTCAATTGCAGAACCTGGTGCTGTTCATCGTCTTCATCCTGGTGCTGGCGGTGCGCCCGCAAGGCCTGGTCGGGGCCAGCCGATGAAACGCTGGCTTGCGCTCGCCGCCGTGATCGTCGCCGTGGCACTGCTGCCGCTGTTGCTCGATCCGCGCGGCTACTGGATCCGCGTCTTCACCTTCACGCTGTTGTTCGCCGCCATGGCGCAGGCCTGGAATATCGTCGGCGGCCTCGCCAACCAGACCTCGCTCGGGCACGCCGCATTCTTCGGCATCGGCGCCTATACCTCCACCGTGCTGCTGCTCAAATTCGGCATCAGCCCGTGGCTCGGCATGCTGGCCGGCGGCGCGCTCGGTGGGCTGGCGGCGCTGGTCATCGCGATTCCGACCATGCGGCTGCAGGGGCATTATTTCGCGCTGGCGACGCTCGCCTTCGGCGAGGTGATGCGGGTGATTGCCAATGTCTGGACCTCGTTGACCGGCGGCCCCGGCGGATTATCGGTGCCGTTCGTGCCGCCGAGTCTGGCCGCCTATTCGTTCAAGCTGTTGCGGCCGCACGCCTACATCGCGCTGGCCGCGCTGGTGGTGGTGACGGCGATTTTCGAAATCATCCGGCGGGGCGCGATGGGATACCGGTTGCGCGCGATCAAGCAGAACCCGGCTGCCGCCGAAGTCATCGGCGTCGACACGACGCGGGTCAAGCTGCAGGCCGCGGTGATCTCGGGCGCGCTGATCGCGATGCTCGGCACGCTCTATGCCCAGGTCGCGGTGTTCTTCGACCCCGATACGGTGTTCGGCATCGCGAGTATCTCTATCCGTATCGCCTTAATCGCGATCATCGGCGGGGTCGGAACCGCGGCGGGGCCGATCCTTGGGGCGTTCTTCATCATTCCGCTGGAAGAGGTCATGAACGACCTGTTGTCGTCGCGCGCGGCCGGGCTGTCGCAGCTCGTCTTCGGCGTCATCCTGATATCAGTCATCCTGTGGCGGCCGCGTGGCTTCATCACCGTCTTCGATTCCTTGCGGGCGCGGCTGTCGCGATCGGGGGCGTCATGACGATGCTCGATGTCCGCAAGGTGTCGCGCCGGTTCGGCGGCCTGCAGGCGCTGTCGGAGGTGACGTTCTCCGTCAACCAGGGCGAGATCGTCGGCGTGATCGGCCCGAACGGCGCCGGCAAGACCACCTTGTTCAGCACCCTGGTGGGACTGATTCGTCCCGACGCCGGCACCGTGACGCTCGATGGCAAGAATCTCGCGGGCCTGAAGCCGCACACCGTCGCAGGCCTCGGGATGACCAAGACGTTCCAGAACGTCGCCCTGTTTGGCGAGAGTTCGGTGCTGGATAACGTGCTGACCGCGGGTCTCTTGCGCCATGGCGTCGATGCAGCGCGGAGCGAGGCGCTCCATTGCCTGGACCGTGTCGGCCTGCGCGCCGTGGCGCACAAGGAGGCCGGCAACCTGTCGTTTCCGGAACGCGCCCGGGTCGAGCTGGCGCGGGCGCTGTGCACCGCGCCCAAGGTTTTGTTGCTCGACGAAGTCATGGCGGCGCTAAACCCTGCCGAGATGCGGGAGATCATGCAGTTGATCCGCTCGCTGCGCGACGACGGCGTCACGCTGCTCGTGGTCGAGCACCACATGCGCGCGATCATGAATGTCTGCGATCGCATTCTGGTTCTCAACTTCGGCCGGTTGCTGGCCGATGGCACGCCGGGGCAGGTGGCGAGCGATCCGCAGGTGATCGAGGCCTATCTGGGCCGGCCGGCCGAGGCGGCGCGCCGATGAGTTCGCCACTGCTCGACATCACGCAATTGCGCGCCAGCTATGGCGAGGCCGAGGTGCTGCACGGCATCGATCTCTCGGTGTCGCAACGCGAGTTCGTCTGCATCATCGGCGCCAACACCGCGGGCAAGAGCACGATCCTGCGTTCGATCTCGCGGCTGGTGCCGAAGTCGAGCGGCAGCATGCGCTTCGGCGGCGTCGATCTCGCGGCATTGGCGGCGCATCAAATCCCGGCGCTCGGTATCGCCCATGTTCCCGAAGGCCGCCAGATCTTCCCCGACATGACGGTGGAAGAGAACCTCTTGCTGGGCGCGTTCACCGCCCGCAACGCTCGTGACCTGCCGGCGCGGATCGCGGACGTGTTCGAGCTGTTTCCACGCTTGCGTGAGCGCTACCGACAGCTCGCCGGAACGCTGTCGGGCGGCGAGCAGCAGATGGTCGCGGTCGGCCGCGCCTTGATGCTGCGGCCCAAGCTGTTGCTGCTCGACGAGCCCAGCCACGGCCTCGCGCCAAAGGTCGTGGAGGAAATGCACCAGGCGTTCAAGACCATCCACGAGCGAGGCACCTCGATCCTGCTGGTCGAGCAGAACGTCGAACTCGCGCTCGATGTGGCCAGCCGCGGCTACGTCCTCGAAGCCGGCGTTGTCACGCTGGCGGGAACAGCCGCCGAGCTTCATGCCAACCCGGCGGTGGTCACGGCGTATCTGGGGTTGTAGCGGGGAGAGTGGTTTTGGTGAGCGATTCATATGCAAGCCGATATCTTCAATCGGCAAAACCGTACAACCGGCATTTCCGAAATTACCCTCTAACCGGACACACCGCGGACATGCCAAAAACGACGCTTATGACCCTGGACGGGCATTGGCCCTAGCCGAAGTCCGCCTCGGTATGCTTTCATAAACTAGGCTGAGGTTTTCATTTTTGAGGTTTTCTTGACCGGAAATAGCGTGGAGCGGCGGCTGGCGGCTGAGTGAATGATACCTTCTCATGGTTAGCCGCGATGTCGTCTTAACGAGCGAGATGGTTGCAACTGAGCTGCGCAATAGAGGGAACACTGATGATGAATGCGACTCCGCAGATCGTCATTATAGGCGGGGGTATCGGCGGTAGCGCGTTGGCCACCGTTCTTGCCCGGTACGACATCGACGTAGTGATCCTAGAACGTGAAACAAGTTATCCGGACCGCGTTCGTGGAGAATTCATCGCCCCATGGGGGGTTGCCGAATTCAAACGACTTGGACTTCTCAGTCTGCTCTACCAGCATGGTGCACTCCACACAAAACGCAATGTTCCGTACGATGAGAATTGGTCGCCAGAACAGGCGGAACAGCGGGCACTTGATCTAACCAAACTCCATCCCGACGCACCAGGGCCGCTCTGCATCGGGCATCCGGTGATGTGTAGTATTTTCGCTGATGCAGCCATATCCGCAGGCGCGGTCGTCTTGAAAGGCGTCAAAGATATCGTATGCCTTCACGGTAGCTCACCAGTTGTCTCATTTTTGCATGACGGTCAAAAAATAGAATTGAAGCCGCAATTGGTTGTCGGGGCGGACGGTCGTAACTCGACAGTCCGGAAGCAACTCGGTTTTTCAACAGAAGCCGATGAACCTCATAATCTAATTGGCGGTATGTTAGTTGCAGACGTGCCGGATTGGCCGCGCGATGTGCAGGCGATCGGCACAGAGAATAGATTGCATTATCTCATTTTTCCGCAAGGAAAAGATTTGGTCCGGCTATATGCTTGTTACGACTTCATGGACAAATCAAGGTTCGCGGGACCTGACAAAAAGGAGCAACTGCTTCAGGCGTTTCAGATGAAATGTTTACCCCTGGCAGATGCAATTACTGCGGGGACGCCTGTGGGACCTTTTAATTCTTATTCCAATGAGGACCACTGGGTCGATAACCCGACCGCCCCGGGCGTAGTACTCATTGGAGACGCCGCCGGTCACAATGATCCAGTGATAGGTCAGGGCGTATCAATCACCGCGAGAGATGTTCGACTGGTGAGTGAAATTTTATTGGCTGGCAAACAGGGGTGGGAACAGAACGATTTTGCTCCGTATGTTAACGAACGCCGGGAAAGAATGCGCCGCTTGAGAATTGTAGGTCGGTTAGCGGCGCAGGTCAGAGTTGAGTTTGGGCCAGAAGCCCGCAAGCGCCGATCAAGAGTTAGTCAACGTTTTGCTGAGGGATATCTCTCGCCGCTTCCCGCCACGCTCGTTGGTCCAGAGCGGCTTCCGGCCGAAGCTTACCTGCCGGAAACCATCGCGAGGCTGATAGCTTAATGGAAATTTCTGATGGCCAAACCGAACGGAAGGATGCGCCTGGAAAGTTGCGCAAAAGCCTATTGTGTCAGTTTTTGAGATGCATCTTGCTCAAATGAACCATCACCGACTCAAGCTAATTGCAGAACGGGCTGCGGATGCAGGTGGCCATCCAAGGAACCGGATCGCTGGTGCTGTTGTGTCATGGCTCCCCGAACTGTGGATCCAGCGAGAGCGCGCATCGGTTGTCAACGACCTATTAATCGCATTCTTCAACAGTCTGTAGCGCGAAGTCGAATAAAGAGTGTTTTGCTGGGCGCGCGAGTCCGGTATTGGCAGATAGTGTTGCAAAAGGCGTTTTGCAGAAGGTGTCAAAAATTCTGAGGGCCGCAGGCGCGGTTTTCGTGTAGAGATCTGAGGGACCTCATCGCCTCACGCTAAACTCATAGGCGACTTCGGTAACGCGACTGAGGTTATACGAATCGTTGATCGCTTCGCGTTTTAAGGTTTCACCGAAAATTCGGACCGACGCAAACTTTCGACTTTTGCAACAGTATCGGCACTTTTCGGACCTCACGCGATGTCCGACTTGAGTCCGGAATGCGCACCAAAGCGGACGTCCGCCGACCAGTCTGAATTTACGGGTTCACGCCCCAGGCAGCCTAAACGCTAGAGATAACACAATGCCGCCTTCACAATAGCGACGATCAACGGCGTTGCCCGGTCCGAGGGCCGTGAAATCCAAGTCCTGGCGCTTTGCGCCTAAAATCGAATTTGTTGAAGCAATTCAAGCTGATTTGCCCTGTCCAGTCCCATTTGAGAAATATTCTGATTTTCCGAAAACGCAAATCACCGCTATATTCCCCGCCGTCCCGCCTCACAGAGGGGCGGCTCGCGATCGTCACGGACGCGAGGCGGGATGCGGTGGACGCAGGTGGCGCTTCTGACGAGGGCGCTTGGCTTGCGGACGGCGAAGTCGTGTGGTCCTGACGCCTCGGTGCCGGCGTCAAACTGGCGGA
>NZ_SSNA01000232.1 GCF_004799445.1 Bradyrhizobium sp.
GCCGTCAGCGGTGGAATGGCCGGATTGGCCTCTCTTATTTTCCTCGCGCGTTTGAATTCTGCCGAAGGAGACATCGGCGATTCACTGACCCTCCCGGCGATCGCCGCGGTTCTGATCGGTGGAACGTCTCTGTTCGGTGGGATCGGAACAATGTCGGGCACCCTGATCGGCGCTCTCATTCTCACGCTGGTGCTTAACGGAATGAATTTGCTCGCAGTCAATGCGAACTGGCAGCCGCTTGTGACCGGAGTGATCGTCGTATTGGCCGTCTGGGTGGATAAGAAACTGCGTTACCGTGCAGGCCACGCTTCATGATCAGGCAGCAGAAGACAACTTTCCAGGGAGGAAACTATGATGATTAAACTCAGGTTTGCGATAGTAGGGCTATCGATGGCATTTGCGGGGGGTGCACTCGCAGATGGCGAAAGCATCGCCGTATTCACTAAAAATCAGACCAATCCGTTCTTTCAGGCGGTTCGTGTCGGCGCTGATGCCGCGGCCAAACAGCTCAATGCCAAGGTCGTCCATTACATCCCGACCAAGCCCGACAGCATTCCCGAGCAACTAAGTCAGGTCGAAGACGTCATCGTCAAAAAGCCGGATGCTATCGTCTTCACTCCGGTTGATTACAAGGCAATGGTCCCGAGCGTCGAAAAAATCAACCAAGCCGGCATTCCAGTGGTCAATATTACGGACCGAAGCGCGGGCGGCAAATTCGTCGCATTTGTGGGGGCTGACGACTATAGTCTCGGTCTGGAGACCGCTCGGTTTCTGGTCAAGGCGCTCGGCGGCAAGGGTAATTTGGTCGTGTTGGAAGGCGTCAAGGGTGCGCTGACCAACATCGATCGTGTGCGCGGCTTCAACGACGCAATCTCCGAGGCGCCGGGGATGAAGTTGCTGGCGTCGCAACCTGCGAACTATCAGCGATTGCAGGCTCTCCAGGTCATGGAAAACCTGTTGCAATCCTATCCGTCGATCGATGGCGTGCTCGCGGCTAACGATGCAATGGCGACCGGTGCGATCGAGGCATTGGACGGGGCTGCGCGCAAGTCGCTCGTAACCGGGATCAACGGCACCCAAGAAGCCATCGACGCGATCAAGTCGGGAAAACTACTCGCAACCGGGGATTATAATGCCTTTCAGCAGGGCTGCCTCGGTGTCATGATTGCAATCCGCAATCTTCGCAAGCTTCCCATCAAGACCGAAATCTTGTTGAAGCCTTCCGTCGTGAATAAAGAAAATGTCAAAGACTACGACACTCCGCTGGACCAGCGAAAGTGCGCAGCGTGGGAAGATGCAGTCAAGTAGCCCTAGACTCTGACACGTCAGCGAGAACCAGACGGGCGGTCCCGTCTGGTTTAACCCTTGATTTTGAAAACGCTGATCCCGGGGGGCATAGCTGTCTTGAACCGGCATGTCGAAAGTGCCGTCTTGGCCTTCCGTCGAATTCTCAGCGCGTCGCTGATCTCCCAACAGGAAGAATTCTGATGAAAGTCGCGGTAGTAGGGCTCGGATGGTGGGGCAAAGAAATCATACGCTGCATATCGCGCAGCCCGAGATTCAAGGTCGTCTATGGTGTCGATCCGATGCCCCCGTCTGGCATCGAGGCCTTCGCCGAAGAGTTCAAATTCGTTCTCGAATCCGATCTGGAGCGCGTGCTGAAGGACGTTGACGTAGAGGGGGTCATTCTCGCGACCCCTCATGCGCTGCATGATCGGCAGGTGCTTGCCGTGGTAGCTGCGGGCAAAAATGTATTCTGCGAAAAGCCGCTGACGTTGACTGGCGCCGGCGCTGAACGGGTTTTGGATGCCTGCAACAAGGTCGGCGCAATTCTCGGCATCGGGCACGAACGTCGCTACGAGCCCGCCTTTGAGGAACTCGGGCGGTTGATCCACAGTGGCGCATTGGGACGGCTCCTGCACATCGAAGCAAATGTCAGCCACGACCTATTTCGTAAACTCGACACCAAGAATTGGCGACTGAGCAAATCGAACGCGCCCGCGGCTATGATGACCGCGGTCGGGATTCATATCACCGATTTATTCGTTTCGTATGCCGGTGCTGTGGCTGAGGTGCGGGCGCAAACGGCAAGTCTCGTCTTTGAACCTCCCGCCGAAGATTTTGTCGTCGCCAACATCACCTTCAAGTCGGGCGTCAGGGCAACCCTGACGTGCCTGTCGTCAACGCCGTTCTATGGACGGGTCACTGTTTTCGGGGACGCAGGCTGGGTCGAGATCGCCAGCGAAGGAAATGTCGATCAAGGCAAGCCCACTATTCTGACTCATTGCGCGCATACGGGGGGCGAGCGCAAGCAGATCATCTACAACCCTGTCAACGCGGTTATGCTGAACTTCAGCGCTTGGGCCGCAGCGGTAGCTGGCGAAACAACCTATCGCTTCACCGCCGAGCAACTGCTCGAAAACATTCGGCTATTGGAGGCCATTGCGGTCTCCGCTGAGAAAGATGGACAAATCGTCCGATTGTGACGTCGCGAGCGCGACGCAGGCGCCAAGGGCGTCAGCCCTTTCTCGTTGAGTCTGCGTGTGGCGACTCCCGCGGGACCGTTGTCTCGAGAAATTCGGCTGCGCCGCGCTAGACATCTACGAGCTGTTCTTCGACGGCGTTCGCGGGCTGTCAAGGAGCGTCCGGTTCTAAGTGCCGGAAGGAGCGCAGCCAATCTGTCGCGCCCCATTCGACGTTTTATCTAACTTCCGGACCTCACGCGTCGGCGGCTCTCAGAAGATAGACCCACCGTGAATGTGGGCAAGGTAGAGCCGATTCCCGCCACTTTGCCTCCCGGGACGCTGGAGAGGCTTCAAAGGAAGAAACGCTGAGCGCGCAAACCCTCATCGGGCCTCCTTTGTCTTCTTGGTTTTCTCGACAACCTCGTACTTTTTGCCGCCCGGGTACTGGACGTATTCCTTCTTTTCGTCGTGAAAGCGCAGATAGCGGAAATTCTCATGCGCGATGGCGCAGATGGACCGCAATGCGTCGCGGGCGACGTCCCTGTGGACACCTTCCTCAGAGAACGCGTTGTACAAGATCGTCCACGCTACGGCGTACTCGTTGTAGAACCGTTGATCGGTCGATCCGAAGATGATGTCGGGCCGAAACTTCACCTTCTCGAACTCGTCCGCGAGGTCATCCGCAGCGCCCCAGCATGACGACATGACCAAAGCCTTGGGGCCATAGTTGTTCGCCGTAAATATCCGGACAAAATCAGGCCAATTGATCCGGGTCTTGTCCGTGAGCGTGATACTTGAGAACATGAAGCGCTTGGATCACGAACATCTCGAGGACCAGGACGAGGATCCGATGGAGTAATTTCCGCTAATGGCGCTTAGCGTCGGTTATTGCGGCGCAGCGGCATGTCCGGAGTTGCGTGTAAACGGGAAGTGAGCAGCACCCAGCCAAAGTGATGCGATTCATCGCGCATCGCGCAAGCCACTTAACTCGATGGCCTCAGCTTTTCCTCGCCGGGGCCTTTTTTGGGGCACAAGTCGCCGCGAATCCGCCAGCCTTTGCCGCGAGCAACTCTCGGGGGCACGATGGAGGAAGCGATGTCGCGCAGGCGAAAATTATCTTATCAGCCAACGTCCCAGTACAACGCCTACCTTGCAGGTTGGGTATTCGCCTTCTCGGTGGTGCTGGTGACATTCTTGCTGATCGCGCATGGTGTGCATTTTTGATGCATGGAGATGGCGATGCGCGGTTGGCGTCAATCGGAGACGCGCCCCTCGTTCAGCAACAATTCATGGATGACTCGCCACCTATCGTGTCGCCTTGGTCGGAAATCCAAAAGAGGAGATCGCCTATCCTGAAGCTCGTAAAAGAACCTTAATGTCTCTTTTGCAGTTGGCCCTGGTGGGTCGATAGGCTGAGTCTGAAGCCAACGATCCCATTCCAGAAGAAGGAGGGATTTCCGTTCGTCTTGTCTCATTGACTGCGCGTCCTCCACTCAAGAGGGCGAAGCCCCTAAGAGACTCCATGGTCGCGCTGGTCGTTCCGGGTATGCTGGTTCTATTCGAGAACCGTTGGATGTGACATCCAGAAGGTGCATGGCCACCGCCGTGCCGATTGGCACCTTCAAGGCCCAATATGCTGGAGAGGACTTAACCGTTTCTAAATACGGAACCGAGCTTTGCGCAGGCCCACTTCCGGCCTTTTGGGTTAAAGGGCGCTTATGACGGCGTCCCTGAGGACTTCTCCACCGGAATGTCGCTTAATGGCACAAATGCGAAGTGCGCGATGTCCGCTATTTGGTCGCTATGAGGGGAAAAGCGGACGTCGCGGACATCGCGTTTTTGTAGATGCGGACGTCATACGAGGCGG
>NZ_SSNA01000233.1 GCF_004799445.1 Bradyrhizobium sp.
CGGCAGCTGGCATCGATCCGGGCCGATATTTCCAACGCCCTGCAATCGGAAATCGACAGCGTGCCCGGTCGTGTCCGGCGCCTGCTGCGGCAGCGTGCAGACAAGGATATTCCCGCCGGCGCTCAGCTCGACACCACCGAGGTTGACGAAACCGCGGCGTTGATCGATTTCGTCGCAGTATGCCGGACCTATGCCAGCGAATTGGCGATCAATGAGGTCACGCTGCGGACCTATTCGGACCTGCAGCATTATGTCGAACAATCCACCGAGGCGCTGGTGCAATCCCTGCGCGCCAGCGAGGGCAAGAACCGGGCCTATCGCCAGATGCAGGTCGCAGCGGCGATCCGCTTCTGCGACGTCTTATTCGGTCACGATTACGCGTCGCTGATGAGCCGTGCGGCCGAAAACGCGGTAACCGGCGAACGCAAATCATCGCGCGCCGGATAATCATAGGATAGTGAAAGATCGGGTTACAATTTGCGGTTGACGCGGTCGGACCGGAAACGTACCGTTTCGCCATGAACCCAGTGATCAATTTTGTTGAATTTGAGAACCGCGTGATCTCCGCAACCTATCGAAACCTCATGATCGGGGCAAAGGTCCTGCTGGTCGACAAGACCAGCGGGGAACCGCTGCTGGAGCCGGTGACCACGATAAACTCTCCCACGCCCAGCGGCGCGTTGCGGATCAGCCTGCCGACCTCGGTCAAAGCCGGGGATTACTTTCTGAGAGCGCTGAACGGGCATGGCGAGTTTGCCGCGCAAAGCGTCGAATTTCTGGTCGGCTGACGCCTGATTTTCCCTATGCTTTCAGGGTTTTCCTGCCACACCTGGAAATCGACAATTGTCAATTGCCGGGCTTGCCGCCCGTGGTGTAAAGCGACGCCGTGGCGCTATGCGTGTCAGCGCCGTTCCGCCGGAACCCGCTCGATGATGCTGTGGTTTGTGTTCGCGCTGATGACGGTCGCGGCGATCTTCGCCGTGCTCTGGCCGTTGAGCCGTGGCAGCCGCCCGCAAAATGATGGCAGCGAAGCGGCCGTCTACAAGGATCAACTTGATGAGATCGATCGCGACGTTTCCGCGGGGCTGATCGGCGTCTCCGAGGCGCAGGCCGCTCGCGTCGAAATCAGCCGCCGGCTGCTGGCTGCGGCAGATAATCAGCGCGAACTGCCCTCCGGATCGAATATCAGGCTGCGCCGTGCTGCGGCGGTCATGGCGCTGGTTGGACTTCCGGTCGTCGCGGTTGCATTTTATTACCCGCTCGGCTCACCGCGCCTTGGCGATTTTCCGTTGGCACAGCGCGACCGCAGGCCGGCCACGACGCAGCCGCTGGACAGTCTGGTGGCGCAGGTCGAGCAGCACCTTGAGAACAATCCGGCCGATGGCCGGGGTTGGAGTGTACTGGCGCCGGTGCTGGCCAGGCTCGGCCGTTACGACGACGCGGTCCGGGCTTTTCACAATTCGATTACCTATAATGGCGACAGCGCCGAGCGCCGCGCCGATCTTGGTGAAGCCATTGCCGCGGCAGCGGGTGGTGTCGTCACGGCCGAAGCCAAGGCCGAATTCGAGCGCGCCATCGCGCTGAATGCCGATGATGTCAAGGCGAGCTACTTTCTCGGCCTTGCCGCCGAGCAGGATGGTCGCTCCGCCGAGGCCGCATCGATCTGGCGAGCAATGCTCGCGAAGGCGCCGCCGAATGCGCCATGGCGTCCGCTGGTTCAGGCTGCGTTGGTGCGGGTCGGCGGTTCGCCCGCTCCGGCGCTGTCGGATGAGGCGGTGGCTGCTGCAAAAGACATGAATGAGTCCGACCGCAGCACGATGATCCGTAGCATGGTCGATCGTCTGGCCAGCCGTTTGAAGCAGAACGGCGACGACGTGGAGGGATGGCTGCGGCTGGTGAAGGCCTATATGGTGATGGGCGACCCCGACAAAGCCAAGGGCGCGCTGGCGGAAGCCCGTCAAGCCGTGGCCAAGGATCCGGAACGGTTGCGGCAATTGAATGAGGGTCTGAAAAATCTCGGGCTTGATGGGTGAGGTCGCACCGTCGAAAAGCGTGAAGCGGCGTCTCGGCTAATAGCATGCGCGGAGCAGTGGGCGCATCATGCCGAACGCGTGGAGCGGTTTTCGGATAACTTCATGCGCAGAATTAGAGGCCATGAATGACGCGCAAGCAACGGCGTTTGACAATCATCGGCGGCTCGCTCGCGGTACTCGCGGTTGCGGCGGCGCTGGTGTTGAACGCGATGGGTGACTCAATCCTGTTCTTCTCGACGCCGGCGATGGTGGCGGAGAAGCATATTCAGGCTGGAAAACGCTTCCGGCTCGGCGGCCTCGTGCAGCCGGGGTCACTGGTGCGCGGCGACAACCTGGTCGTCACTTTCCAGGTTGCCGATGGCATTGCCACGTTGCCCGTTTTCTACAAGGGAATTCTTCCGGATCTGTTTCGTGAGGGGCAGGGTGTGGTCGCAGAAGGCGCGCTTGACTCCTCCGGCGTGTTCAAGGCCGACACGGTGCTTGCCAAGCACGATGAGAATTACATGCCGAAGGATGTTGCGGACGCGCTGAAGAAGCAGGGGCGCTGGAAGGACGAACACGGCACGAAGCCGACCGATGGTGCAAAAGCCGGGGAGATCCCCGGAGCATCGCGGTCCGCACAGGGCACGCCACAGCCCGGGCAGGGGGCGTTGCGGTGATAGCGGAAGCCGGACATTACGCTCTGGTGTTGGCGCTCGGCCTGGCGCTGATCCAGTCGACCGTGCCGCTCCTGGGTGCGCGGTGGCGCGATGTCGCGCTGATGAACGTCGCGCGCTCGACCGCGATTGCACAATTGATATTCGTGGCGGCGTCTTTCGCGGCGTTGGTAACTTTGCACGTCTGCTCGGATTTCTCTGTCGTCAACGTGTTCGAGAATTCGCACTCGATGAAGCCGCTGATCTACAAGATCACCGGCGTATGGGGCAATCATGAGGGCTCGATGCTGCTGTGGGTGTCGATCCTGGCACTGTTCGGCGGCCTCGTCGCGATTTTCGGCAACAACCTGCCATTGTCGCTGCGCGCCCATGTGCTGGCGGTTCAGGCATGGGTCGCCAGCGCATTCTATCTGTTCATCCTGATCACCTCGAATCCGTTCTTGCGCATTGCCAATCCGCCGATCGAAGGCCGCGATCTCAATCCGGTCTTGCAGGACATCGGGCTGGCGGTCCATCCACCCATGCTTTATCTCGGCTATGTCGGATTCTCGATTTCGTTTTCCTTCGCCATCGCAGCCCTGATCGAGGGCCGGATCGACGCAGCATGGGCGCGCTGGGTGCGGCCCTGGACGCTGGTGGCCTGGATATTCCTCACGCTCGGCATCGCGATGGGCTCTTACTGGGCGTATTACGAACTCGGCTGGGGTGGCTGGTGGTTCTGGGATCCGGTTGAAAATGCTTCCCTGATGCCCTGGCTCGCGGGCACTGCCCTGCTGCACTCGCTGGTGGTCATGGAAAAGCGCAATGCGCTCAAGGTCTGGACCATCCTGCTTTCGATCCTGACATTCTCGCTGTCGTTGCTGGGCACCTTCCTGGTGCGCTCGGGCGTGCTTACGTCGGTCCATGCGTTCGCGACCGATCCGACGCGCGGCGTGTTCATCTTGCTGATCCTGTGCGTCTTTATCGGCGGCAGTCTTTCGCTCTACGCCTGGCGGGCATCGGCGCTCAAGCAGGGCGGCCTGTTCGCGCCGATCTCGCGCGAAGGCGCGCTCGTGCTCAACAATCTATTTCTGACCAGCGCCTGCGCGACGGTGTTCGTCGGAACGCTGTATCCGCTGGCGCTGGAGGTGATCACAGGCGACAAGATTTCGGTGGGCGCGCCGTTCTTTAATCTCACCTTCGGACCGTTGTTTCTTCCGTTGATGATCGCGGTACCCTTCGGGCCATTGCTGGCATGGAAGCGTGGCGATCTGCTCGGCGCGGCGCAGCGTCTGATGGGCGCCGGCGTCGCGGCGCTGATCGCGGTCGCGGTGTTGTGGGCGTGGACGCGTGGCGGCAGCGCCTTCGCGCCGCTTGCGATTGGGCTGGCGGTGTTTGTCATCGCCGGAGCGTTGAGCGATCTTGCCGAGCGCATCGGCCTGTTTCGCGTACCGCTGGGAACCGCGGTGCGGCGGGCACGCGGAATGCCGCGCTCGAGCTGGGGCACCGTGTTTGCCCATGCCGGCGTTGGTGTTGCCCTGATCGGGATCGTTTGCGAAACGACCTGGAACAGCGAATATATCGGATCGATGAAAATCAGCGATGTCGCGCCCATTGCGGGTTACGAACTGAGGCTCGACGACGTGAAGCAGCGCCACGGGCCAAATTATCGCGAAATGGTCGCGCAGTTCAGCGCCAGACTCGATGGCCGGCTGCTTGACACGATGACGCCGTCCAAACGCACCTTTACCACGCGCGGAGCGACGACGACCGAGGCCGCGCTGCTGACGCGCGGTGCGAGCCAGCTTTACATCTCGCTTGGCGATACCGCCCGCGACGGCACGATTGCGGTACGGATCTATCACAAGCCCTTGGTGCTGCTGATCTGGTTCGGTCCCGTGCTAATGGCGTTCGGCGGTATGCTGTCATTGTCGGATCGGCGGCTGCGGGTGGGCGCGCCGAAACCGGCAAAATCCCTGCGCGGACTACAGGCGGCGGAGTGATACCTTGAAACGAATCCTTTCCTGCCTATTCGCTATCGCTGTGCTGGCCGGAAGCCCAGCCCGTGCCGTGCAGCCCGACGAGATCATGTCGGATCCCGCAAAGGAATTGCGGGCGCGGGATTTGTCGCGCGAGTTACGCTGCATGGTGTGCCAAAACCAGTCGATCGACGATTCCGAAGCACCCTTGGCGCGAGACTTGCGGCTTCTGGTGCGTGAGCGGATCGCGGCCGGGGACAGCGACGCACAGGTCATCGATTTCCTGGTCGCGCGCTATGGCGAGTTCGTGCTGCTGAAGCCGCGGTTAAATCCCCATACCTGGCTACTCTGGCTGCTGCCGCCGCTGGCGCTGGCCGGAGGCGGGCTGGCGCTGTGGACCCATGGCCGGCGGCGCTCCAGATCATCTTCGGTGGCGGAAGCGGCCGCTACCTTGACCCCGGATGAGGAAGCCCGGCTGACGGCATTGATGTCAGGTGATGCGTCTCGGGAGAAGTCAGCTTAGCTCCGTATTGTTACGGATGCAGACTCACTAATGCGACCGAGTCGCAACGTCGCGCCGTGGCGGTTTCGCCCGCGGGGTTGGGCCTGCTTATGAATTTTTTGACCTTTCTCTGAAAGTTTGAATCCAACGCGCCCCCGCGATTCTCCCATCAGAGCGAACCGATGTTCTCCAACAGCAATTTGACCATCCGCTTCCTGATCGGGGCCGTTGCGGCGGCGCTATTGCTACTGCTGGCCGTCGGTGGCGGCACAGGATTTGTCGCCGTCCTTTATTTGAACAACGAAATCACCAGCCTTTCCTCTGAATTCAGCGGGCTAAGCGGTCCGAGCCGCGACCATGCGCTGCAGATTTATCATCAGGCCCAGGCAGCATTTTCATATTTCCTGATGGCTTGCGTTGCCATCGCGCTTGTTGCCTCGATCGTTTGCCTCACGACTTATTTTGCCGTTCGAAACGGCATTATGGGGCCGCTGGCTGCGATGGTGCACGCGATGCGACAGGTCGCTGATCGGAAATACGAGACTTCCATCCCGGGGCTGGGCGGCGCCAACGAAATCGGTCTCCTGGCCGGCGCCCTTGAAGTGTTCAAGACGACCGGTATCGAGCGGCAACGCCTGACCGACCATGAATTGCTCGAAGCGCAGCGTCAGGGCGAGCGTTCCCGATATCTTGATGAGAAGATTCGGGATTTCAACGGCCTCGTCGCCAATGTCGTCAGCAGCGTCGCTTCATCCGCCGTCCGGTTGAAGAGCAATGCAGAGGCCCTGTCGCAGGCCGCCAACGAAACCAGCGCCAAGGCCAATGCCGTTGCAAGCGCCGCGAGCCAGGCCAGTACCAGCGTACAGACGGTCGCCAGTTCGGCAGAGGAGATGACGACGTCCATCGGCACCATCAGCCGGCGCGTTACCGAGGCCACGCAGCGTGCCGAAGGAGCGGCCGCCCAGGCGCGGAAGAGCCGAGACACCATTCTCACGCTGTCGCAGGCGGCCGAAAAGATCGGGGCGGTCGTGCAAATGGTCCAAGCTATCGCCTCCCAAACAAACCTGCTGGCTCTCAACGCCACCATTGAAGCGGCGCGGGCGGGCGACGCAGGTAAAGGATTTGCGGTGGTCGCTTCGGAGGTCAAGAACCTCGCCCACCAGACCGGTAAAGCCACCGAGGAAATCTCCATGCTCGTCGCGAGCATTCAGGGCAGCACGGGCGAGACGCGAGAGGCGATCGACGGCATATCGAACACCATCGCGGAAATCAGCGCGATCATGTCGGGCATTGAAGTCGATACGGCGCAGCAACGAAACGCGACGCAGGAGATATCGAGCAGTGTCCAGGACGCAGCCCGGGGCACGCTGGACGTGTCAAATCATATCGTACAGATCACATCCACCTCGTCCGAAACCGGGCGCATGGCAAGCGATGCGCGAGATTCGGCTGTCGATCTTTCGCAACAGGCCGAAACCCTGAAACGGGAGGTCGATGGCTTCATCATCAGCGTCAAGGCAATCTGACGGCCGGAAGGGTCTGATCGGCTGTCGGTGGAACCCGTAGCGGAACAAAGGGTTAGCCCTGCGATAAACTGCCGCATTTGATGGCCCGTTCATTACAAAAGTTTAATTCCCCCGCCAGCGCGCTGTAAGGCGGAAATCCCCATCTTCAGAGCCACAGGGTGCCGCCCACGCACCACGGATTCAGGCTCTGGAGAATTTTGAATGACCGACCGTCCCACCGATCTTTCGTCGCTTCCGTCGTATCGAGCGGCCCGCCGTTCGCTGTTTTCCGCGCGCAAGTTTGCTCTGATGGCCTCGGTCGTCGCCGGCCTCGGTGTTGCCGTTTACGGTTTTGGTCCCGCCGCCGGCCCGGTGGATATCTTCAGCAGCACCGCGCACGCGCAGGTCAACAACGAAGTTCGTAAGGTTGAGAAGCCGGTCGGCTTTGCCGACATCGTCGAGCGCGTGAAACCGTCGGTGATTTCGGTGAAGGTCAACATCAACGAGAAGATCGCCAAGAACGACAGCACCGACAGCAATGAAGACTCGCCGTTCCAGCCGGGATCGCCGATGGAACGCTTCTTCCGTCGCTTCGGTGGGCCCGATGGCCTGCCGCCCGGTTTGCGCGGTGGACCGCGCGGCCGCGGCATGGTGACCGGCCAAGGTTCCGGCTTCTTTATTTCGGCCGACGGCTATGCCGTCACCAACAATCACGTGGTCGATGGCGCCGACAAGGTCGAGGTGACGACCGACGATGGCAAGACTTACAGCGCCAAGGTGATTGGCACCGATGCGCGCACCGATGTGGCGCTGATCAAGGTGGAGGGCAGTTCGAACTTCCCGTTTGCCAAGTTGTCCGACGGCAAGCCCCGAATCGGTGACTGGGTGCTCGCGGTCGGAAATCCCTTCGGCCTCGGTGGTACCGTCACGGCCGGCATCGTCTCGGCCAGTGGCCGTGACATCGGCAATGGCCCGTACGACGACTTCATTCAGATCGACGCGCCCGTGAACAAGGGCAATTCCGGTGGCCCGGCCTTCAATACCGAAGGTGAAGTGATGGGCGTCAATACCGCGATTTATTCGCCGTCTGGCGGCAGCGTGGGTATCGCGTTTTCGATTCCGGCATCGACCGTGAAGACCGTGATCGCGCAGCTGAAGGACAAGGGCTCCGTCAGCCGCGGCTGGATTGGTGTCCAGATTCAGCCTGTCACGGTGGACATCGCCGACAGTCTCGGCCTCAAGAAGGCGGAAGGTGCCTTGGTTGCAGAACCCCAGGCCAACGGTCCGGCCGCCAAGGCTGGTATCGAATCCGGCGACGTGATCACGGCGGTGAATGGCGAGACGGTCAAGGACGCCCGCGAGCTCGCGCGTACCATCGGCAGTCTTGCGCCCGGCAATGCCGTGAAGCTGAACGTACTGCACAAGGGTCAGGACAAGGTGATCAACCTTACCCTTGGCCAGTTGCCGAACACGGTCGAAGCCAAGGCCGATACGGACAACGGCGACAAGGGCGGCGCTACGCGCGGAACCGACGTGCCGAAGCTCGGCCTGACGCTGGCGCCCGCCAATAGCGTTGCCGGCGCCGGCAAGGATGGCGTCGTTGTCACCGAAGTCGATCCGAAGAGTGCAGCGGCTGAGCGCGGTTTCAAGGAAGGTGATATCATTCTGGAGGTCGCCGGAAAGAGTGTCACCAATGTTGGAGACGTGCGCGAAGCGATCAATGCCGCGCGCACCGACAACAAGAACAGCGTGCTGATGCGCGTCAAGAGCGGTGGGTCGTCGCGCTTTGTCGCGATCCCCCTGGCTAAAGGCTGAGTATCGCGCGGGGGCGGGTCAAAGCCCGCTCCCTTCTGGTTACCTTCCGGTGGAAAACGCCCCCCTCCGTCGGAAGGTTAAAAGGGCGGTGAGGTCCCCCAGCTTCACCGCCCGCTTTTTTTGGCCCAATGGGCGCGCCAGCAAGCCTTGCATGTTGCCTTGCATGAGGCCGCCGACCGCGCCATGGTGATAGAAAGCAGCCTCACTTGACCGCAACCGACACCCAGATGCGCCTCCTGATCATCGAAGACGACCGCGATTCCGCCGACTATCTGGTCAAGGCGTTCCGCGAAGTCGGTTATGTCGCCGATCTGGCCGGCGACGGTGAGGAGGGGTTGGCACTCGCCGCGAGCGGCGACTACGACGTGCTGGTGGTCGACCGCATGCTGCCAAAGCGCGACGGCCTGTCGCTGATCGGCACCTTGCGCGAGAAGGGCAACCGCACGCCCGTTTTGATTCTCTCGGCGCTGGGGCAGGTCGACGACCGCATCAAGGGCCTGCGTGCCGGCGGCGACGATTATCTGCCAAAGCCCTATTCGTTTGCCGAATTGCTGGCGCGGGTCGAAGTGCTGTCGCGCCGCCGCGGCGGCCCTGCCGAGGAAACCACCTATCGCGTTGGCGACCTCGAACTCGATCGGCTTTCACACCGGGTGGCGCGTGGCAAGGACGAATTGACGCTGCAGCCGCGCGAGTTCCGGTTGTTGGAATATTTGATGAAGCATGCAGGGCAGGTGGTGACGCGGACCATGCTGCTGGAGAACGTCTGGGATTATCATTTCGATCCGCAGACCAATGTCATCGACGTGCATATTTCGCGGCTCCGCTCCAAGATCGACAAAGGCTTCGAGCGGCCGCTGCTTCACACCATTCGCGGCGCGGGATACATGATCCGTGACGGCATTCGGTAAGCTGATCCGAACCACGGCGTTCCGGTTGACGCTGGTCTATCTGTTTTTGTTCGCGCTGTTTGCGGCGTCGCTGCTGGGCTATTTTGCCTGGAACACGCGGCGGCTGATCACCGAACAGATCACGACCACGGTGAACGCGGAAACCAGCACGATCAGCGACATTTTCGGGCGACGCGGGCTGCGCGGGCTGATTGCCACGATCGAGAACCGCGCGTTGCGGCCGGGCGCCAACCTCTACCTTGTCACCACCCCCGCGGGGCAGGCCATCGCGGGCAATGTCGGTTCGCTTGCGCCAGGCGTGATGGCGACCACAGGTTGGTCCGAAACGGCCTACCGCAGGCTCGACGAGCAGGATACCGCGGATCATCACGCGCTGGTGCTCGTCACCGAACTCTCCAGCGGCTTCCGGTTGCTGATCGGGCGCGATCTGGAGGAGCGCAGGCGGCTGTTCGGCATTGTCGCCAAG
Organism: Bradyrhizobium sp.; assembly: GCF_004799445.1. Classification (GTDB taxonomy): domain Bacteria; phylum Pseudomonadota; class Alphaproteobacteria; order Rhizobiales; family Xanthobacteraceae; genus Bradyrhizobium. Next base: position 9,844 of record NZ_SSNA01000233.1, read on the forward strand.
GCCGCGCAATGGTCGGTGTTGATCGTGGTGGTGCTTGGCTTGGGCGGCGGCATCTTTGTCGCGCGGCGCGTGCTGCACCGGATCGACGCCATGACCGGCACCACCCAGCGCATCATGGCGGGTGATCTGAGCGGGCGACTGCCGGTTGGGCGCAGCGGCGACGAGCTTGACCGCCTGGCGGAGAACCTCAACGCCATGCTGGAGCGCATCGAAGCGCTGATGATGGGTCTGAAGGAAGTCTCCGACAATATCGCCCATGACCTGAAGACGCCGTTGACACGATTGCGCAATCGCGCCGAGGAGGCATTGGCGAAATCCGCAACCGAGGCCGAATACCGCACGGCGCTGGAACGGACCATCGAGGAATCCGATAGTCTGATCCGGACCTTCAACGCCCTGCTGATGATCGCGCGCGCGGAGTCCGGTCAGGCCCGCGGCAATATGGATAATTTTGATGCCGCCGACGTTGCCAACGGCATTCACGAACTCTACGAGCCGCTCGCCGAAGACGGAGGCATGACCCTGCACGTCAGGACTGAGTCGACGCAGCTTCACGGCAACCGCGAACTGATCAACCAGGCGCTGGCGAATTTGGTCGAGAACGCGATCAAATACGGCAAGCCGGTTCCCACTGCGCCGCCGCCGGGCGCCGGCGCGGTTGGAACTGTCGACCAAAAGGAGATCCTGATCGAGGCCAGGCGCGACGGCGATCGGGTGCTGCTCAGCGTCACCGACCACGGACCGGGCATTCCGGTGGCCGACCGCAAGCATGCGGTGGAGCGATTCGTCCGGCTGGAGGCGAGCCGAACCCAGCCCGGCTCCGGTCTTGGATTGAGCCTGGCATCGGCGGTAGCGACGCTGCATGGCGGTGACCTCAAGCTCGATGACGCTCATCCGGGCCTGATCGCAACGCTGACGTTGCCGGCGTTGTCCGGTGCCAGCGACGGGCTTGCGGCTCAAACACATGATGTGCCACAGAAGGCGGCGTGAATTCATCCGCGCCGGGTGACGCCGACCACACCGACCGGTGTCCTGGTTCCGACATTCGCATCTCGCGGCAACAAGACCTCTCGCGAATGTCATAACCCACGGGACATTCGCATTTATCCTGATGCAGCTCTGGATTTGACATTCGCCATGACGATTCGCGAACGCACCGAAGCGAATGTCAATTCCGGCTCACTGGCCGCGCGCTTTGTCGACGGACCGCAGCTATCGGCCCTTGACAAAGCCGAGCAGCGAATGCGGGATTGGCTGACGGACCTCGCGCCGGGACAGGCGGCTGCGCTCGAGCACCTCCTGGTGCGATTTCCCCGGGCCAGGACCATTCTGTTGGGCATCGCCGAGGCCTCTCCGTATCTTTTCGATCTTGTCCGCGCCGACGGCGCACGCGCGATCAGGCTGCTGGAATGCGAGCCTGAACCGTATCTGGCGCAACTGATCGAAAGGACCAGCCGCGAGGTACTTGCGGCGTCAAGCGAAGCCGATGTGATGCAGAGGCTCCGCCGCACGAAATCGGAAGCAGCGCTGCTGATTGCGCTGTGCGACATTGGCGGCGTCTGGCCGGTGATGCGGGTGACGGCGGCGCTGACCGACCTTGCCGTCACCTCGGTGCAATCGTCGCTGCGCTTCTTGTTGCAGCAGGAAGCGGCGCGCGGGAAACTTTCGCCGCCGAACCCGGATCGCCCCGAGGATGGCAGCGGCCTGATCGTGCTCGCGATGGGCAAGATGGGCGCGGGCGAGTTGAATTTTTCCAGTGATATCGATCTGATCGTGTTTTTCGACGCCGCCGCGTCGACGCTGGCGCCCGATATCGAGCCGCAGCCGTTCTTCGTGCGTGTGACGCAAGGGTTGTCGCGGATATTGCAGCAACGCAGCGCCGATGGCTATGTGTTCCGCGTCGATCTTCGGCTGCGTCCGGATCCCGCTTCGACGCCGGTGGCGATCTCCATCGCCTCGGCGCTGCATTATTACGAGCGGGAAGGGCGGACCTGGGAACGTGCCGCCATGATCAAGGCGCGCCCCTGCGCCGGCGACCTCAGGGCCGGCGAGGCGCTGATGGCGGAGCTCGCACCCTTTGTCTGGCGCAAGCATCTGGATTTTGCCGCCCTTGCCGATGTGCACGACATGAAGCGGCAGATGCAGACCTTTCGCGGACAAAGCGAAATCGCGGTCGAGGGTCACAACGTCAAGATCGGGCGCGGCGGCATCCGCGAAATCGAGTTTTTCGCGCAAACCCAGCAGCTGATCGCCGGGGGCCGGCATTCCGAATTGCGGGTACGGCCGACGCTGGAGGCGTTGAATGTGCTGGCCTCGAGCAACTGGATCACCTTCGCCGCGTGCGATGAGATGACCGCGGCGTACGAGTTCCTGCGGCGGGTCGAACACCGGCTGCAGATGATCGCGGACGAGCAAACCCATGTGCTGCCTGACGATGGCGAAGCGGTGGAGCGCTTCGCCCGCTTTTTCGGGTACCAAAGCCGTGCCGCCTTCGCCCGGGATCTGCTCGGCCATCTCAACGTCGTGCAGGGGAACTATGCCAAGCTGTTCGAGGGCGACCCGGCCGGAACCGCGAAATTGCCGGCGGTGGATTATACGGCGGGTCCGGACGATCCGCGTCTGATCGAACAGTTGGTCTCGCTCGGCTTCAAGAAGCCGATCATGGTGGCGCAGACGGTGCAACAATGGCTGGACGGCGACTATCGCGTTCTGAGGCTGGAATCCACCCGCCACGCGTTCGTCGAGTTTCTTCCGGCGCTGATCGTGGGCCTCGCCAACGCCGAAGAGCCCGATGGCGCGGTGGCGGTGTTCGATCGCTTCCTGCAGGCGCTGCAGCAGGGTGGACGGCTGTTCTTGCTGCTCAGCCAGAATCGCGACCTGGTGGCATTGGTGGCGCTGATCCTCGGCGCCGCGCCGCGTCTTGGCGACATGCTGGCGCGGCAGCCGCAGATCATGGATGGGCTGATTGATCCGCGCTTCTTCGGCGCGATGCCGGACCGGCGCGAATTGTCCGCGCGGCTGGCGGCGACCCTGGCGGATGCCCATTCCTACGAAGAGTTTCTGGATCGATTGCGATTGTTCGGTCGCGAAAGCCTGTTTCTGATCGGCACGCGGATCTTGTCCGGCACGGTCTCGGCCCAGCACGCCAGCATCGCCTTTGCCGACGTCGCCGAAGGCGTCGTCCACACCGTGCATGACCTGGTGACCGAGCAATTCGCCGCCCAGTATGGCCGGATCAGAGGGCAGCAGACCGCGATATTGGCGATGGGCAGACTGGGCAGCCGTGAAATGACCGCCGCCTCCGACCTCGATCTTATCCTGCTCTATGAATTCGATCCCGAGCATCCGGATTCGGATGGCGCGAAATCGCTGCATGGGGCGCATTATTTTGCGCGCTTCACCCAGCGGCTGATCAGTGCGTTCACGACACGGACCAATTACGGCGTGCTCTACGAGGTGGACATGCGGCTGCGGCCCTCGGGCCGGGTCGGTCCGGTGGCTTCGCAGGTCGAATCGTTCGCCGAGTACCAGGACCGCGAAGCCTGGACCTGGGAGCATATGGCGCTGACCCGGGCCCGGGTGATTTCGGCCTCGCCGGAGTTTCGCGGCAAGATCGAGGAGATCATCCGCAAGGTGCTGACGCGGCCGCGTGACGCCGCCGCCGTGGCGGGCGATGTCGCGGATATGCGTCGCGCCGTCGCGCTGGAAAAGGGCGAGGACGATATCTGGGACCTGAAACATGCCGCGGGCGGCATCGTCGACATCGATTTCATCGCCCAGTACCTGCAGCTTGTTCATGCCGCCGACAAGCCCGATATCCTCGACGTCAGCACCCTGCATGTGCTCGACCATGCGGCGCGGCTCGGCGTATTGCCGCAATCCTCGGCTGAAATCCTGCGTTCGGCGGCGCGGCTCTATCATGACCTGACGCAGATTCTGCGGCTGTGCGTCACTGAAAAGTTCAATCCGGAGACGTCGGGCGAGGATCTGTTGCGGGTGCTGGCGCGGGCCGGCGATGCGCCGGACTTTTCCTCGCTGCAGGCGCGGGTCAAGGAGACGCAAACCGAGGTGCGCCGGGTGTTTCGGGTTGTGATCGGGAACGGCAGCTAGGGCTCCCCGAGAAAGACGATCTGGCCGCGACCAGTCTGAGCCATTCGCTCCGCACGCAATCGAGCACGCTGGTGTAGTCGCGTGTTTCGCTCTGCCTCCAGATGATTCGCCACCCTCGACATACCGGTTTGGCCAACTGGAGATATGCATCGGCGGTCCCGCGGCGCTGACAGCGCCCGGGTTATGCTCGTACCTTTCGCCCTCTCAACAGAGGGCGCAGGGAATGCCGGGCGCCCGATGCGCCCGATAGCCGCGTGTGCAATGTGAGTAGTAGAACGCACACGCGTTAGTCAGGTCACACCGGAAACACCCGGCATTCCCCGCGCAATGGTTTACGGCTTATTTCGTGCTCTCCCCGGTGATCGGCTTGTTGACACCGTCACTGGCGAAGTGACCTCCGCCAGTTTGACGCCGGCACCGAGGCGTCAGGAC
>NZ_SSNA01000234.1 GCF_004799445.1 Bradyrhizobium sp.
GCCAGCCTGTTCGGACCGCCTGCCCTTGGCCCGGCCGCAGCTCCCCCTGGCCTGCTGGCGAGGAGCGGTGGAAATCGACCATGACACCCGATTTAACCCGCTTGACTCGAAGAGAACAAAATAGGAACATCAATCTAGCGGCCCATGCTCGCCCAGGGAGTTCGTCATGTCCATGTCCGAACCTGCTCCATCGCCCGACACCGATTGTTACGAGCAGGCTTGCGACCAGGCGATTGCGATGTGCGACGGAAACCTGCGCAGCACGATCAAGGCGCTGATCATGGCGAACGAATATCTGGAAATCGAATTGAGGGAATTGCAGGCGGCGGCAGCCGAACGCGCTCCGGCGCGGCGGCGGACACGCGGCGACGCTGCCTGATCGAACCGGACGGGAACAACGCAATGGCCGATGTCACCTATTACGTCGCAATGCCGTTCCTGCAAGACGATACCGGCTCGCCGGTCGCGGGCGCCGCGGAGGAATGCCAGAGTTCGTCAGGAGCATTGCGGCGCGCGGAAGCCTTGTCGCACGGCGCCGGCTGCGTCGGGGCGGTCGCCTTCAGCCGCACCGGCGATCCCATGGTCGGCGAATTCAGCGATGCGCAATTGCTCAGGAAATTTGGCCAGGTGCCGGACGATCTGAGCGGGCTGTAATAGCTCAGCGCAATTCCCGGAAAAAGGCGCGCACCTCGGAGGCCAACAATTCCGGCTGCTCGAGGGCCGCGAAATGTCCGCCTCTCTCCATGACGCTCCAGCGGCGGATGTCGGTGAACACGCGCGCCGCAACGTTGCGCGGTGGTTTGAGGATTTCGCGCGGGAATTGCGCATAGCCGGTGGGCACCGAGATGGTCTCGCCGGGCGGCACAATGACCGAGCCGTGAAGCCTCGCATAATACGGCCAGAACGACGAGCCGATCGCCGCGGTAAACCAGTAAAGCGAAATGTCGGCGAGCATGCGGTCCCGGCTGATCGCGCGCTCGACGTCGCCGCCGCAATCGGACCAGGCGCGGAATTTCTCCACGATCCATGCCGCAAGACCTGCGGGTGAATCGGTCAGCGCAAAGGCCAGCGTCTGCGGGCGGGTGCCCTGGATCCACTGATAGCCCACCTCCTCGTGCATCCAATGCGCGAGTTCGGCGAGATAGTGCCGCTCCTCCTCGTTCGGATTGGGAAAGGCTTTGGGGTCGCGGCCCGCCGCCATCATCAGATTGATGTGGATGCCGATCATCCGCTCCGCATGCGCATAACCGAGCCGGCTGGTGACCGCGGCCCCCCAGTCGCCGCCCTGCGCGCCGAAGCGGGCGTAGCCGAGGACGTCATGCATGAGGGCGCAGACACAGTCCGCCATTTCGGGAACGCCGTAGCGTTTCTGGCCGGGCCGGAATGAAAGCCCGTACCCCGGCAGGGACGGCGCCACCACGGTGAAGGCGTCGCGGGCGTCGCCGCCGAAGCGCGCCGGATCGGTGAGACGGGGGATGATTTCGAGGAACTCGAACACCGAGCCGGGCCAGCCGTGCAGCAGGAGCAGCGGCATCGGATCGGGGCCGACGCCGGGCACATGCAGATAATGAAGGTCGATGCCGTCGAGCGCAACGCGGAATTGCGGAAAGGCGTTGAGCGTGGCTTCCTCCGCCCTCCAGTCAAAATGGTCGCGCCAATATTGCACGAGCCCACGCAGATAGGCCACATCGGTGCCATAGGCCCATGGTTCGCCCGGCGCCTGGTCAGGGAAGCGTGAGCGCGCCAGGCGATCGCGCAAGTCGGCGATGTCGGCGTCCGGGATCCGAAGCGTAAACGGCGTGGGTTTGGTCATGGTCCTGCTCGGCTGGTTGGAGGGAGCGGCGGCAAATCCGGGTGATCGAGGGATTGCACCTCACACCTCATGACGCCGTTGCGCCTTGCGCACATACATCGCGCAATCGGCTTCTTCCAGCGCCCGTCCCGCTTCGGAATGCGGTCCCAGAAGCGCCACGCCGGCGGAGGCTCCCGTGGTGACGGTGCGGCCGCGGAACACGAAGCTGAGACGGTCGACGGCCTGTTCCAGCGCCGCAGCCTTGGCGTGGGCGTCGGTCTCGGTGAGATTCCACAACAGCAGCGCGAACTCATCGCCGCCCAGCCGCCCGATCACGTCGGAGGAACGGATCTGGCGCGAGAGCGCATTGACGACGGCTTTCAGCACGGAATCGCCCGCGGCATGTCCGAAGGCGTCATTGATCGGCTTGAGACGATCGACGTCGAGCACGATTACCGCGCCGCTCGCATGATAGCGCTTGATGTAGGCGATCACGCGGTTGAGCTCGCGTTCAAAGCCGCGCCGGTTGGGAATTTCCAGCAGGAAATCGGTATCGGCCGAGGCCTGCAATTGCTCGATACGCGCCTGCGCCTGCGCCAGTTGGGTCCGGAGCCGACGAATCTGCGCTTTGGCGTCGCCGGATACCACCGACGGCCGCGGGGCCGGCGCCCGCTGCGGCGCAGGCTTGCGGTTCGCCACCACGCTCTTGCGGCGTTTCGCGGCCTTCGGAGCCGCCGTTCCGGTTTTCTTCTTCATGAGCCTCTGTCTGGGGTCTGATCCAGCGGCGCTGAATCAAACCCTTCCCTTGATCCTCGGTCTGGGCGTGAACTTTGTCTCAAAACCGGCATCCCCCTCTGCGTTAATGCGGCCCGTCGGATCGGGATCATGCTCTAAGAAGGCTTGCCGGTCCTCACCAAGACAGGATAGTCCATTCCGGACCCCTTGCCACGCCTTGCCGAACCGAGGGCCGATCTTATAATCCGGCCTATGTTTTTGGATTCCCGAAAAGAATTGATCGCATGCCCGCCCCGATAGCCATCATCATGGGAAGCCAGTCGGACTGGGACACCATGCGCTACGCCGCCGAAACCCTGGCTGAGCTCGGCATCGGCAGCGAGAAGCACATCGTCTCCGCCCATCGTACCCCGGACCGGCTGTTCGCCTTTGCCAAGGGTGCCAAGGCGGCCGGCTTCAAGATCATCATCGCCGGCGCCGGAGGTGCTGCGCACCTGCCGGGCATGACCGCGTCGTTGACGGAACTACCGGTGTTCGGGGTGCCCATTGAATCGAAGGCGCTGTCCGGCCTTGATTCGCTCTACTCCATCGTCCAGATGCCCGCCGGCGTCCCGGTCGGGACGCTGGCGATCGGCAAGCCCGGCGCCGTCAACGCCGCGCTGCTTGCCGCCAGCGTCCTGGCGCTGAACGACAAGGCGCTGTCAGCGAGACTTGCCGGCTGGCGCAAGGCGCAGACCGAGGCGGTAGCCGAGCGTCCGGAGGAATCTGCGTGACGGCGCCAAATCAGGTGAAGCTGAAGCCCGGCGACACCATCGGAATTCTCGGCGGCGGACAATTGGGCCGGATGCTGGCGATGGCCGCGGCGCGGCTTGGCCTGCGGTGCCAGGTGTTTTCACCCGATCCGGATTCGCCGGCTTTCGACGTCGTGGCGAACGCGACGTGCGCCGAATATGCCGATGTCGAGGCGCTCGAGCTGTTCGCCAACGACGTCGACGTCATCACCTATGAGTTCGAGAACGTGCCGTCGGCCTCGGCGATGATCCTGGCGGCGCGCCGTCCGGTGCTGCCCGGCCGGGAGATCCTGGAGACCACGCAGGACCGTCTCGTCGAGAAGGATTTTGTAAAGCGGCTGGGCATCGGAACCGCCGCCTATGCCGACGTGTCGTCGGCGGCTGCCTTACGTGCCGCGATCGGGAAAATCGGCCTCCCCGCGGTGATCAAGACGCGCCGCTTCGGCTATGACGGCAAGGGTCAGGCGATCATCCGTGAAGGAGACGATCCGGACCAGGTCTGGCAGGACCTCGGCACCAAATCCGCGATCCTGGAGGCCTTCATTCCGTTCGAGCGCGAGATTTCAGTGATCGCCGCGCGCTCGGCCGACGGCCAGGTCGAATGCTTCGACGTCACCGAAAACGAGCATAGCGATCACATCCTGAAAATCTCCCGCGTGCCGGCTGCCATCCCCGACGCGCTGGCGGCGCAGGCCCGCGACGTGGCGCAGCGCATCGCCAACGCCCTGAATTATGTCGGCGTGCTCGCGGTCGAGATGTTCGTGGTACCGGAAGACGGCGGGCTGAAGCTCCTGGTCAACGAGGTCGCCCCGCGGGTGCACAATTCCGGGCATTGGACACTGGACGGCGCATCGATCTCGCAGTTCGAGCAGCACATCCGCGCCATCGCCGGCTGGCCGTTGGGCAAGCCCGTCCGCCACGGCGCGGTCACCATGACCAACCTGATCGGAGACGAGATCAACAGCTATCAGCAATGGCTGACGGTGCCGGGCGTCACCGTCCACCTCTACGGCAAGGGTGCGCCGCGGCCAGGCCGGAAGATGGGGCACGTGACCCAGGTCCACACTCAGGCGCACGTCGCCAAGGTCGCGGCGCCGCCAAAACCCGCCTGATCGGGGGGATCCGAGACCTCCCCGAGAGCCTGATCGGGGCGGATTTGGCCGCGTTCGGCACGGCTATTTGCTTTTCCGCCGGTGGACATTCCCAGCTTTGTCTGATACATCCGCGCCCTCAAGGTTGAGAGCTAGGCGTTTTGCCGGCCCTTTGCTTTACCAGAATCCAATCCGATCAATTGAAAGAGGATGCCGCGTGCAGGTTCTCGTTCGCGATAACAATGTCGATCAAGCCCTCAAGGCGCTGAAGAAGAAGATGCAGCGCGAAGGTATTTTCCGCGAGATGAAGCTTCGCGGTCATTATGAGAAGCCCTCCGAGAAGAAGGCCCGTGAAAAGGCCGAAGCCGTGCGCCGCGCGCGGAAGCTCGCCCGCAAGAAGTTGCAGCGCGAAGGGCTGCTGCCGATGAAGCCGAAACCGGTGTTCGGTGCCGGCCCAGGCGCTGAGCGGGGCGGTGCCGGTGGCGGCCGTGGCGGTCCCGGCGCGGGACCCCGCGGGTCGCGCTGATCAGCCATCTTGTTGGATTTGAATCATCCGATGACGCGGGCCTTCGTGCCCGCGTTGTGGTTTTTGCGGAATACGCGCCAGCGGGCTACCAATACTGCGTTAGCCGCGTGAGTGTTCTGCACGATGCCCATCCCGGTTCCTGATGTCCTTTCCGGAGCTTTGCGCCCCGGTCCGCGTGCGTCCGCGGCAATCGCATTGATCACCATCGCCCTCGGCGGCTGTTCGATGACGCTGGGATCGCTGACGACCTCTTCGGAGCCGAAGGAAGAGCCCGCGCAGCTGGCCGCCTCGAGCAACATCGCTTCGCTCACCGAAACCGTCAGAAACAACCCCAACGATCCGCAGGCCTACAACATGCGCGGCTCGGTGCTGGCGCAGGCCGGAAAGACCGAGGAGGCACTCGCCGATTTCAGCAAGGCGATCAGCCTCGATCCCAATTATGGTCAGGCGTTCGCCAACCGGGGCCTGATCTATCGCAAGACCAAGCGGCTCGATCAGGCGATGAGCGACTACGAGCGCGCGCTGGCGCTCGATCCCAACTACGCGCCGGCCTGGCTTGGCCGCGGCATGGTCTTCAAGGCGCGGAACCAGGCGCCACAAGCGCTTGAGGATTTCAACAAGGCGATCAGCCTTCGTCCCGATGACGCCGAGGCCTATTACAATCGCGGGCTGCTCTATCAAAGCGAAAAGCAGCACCAGTTCGCGATCGACGACTTCACGACCGCGAACGGTCTCATCCCGCAACAGGCCGAGCCGCTGCAGGGCCGCGCGCTGAGCTACCTGGCTTTGGGCAAGGCCAAGGAGGCCGCCGCCGATCTCGACGAGGCGGTGCAATCCGATCCGCAGAACGCGCAGATCTGGATTACCCGGGGACTTGCCTATGAACGCCTCGGCGACAAAACCAAGGCCGCCGGTTCATATGGCCGCGCCATCAACCTGCGCCCGAAGGACGAAGCCGCGCGAAGCGGCTTTGCCCGCGTCGGCGGCAAGCCCGGGCAGAGCTACGATACGTTTTGAAGCAGGTTCGCGCGAAGACCTGCCCCGGACGTGATCCGGAGCGGGGGCCGGTTCGTGGCTATTTCGGCAACACCGAGTGGAACACCGATTTCGCCGCCGACAGCATGTCTTCGGCAACCGTGGTGTGTTCCCGGGCAGGCGGCGAATCCACCGCATCGGCCCTCAAATCGAGCGGCCGCGGGTCGGGGATATCGGCCGGCGGTGTTGGACGATGCGGATCGTCCGCCCGCGCCGTGGGCGCGTAAGATGGTTTCGCCTGGGACGATCCGGGGCCGAATGCGTCGGCCGGCGGCGTTGAAACCTGGATCGGCGGCGGCAGCGGCTGAACCGGCTGCATCTGAACCGGCTGGGGCGCTGGCGCGGCCACAACCTGCGGAGCTGGCGCGGCCACAACATGGGGCGCTTCCGGAATGCGGGCCGCTTCCTGGGCGCGTGGCGAAGCCTCAGGCGCGCCGCGCAGACGCTCGATCGCCGCGCGCGCCAGATTGTTGGCATCCGGCGTGATTGCCGTCTCGACCGGCGCGACGGTAGTTGGCGCTGCAATCACGGGCTCGGCGGGGGCGGATGGCTGCGACGCTGGAACCGCCGCGGGAGCGGTCCTGACGGCGGCCTTTTCGCGCGGCTGATGGCGGCGGGTATCCGCCGGGACGCTCGCGGGAGCGGTCGGGGGAATGCTGGCGGTCTCCGCCGGCTTGTCGGC
>NZ_SSNA01000235.1 GCF_004799445.1 Bradyrhizobium sp.
ACGCGGCCCCAATTGGCGTCCTCGCCGGCGATCGCGGTTTTCACCAGCGGCGAGTTCGCCACCGACATCGCGATCCTGCGCGCCGACTTTTTCGACACCGCGCCCTCGACGATGATCTCGACCAGCTTGCGCGCGCCTTCGCCGTCGCGCGCCACCTGCTCGGCGAGGTCGGCCAGCACCGCGCGGAACGCCTTGGTGAACGCCTTCAGGCGCGGATCGCCGGCGCGGCTGATCCTGGGCGCGCCATTCGCGGCGGCCGAACCGGTGGCGAAAGCGAGCACCGTATCCGAGGTCGAGGTGTCGCCGTCGATGGTGACGGCGTTGAAGGTGTCTTCGACCCCCGTCTTCAACAGCGATTGCAGCGCCGCCGCCGCGATCGGCGCGTCGGTGAACACGAAGGCCAGCATGGTCGCCATGTCGGGTGCGATCATGCCGGCACCCTTGGCCATGCCGCTGATCGTGACTTTGGCCTTGCCGAGTTTCACGGAGGCGGTAGCCACTTTCGGAAAGGTGTCGGTGGTCATGATCGCGCGCGCTGCGCCCATCCAGTCGCCGGATGCGGCTTGCGCGGCCAGGCTGCCGAGCACGCCGTCGAATTTCGTGGCATCGAGCGGCTCGCCGATCACGCCGGTGGAGGCGAGAAACACCTCGCTGGCGTTGCACCCGAGCGCCTTGGCGGCGATCGCCGCGGTCAGCGCGGTGGCCTGCCGGCCGGTCTTGCCGGTGAAGGCATTGGCATTGCCGGAATTCACCACCAGCGCGCGGGCTTTGCCGCGGCCGAGTTTGGCTCGACACCATTCCACCGGCGCGGACGGGCATTTCGACTGGGTGAAGACGCCGGCCACGGTGGTCCCTTTGTCCATGACCGCGAGCAGCACGTCGGTGCGGCCCTTGTAGCGGATGCCGGCGGCGGCGGTCGCAAGCTTCACGCCGGCAATCGCGGGCATGTCGGGGACATTGGTCGGGGCGAGCGGGGAAATCGAGGAGGACATGAGGGCTTCCGGCTTCGAGGCGTGGAAGCGCTCTTTATCACCTCAATTGTCAGGACGGGAGAGGGGGTGCGGTGTGATCACCGGCTGGTCGTCCCCGCGAAAGCGGGGACCCATAGCCACCGGCTCCTGTTGTTAAGAAGGCAACAGGCCGTGTGCCCGAACCGCGACGGCACGGCGTATGGGTCCCGGCGTTCGCCGGGACGACGAGGAGTTTACTTCTTCGCGGGCGCCATCTTGGAATCGGCGGGCTTGGCATCGGTCTTCGCCGCCGCATCGTTCGGCTGGTCCATGCGCTCGACTTTCGCGGTTTCGCGCAGCTTCGCCACGTAATCGGCTTGCGCCTTGCGCGTCACATAGGTCTCGATCTGGCCCTTGACCTGCTCGAAGTCGGGCGCCTTGCGGTTGCGCTTCTCCTCGACCTTGATGATGTGCCAGCCGAACTGCGATTTCACCGGATCGGAGATCTTGCCCGGCTCGAGCGCGAAGGCGACGGCGGAGAACTCCGGCACCATCTGGTCTTTGGTGAAGAAGCCGAGATCGCCGCCATCGGACGCCCCGGGATCCTTGGATTTCTTCTTGGCGAGTTCGGCGAAGTCGGCGCCCTTCTTGAGCTCGGCCTCGATCGCCTTGGCCTCGTCCTCGTTCTCAACCAGGATATGCCGGGCATGAACTTCCTGCTCGCCCTCGATCTGCTTGGAGGCGTCGGCATAGACCTTCTTCATGGCTTCATCGGTGGTCGCGGCCTTGCCTTCGACCGCCAGCAGATTGTCCATCAGGAGCCGGTTGCGGGTGAAGGCGAGGCGGGCCTTGAAGTCGTCGCGGTCCTCGATTTTCTTGGCTTCGGCAGCCTTGGCGACAATCTTCATGTCGATCAGGAACGCCAATACGTTTTCTTTCTTGGTCGCGGGGTCCATCTGGGCGAGGCTGGGTCCGAGTTCCTCCTCGGCCAGCGTGACGTCGCTCTGGCGAATTTCAGCGCCGTTCACCTTGGCGAGAACGGGGTTGGCATCTTCGGCCCGCACCGGCAGGCTGGCGAGCAAAACCATCGCGAGACAGCCGGTGGTAGCAAAGGCGAGGCGGGCGCGCGTGCCGAATTTCACTTCGGATGACGACGTGGTCATGGAAAATCCTTATCTTCAAAGCCGTGTGGCGGTTTGGGCAGTAGGGCTGTTTCGGGGCGGCGCGACACTCGCCCAATCATGTGGGCTTGGCAACGCGAAAAGTCTGTCAAAATGATGAATTCCCCGACAGGTCAAGGCCCCGGTTTCGGAAGTCCGTGACCCATCGCGGTGCCCTCCGAGACCAACTTCGGAAACAAACCGGCATCAGCGTGCCGAACCGCTCAAGGGGCCTCAAACTGGCGGCCCGGCCGCCGTTGACAAGGCTCTGGCCCAGCCATATCTCTGCAAAACCTAAGTCAATGGCGATAGAGCGTATTTCGCTGCGTTTTTGGCCGTTGAACCTTGGATTGCTGAATTCCCACTCATTTGGCGGATGATCCCCGGCTGGGGGCCGACCCGCGATGCGTCACGATGAGTTGATTGGCAACCGGGTAGACCACGTCACGGCAGCTCTGCCGACCGCGAAAACAGGAATTTGGCATGATCGGCGCGCTCGCCCGCAAGTTTTTCGGTTCCGCCAATGATCGGCGGATCAAGGGGTATCAGGCCCGGATCGATGCCATCAACGCGCTGGAGCCGGAGATATCGGCGCTTTCGGACGAAGCGCTGAAGGCGCGCACCGGCGAATTCCGCAAGCAACTCGCGGACGGCATGACGCTGGACGATATTCTGGTTCCAGCCTTTGCCACCGTCCGCGAGGCGGCCAAGCGCACGCTCGGCCAGCGGCATTTCGACGTGCAGCTGATCGGCGGCATGGTGCTGCACGAAGGCGATATCGCCGAGATGAAGACCGGTGAAGGCAAGACGCTGGTCGCAACGCTGGCGGTCTACCTCAACGCGCTGGCCGGCAAGGGTGTCCACGTCGTCACCGTTAACGACTATCTGGCCCGGCGCGACTCCGAGTGGATGGGCCAGATCTACGGCTTCCTTGGCATGACCACCGGCGTCATCGTCCACGGGCGGGACGATGGCGAGCGCAAGGAAGCCTACGCGCGCGACATCACCTACGGCACCAACAACGAATACGGCTTCGACTATCTGCGCGACAACATGAAGTACCGGCTCGAGGACATGGTCCAGCGCGGGCACTTCTACGCCATCGTCGACGAGGTCGACTCGATCCTGATCGACGAGGCCCGCACCCCGCTGATCATTTCCGGTCCGCTCGACGATCGTTCGGAATTCTACAACACCATCGACACCTTCTTTCCCAGGCTCGACAAGACCGATTATGACGTCGATGAGAAGCAGCGCACGGTGACGCTGACCGAAGCCGGCATGGAAAAGATCGAAACCCTGCTGCGCGACGCCGGCCTGCTCAAGGGCGATTCCCTCTACGACGTCGAGAACGTCTCGGTCGTTCACCACATCAACCAGGCGCTGCGCGCGCACTCGCTGTTCACCCGCGACAAGGACTACATCGTTCGCGATGACGAGGTCATCATCATCGACGAATTCACCGGCCGCATGATGCAGGGCCGCCGCTATTCCGAAGGCCTGCACCAGGCGCTGGAAGCCAAGGAGCACGTGCAGGTTCAGCCGGAAAACCAGACGCTGGCTTCGATCACGTTCCAGAACTATTTCCGGATGTATGAAAAGCTCGCCGGCATGACCGGCACGGCGTTGACCGAAGCCGACGAACTGTTCGACATCTACAAGCTCGAGGTCGTGGAAATCCCGACCAACGTCGCGGTGGCGCGGCTCGACGAGGACGATGAGGTCTATCGCACCCAGGACGAGAAGCATGCGGCGATCATGGCCGAGGTCGAGCGCGCCAATGCGCGGCTGCAGCCGGTGCTGGTCGGCACCGCTTCGATCGAAAAATCCGAAGTGCTGGCCGAATATCTCAAGAAGCACGGCTACAAGCAGATCGACTTCGGCAACGACAAGGCGATGGAAAAGCTCTATGCCGCCGCCCGCGCCGGCAAGCCGGCCAAGCTGTTCGCGGTGCTGAACGCGCGCTTTCACGAACAGGAAGCCTACATCGTCGCCGAAGCGGGCGTCCCCGGCGCGATCACGATCGCGACCAACATGGCCGGCCGCGGTACCGACATCAAGCTCGGGGGCTCGCTGGAAATGCGCATCCTGCATGAGGCCGCGGAGATCACCGACGAGGCCGAGCGAGCGGCGAAGATCGAACGCATCAAGGCCGACGTCGAACGCTTCCGCGAGATCGTGCTGAAAGCGGAAGAGACCGTCGAGATCGAACCCGCCAAGGGGTCGAGGCCGGCCAAAGCCGTCACCAAACCGGGCGGGCTCTATATCATCGGATCCGAGCGCCATGAATCGCGGCGCATCGACAACCAGCTGCGCGGCCGGTCCGGACGCCAGGGCGATCCCGGCCGCTCGAAATTCTTCCTGTCGCTGGAAGACGATCTGATGCGGATTTTCGGGTCCGACCGGCTCGACAGCATGCTGACGCGGCTCGGCCTCAAGGAAGGCGAGGCCATCATCCATCCCTGGATCAACAAGGCGCTGGAAAAGGCGCAGCAGAAGGTCGAGGCCCGCAACTTCGATATCCGCAAGAATCTGCTGAAATTCGACAACGTCCAGAACGACCAGCGCAAGGTGATCTTCGACCAGCGCATCGAACTGATGAAGGACGAAAGCGTCGCCGAGACCGTCATGGGCATGCGGCACGACTTCATCGACGACATTGTCGCCAAGCACGTTCCCGAACACGCCTATGCCGAGCAGTGGGATGTCGCCGGCCTGAAGGAAGAGCTGACGCGGGTGCTCGGTATCGAGTTGCCGGTCGATGAATGGGCCAAGGAAGAGGGTATCGCCGACGAGGAATTGCTGACGCGCATCGAGCAGCGGGTCGACGAGCACATGGCGGCCAAGGTGGCGCAATGGGGCCCCGAGGTGATGCGCTATGTCGAGAAGACCATCCTGCTGCAGACGCTCGATCATCTCTGGCGCGAGCATCTGGTGATGCTCGATCATCTGCGCCAGGTGATCGGCTTGCGCGGCTACGGCCAGCGCGATCCGCTGCAGGAGTACAAGTCGGAAGCCTTCAGCCTGTACGAGGCGATGGCCGCGCATCTGCGCGAGGCGGTGACGGCGCAACTGATGCGCGTCGAAATCGTGCCGCCGGAAGATCAGCAGCCGGCGTTGCCGCAGATGGAAGCGCACAAGCTCGATCCGAATACCGGCGAGGACGAGATGGCGTTCGCCAATGCCTCGCTGGTGCCCGCCGCAACCGCCAACCGCGATCCGAAGAATCCGGCGAGCTGGGGCAAGGTCGGGCGCAACGAGGACTGTCCGTGCGGCTCAGGCAAGAAATACAAGCACTGCCACGGCAAGTATGCGTGAGGACGCCGATCAGCCCTCACGCTGTTTAGCGACCATCCCGGCCCTCAACGCTCGGTCTTGAGCAGGGGAATGCCGTTCGGATCGCGCGGCGCCGGCATCTGCCGCAGATAGGCGTAGAGATCCGCCGCTTCCTGATCGGAGACGACGGCAGCTTCGTATGGCGGCATCTGGTTTGCCGGGTGGCGAAGCTGATACAGAAAGCCATCGAAGGGGAATTCGGTTCGCGAGACGCGTGGCCCGGTCATCCGTGCGCCCTGACCCGCTAAGCCGTGGCACTGATAACAACCGACCTGAGCGTAGAGCTTCTTGCCGTTCTCGGCATTGCCCGCTGGCCCGGAAGTCTGTGCCCACGCCGGGCCAGCAGCCAACATCACGCCCGTCACCGCGACAATGAGATGCTTCATGGCTCTCTCCTCAGCGCGGCTGCATGACGACGTCGATCAAGGCGGGCTGGCCAGCCTTGACGGCGGCAATGCCCTTGCGGAACGCCTCGGACAGATCATTTGGATCGTTGATCGGTCCGATGCCGACCGCACCGTAGCCTTGCGCGATCCTGGCGTAGTCGATGTTCGGATTGTCGATCATGGTGCCGATAGGGACGTTGCGCAGACCACGATTGTGCCGGTTCGCCATGCGCTGGACGTGCATGACCTCCTGGTGATAGGCGCGATTGTTCTGGATGACGGTCAGGTACGGAATGCCATGGTGCGCGGCCGTCCACAGCGTATGCGGCGCCATGTTGAACTCGCCGTCGCCGGTGATGCTGACGACCACGCGCCCGCCGGCATCGCGATGCGCCAGTGCCGCCCCGAGCGCGGCAACCGGCTGATAACCTACGCCATAGCCGCCAGAGCCGCCGATGAAGCGATAGTGCTTTTCCATCGGCCACAGGCGATGCGGCCAGTTGGACGAGAAGTCGCTGTCCGAGACCAGCGCCCAATCCTCCTTCCTGAGATGCTCCCAGAGCTCCATATACATGCGCGCCGACGAGATCGGGGTCGCGTCCCATGCCAGCGCGGCCTCCGCACGGGCGCGGTCCGCGAAGCCATTATAGGACTCACGCATCTTCTCGCCGCGCATGGCGATGGCGTTCTTGCCGCCGGAGGCGATCTCCCGCTGTACGGCCTCGATCAGGGACGGCAAGGTCGTTTGGGCGTCCGCGGTGATATTGATGTCGGCACCGACGTAGCGCTGGAAGTCCTGGTAATTGGAATGGACCAGCAAATCGCGGGTCGAGATGCAGATGACCTTCACCCCCTTTTTGGACTTCGGGCTCACGGTCCGCTCCAACTGGTCGCGCATGACGTTGAGCTGGCCGTAAAGATCCACCGGCTCGAGCGACAGGATACAGTCGGCCTGCGCGATCAACCCGCCCGCCCGCTCCGACTGGCAAAGATAATGCGTGTTCGGCATGTTCATGCGCGAGCGGTTGTCGATGACCGGCGCCTGCAGAAGCTCGGCAAGCCTGACGAGATTGTCCATCGCCGCTTGCGAGCGGGCATAACGATCCGCGATGATGACCGGCGCTTCAGCCGCGACCAGCATTTTGGCGGCCTCGCGCAAGGCGTTCGGATCCCCTGCGGGTTGCGAGGCTGTCACCAAGAGCGGAATCTTGAGCTTGCGCTGCTCGCGTTCGTCAAGCGGTTCTTCCTGCAGCTTGGTGTCCGCGGTGATGAACACCGGCCCCGGAGGCTGCGCGCAGGCCAGCGTATAGCCACGCACCGTCGACTCGGCAAAATGCTGAAGCGACATTGGATAGTCGTCCCACTTGACGAAGTCGCGCACCGTCGACGCGGCGTCCTGGACGCTGTGGACCCATTCGACCCCGGGCCGGCGCTCGTCGAGCGCACCGGCGTTACCCGTAAAGATGATGATGGGAACGCGGTCGCAGAAGGCATTATAGATGCCCATCGCCGCATGCTGGGTGCCGACCGTTCCATGCACCATCGCCGCCATCGGCTTGCCGGCGACCTTGGCATAGCCATGCGCCATGCCGACCGACACTTCCTCGTGCATGCATGTCAGCCATTCCGGGCGCTTGTTCTGCCCGTAGTTGATGAAGCTTTCTTGCAGGGCGCGAAACGTCGAGCCCGGGCAGGCGGCCATGTAGTCGAGGTTGAGCGTCTTGCAGACCTCGACCATGAAATCGGAGCCGGTCTTTTCGGTTGTCAGTCGGTCGGCTTCCGGCGGATGTTCGCGCTCGCTGGCTCTTGCGGCGGCGGTGGGCGGCGAGGTGTTGCCGGTCGGCTTCTCCGGCGCCTGCGCCTGAGCGGCTGCCGGAGCCACGACGGTCGCGCCGCCGGCGACGACCATCCCTTTCAGAAATCGACGGCGGTGCAATGCAGCCGATTCCGATTCAGCCATGATCGTTCTCCGTGTTTTTTCCCCGCCGAGCCCAGTGCGCTGACGGCTTTTTCATTTTGTATCCGGGGATGTGAGACTATTGCATCGACGGGATCTTATCCAGATGCCGGCGCCAATGCCCAGCGGATCGATCCGGAAGATCACGGGAGGGGGATCGCCGACAAATCTACGTCGTCCGCGCAAGGACGACGACGATGCCCGGCCACGACGGTGCGATGCTGAAGCGGTTTTGCCTTACTTGGCCGCCGAGAACCGGCTCTCGAACGAATTCGCCGATAGAACCGGCTGTGCGCCGGCGACCATGCTGGGTGCTGCGGGAGCGAACGCAGGGGCAGATGAGGCCGCCTCGCTATCGCTCACCCCAGGTTTCAAGGGCGGACGTGCGGCGGCTTGCTTGGTATCGGCCTTCGGTGCCGTTCCCTTGGGAATCGAAGCTTCGGGGCGCGGCGGCTTGGCTTCGGCGACCTTCGGCTTGGCTGGAGCAGGCGGCGGCGCGGCGGTGGCGGTGGTATCGGCGGTGCCGCCAAGGCCGACCTTGCGGGCGAGGCTGGAGAAGAAGCCTTCAGACTGGGTATTTTGCTGGGTATTTTGGGATTGCGTATTCTGAGTCGCGGGTGTCGCGGACGCCACGCGCGTCCCTGAGGCTGGCGGGGTCGCCGGCGCCACCGACGCCGTCCATGGGTCTTCCGGCGACGTCACGGGCCCGCGCGGAGGATTGACCCCGGGAGGAATGGTGCCGGGCGCTTTATCAAGGGTGAGCAGCGCGAGACCGGTACCACCTTCCGACAGCCCGGTATTGCCGCCGGGCAGCTTGGCCGCGAATACCCTGTGCATGCCGCCGTCGATGCCGGTATTGATCCGGGCCACCGGCGTTCCCCGCTCAATCAGCTTGGCGGTCTCGACATGATCGGCATCCTGCTTTTCGCGGACGGCTTCGGCGACTTCATCCGGGATCACATAAGCGGGGCATTTTGCCGAGGCCTCGAATACCGGATCCCGTTTGGCATCCGACGGCTTCACCGCATCGAACACGTATTTCTTTTCGCAGAAATCGACCTTCGGCTCCTGCCGCGTCACTTCGAAATGATCGTAGCCTTCCTTGATCATTTTCCAGAACGGCATGTTCGGATTGTTGCGATGCTTGGCCATGTTGAGCGGCGTCATCCGGAACGGATAGGCCTGAAACTGGAACGACTTTTGACCGCCGAAGAAGGATTCTCGCCCCAGCGAATAGATTTCGGCGATCTGTTCGTCGGTCATGGCGTAGCAGCCGCGCGACGAGCAGTCGCCATGCACCATCAGCTCCGAGCCGGTATGTCCGAGCGACCGGTCGTAGGCATTCGGATAGCCGGTGTTGAATGAAAGATAATACGCCGATTGCGGGTTCATCTGCGCCGGCGAGATCGCATAGAAGCCCTCCGGGGCCTGGCGGTCGCCCTCGCGGACCTTGGGTCCGAGATCTCCCGACCAGCGGCAAATCGGATAGGTCTTCAGCAGGGCGAAGCGGCCCGAACGATCCTGCTTCCAGACCTCGAGCTCGGCTTCCTGCTTGAACAGCCGGACCAGGATCGGCGATTGCAGATCCATGTCCTTTGCCACCATCTCGGCGACGAGTTTTGGCGAAACGGGCTGGTTGGCCTTGGCGTTACTGGCGAGTGAAATTTCGTCGCTGTTGCAGCCGGCCAGCAGCCCACCGGCCGCGAGCGCGGCAGATGTGATAAGCGCGCGAACCAGCGAGCGACCGATCAATGCAAAGCTCCACACCCAACGGGCAATTTTCGCACCCCAACAACGGCGTTCATGCCCTGAAGCCATTGAATAAAATATTATCCTTAAGCCCCCTCTGCCGCAAGCCGACGGGGGCGTTGCGGCGGATCCCAGCCAAGGCATGAATGATTGCAGTTAAATATCGGTGTCTGGGCCTAATTGCGGCCAAAACGGCCGAATTCTGAAAAGGCTGGGGCCCGGAGCATGATTCCGAAAAGATCATGCAAACAGACCGGGGGGCCGCCGCCTTACCGGATTTCCCGCAAAAGGGGCGATTTCACCCCAACTTCCGGCCGATATCGAGGAATTTCTGCCGCCGCTGCCTTCGGATCGCGTCGGAATCGAGGTTGCGCAGGTCGTCCAGGGTTTGGGCGATGGCATCGCCGGTGGTCGCGATCATGGCGGCGGGGTCGCGATGCGCGCCGCCAGCCGGCTCCTTGAGAATCTGGTCGATCACGCCAAAACGCAGCATGTCCTGCGCGGTGATCTTCATGCTGGTCGCGGCTTCCTGCGCCTTGGTTCCGTCGCGCCACAGAATCGAGGAGGCGGCCTCCGGCGAGATCACGCTGTAGATCGCGTGCTCGAACATCAGCACGCGGTTGGCAGTGGTGATGGCGATGGCGCCGCCGGACATTCCCTCGCCGGTGATGATCGCGATATTGGGCACCCCAAGCGACAGGCAGGCGTCGGTCGAGCGCGCGATGGCTTCGGCCTGGCCGCGCTCTTCCGCGCCGATGCCGGGATAGGCGCCGGCGGAATCGACGATCGACAGCACGGGAATGCCGAATCGATCCGCCATCTCCATCAGCCGCACGGCCTTGCGATAGCCCTCCGGGCGCGCCATGCCGAAATTATGCTTGATGCGGGAGTCGGTGGTGGCGCCCTTCTCCTGGCCGATCACGCAGATGCTCTCGCCGCGGAAGCGGCCGAACCCGCCCACCAGCGCCTCGTCCTCGCCGAACTTGCGGTCGCCCGCCAGCGGCGTGAATTCCGATATCAGCGCGTTGATGAAATCGGTCAGATGCGGCCGCTGCGGATGGCGCGCCACCAGGGTTTTCTGCCACGGCGTCAGATTGGCGTAGAGGTCGTGAAGCGCCTGGGCCGCCTTGTCCTCGATCCGGGTGATCTCTTCGCCGATGTCGCTGCCGGAAGCCGCCAGCGCGCGCAATTCATCGACCTTGGAGTCGAGTTCGGCGACGGGCTTTTCGAAATCGAGGTAACTGCGCATGTGATCCGGCATCAAACCAATATAAGGACGAAGCCGCCCGGGAGCGAAGCGGCTTCCGGTTCGCGCCAAGAAAGCGCGTACCTTCAATTACTTAGAGCGCATTCCGACGCCAGATGGGTGCCCGTTGGGCCAACTTTCCACCGGGGGCAGGGCGGGAAGAGGCTCTTTCACGGCAGAGGAGGCGGAAGTCAAGCTGCGGATCACCGCGTCGTCGCCATCCCGGCCGGAAAGATGATTCGCTACTTCTCCGCCAGCGGATGCAGGTCGCGCACCAGGCTTTTCAGCCGCTCCTCGACCACATGGGTATAGATCTGCGTCGTCGAGATATCGGTGTGGCCGAGCAGCGTTTGCACGATGCGCAAATCGGCGCCGTTATGCAGAAGATGGCTCGCGAAGGCGTGACGCAGCACATGCGGGCTGACCAGCCGCGGCGCCAGCCCGGCGGATGCCGCCAGTTCCTTGAGGTCGCGCGCAAAATGTTGCCGCGTCAAATGCCCGCTCTCGCCGAAAGAGGGAAACAGCCATTTCGAGGCGGCGGCGTTTTTCTTCATCTGCGGCTTGATCGCTTCCATCGCCGCGAGATAATCCGCCATCGCCTGTCGCGAGGCCTGGTTCAGCGGCACCAGCCGTTCCTTGTCGCCCTTGCCGCGCACCACGATCATGCGGGCGTCGCGGCGCGACGCCGAGAGCGGCAGCGCCACCAGTTCGGAGACGCGTAGGCCGGTGGCGTAGAGCACCTCAAGCAGGCAATAGAGCCGCATCGTGCGAAGCCGCTGCAGGCCGGAGGCTTCCGACATTTCGGCCTGTGCCTTGGCGTGAACCAGCAATCGGTCGACATCCGATATCGACAGCACTTTCGGTAGGCCGCGGCCACGCTTTGGTCCTGACAAGATCGCCGCGGGATCGTCGCTCCGGACCCGCTCGTTCAAGAGGAAGCGAAACAGATGGCGCATCGCCGACAGCCGGCGCGCCACGCTCGACGACTTGAAGCCTCGTCCGTCAAGGTCGGCGAGGTAGTCCCGCAGGGCTTGCGTCTCGGCGCTGGTAAAGCCCTGGCCGCTGCAGCCAAGAAATTCGGAAAAATCCGTCAGGTCGCGGCGATAGGCATCGAGGGTGTTGTCGCCGGCTCCCTGTTCCGCCGCGAGCATGTCGAGGAACAGGTTGATCAGTTTGGCGTCTGAGGGCTTGGCGCGCATTGGCCGACCTTAGCGCCGATTCCTTGACGAAGCCTATTTCTTCAGGAATTTGTCCGCCGGGATGGTCACCGTCATTTCCCTCGGTTTCGGGTTGACGAAATTCGCCAGCGCGAAAATCACGCCGTAGATGACCCCGGCGATGACAGCGACAACGGTCAGAAAGCGGAACAGGCTGGGCATGCGAAGGCCTCGGGCGGCCCATTAACCATTGAATTGATCGGGGATAGCCTGATTTGACTACCACCATGTTCGCCACTTCGTTGCAAGACTCTCTGGCAACGGTATCGGCGGGGGTAGTATGGTCGTGCGGAATGCCGCATCCGCGGCCCTCGAGCGATGACATGTCTGAGAAAGCCGCACCGGCCAACGCCAGCGCAACCCAGGAGGCCGAGATCACCGCGGCACTGGGCGGCCGTTCGGTCGTGCTGGTGGGGATGATGGGAGCCGGCAAATCCACCATCGGACGGCGGCTGTCGGCGCGGCTCAGGCTACCGTTTCTCGACGCCGATGCGGAAATCGAGGCGGCGGCGGGCATGTCGATCCCTGACATTTTCGAATCCCGTGGTGAGCCGGACTTCAGGGACGGCGAGGCGCGGGTGATCGCGCGGCTTCTCGATGGCGGTCCGGTCGTGCTGGCTACCGGCGGCGGCGCCTTCATGCGCCAGGAGACCCGCGACCGCATCCGCGACCGGGCCGTCTCGATCTGGCTCAAGGCGGATGCCGAGATCATCATGCGCAGGGTGAGGCGCCGTTCCGATCGTCCGCTGCTGCAGACCGCCGATCCCGAATCGACCGTCGGGCGTCTGATCAGCGAACGCGAGCCGGTCTATCAGCAGGCGGATTTGACGATCTGGTCACGCGACGTGCCGCACGAGAAGATCGTCGATGAATGCATCGAGGCCCTGCACGCCCTTCTGTGCGGCGGCTGCATGCAAACCCACGATAGAATGGGCGTCACACCATGACCGCGCCGCTGAAACATTCCGATCCGATCACCGTCGATGTCGCGCTCGGCGATCGCGCCTATGACATCGTCATCGGCCGCGACGTGCTGCCGTCGCTGGGCGGGCGCGTCGCCGCATTGCGGCCCGGCGCGCGTACCGCCATCGTCACCGACCGCAATGTGGCAAAGCACTGGCTTGAGAAGACCGAGGCCTCGCTGGCGGAGGCCGGGATCGCCACCTCGCGGGTCATTGTCGAGGAAGGCGAGGGCTCGAAGACCTATGCCGGTCTCGAACAGGTCAGCGAGGCGCTGATCGCCGCGAAGATCGAACGCAACGATCTGGTGATCGCGCTCGGCGGCGGCGTAGTCGGCGACCTCGCGGGCTTCGCGGCCGCGATCCTGCGCCGCGGCGTCGATTTTGTGCAGGTGCCGACCTCGCTGCTGGCGCAGGTCGACTCCTCGGTCGGCGGCAAAACCGGAATCAATTCGCCGAAGGGCAAGAATCTGCTCGGCGCGTTTCACCAGCCGGTCCTGGTGGTCGCCGATACCGCCGTGCTCGACACCTTGTCGCCGCGCCAGTTCCGCGCCGGCTATGCCGAAGTCGCCAAATACGGCGTGCTCGGCGACGAGGCTTTTTTTGCCTGGCTGGAGACCAATCACGCCGATATTTTCGCAGGCGGCGCCGCTCGCGAGCATGCGATCGCCACCTCTTGCCGGGCCAAGGCCGCGATCGTCGCACGCGACGAGCGCGAGACCGGCGAACGGGCGCTGCTCAATCTCGGCCACACCTTCGGTCACGCGCTCGAAGCCGCCACCGGCTTTTCCGACCGGCTGTTTCACGGTGAAGGCGTTTCCGTCGGCATGGTGCTGGCGGCGGAACTGTCGGCGCAGCTCGGGATGATCGCCGAGCAGGACGCCATGCGCGTCAGGCGCCACCTTGCCGAGGTCGGCCTGCCGACCCATTTGCAGGATATCGCCGGATTCAGCCAGGAGGGGCTTGCCGACGCCGACGCGCTGATGGCGCTGATGGCGCAGGACAAGAAGGTCAAGCGCGGCCGGCTCACTTTCATCCTGCTCGGGGCCGTCGGCGGCGCCGTGATCGCTCCCGACGTCGAACCTTCATTGGTTCGCGATTTTCTGCAAGCCAAGCTCGAGCGCAGAGCATGATCCGGCAACGTGGAAACCGGGTTTCCGAAGAGATCACGCGTCACAGATAGATGAAATGAATATCGGCGTCATGGATTGGGTTACATTCTCCATTGTGATCGGTTGTCTGCTGGTCTCGGCGTTCTTCGCCGCGAGCGAGACCGCGTTGACCGGCGCGTCGCGCGCCAGCATGCTGCGGCTGTCGAAACAGGGCAATCAGGACGCCGCCATCGTCTCCAGTCTGTCCGCGTTGCGCGAGCGGTTGATCGGCGCGCTGTTGCTCGGCAACAACATCGCCAATATCGGCGCCTCGGCGCTGGCGACCGGCATCTTCACGACATGGTTCGGCGAAGTCGGCGTGCTTTACGCCACCGCCGTCATGACGGCACTGGTCGTGATCTTCGCCGAGGTGCTGCCGAAGACCATCGCCATCAATGCGCCGGACCGGGTGGCGCTGCTGGTGGCGCGCCCGATGAAGGTCATGGTGTTTCTGCTGGGACCGCTGCTCAGCGTCGTCGAGGCCGTCGTTCACGTGCTGATGCGGCTGATCGGCGTCAATATCGGCCACAACCAGCCGATTCTGTCGCCATTCGAGCGACTGCGCGGTGCGGTCGATCTGCTCCATCACGAAGGCAAGGTCGAAAAGCAGGACCGCGACATGTTCGGCGGGTTACTGGACCTGCGCGAGCTGCAGGTCTCCGACGTGATGGTCCATCGCACCGAAATGGTGATGATCAACGCCGACCTGCCGCCGGAGGAGCTGGTACGCGAGGTGCTGGCGACCGAATACACCAGAATTCCGCTGTGGCGCGACAAGCCTGAAAACATCATCGGCGTGCTGCACGCCAAGGACTTGTTGCGTGCGATCCGCGCCGCGGACGGCGAGACCTCGAAGATCGATGTCTCGACCATCGCGCTGCCGCCGTGGTTCGTGCCGGAGATGCGCTCGGTTTCCGAACAGCTCAAGGCGTTCCGCCGCCGCAAGACCCACTTCGCGCTGGTGGTCGATGAATACGGCGAAGTCGAAGGCATGGTGACGCTGGAGGATATCCTGGAAGAGATCGTCGGCGATATTTCCGACGAGCACGATGTGGTGGTGGCCGGCGTTCGTGCCCAGCCCGACGGGTCGGTGGTGGTCGACGGCTCGGTGCCGATCCGCGATCTCAACCGTGCCATGGACTGGCATCTTCCGGACGAGGAAGCCACCACGGTGGCGGGACTGGTGATCCACGAGGCCCGCTCGATCCCGGAGCGCGGCCAGAGTTTCACATTTCACGGCTTCCGTTTTCGCGTGCTGCGGCGTGAGCGCAACCGCATCACCGCGCTGCGGATCGTGGCCGTGCCGCGCGAGACCGAGGTCGAGGAGAAGAAGCCGCGGCGGGCCGGCAAGGCATTTTAGAACCTTCCGGGTCGTCATCATCCGCGAAAGCCAGCCATTGCGGGCATGACGGCTAGGAGTCCGCTTCCCCCGGCGCCTGTGCCCGGATGGCCAGCGCATGCACGCTTCCCGCGAGTTCCCCCGCCAGCGTTGCATTAATCATGCGGTGGCGTTCGATTCGGCTCTTCCCTTCGAAGGCCGGCGATACAATATATATCCTGAAATGCGTCTCGCCGCCCGGCCTGTGGCCGGCATGGCCTTCATGAAGATGTGATTCGTCCGTGACGTCGAGGCTTTCCGGCGTGAAAGCTTCATGCAACTTGTTTGTGATAGTGTCTTTGGTGCTCATGGCGGCGGCAATACGCACCAAAGCCGCCTTTCGTCAATGGTGCCTCGGGAGTGAAGGTTTCCGCAATGTCAAGACTTGAAGCTTTTCGCATTGCGTTGTCATAGTCAGCCATGCCGATTGATTCATCCAAATTCTTCGACTCCATTCGCATCAAGCCCAACAAGCTGAGCGCGAAGCAGCAGGCGCAGGCGCGCGAAGCCTCCGCGATGTGCGAATGGCCGGACTGCAAGAACAAGGGGCCGCATCGCGCGCCCAAGGGCCGGGCCAACGACAAGGAGTACTGGCACTTCTGTCTCAACCACGTCCGCGAATACAACCAGTCCTATAATTTCTTCTCCGGCATGAACGCGGATGCGGTCGCGCGTTACCAGAAGGACGCGCTGACCGGCCATCGTCCGACCTGGAAGATGGGCGCCAATACCAGCTCCAAGAAGGGCAAGGGGGGCGGTCCGGAGGCCGATCTCGAAGGCGCCGCCGATCCGTTCAGCATGTTCAGCGAGCTCAACGGCCGCGGCCGCTGGCGGCCAGGTCCAGGCGGTGCCGCCGGCGAGACCAAGGTCGAGACGCGGAAGATTTTCAACGCCGAGCGCAAGGCGCTGCAGGTGATGGGGCTCGGCTCCGACGCCACGCTTGAGACGGTCAAGGCCAAATACAAGGCGCTGGTAAAGCAGCATCATCCCGACGCCAATGGCGGCGACCGCTCCACCGAGGACCGCCTGATCGAGATCATCAAGGCGTATAATTACCTCAAGACGATCGTGCGCGGCGCGAGCTAATCTCTTTCGTCGTCCCGGCGTCCGCCGGGACCCTGGACCGCAATATTATCTAAAATCGTTTCGAATCCGCTCGGGTGTCGGTTCGATCAGGCGTCCGCCATATCTGCGACGGATCGTCCAGCTCGCCAGTGCGAGGATCAGCGCGAGGCCTGCCACCGTCAGTATCCAGTAATACTTGCCCAACCCGGTATGATGCGAAATCCCGGCGTATTCGTGCAGCGCGGATACCGCCAGCACCCCGGGAAGTACGTGTGCCGGCGCCCACACGAGGATGGCGGGGATGTTGACGGCGTAAAACCGCAGCGGCGCCATGCCCAGCGCACCCGCCGTGACGGGCACGAAGGCTCGGATCGGCGGCACGAAGCGCGCGAAGAACACCGCCAACACGCCCCAGCGATGGAAAAAGGCTTCGCTCTGCGCGATCAGGCGCGGATAGTTTGTCATCGGCCATGCGCTGAGGATCTCGCGCTGGGCCCGATGCCCGATCCAGAACGCCGATCCATCGCCGAGCAGGGCCCCGGCGATAGCGGCTGCCAGCACCCATTCCAGCTGCAGTTCGCCGCCAGGCACCAGCGCGCTCAGCGCAAGAATGATGGTGGAACCCGGAATCACCGAGCCTACGACCGGAACCGCTTCCAACAGGGCAGCCAGAAACAGGGTGAAATAGGCAAGTCCAGCATGCGCCGAGACGAACGCAATCAATGGATCGATCAATGAAGCCACGAAATTCCTGTGCTGGCGGAGCACTCCGGTCGGGGTGCAGACCTAACATAACTGGTGATGGGGATGGAAAGTGCCATAAGGCCGCCATTGGACGGGGCCTGCCATGAAAGCATGGCGTGATTCGCAGGGCAGCCTTCCAAAAACCGGGCCCAATGCCTATCTTGATGATAACGCAACGGAACTTTGATTGGATCGCGGGCTTCTGCCAACCGTCGCTCTCTGATAGGTTCCGTTAAGCACCCATCCGCAGCCATACCGCAAATCTGGTTTCGGGAGCGCCCGAGACCTCGGAGGATTGATGACGACCGTCGCCATGACCAAAGTTCAGGAGCCCGCCGGTTTGCCCGATATGAAGGTGTCGGTGCGGCAGGTATTCGGCATCGACAGCGACCTCGAAGTGCCGGCCTATTCCGAAGTCGATCCGCATGTGCCGGACGTCGATTCGGATTACCGCTTCGATCGCGCCACCACGCTCGCCATTCTCGCCGGCTTTGCCAAGAACCGCCGCGTCATGGTCACGGGCTATCACGGCACCGGCAAGTCGACCCATATCGAGCAGGTCGCAGCAAGGCTCAATTGGCCGTGCGTGCGCGTCAATCTCGACAGCCATATCAGCCGTATCGATCTGGTGGGCAAGGATTCCATCGTCGTGCGCGACGGCATGCAGGTCACCGAATTTCGCGACGGCATCCTACCGTGGGCGCTACAGCACAATATCGCGCTGGTGTTCGACGAATACGACGCCGGCCGCCCCGATGTGATGTTCGTGATCCAGCGCGTGCTGGAGGTCTCCGGCCGCCTGACGCTGCTCGACCAGAACAAGGTGATCAAGCCGCATCCGGCATTCCGGCTGTTTTCGACCGCCAACACGGTTGGGCTCGGCGACACCTCCGGCCTCTATCACGGCACCCAGCAGATCAACCAGGGCCAGATGGACCGCTGGTCGATCGTCACAACGCTCAACTATCTGGCGCATGACGAGGAAGTCGAGATCGTACTGGCGAAAGCGCGTCATTACCGCAATCAGGAAGGCCGCGACATCGTCAACAAGATGGTGCGGCTTGCCGATCTCACCCGCAACGCCTTCGCCAACGGCGATCTGTCGACGGTGATGAGCCCGCGCACCGTGATCACATGGGCGGAAAACGCCGAGATTTTCACCGATATCGGTTTTGCATTCCGCGTCACCTTCCTCAACAAGTGCGATGAGCTGGAACGGCCGCTGGTGGCTGAATTCTATCAGCGCTGCTTCAATGCAGAGCTCGCGGAGTCCTCGGTCAACGTGGCGCTGAGCTAGCGTCGTAGTATTCTCAAGGTCGTCCCCGCGGAAGCGGGGACCCATACGCCGGGAAATTTCAATAGAGCGACAGTGCCAGAGATCGGGAAACAGTGACCGCCGGTGGTTATGGGTCCCTGCTTTCGCAGGGACGACGGCGGCGAGGAAGCCATGACGACGTCGAACACCAAATTCCGCACCGGATCGAAGGAAGCGCCGACCGAGCCGTTCAAGCGTGCGGTGACGGGCTGCCTGCGCGCGATCGCGCGAAAGCCGGAGCTCGAAGTGACGTTTGCCGCCGAGCGGCCCGGTCTTGCGCCGGGCAAGGCGCGGCTGCCGGAGCCGGCGCGCAAGATGACCAGGCGGGATGCCGCGATCGTGCGCGGCCACGCCGATTCGATCGCGCTGAAGCTCGCCTGCCACGACCCGAAAGTGCATCGCAAGCTGATGCCGGGAAATCCGCAGGCGCGCGGCGTCTTCGAAGCCGTCGAGCAGGCCCGCGTCGAGGCGCTTGGCTCGCGGCGGATGGCGGGAGTTGCAAAAAACCTCACCGCGATGCTCGACGATCACTTCCATCGCGGCAAGTTCGACGAAATCACCGACCGCGCCGACGCGCCGCTGTCCGATGCGCTGGCGATGCTGGTACGCGAGCGGCTGACCGGGCTTGCGCCGCCTGCGGCTGCCCGCAAGATGGTCGACCTCTGGCGGCCGGTGCTGGAAGACAAGATCGGCGCACGGCTCGACCGGCTCGACCGGCTTGCCGAGGATCAGGCGAAATTCGGCGACGCGGTGCATGATCTGTTGAGCGCGCTCGAACTTGGCGACGACCGCAACGCCGATACCGACGAGGACGAGAACCAGGACGACAACCGCGACGGCGAGAACGACCAGTCCGGCGCCGAAGGCTCGCCCGACTCCGACGCCGCCCAGGAGATGAGCGCCGATCAGGCGCAGGCCTCCAGCGACGAGATGTCGGAAAGCGCGATGGAAAGCGCGCAGGCCTCCACGTCGGACACTTTCGACGATGGCGAGCTCGGCGACGACGAGACGCCGGGCGAGGCGACGCGGCCGAATTCGCGCGGCACCAACGAGCCGCGCGGCCCGGAATATCACGCGTTCGCGCCGAAGTTCGACGAGGTGATCGCGGCCGAGGACCTTTGCGACCATGACGAGCTGGAGCGTCTGCGCAGCTATCTCGACAAGCAACTCGCGCATCTGCAAGGCATCGTCGCTCGGCTCGCCAACCGCTTGCAGCGGCGCCTGATGGCGCAGCAGAACCGCGCCTGGGAATTCGATCTCGAGGAAGGCATTCTCGATCCCGCGCGGCTGTCGCGGGTGGTGACCGATCCCTATCACCCGCTGTCTTTCATGCACGAGAAGGAAGCCACCTTCCGCGACACCGTGGTGACGCTGTTGCTGGACAATTCCGGCTCGATGCGCGGCCGCCCTATCACGGTGGCCGCGACCTGCGCGGATATCCTGGCGCGCACGCTGGAGCGTTGCGGCGTCAAGGTGGAGATTCTCGGTTTCACCACCCGCGCCTGGAAGGGCGGGCAGTCGCGCGAGGCGTGGCTTGCCGCAGGCAAGCCACCAAATCCCGGCCGCCTCAACGATCTCAGGCACATCATCTACAAATCCGCCGACGCGCCGTGGCGGCGGGCGCGCAAGAATCTGGGCCTGATGATGCGCGAGGGCCTGCTCAAGGAGAACATCGACGGTGAGGCGCTGGACTGGGCCCACAAGCGCCTGCTCGGCCGCTCCGAACAGCGCAAGATCCTGATGATGATTTCCGACGGTGCGCCGGTCGACGATTCGACGCTGTCGGTCAATCCCGGCAACTATCTCGAGCGGCATCTGCGCCATATCATCGAGGAAATCGAGACCCGCTCGCCGGTCGAACTGATCGCGATCGGCATCGGCCACGATGTCACGCGCTATTATCGCCGTGCGGTCACCATCGTGGATGCCGAAGAACTCGGCGGCGCGATCACCGAAAAGCTGGCCGAGCTGTTCAGCGAAACCAGCGGCGCTGCGCCCGCCAGGACCGGTCCGCGGCGCAGGCTGCATTCGTAACGCAGCGAGATGACCCGTCGCCGACGTCGCAACGGCGCGTCCTCGCCATGAGGAACAAGCCAGCGCATCTCTCCCGCCGCCGTTTCCTGAAGTCCACGGCGGCAGGATTTTCGGCGGTCGCGACTTCGGACATGGCGTGGGCGCAGCTGGCGACGCAGCCGCCGGCCAAGCCCGTTGCGCCGGACGAATTCTCGGTCGCCGCCCCGGTCTCGATCGAGGTCAACGCCCGGCCGATTGCAGCCTTCGAACCCGGCGACCGCGCGCGGGTGCGGTTCGGCGCGCTGGAATATCGCAGCGGGCTGGTCCTGACTTCGCGTTTCCCGGGCTTTGGCGGATTGTCGGGCATACGGCTGGACAAAAAAGGCGAACGCTTCATCTCGTTCAGCGACAAGGGCACCTGGTTCACCGGCAGCATCGTCTATCAGGACCGCGCGATGAGCGGGCTGGCCGATGTCGAGGCGGCGCCGATGCTGGGGCCGGACGGCCGGCCGATCACCACGCGCGGCTGGTTCGATTCGGAATCGATCGCGCTCGATGGTTCGCTGGTCTATATCGGCCTGGAGCGGGTCAACCAGGTGCTGCGCTTCGATTTCAGCAAGGGCTTTACCCGCGCGCGCGGCGAGGTGGTGCCGCTGCCGCCGGCGGCGGGCAAGCTGCCATTCAACAAGGGGCTGGAAGCGCTGGCCTTCGTGCCAAAGGGCATGCCGCTTGCCGGCACGCTGATCGCGATCTCCGAGCGCGGCCTCGATGCCAACGGCAATCTCATTGGCTTTCTCATCGGCGGTCCTTCGCCGGGGCAGTTCAGCGTCCGCCGCACCGACAAATTCGATATCAGCGACGCGGTGCTGCTGGCCTCGGGCGAGCTGCTGGTGCTGGAGCGGAAGTTTTCGTGGCTCTCCGGTATCGGCATCCGCATCCGGCGCATCGCGCTGACGTCGCTGGCCCCGGGCGCGGTGGTCGATGGTCCCTCGATCTTCGAGGCCGATCTCGGCGAGGAGGTCGACAACATGGAAGGCATCGACGCCCACCTCACGCCGGAGGGCGACACCGTGCTGACCATGGTGTCCGACGACAATTTCTCGCTGCTCCAGCGCACGTTGTTGCTGCAATTCACGCTGGTGGCGTAGCCGTGCCGCTCGCGTCGACCCCATGCGGGCCGGGGCAATTGTCCCTCCGCCTTCGCCGGGACCAGGATGAACCGCCGGCCGCGCCACCCCGACCAACCGCCATGACATCACGCCGCGCCATATCGACCGTTCTCGCCGCGCTGCTCGCATGCGGCACCACGCCGGCCCGCGCCACGGACTCCCACGACTACGCCAGGGACGAATACGCCGTCATTCGCGATGGGCTGGCGCCCGACAAGCATCTGTCGCAGGCCTCGCACGGCGACGGCGAGGGCGGCAACGAAAACTTCCATGTCTGGCTGATGGCGGAGCCCGCCCACCGCCGGATCGCGCGGCTCGCCGATATCGGGCCCGTTCTCGACACCGGCCCGAACGCCTATTACGCCTTCTGGTCGGCGGATTCGCGCCACGTTGTCATCACGTTCCGCAGCGATCGCCATATGGTGGAGCTCAATCTTTATCATATCGAAAACCGCCGCGCGCATTTGATGCTGGGTCGCAGCCTGTTCAAGGAGGTAACGAGCCGCGAGGTCGGTGCGGATGACCACCAGCGGGAAAGCATTCCCGAGTTCGAATGGAAAGACACCCGGCGCTTTGTGCTGAAAGAGCGCCGCCGATTCGTGACCTCCGGGCCCGGCTTCGAGCGCATGCTCGGCGCCTTTGGGCGGGTGACCGACAAGCTCGATGACGGCCGGCTGATGATCGAATTCTCGGCCGAGGCCGATTGCCTGCTGATGCCGGGCGATCGCTACCGCATTGTCGATCTCCGGACAGGAAAATTCGGGAACTGAACCGGACGATGCGGGTCGCAATGACCACGACGGCGCTATTGGCCAGACGGAATATTTCTTGCAAAGCTGCCCGACGGCGGCGCTGAGCGAACAGATGCGCATCACAGCCGACCGATGACCGGAGCAAAGTATGCGCAAGTCGATCCGATTGACGATTGTTTTGGGGTGCTTTTTCGCCGCCGCTACAGCGCAGGCGGAAAACTGGCCGTCGCGGCTGATCAAGGCGACGATCCCGTTCGGCGCCGGCAGCGCCGCCGATGTGGTGCCGCGGGTGGTGCTCGACGGCCTTTCCGCCGAACTCGGCCAGTCCATCGTGGTCGAAAATCGCTCCGGCGCCGGCGGCACGCTCGGCACCGCCATGGTGGTGAAGGCCGATCCGGATGGCTACAGCATTCTCGCCCAATCCTCGGCACTGACGATCGCGCCGGCGATCTATCCCAAACTGACATTCGACGTCACCAGGGATCTTGCCTCGGTGCTGATGATCGGCTCCGGCCCCAATGTGATGATCGTGCCGGTGACGCGACCCTGGAAAACCGTGCAGGATTTCATCGCCGACGCCAAGGCAAAGCCCGGGTCGATTTCGTTCGGCTCGGTCGGCGTTGGCAGCGCGGTGCATATTAGCGCCGAGAAATTCCGCCTCGCCGCCGGGATCGAGACCACCCACGTGCCCTACCGCGGCGGCGCCGAAGTGATCGCCGACATTCTCGGCGGCCGGATCGATTTCTATTTCTGTCCGCTCGCGACCGCATTGCCCTTGATCAAGGAAGGGCGCGTGCGGGCGCTGGTGGTATCGACGCCGAAGCGCGCCGCCGATCTGCCGGATGTGCCGACGCCGGGCGAGGCCGGGCTGAAAGATGCCGAAAGCGTGTTCTGGCTCGGCGTGTTCATGCCGGCGAAGACGCCGCGCGACATCGTCGAGAAATTCCATGCCGCCGGCGTCAAGCTGTTGGCCGAGCCGGCGATGCAGGACCGCCTGAAGCAGTTCGGCATCGAGCCGCTGCCGTTGAATCCAACGGAGATGGACGCCTTCATCGCGCGCGAGACGGCAGACAATCTGCGCCTGATCAAGGCGGCCGGCATCCAGCAGTAGCCCGCTTTCAAGCGTCGTTCCCTGACGACGCGATCCGGGCGCGGCACCGCGCTTCACGCGATCGAAATTCGACCTCTCACGATCGGAGAGGTATAGAACTCCCAGCCACTCCTTCCGCCCTGTCAGGACATTTCCATGAGCGCCCTGTTTTCCCCGATCAAATTGCGCGGCCTGGAGCTTGCCAACCGCATCATGGTGGCGCCGATGTGCCAGTACTCGGCCGGGAACGGCGAGGCCAATGACTGGCATTTCACCCATATCAACACGCTGGCGCTGTCGGGTGCTTCGATGTTCTGCATCGAGGCCACTCATGTCGAGGCGATCGGCCGCATCACGCCGGGCTGCCTCGGCCTGTGGAACGACGCCACCGAGGCCGCGCTGAAGCCCATCCTCGCCTCGGTGCGCAAGCATTCGAAAATCGCGGTGGCGATGCAGCTCGCGCATGCCGGCCGCAAGGGATCGAGCTTTGAGCCGTGGAATGGCGGCCAGCAGATCCCGCTCGCCAAGGGCGGCTGGCAGACCGAAGGGCCGTCCGCGCTGGCGCACAAGGAGGGCGAGCTCGCGCCGCTCGCGCTCGATGCGCAAGGCCTGGCGCGCATCCGCGACGCCTTTGTCGCGGCGGCCAAACGCGCCGAGCGGCTCGGCATCGACGCCATCGAACTGCACGGCGCCCACGGCTATCTGCTGCATCAGTTCCTGTCGCCGATTTCCAACCAGCGCACCGACCAGTATGGCGGGTCCTTGCAGAACCGGCTGCGCTATCCGCTGGAAGTGTTCGACGCGGTCCGCGCGGTGTTTCCGAACCAAAAACCCGTCGGCATCAAGGTGTCCGCGACCGACTGGGTCGAGGGCGGCTGGGACCTCGAACAGACCATCGAATTCGCGCGCGAATTGAAAAAGCGCGGCGTCGACTGGATCGACGTTTCCTCCGGCGGGGTGTCGCCGCAGCAGAAGATCCCGTTGTCGCCGGGCTATCAGGTGCCGTTCGCGCAAGCGATCAGGCAAGCCACCGGAATCACCACCATGGCGGTCGGCCTGATCACCGAAGCCAGACAGGCCGAGGAGATCGTGGCGTCCGGCAAGGCCGACATGGTCGCGCTGGCGCGCGGCATGCTGTACGATCCGCGCTGGGGCTGGCATGCCGCGGCCGAACTCGGCGGCCAGGTCGATGCGCCGCCGCAATACTGGCGCTCGCAGCCCTCGACGCAGAAGGAACTGTTCGGCAAGACCACCTTCGGCGCGAGGTGATCTTTCCACAACGCGCGCCGGAGCATCGGGCATGGCCATCGTCCCTCGCGTCGCGATCGCCGCCGCGGCCTTGTGCGTTTTGTTAAGCGGAGCAGTCATGGGTGCGGAAGCTTTGGCGTTCGATATCGAGGCCCATCGCGGCGGTCGCGCGCTGTTTCCCGAAAACACGCTTGTGTCCTTTGCCAACGCGCTGTCGATGGGCGTCAACACGCTGGAGCTCGACATCGGAGTGACGCGCGATGGCATGATCGTGGTCTCGCATGAGCGCGGCCTCAATCCGGATCTCGCCCGCGGCCCCGGCGGCAACTATGTCGCGCCGCCCGGCATTCCCTTCGTGCAGTTGTCGTTCGAGGAGGTCAGGCAATATGACGTCGGCCAGATCCGCCCCGGCAGCGCCTATGCGGCGCAATTTCCCGACCAGCGCGCGGTGCCCGGCACCAAAATCCCGACGCTGAAGCAAGTATTCGAGCTCGTGCGCCGATCCGGCGACGGAAACGTGCGCTTCAACATCGAAACAAAGATCGACCCTGATCATCCCGAGCAATCCCCGGATCCCGCGCGGTTCGTCGCGCTGCTGCTTGATCTCGTCGCGAGCGAGAAATTCTCCGACCGCGTCATGGTGCAGTCGTTCGACTGGCGGACCCTGCAGCTGGTGCAGAAACTCGCCCCCGCCATACCGACGGTCTATCTGACGGTGCAGAGCGGAAAATCGCCGACGGTCTCGCCCGACAAGGCAACGGGCTGGACCGCGGGTTTCGATCCGGCCGCACACGGCCATTCGATTCCGCGCACCATCAAGGACGCCGGCGGCGCGATCTGGTCGCCTCATTTCGGCGACGTCACCCCGGCGCTGATCGCCGAATCCCACGCGCTTGGACTGAAGGTCGTGGTCTGGACCGTGAACAAGCCGGCCGACATGGCGCGGCTGATCGAGCTCGGCGTCGACGGCATCATTTCCGATCATCCGGATCTCCTGCGCCAGGCGGCCTCCGACAAGGGCATCGCGCTGCCGAAGGGCTGGCCGGTGAAGCCGTAGGCCGAGCTCACTTCACCTCTCCCCGCTTGCGGGGAGAGGTCGCCCGGCGAAGCGCAGCGCAGTCGGGCGGGTGAGGGGGGCTTTCCGCGAGTCCGTATGCTTGGAGGCTCCCCCTCACCCCGACCCTCTCCCCGCAGGCGGGGAGAGGGGGCTCGCTGCCGATGCCATGACATATCAATCTGGTCTCACCATGCTCTAACGCAGGCCGCCCGCGGACCCATCACGCCTTCTTCGGCATCTCCGCCACCGCGCGCAGCGCCGCCACGTAGCCATAGGGCCCGAGGCCGCAGATCACGGCGGTGGCGGCGTGGGAGATCTTGGAATGGCGATGGTACTCGTCGCGGGCGTGGATGTTGGAGATGTGCACCTCCAGCACCGGGCCCTCGAACGCCTTGATGGCGTCGACCATGGCGATCGAGGTGAAGGAATAGGCGGCCGGATTGATGATGATGGCATCGGCCGATTGCCGCGCCGACTGGATCAACTCGACCAGCTCGCCCTCATGGTTGGACTGGTGAAACGCCAGCGTCAGCCCGAGCTTTGTCGCTTCGCGCTCGCAACTCTCCTTGATCTGCGCCAGCGTGGTGGTGCCGTAGATATGCGGCTCGCGCACGCCGAGCAGATTGAGGTTTGGGCCGTTGAGGATCATCACGCGTTTCATGTTGTGCCTTTCTCTTGGAATGGATTCGCTCAGGTTCTGGATTGTTGAATAAGTCCGTCAGCGCGCTCCCTTCACCTCGCCCCGCTTGCGGGGAGAGGTCGCCCGGCGAAGCGCAGCGAAGTCGGGCGGGTGAGGGGGACTCTCCGCAACACCGGTGATGACGAGAGTCCCCCTCACCCCAACCCTCTCCCCGCAAGCGGGGCGAGGGAGCGCACTGCCGATGCGGCTGGAAACTCGATCTGATCTCATCATGTAACCCGATCCAGTTTTACGATGCCCCAGTGACGCCCGACATCCCGAACACCGCGACTGCGCGGATCGGGGAGCCGGTGCCGCCGCGCCATTTCATCGGCAGGCCGATGAAGGTGAAGGGTCC
Organism: Bradyrhizobium sp.; assembly: GCF_004799445.1. Lineage (GTDB taxonomy): Bacteria > Pseudomonadota > Alphaproteobacteria > Rhizobiales > Xanthobacteraceae > Bradyrhizobium. Next base: position 26,980 of record NZ_SSNA01000235.1, read on the forward strand.
CGCGCCGAGCAGCGCTTCGAGGTTGCACAGGCTCTCGATGTGGGTGATGCCGAGCTCGAAGCAGGCCTTGTGGACCAAAAGGTTCTCTTTGCCTTCGGGCCCCGGCCGCATCGAATCGATGCCGAAATGCACGATGCCTTGTTTGGCCAGCCATTCGGTGGCCGGCACGTTGACGCCGGAATTCTCGGTCGCATATTCCTTGCGCGGAAAGGTGCGCTCGTGATGGCCGGTGCAGAGCAGCGCGGTGCCGCCGTTCGGAATCGGATGGCCCGCTTTCTTCACCGCCGCCGCGAGATCATCGGGCGTGATCTCGGCGCGCGGCGCGATGTGGCGCAGATCAAGGCAGATGCCGGGCACGATGCAGTTTTCCAGCGGATACTCGTCGATTCCAATGCCGCGCTTGTCGAAATGCCGGGGTGCGTCGATATGGGTGCCGCCATGGTCGGGCATCGCAAAATACATCGAGGCCAGCCCATGCACGTTGCCGCCATCGGCAAGGGATTCCTCGTGGGTCTTCCAGACGCCGTGGATGATCGCGGAATGCCCGGGATAACTGGGGGTGCGGTGGTAGAGCTGACGGCTGAGGTCGACGATCTTCACGAGGGGTCCTTTCCTGGGTGAGAAATAATCCGGATCAGACCGGCTCTTGTCATCTCACCATAGTCGCCGGTGAAATTCGAGCGGTCGGATTGCATGGGTTGGGCGCCCTTACCCTCTCCTGGAGGGGGAGGGTCGGCTGACATTGAGCGCAGCGAAATGTCAGACGGGGTGGGGTGATCTCTCAACACGGGCACAGTTGAAAATGGAGAGACCGTCACCCCACCCCGCCGCTTCGCGTCGACCCTCCCCCTCCAGGGGAGGGTAAGAAGCCTTCACCTCGCCCCGCTTGCGGGGAGAGGTCGCCCGGCGAAGCGCAGCGAGGTCGGGCGGGTGAGGGGGACTCTCGGCAGACTTACGCTCGCGGATAGTCCCCCTCACCCGGAGACTTCGCTGTCGCTTCGTCTCCGACCTTTCCCCGCAAGCGGGGCGAGGTAAAGAGCGCCCCGCTATTCGAATATCAGACATCTCATTCGACCGTCATTGCGAGCGTTAGCGAAGCAATCCATCGCACCGCATCAAGAAAGAATGGATTGCTTCGTCGCTTCGCTCCCTTGCGCAAACGCTTCGCGTTTGTCGCAGGCAATGACGAAGGATACAGGGCAATGACGGCAGGATACAGCTTCGCGATCTCGCGGCGCGATTCGCCCGAGTTTTGCTGAAGAACCTCCCGCCCTCCAATCAGAGGGCGCAGGGAATGCCGGACGCTCGGCGCGTCCGCAGCCGCGTGCGTAGTGTAGAAAGCGCACGCGTTAGTCACCACGGTCACGCCGGAAACGTCCGGCATTCCCCGCGCAATGGTTTTAACGGTTTCCTTCGTGCTCTCCCCGGTGACCGGGCTTTCTTGCCACCGTCACTCTCGCGCCTTCGCGAGAGCTTGATGCCAGCGTCGGGGCATCAGGACCACACGACTTCGCCATCCGCCTTCGCGCGTTCGTCGTGCTGCGCCCAGGCGTCCACCGCATCCCGCTCCGCGTCCGTGACGTTGCGCAACGCCCCTCTGTTGAGGCGGGATGCGCGAATCAATAAACCTGCTTCTACCGAACCGTGAAGAGGAATATTTTTTGCGGGAAGGCTGGACGGGAAGATCGATTGGCCCGTTGATTTGCCCGTCGGGCAGTCATCCGGAAAGCTGTCATACCCCGCGCATGCGGGGTATCCAGTACGCCGCGGCCTCTCGATTCCTTGTCAGCGTCTCTCGAATACTGGATCGCCCGGTCAAGCCGGGCGACGACGATCGAAGGTGTGGCGCTTTCGCAGGGACGACGCGGAGAGTGTTTCCGCGCCACCACGCGCATCCAAAATCTCAAAACGCGCCGCCGGCGTCGGCAAGCTTGCGGCCGCGCGCGTCGTATTCCAGCACGGTGACCTGGCCGGCGCGGGTGATGCGGGCGCGCTGCAGCCGGCCGTTCGGATGGTAGGCATAGAGATATTCGAAGAAGAATTTTCCGCGGTAGAGCTTGACGACGCTGGTCAGTTTGCCGCCGCCGTCGTAATGGCCGATCAGGTAGGCCGCGCCCCTGGCGGTGAGCGCGTCGGCCTCTTCCTTGGTGATGCGGTGCTCCGGCGTGATCGGATGCCGGTAGCCGCGCCAGCCCATGTAATATTCGATCGGATCGTGCCGCGCCTTGGCGAGCGAGACACCCACGGCGAGCGCGGCCAGCACAAGGCCGATCAGGGCAACCAGCAGGACCGAAAGCTTCATGGTGGATCAGGCTCGCGTTGGACCGGTAACGCCATTGGACTCGGCGAGGGCGCGGAAGGTTCACGGGATTTTGGGCGTCGGGGGGCGCGCGATGGATGGCCTCGCGGCCCGCATGATGGCGGTTGTGCTTCGCAAGAGCGTGTTGTCAGATGGACGCTGGAATCTGACTCAGAAGGCAGGCAGTGGTATTCGGCGTCATTCCGGGATGGTGCATAGCACCAGACCCGGAATCTCGAGATTCTCCGATGTGCAATTGCACATCGTAGTTCGATGCTTCGCATCGCCCCGGAATGACGGTCTTAGAGGCCTTGTTTTGCTAGCTGCATTTTGGATCATACTCTCAGAACAAACCGGCCTCGATCAATCGAGAAGGGGACACCCATGCTGGACCGGCTGAGCCCTGCCGCGGAGGACATGGCGGGAGCGTGGATATCAGCCTTTGGCGCGGCGTTGCAGGCGCGCTCCGCGCCCGCGCTGTCCGAATTGTTCGCGGAAGATTGCCACTGGCGAAATATCTTCGGCCTCGCCTGGCGGTTTGCGACCGTCAGCGGTGCTGCGCCGCTGGTGGCCGAACTGCTTCAGCGCGCGGCGGAGGCTGGTGCTTCCGAATTCCGGATCGACGCGGCGGCGCTTGCGCCGCGGAAAGCGGTGGTCGCCGGGCGCGAGGTGATCGAGGCCATCTTCCGCTTTGCCACCGCCGATGGACCCGGCATCGGCTCGCTCCGGCTGCTCGCCGCGCCGAACGGGCTCGCGAAAGCCTGGACGATTTCCACCACGCTTGATTTCGACCAAATATGCGAAGCCCGCGCGCGCCAGGCGGCGGCCACATCGCACGCGCGCGATTTCACCGCGCCCGACTGGGCCGAGCAGCGCAAAACTTCCAGCGCCTTCACTGACCGCGAACCGGATGTGCTGGTCGTTGGCGGTGGCCATGCCGGCATCTCCGCCGCCGTCGAGCTGAAGCGGATCGGGCTCGATACGCTGGTGATCGACCGGGAGGCGCGCGTCGGCGACAATTGGCGCCTGCGCTACCGCGGCCTCAAGCTGCACAACAAGACGCCGGTCAATCATCTGCGCTATCTGCCGTTCCCGGTGACCTTTCCGGACTACATCCCGAAAGACCAGATCGCCAACTTTCTGGAAAGCTATGTCGACCTCATGGAGGTCGACTTCTGGACGCAAACCAGCTTCGAAGGCGCTGACTATGACGACACGACTCAGCGCTGGACCGCGCGGCTGCGCCGCGCCGACGGCGCCCGCGTGCTTCGTCCCAAACACATCGTGCTCGCCACCAGCGTCAGCGGCACGCCGAACATTCCGGATATCGAAGGCATCGGGAATTTTGCTGGGCAGGTGCTGCACTCCAGCCAATTCGCCGCAGGCCAGGAATATTCCGGCCGCTCCGTGGTGGTGTTCGGCACCGGCACCAGCGCGCATGACATCTGTCAGGAGCTGCACGCCAGCGGCGCCGCCGTCACCATGGTGCAGCGAAGCCCCACCATGATCGTCAATGTCGAGCCGGCGCAGCTCTATGACAGGGCCTATCTCGGCGACGGCCCGCCCATCGAAATTCGCGACATCCTCAATTCCGGCACCCCACTGCCGGTGATGAAGGCCGCGCACAAGCTGATCACCGACGAGGTGAAACAACTCGACGCGCCGCTGCTGGCGCAGCTTAAGGCCGCCGGCTTCCGGCTCGAATTCGGCGAGGACGGCACCGGCTGGCCGCTGAAATTCCGCACCCGCGGCGGCGGCTATTATTTCAACGTCGGCTGCTCCGAGCTGATCGCCGACGGCCGCATCCGCCTGATCCAGGCCGCCGATATCGCAGGCGTCGAGACCGGCGGCCTGCGGCTCGCCGACGGATCGGCGCTTCATGCCGAGCTGTTCGTGCTGGCGACCGGCTACAAGGGCCCGGATCATCTGGTGGGACAATTGTTCGGCGCCGAGGTCGCGGCGCGGGTCGGGCGGGTCTGGGGATTTAACGAGGAGACAAGCGAGCTTGCCAACATGTGGCGGCGAACGCCGCAGCCAGGCCTGTGGTTCACCGCCGGCGCCTTCTCGCAGGCCCGCATCTACAGCCGGTTCATCGCGCTGCAGATCGACGCGATCGAAAAGGGGACGCTGGGGAAGCGGGTGGAGTGAGGTTGATGGGAAGTGCCTATGGCCGGGTCTGGCGGAGAAGATCGAGGAGCGACCGGAGCATCTCGGCGCATGAGCGATGACGTCTCACTAGGCAATCTGACCAAGATGAACCGTCGATATGTCTATCGGCGCGAACGGGATAGGCCAGGATGCAACGGCTGCATTTACTGCAATGAGATATCCGAAGCACCTCTGACTTCAGAGCACATTATCCCAGAGAGCTTGGGAGGCGCCTTAGTTATTGAAAATGCGAGTTGCGCAAACTGTGCCGATCAATCGCATGCCTTTGAAGGACATGCCTGCAATGCCTTAAAGCCAATACGGCGACAGCTTGGCTTGCCTCAAAAGCATCGAGGCGCGAAGCAAAGAGAGAAACGCAAGGCTGAGCGTTTCATTCTGATGCTGGACAGGCATAGAGTAAAAGTCCCCATCGATGAATTTCCAGCGTTATTAGTGAACTTGGTCTTTCCTCCACCTGGAATTTTGCTAGGGCAGAAACTAGAAGATAAAATGCTAACCGGCGGCGTCTATTCCGCTGAGTTGTTGGAGGGGGTTGGCGAAAAGCTGAACCGCATACGCGCAAAATACAGAGCAAACTCGGTCGGTATCATGGGCATCGAACCGCAAGCACGCGGCGAACAAGATGACTTCGGCCGAATGCTAGCGAAGATAGCTCATTCTTACGCTGCTGCGGAACTAGGGTGTGGAAATTTCCATCCCTTCTCTTCGGGCAAAAGCCGCGCCAACTGTTCGTCGACCCACGTCTTGATCTGAAGGGACGAATGGAAGCCTTGGTCGAATAGTAGATCAGCATATTGTGGAAACTTCATTGCAAAGACATTTCCAGCGATACCGCGGCTTCCTTTCCGGTCCGGCTTACCGACGAACGAATTGAAATCCATGCTCGCTATTGCGTTTCTTAGGTCCTTGGGCTGAGCACCGGCACCAATCAAAGACGCTACAATTGCTCCAGCAGAAGTTCCCGCGACTTCAGTAAAGCTGACGCCACTACTTATGGCTTCTTCGAAGGCTCCGACAAAGGCTGCGGCCCGGCAGCCGCCACCTTGGAAAACACCCAAACAGCTCTTGAAGAATGATGTCTTCGCCATAACGAAAATAGACCTCGGTAGAGGGTAAAAATTGCAAGGAATTTCTAGCAGAACCGTTGGTTGTGGGTAAGCTTTGTTCCGCAGAGGCCGCTCCCCCCAAAACAAAAACAGCCGGGTCTTTCGACCCGGCCATCCAAAACTCTCAACCGCTAACTCAGTCTAACGAGAAGCTCAGCTCGCCTTCGCCGTCTTCGCCGGCTTCTTCACAAACTCGACCTTCGGCAGCTTCTTCTCGATCGCCCGCTTCAGCTCCAGCGCGCGGGGCGAGAGCACGTCGGCCTTGGCCTTGATCAGGAAGGCATCGAGGCCGCCGCGGTGGTCGACGCTCTTGATCGCGTTGGTGGAGACGCGCAGCCGCACGTTCCGTCCCAGCGCATCCGAAATGAAGGTGACGTTGCACAGGTTCGGCAGGAAGCGCCGCTTGGTCTTGATGTTGGAGTGGCTCACAGTGTGGCCCACCTGGGGGCCCTTGGCCGTCAGTTCACAGCGCCGCGACATCGCAAGAAATCCTCTTCCATCCCGGCCTGCCGTCCCGCATCAAAGGGGTCGGCGCCAAGGGTTCAAAAACACGTCCATCCAGGGAACCGCGGACGTATAGGGGCTGGGCCGCATGGCGTCAAGGTTTTGGCGGGCGGAACAGCAGCCGGGAACACCCGGTTTCAGGAGCGTTTGGCGCCGCTTACCATCACAAAAACGATCATATAAACGGCGTATTCGCAGTCGAAATCATCGTTCCCATGCTTGCGCGCGGATCGGCCTGGCGCCCGATGGTTTACCTAAAAAGCGTGCAAATTCAATATTGCGCGGATGGCGCGTTGTTTGCCGGGTTGTTTTGACTAAATGATAGACCGATCCCGCTGCCCAGAGGACCGCCGTTCCGTGACCATCTCCAGCAAGAGTTCACAGCGCGTCGCCGCATCGGCGCTGCGGGTGCTGGCCGGGCTGTGCGCCGGCATGGTGCTGTGGGCGCCTGCGCCTGCCGCCTTCGCGCAAGGAAGGCTCGAGGCGCATTACGAGGCGACGCTGGCCGGCATTCCCGTCGGCAAGGGCGCCTGGACCATCGACATCTCCGACGATTCGTTTTCGGCGTCTGCCTTCGGCGGCACCGCGGGGCTGTTGAAAGCCTTCGCCGGCGGTTCCGGCACCGGGGCTTCGCAGGGCCGCGTCGTCAACGGCGCGCTGGTCGCGACCAGTTACAGCGCCTCCACCACGACCTCGAAAAAAACCGAGGCGATCCGCATGGTGCTCGCCAATGGCGGCATCAAGGAATTCGCCATCGAGCCCGAGCCGCCGGTCGATCCGGACCGGATTCCGGTCACCGATGCGCATCGCAGAGGCGTGCTCGATCCGATGACGGGGGCGATGCTGCGGGTGCCCGGCACCGCCGATCCGCTCGGCCCCGAGGCCTGCCACACCGGCAACGCCATCTTCGACGGCCGCATGCGCTACGAGCTGAAACTCGATTTCAAGCGCATGGAAACCGTGAAGGCCGAGAAGGGCTATGCCGGCCCGGTGGTGGTCTGCGCGATCTATTTCGTGCCGGTCGCCGGCTACATCCCCGATCGTCCCGTGATCAAATACCTCACCGCCCAGCGCAACATGGAAATCGCGTTCGCGCCGGTCGCCGGAACCCGGGTGCTGGTGCCGTTCCGGATGGTGATCCCGACCCCGCTCGGCACCGCCATGCTGGAAGCCACCCAGTTCATCACCACGCCAACGCCTCCGCGCGTCGCCAAGACGAATTGACGGCGCATCCCGTCATTCCGGGGCGATGCGAAGCATCGAACCACGATGTGCAATTGCACATCGGAGAATCTCGAGATTCCGGGTCTGGTGCTTGCGCACCATCCCGGAATGACGATGAGCGGGGCGCGTGGCGAAGACGAATTGATTTTTCGTTCTCCCTCCCCCCTTGCGGGGGAGGGTTGGGGAGGGGGGTAGCCGCATCGGGACCGCTCGTGTGGACCCCCACCCCCAACCCCTAAGAGCGAGCTTCGCTCGTCTCGACCCCGCAAGGGGGAGGGGAGTGAGAGAGCGTCACGCGCGTGGCGAAGACGAATTGATCTACTCGCTGCTGCTGCGAATCACCTCGCCCCGCTTGCGGGGAGAGGTCGGCGCGCAGCGCCGGGTGAGGGGGATTCTCCGCGAGTCCAAACTTTGCGGAGAATCCCCCTCACCCCGACCCTCTCCCCGCAAGCGGGGCGAGGGAGCGAGAGAGCGATGCGCGTGGCGAAGAGGAATTGAGGGATGGCTTTATCCGTCGTCCCTGCGAACGCAGGGACCCATAACCACGGGTCTCAATTGTTGAACGAGCGTCATCCACCTGGGCCTAGCGATAGATCACGCGGTATGGGTCCCCGCTCCCGTGCGCAATTGCGCACCAGGCGGGGACGACGAGGGTTTGGGTGCGACGACGAGACACTGAATCCCGCTTGACTCTTGCCCGCTTCTGATTCGACTCCGCCTCGCGCCAATTTTAAGGAATTCGCCGTCAAACCGCAGGCTTGTCGGGCCACGCCAAACTTGATCTAGTGCGCCGGCGCGCTATTTGCGCGATATGTTGCGGTGAACGAAGCCGGAGTGCATCGGAGTCACCGATTCGGGCGCGATTCGTTCCGGACTCGTTCCAGAACTTAAGCAGGGATCATACAGGCGTCGCATTGTGACACACATATAACCTCGCGCGTCTTCCGCTTCCCACCGCCGCTCCCCATCTTGGGCTAGCAGGCGCCCAACGCGACCCTAAGCAGAAACCCCATAAAAACATGGCCTTTTCGACTTCTTCGCCCTCGCTTGCCAACGCACGGGCTCCCGGCGCCGGCGTCACCGCCGTGCTCGGGCCGACCAATACCGGCAAGACTCATCTGGCGATCGAGCGGATGCTGGCGCATTCCTCAGGCGTCATCGGGCTGCCGCTGCGGCTCCTGGCGCGCGAGGTCTACAACAAGATCGTCGATCGCGCTGGGCCTGAGTCGGTCGCGCTGATCACCGGCGAAGAGAAGATAAAACCGAAGAATCCGCGGTTCTGGGTCTCCACCGTGGAAGCGATGCCGAGGGATCTCGACGTGTCGTTTCTCGCCGTCGATGAAATCCAGATCGCGGCCGATCTCGAGCGCGGGCACGTCTTCACCGACCGCATCCTCAACCGCCGCGGCCGCGACGAAACCCTGCTGCTCGGTGCCGCCACCATGCGCCCGATCATCGAGCGGCTGCTGCCCGGCGCTTCCATCGTTACAAGGCCGAGACTGTCGCAGCTGGAATTCGCCGGCGACCGCAAGATCACCCGCCAGCCGCGGCGCACTGCGATCGTCGCGTTCTCGGCCGATGAGGTCTACGCCATCGCCGAACTGATCCGCCGGCAGCATGGCGGCGCCGCCGTGGTGCTGGGCTCGCTGTCGCCCCGCACCCGCAACGCGCAAGTCGAGATGTTCCAGAACGGCGACGTCGATTACCTGGTCGCGACCGACGCCGTCGGCATGGGCCTCAACCTCGACGTCGATCACGTCGCGTTTGCCTCTGACCGCAAATATGACGGCTATCAGTTCCGCCGCTTGAATCCTTCCGAATTCGCGCAGATCGCCGGACGCGCCGGCCGCGCCACCCGCGACGGCACTTTTGGGACAACGGGCCGCTGCGCGCCGTTCGAGCCCGAACTGGTCAATGCGCTGCAGAATCATAGCTTCGAGAGCGTGAAGGTGTTGCAGTGGCGCAATTCCAAGCTGGATTTCGCCTCGCTCGGCGCGTTGCAGGTGTCGCTGGCGCTGTCGCCGTCGCACGAGGCGCTGACCCGGGCGCCGATTGCCGAGGATCTGCGCGTGCTCGATCACGCCGCGCGCGACGCCGATGTCCGCGACATGGCGCATGGCGCGGCCGCGGTCGAGCGGCTGTGGGACGCCTGCCAGATTCCGGATTACCGCCGGATCGCGCCCGCCGCCCATGCCGAGCTGGTCACCACTTTGTTCGGATTCCTGATGCAGAAGGGCCGGATCCCCGACGCCTGGTTCGCTGCCCAGGTCGATCAGGCCGACCGGGTCGACGGCGATATCGACACGCTATCGGGCCGGATCGCGCAAATCCGCACCTGGACCTTTGTCGCCAACCGGCCGGACTGGCTGGCGGATCCCGAGCATTGGCAGGGAATCGCACGCGATGTTGAAAATAAATTGTCCGATGCGCTGCATGAACGGCTCACGGAGCGTTTCGTTGATCGCCGTACCAGTGTATTGATGCGCCGCCTGCGGGA